>CAKUUC010000001.1 GCA_934692625.1 uncultured Candidatus Melainabacteria bacterium
CTTGATAAGGCATTTTACGACAAAGCCGACACACTGCTTAGTTTTACAGATAACGCACATGATTATTTCTTGAAAGGCAATTTGCTGCTACAAAGAAGAAAAATCATGGAAATTATTTCAGAAGAAATCACATATAAAGATAAAAACTTTGATATAAAACTAAAGCCGATATTCCAAACAATAATAGAAAATCAGTACAATTGGGAGCAAAAATACCAACAATCGAACTTCTGAAACAGGCATTAAAAAAGGACTTGAAACGAATTCTTGCCCTAATAATAGAAAAAACTCCCCAGGCTGGACTCGAACCAGCAACCCTTCGATTAACAGTCGAATGCTCCGCCATTGAGCTACTGAGGATTATTCTGTGGCATCTCTGCCGACTTCTTTAATATACACCAAACATTTTTCATTGTAAAGTCTTTTTTTTATATTTTTTTCGGCAATTGAGATTTTTCTTTTATATGTTATATTTTTAGCGGATATGTTTTTTACTTGATTAGGAGGTGTATTTTATGGCTAATCCGACACTTAGAGAAGATTTTATAAGACAAGACAGTTTTAATTCCTTAGGCGAAACTTCTACAATGACAGTTGGTGGTACTATATTAAAAACATGCTTTTTAGGTTTGCTTATGTTTGCAACTTTTTCTTATACTTGGTATTTGCAATTTGCAGGGTTTGCTGATAAGGCTGCTTTGCTTTACAACGTTGGTATTTGGGGTGGGCTTGGCATGTGTTTGGCAATTTGTTTCATGCCAAAGAATAAGTTTTTAATCCTGACAACGCCATTATATGCAATGCTTGAAGGGCTTGCGTTAGGGTATATTTCAGCGCTTGCTAATAAATTTTATCCTGGGGTCGTTTTTCAGGCAACTATTGCAACTTTTATTGCTCTATTTAGCATGCTTACTTTGTACTCAACAAAAGTTATCAGATGTACCGAAAAATTTCGAGCAGTCATGACAATTTCTATTTTTTCAATTTTTGTACTTTACATGCTTCAAATGATTTTGTCGCTATTCCATATTGCTATTCCGTTTTTATATTCAAATGGACCTGTAGGAATTGGTGTAAGTCTTGTAATTGTTGGAGTTGCTTCATTTAGTTTAATCATGGATTTTGCAAATATCGAAGAATTTTCTTCTAGTGTTGATAAGAACATGGAATGGTATTTCGGATTTTCCTTGATGGTAACTTTGGTTTGGTTGTACGTTGAAATGTTGCAATTATTTATGAAGATTCAAAGTAACGACAATTAGGTTTATTTTCTAATAAAAAGTAAGGAAACGGAATTTTATTATTATAAAATTCCGTTTCCTTTTGTTAATCTTTCTTAAAAAAATGTTATATTAGGCATTTTTTCTACTTTTAAATACTTTATATAATATATAGGAATTTAAGGGGAATTTTAAGAATGACATTACAACGAGTTATGTTTAACTATGTGGCTCCAGCTGTGCGAAAATCTAAATATTTATCACAAGATACAAAAGTTTCACAATTGGTTGAGGATATAGCTTCCAGTTGGAGAACAATACCTAAAACATCTTCAAATAAAGTTTTAGACAAAATTCAAAATTTAGAGTCTAAATATTCTAAGGATGTTAAAAAATTAAACTTAAATGGCAAAGAGCAAGAATTTGTTATTTATAATGGGTCTTGTAGTGGTTCGAATGAAGGATACTGGGCAAAAGTTAAGGGAACAAATGATTTATATTATATAAAATATCCTCAATCAGAAGCACATGCCCGTTCTGAAAAACTTGCAGGTGATTTATATGAACTGGCTGGGATTGATAGTGCAAAAGTTTCTCTTGTTGATTACACTATACCTTCAAAAACCTCTTCGAATTGTGCGACAAAAAAAGTAGGAGTGGCTAGTAAATATCTTCCTTTTGATGGACTTCCTACAAAAGCTGATGCTCCGTTACTTCGAGAGGGTTTTGGGGCAGATTGTTGGCTGGCAAATTGGGATGCATTAAAAAGTGGTAATACTGTAATGAAAGACGGTAAACCACTAAGACTTGATGTTGGCGGTTCACTTTGCTATAGAGCAAGAGGGGGACGAAAAGGTGCTGAATTTGGTCAAGATGTAACAGAATTGTCTAGCTTTTTTGATGTATATTCTCAATCTCGTCCGTATTTACAAGACATGACAAGAGGCGAATTAATTGATTCTCTTTCTCGTGTTGCAATGATACCTGAAAAACAAATATCAGATACTATTGAAAAAGTATCTTATACGTTGAAAAAAGTACAACGAGTTCCCGTATATTTAAAAGATAAAGACATATATACAAAGGGAGGTTCTGGTGAAGCTGTTTTCAGGTCTGGAATCAAAAATCCGGAATATCTAAAAGAAACATTGATTGAGCGTAAGAAATATATTGCATCTTTCATGCTGGATTGTATTCAAACTCCGCAAAAAGCAGGCGAAAGTATTGGCGAATATATAAAAAGAGTTCAAGCTCAAATGCCAAAAACAGAATATAAGTTGCCGTTTGATAAAATTAAAATGTCAGCAGCCGTAAAAGATGGTGATTATACATTGGCAGAATGTCTGACACCAAGCCAAAAGAGGTTGTATGAATCTTCTTACAATTCTTATTTATCAACAAAAAGTGCAAGTATTCTACACCCGAAGGCTAGTAATATCTTATCAGAAAATACTATGTTACATTCTGCATCTCCAAAGGATTTAGTGCATATCTTGGATGATGGAATTACATCCGGCGACCTGAGAGGTGCTGTAGGAACAGGAACCGGAGTTGCAACTCAAACTCCACTTTGTGCCGACTTTTGGGATGTAAGAAAAGCTTCATCAATAAAAGATTATTTTTCAAAACCTGTATCTGAATTTAATGAAGGAGAATTAAATTTTTTACCACACAAAAATCTTAGTAATGGGGAAATGGTTTTTGTTGTTGATAAAAAAGCAGTAAATAAAACAATTATGGATAATTCCTTCAAAGTTAATAGAGATTTAGTTTTTCCTGATACAATTTTAGATTTAGATGGAAACATGAAAGGTCATTTTGATTATATAAGCCACAGAGCTGTCCCTTATGGAGTTCCTGCAAATACGATTGATAGAATAATTATTCCTAAAGAAGATTATTCTGAAGATGCGGTATCTAAAATCAAACAAATTGTTCAAAAGAAAGGTTTGGATATTAAATTATATGACTTAGATGGTAATTTGTTGTAGTAAAATATTTCGCCACTTATCTAATACAAATAGATGAGATTTTACTCCATGTTCTAAAGATATAGAATTTACACACGACACTATATGTAAATCTATATAATATATTGGAGCTTCAAAATGTCAGAACAAGTTTTAATGCCATTTATCGGCACAAATAATATCGAAAATAAGGAAAAGGCGAAGGACTCGTTAGAAAAAGCAAGAGTTGCCCACGAAAAATATCTAATCGGTCAAAAAAATAACGATTTAGAAGAAGCCGTTGAACATTACGTTGATGCGGTTAAGTATGACCCGACTATTCCGGAAACTTATTATAGACTTGCAACTCTTATGTGGGAACAAGGGCAAATAAGTTTGGGTACGGCTATTGAACAATGTAAAACAGCGGTTGTACTATCTCCAAAAAATAAAGATGCTCATTTGTATACAGGGTACTTCATGCAACTTGCGGAAGACTATGAATCGGCAGAAAAAGAATTTAAGTCTGCAATTTCAATGAATCCACTAGCATCAGGTCGTCCGAGAATGATTTTATCTCAATCTTTGTTGCAAAAAATCAATTCTCAAAATGCGACATACAAAGACTATATCGGCTTTTTGTATTATTTCTTAACCGGTAGTGTAATGCTTGCTTGGGACAGACCAACTATGAAAATGTTTTACAGAAACATGAGTAATGATGTTTCAATATTTTCATACAACACCGTTGGTAAGTTTTTAGAAAAATTTAAGATGTATGATTCTGCTGAAAAAGTTTATAAATCTGCGGTTGAAAAAACATCTAACAGTGATTATTTCTATCAAAAACTCGGCAATATGGCTTTGAAAAATAACGATATTGATACAACATTGAATTGTTATCGTAAAGTTTTAGAAGCGAATCCGAAAAACCGTGAAATTTTGGTAAAAATTGCGACAATTTTACAAACTTATTTCCCTGAAAATACCGAAGAAGCAATAGATTGCTATGAAAGATTACTAGAATTTGATATCGATACTGCGCAAATTTATTATGAACTTGGACATCTTTATATGTCAAAAGACGATAAATTGAATTCAATCAGTGCGTTTAAGTTGGCAGTTGATAGAGAACCTGAAAATCCGTTTTATAACAATTCTCTAGGTTATGCTTATGCAAGAGCAGAACTTTATGACGATGCGATTGAGCATTACCAAAAGGCAATTTCGCTTAATCCTGATGCTGAATGGACATCTATTGTTTGTCAGGCACTTGGGGCGATTTATGCAGAGCAAAAAGGGAATATAGAGGCGGCAGTTTCAACTTATCAATCAGGTATAATTTTAGACCCTAGTAACTATGATTTGTACATTGCTTTAGGCGATATTTACATGGCTGAATACGATTTAGATAAGGCGATTAGGGCGTACTGTGATGCGATTACTTTAAATCCTGAAGAGTTCCGTGCTTATTCAAAGGTTGGTATTGCATTGTGGGAAAAAGATTATTTGGAAGAAGCCTTAGTTGCTTATCACAAGGCTGTTGAACTAAAACCGGATAATGAATTTGCTCAGAATAATTTAGGTATTTTATACTTAGACGGCTTGATGGATGCGGAAGAAGCGTTGGAATATTTTGAAGAAGCAATTTCGTTAAATCCGAATTATACACTTGCTTATTTCAATGCAGGTCGTGCAAGTCAAGAAATGGGCTTTACAAATGATGCTGCAAATTACTATCAAATGGCAATAGATTTGAATCGAATAACTGAAGATCTTGACGAAGAAGATATCCAAACAAGATTGCACAGTCTATTTGAAATTTAAGGGTATATATTTACACATTATAATAGAGGTATTGGTGTTTTGGAAACAAAACACCATTTTTTTAGTTTGTTTGTTGTAATATTAATTGTGCGAAGTAAGAAAAATGAAGGGTGTATTTATGGAAAATTGTGTAGTAGTTGGCGCTCAATGGGGTGATGAAGGTAAGGCTAAAATTACTGACTTGTTGGCAGAAAATTCTGATTTGATTATTCGTTATCAGGGTGGTTGTAATGCCGGTCATACTGTTGTTGCGCACGGTAAAACTTTTAAATTTCATTTGATTCCATCAGGGATTTTGTATGAAGGAAAAACTTGTTTAATTGGTAATGGTACTGTAATTTTACCGGAGTATTTTCAAGAAGAAATTGACGGTTTGAAAAAAGAAAATATTGATTTGTCAGGATTGAAAGTAAGTCCGTTGGCATCTATTACAATGCCTTGGCATACAGAAGTTGACGGATACTCTGAAAGTACTGCAGGAAAGGGTAAAATTGGTACAACTAAAAAAGGTATCGGACCTACTTATACAGATAAGATGCAAAGAATAGGTTTGAAAATCGAAGATTTATATTCTGATATTGCATTGTCTGAAAAACTTGATGTTATTTTGCCGATAAAAAATAAACAATTAAAAGAAGTATATAATTTGAAAACTTATACCAAAGAAGAAGTTTTGGAATTGTGCAAAAAGTATGCAGAAATTTTCAGACCTTATGTTTGCTTTGATTGGCAGGAAATGCTAAGAAAAACCAAAAACGATAAGAAAAAAATCCTTTTTGAAGGAGCACAAGGTGTTATGCTCGATGTCGATTTTGGAACATATCCGTTTGTAACTAGTTCAAACCCAATTGGTGGCGGAGCCTCAACCGGTTCTGGTTATGGACCTACTGTTATTGACAAGGTAATTGGTGTTGCCAAAGCGTACGTTACAAGAGTTGGTGAAGGTCCTTTTGTTACTGAATTGACTGACGAAACTGGTAAACTTATCCAAGATATCGGACATGAATTTGGTGTTACTACAGGTCGTCCTAGACGTTGTGGTTGGTTTGATGCTGTTACAATGAAGTATGCTTGCCTTGTTGGAGGTTTGACATCAATCGCTTTAACTAAAATTGATGTATTTGATACATTTGATGAAATTAAAATTTGTACCGCTTATCGTGACACTCGTGATGGTAAGATTTACAATGATTACCCGACAAATGTATTTATTCATCAGTATTTAGAACCGATTTATGAAACTCATAAAGGTTGGAAATCTGATATTACGGGTGCAAAAACTTATGATGAGTTACCTGAAAATTGTAAAAAATATTTGGAAAGATTGGAAGAAATTTTGGAAACTCCTATTGATATTGTTTCAGTTGGTCCAGATAGAGAACAAACAATTTTTAGAAAGTAATTTTTTTGTAAGATGCAGAAAATTTAAAAATTAGAAAGATAATAAAAACGGGGTTGAAGTCATATTTTCAACCTCGTTTTTAATTCGATTAATTAAGTTTTATTCACCTAACAAAATGTTATCAATAAGTCTTACTCCACCGACTTTACAAGCAATGAAAACTCTTGTAGAATCGTCCGCTTTTTTGACTTCTTCCAAATTGTTTTCATTCATAAATTCCAAGTATTCCAAGTCGTGGTGTTCGTTTAGAATTGAATAAGCTGTTTCACGAAGAGCCTCAACATCTGTAATACCTTTTTTGTAACAAAGTTTAATGTTGTTAAGTATTTGGCTTAATGCTAAAGCGTGTTTTTTGTCTTCTTCAGATAAATATTTATTTCTTGAACTTAGTGCCAAACCTGATTCTTCTCTAACAATCGGACATGGGATAATTTCGACAGGAATGTTCAAATCTTTGACCATTTTTTTGATTATGATAAGTTGTTGAGCATCTTTTTGACCGAAAAATGCGTAATCCGGCTGTACGATATTGAATAATTTATTCACAACTGTGCAAACGCCGTCAAAATGACCCACTCTTGATTTCCCACAAAGTTTATTTACATAGAAAAACGGAGGAATTACGTATGTTAGAAAATCGTTTGTTCTCATTTGATTTTCTCCATACATTTCGGTTGGTGTTGGTGCAAAAACTATGCTAACTCCGGCTTCTTCACACATTTTTGTATCTGCTTCAAGAGTTCTTGGGTATTTGTCCAAATCTTCCCCAGGGCAAAATTGGATTGGGTTTACAAAAACAGAAACTACAACTTTGTCACATTTTTCAACCGCTTTTTTTATAAGGCTCAAATGACCATTGTGTAAAGCGCCCATTGTTGGCACCAAACCGACAGTCAAACCTTCTTTTTTCCACTGTTTTACCTGTTCTCTAACTTCTTTGATTGTATGAACTAACATTTTGCTCACTTCCTTCTTATGTTTTTATATGTTAATAACATTCCTCATCGTTTGGGTAATTCCCGCTAAGGACATCTTCTTTGTATTTTTTTGCACAATCCAAAATTAATTCTCTCATATCACCGTATTTTCTGGCAAATTTTGGTTTGAATTCAGAAAATTTGCCAAACAAATCATCACAAACCATAACTTGAGCATCACAGTGCATGCCGGCACCACAAGAAATTGTTGGAATATTTATATTTTCGGTAATGTATTTTGCGCCGTTTTTAGGCACCATTTCAAGAACAATAGAAAACGCTCCGGCTTTTTCAAGTTGTTTAGCCTGTTGTAAAAGTTCTTCTATTGCTTCGTCTGTTTTACCTTGAATAATGTGACCGCCGATTACATTTTGTGATTGTGGAGTAAAGCCGATATGTCCCATTACCGGAACACCCATTTGAGTACTTCTTTTAATGAGTTCTAAAATATAATCGTTGCAACCTTCAAGTTTAACCGCATTAGCCCCGAGTTTTATCATATTTCCAATATTTTTTAATGCAGATGGAATATCTATAGTGTAACTCATAAAAGGCATATCTGTTACTACCATTGCTCTTGTCGCACCTTTTGCTACTGCTTTGGTAAATATTGACATTTCTTCAACGCCTATAGCGTTTGTGTTTTCGTATCCAAGCGCTACCATTGCAAGGCTGTCACCTATCAATATTATATCAATTCCCGCTTCATCAAGATATTTTGCTGTTGAATAATCGTATGCGGTCAGTACTGCAAATTTTTCGTTATTTTCTTTGAGTTTTTTTAGTGTTCTTACAGTAACTTTTTTTACCATGATTTCGCCTTTTTATTATTTTGATGATTTTCTGAACCAGTAGTAAATTGCTCTTGCTACACGGTTTGAGCTGTGTCTGATTAAGCCTTCTTTGTTATCTTCAATAAGTTTTTTAGCGCAAATTCTGATACCCATTTTCTTAATTTCCGGAGTGTCCAAAACTACAGGGTAAGAGTTTGATTTTTGATATTTGTCTGCCGGTTTTTCCGGTAAATAATTATTAACCAAAACTGCATCAACAATTTTTGATGAACCAGCATGTTTAATCAACGCTTTTATGTGGTCTGAAACCTTGTAATTGTCAGTTTCTCCCGGTTGGGTCATAATGTTACAAACATATATTTTTTTTGCTTTTGATTTTGCGATTTCTTCGGCAATTTCTTTAATCAAAAGGTTTGGAATAACACTTGTGTATAAACTTCCAGGACCTAAAATAATCAATTCGGCATTGCGAATTGCATCTAGAACTTCAGGCAAAGCCTTGCAGTGTTTAGGTTCTGTGAATAATTTTTTAATTTTGCCGTGTGCTTCAGGAATTTGAGATTCTCCGTGAATAATTCTGCCGTCTTCCATTTCCGCAACAAGTTTCATATCGTCTAATGTTGCAGGCAAAACTCGTCCTCTGATTGACAAAACTCTGGAAGATGCTCGAACTGCTGATACCATATCACCTGTGATTTCACAAAGTGCAGTGATAAATAAATTACCAAAACTGTGACCTTCCAAGCATTTTCCGTCATCAAATCTGTATTTAAATAATTTGTTTACTAAATCTTCATCATCTGCTAACGCTGTGATACAGTGACGAATATCTCCAGGAGGTAGAATTCCTAAAGATTCTCTCAATTTGCCTGAACTTCCGCCATCATCACCTACTGTTACTATTGCAGTTATATTATTTGTGATATTTTTGATACCGCTCAATAGCATTGATAAGCCCGTTCCGCCGCCGACTGCAACGATACGAGGTCCACGGTTAAGTTTTCTTCTTCTGTATAAGTTTTCTAAAAGTACATCGTTGTTTCTGTCCTCGTCCATATCAAGGATTGAAAGGTTTGTTTTTGTCCAGCCTTTGAAAAATATTGCAGCACCGAACATTATGAACGCAAAAGCAAGCCATTCTGTTGAAATTTTTGTCGCAATTTTTCTGATAAATTGCATCGTGTTGAATATCGGTTGCAAATCAAACAACATCAAAATACCGACCGTCATTACGGCAGCACCGATAAAAATCAATAAAAACCATCTTTTTACCTGTAATCCAGGTATTAACCAACCTGCTTGTTTTGGTACTTTTAATTTCTTTATCATACTTTTACTTATTCCTTTTCATTAATAATTAATTATTCTACCCAACCTGATTTTTGAGCGTTCATATAGTTAAACGGTAGAGGTTCAACTATTTCTCTTGCTTGAATAATCAAATCTTTAGCGTTAGAAAGTTTGTTAGAAAAATGAATTGAATCTGCTCTTACAACTGTTTTTCCGCCTTCATTATTTGTTACTTGAGAATATTGTAACAAGTCTTTTAGTCTTTGAATTGAAATATTTGTATTTTCTAAATCTCTTGCAGAAAAATCAATATTTCCATCTTTATCATAAATTTTTTCAAGGTGAACTTCGTGCGCAACTTGCAAATTTTCTTCCTCGCCGATTTGTGCAAGATTATCACCGGTTGCGCCATAATAAACCAACCATTTTGAGCATTTTTTTATTGCTCTTGCAATGGTTCTTGATACTTCAATGTCTTCTGCTGCCTGACGATACATAGCGCCATGTGGTCTAACGTGTTCGATTTCCATATTGTACGCTTTCGCAAATGTCATAAGCGCTCCGACTTGGTACATAACAAGAGCTTCCAATTCGTCAAAATCTAAGTCCATTTTTCTGTAACCGAAACCTTGAATGTCATCATATCCTACGTGAGCACCCACAACGATATTTTTGCTTTTAGCATTTAATAAAGCTTCTTTTATTGTCAACGGATCACCTGCGTGAAATCCGCAAGAAATGTTCACAGAACTTACATAGTCTAACAATCTTGATTCTGTACTGTTTTTATAAATCCCAAAACTCTGTGCTAAGTCACAGTTAAAATCTATATTTTTAATTCCCCTTTTTTCCAATGTTTTTTGCATTTCTAAAATCCCGTCCAATATAATGTCTTATCTAATTATACACGATAATGTTAATAAATCTATCTCTTTATATATTTTTAATAAATACGTTCGCCGGTTTGTTTGTTGAATTTGTACAAATCATGCGAATTTATGCAAATGTCAAAAGTTTTTCCGATTTGAGTGTCAGAAGGGAGTTTGGCTGAACATTTTCTATCCCCGATATTGAAATATACAATGATTTCGCTGCCTAACATCTCTGTTATTTCGACTTTTACATTTAATTTGATATCTCCGTCAGTACTTGTAACTTTTTCCGGTCTGATTCCGTATAAAATATTTTCATCTAATCCTAAATCTTTTCCTTCTATAAAATTCATTTGTGGAGAGCCTACAAATCCTGCTACAAATGTGTTTTTGGGATTGTTATAAATTTCATTTGGTGTGTCAACTTGTTGAATATCGCCATTATTCAAAACTACAATTCTGTCGCCCATAGTCAAGGCTTCTGTCTGGTCATGGGTTACGTAAATAAATGTAGTTTGTAGTTTTTCGTGTAATTTTTTTATTTCTGAGCGCATTTGGACACGAAGTTTTGCATCTAAATTAGATAAAGGTTCATCCATCAAAAATACTTTTGGATTTCTTACTATTGCTCGTCCAAGCGCAACTCTTTGCCTTTGACCTCCTGATAATTGTTTAGGTTTTCTGTCTAAATATTCTCCCAAGTTCAGAATTTCTGCAGCTTGAGCAACTTTTTCGTCGATTGTCTTTTTAGCAACTTTTCGCATTTTTAACCCAAATGCGATATTCTCACGAACTGTCATGTGTGGGTATAGTGCGTAACTTTGGAAAACGAATGCTATATCGCGGTCTTTGGGTGGTACATTGTTGACTTTTTTATCTCCGATGTAAATTTCTCCGTCAGAGATGTCTTCTAATCCTGCTATCATTCTGAGTAGGGTTGATTTTCCGCAACCTGATGCCCCTACCAAAACAACAAATTCTTTATCCTTAATCTCCAAATTTACGTTATTTATGACAGTTTTTTTGTTGTCATAAGTCTTACGTACGTTTTTTAAAATTACGTTACTCATTAGCTCCCTTTTCTATAGGCAATAAAATTTCGTATTTTGTACCTTTTTTAATTTCTGAGCGAATATTAATTATTCCGTTAGCTCTTTTGATTAAAATACTTGCAATTCCAAGTTTTAGCGAACGAAGAATGTTCTTTTTCCCCTTATCAAGTTGTGCATAAGGCTCGCACAAGTATCTTAAATCCTCTTCTGATACCCCTAAACCGGTATCTCTCAATTCTAGATATAAATATTTTTTACCTTCAGGTAGTTTATATTCTTCTCTTGTCGTTTCGTCAGGTTCAGTAGCTTTAATTGCAATAAATCCTTTTTCTGTCATTGCTGTTGAAACTTCTAATATATTTTGATAAGCCTTTTTCAGTGCTTCTGAATCCGTATAGACATTTCTGTTTGGTAATTCATCACAGTTTATATCAAAAGTTATACCTTTATTTTCACAGGCTGCTTTGAATTCTTTAGCCGATGATTTTAAAAGTTCAACAACATCAAAAGTGTGGTAATTTTCTTGATAAATTGACGATTCAACTTCTGAAAATGTTAGTAATTTATCTACAAAGTTGTATAATTCTGTTGCGTTTGAGTTAATTATCTTGATATATTTATCTTGTTTTTCTGTAAGAGTACCGCCCAAACCGTCTAACAAGCCTTGAGAAAATCCAATCATAGAACTTAATGGAGATTTTATATCATCGCTAAGTTTTGCAAGCATTGCATTCTTTTCATTATTAAATTTTGTAATTTTATCATCATTACTGATTTCTTTTGTTAAAGAAGTTAAATCTCTTGCAATAATGCAGTATCCACCCATTTTTTCTTGAGCGTTAATTTCTACATAAAATTCTAGTTCTGATAATGTAGCGGTTGCAAGTACGGGTTTATGTTCTGCTAAGGATTTTTCAATTGTTTCGTGAGCATTTTTAACAATGTCAGAAATTTTGTATCTGCCAAAGCTGTTGTCCACAAAACAAAAAATCTCTTTTGCTTGTTGATTGTAATATTCAATAATACCTTCTTGGTTTACAAAAATCACAGCATCAGGCATTTTATCCATTGTGTTGTATGCCGAAACTAACCACCAGATGCGTTTTAATAATTTAGACAAGTTCATAATTTGCATTACATCCTTTTATAGTATATAATACATTTTAACATGAAAAATCTTTTGAATAATTACATGTAAATTTTTGTAATCTTTTTTAGAACAAAGTAGCAAAAAAATATATTTAGATGTTTTCTATATCAGGACGACATGATGGTAAAATAGAAAATAGTTTCGAAAGTAAGGTGATACTATGAGAGAAATCGACAACAAAAACATCAACAGTGTAAACTACACAGGCATTCAAAAGGCTGCAAATGACAGCAACCTACCTGCGGAAATGCCGACTGCTCCAATCGAAAAGAAAGAAATTAACGATTTGGACAAAGTACCTTCTGCTTCACTTGGCAGATCACAAATTACGACAGATACTACAGAAAGCGACATGATGTTTCTATTGAAAAACCCTGAAGAGGTTGCTCAATTAAACAAAATTTTCGACAAGTATCAGGAAGAACATTCTTACGAAGAAGCATCTCAATTATTGGAAGCTTACAGACATGAATTTTCTGCAAAGAAATAACAAGTAAAACCTTGTTATTTCTCTTGTTCGGTTGGGTCGTTGATTTAACCGAAAACTTTTAACCCCTTGAGTTTACAACCGTTAAAATTTATTAAACAACATTTCAATTATTGTTCATTCTTTTCTACAATAACTTGTTTAACGTGTCTGTAAATATACCAAATTCCTAAAATCAAGCACGCAACAATGATGATATAGTCGAATTTGTGCCAAATCGCTTTCATTTTGTCTAAATGTTCACCAAGTTTCACTCCGACAAATACCAAAACATAACTCCAAATTAGTGAACCAACAAACGTTAATGTGAAGAAGTTGCGTTTTTTCGCCTTCAAAATTCCTGCGGGAAACGAAATGAATGTTCTCACGACAGGCAACATTCTGCATAAGAAAAATGCCCAATCGCCGAATTTTTCAACGAATTTGTCGGCTTCATCAAGGTCTTTTTTAGTTACGAGAACGTATTTGCCGTATTTTTCAAGAAGTTTTCTTCCGCCAAAGTATCCGATGTAGTAAGACGGTAATGAGCCTAAAACACAGCCGAAGGCTCCGGCAAATGCTACCACGTGGAAGTTCATTGCTCCTTTGCTTACCAAATATCCCGCAAACGGTAAAATCGCTTCAGACGGCAACGGAATATTGCAGGATTCTATTGCCATTAAAAAAGTAATTCCCAAAGGTCCTACAGATGTAATTACACCTTCAATCCAACTGATAATTGGTGCTATTATATTATCTAACATTAATTTCTCTCCTTCTTCATTCTTCCAAACTGATTGTAGCAGAAAAGTGTTTAAAAATATGTAAAGTTTTCTAAGTTTTCAGAATGACGAGAGTTTTGGTAGGCTCACCAATATGTCATTTCGGCCTCCGAGCCGGAATCTGTTTGCAAAGATTGAACAAACTCGTTATTTATTTTAAAACAGATTCTGAATAGGCTAAAAATCACTTTTCGTAAACTCAAAGGATTTTTCAAGCCTTTCAGAATGACGAACCACATGGTAAGCCCACCAAATAGTCATGCTGAACAGCACGAGCAGTGTGCGAAACGAAGTGAAGGCACGATTAATGCGAGTGCGTAGATTCAGCATCTCTTCCATAACCAAAATAAAACAAAAAATTAAGTTCCTAAAACCTTTATCTTTGTAATATACTTTCACAAAGCTTTTCGAATATGCGGAATGTTAAGAATGTAAATATGATTTTAAAATCGCTGAAACCCTTGCTATAACGTGTTTATGGCATGGTATGGCATGGTATGGCATGGTATGGTATGGGCAATTTTTCCGCACAAAAATTCTTTATATAGAAGTATGGGAAATTAATTTATTAAAAAAGAAAGTGAGGAAAGATGTCATTAGAAAGTATTTCGTCAGGGAGAAAGAATACTCCTTATATTTTAAGAGTAATACCTGAGAAAAAAGACCCGGGCTATAAATCAACTCCCGGATTGCAACCGTTAAAATTAGAGTATAAATCAACACTCGGGGATCCGTTAAAGAAAAATATTTGTAAGAAAACTTTTCCTTATCGAAGTACACCAAGTCTTATAAGAAAAGATGTAGATATGGCTTCTTTAAATAAATCACTTTTGGAGAAATTTTTAAAGCCGTTAGGTAAAAAATTAGGTAAAGTTTTAAGATTTATCAAATAAAGAAAAGGTGCGATATTTCGCACCTAGTAATTTGCCTTTACATTGCAGCTTTTTGTTTATCAAACAATTCCTTATCAAAATCTCTAAAACTTGTGATTATTTCACTAACTGCTGGTATTGTTTGATAAAATTCCGGCGGTTCTTCTGAACAAATTGCTATGATTTTGCCGATACCTGCCGCTTGAGCCGAGTCTATTCCTGAAACGGCATCTTCTACAACAATACAATCTTTAGGATCAAGATGCAAGTTTTTTGCGGCGATTTGATAAATGTCAGGTGCCGGTTTCCCTGGAATAAGTCCGTTTGAATATACGATTTTGTCCAAGTCAAACCACTTTTTAAGGTTGAAATGCTCAATATAAAAATCAACATTCGTTTTATCTGACATTGTTGCAATTGTTCGTGGAATATCATTCTCTTTCAAAAAGTCCAAAAATTCAGGAACTCCATCTGCTAATTTGAAGTTTTCTTTATCCTTAAGGCACATTTGTCTGTAGAGCGCTTCTTTTTCCTGTCCCAATTCTTCGACCATTTGCGGTGTTGGCTTTTTTGAAATTGCATAGGTAATAATTGCTTCATTTGTTCGACCAAACATGTATTTAATCATTTCTTCGTCAGTAAATGATGTACCACGCAATCTTTTTGAAAATTCTCGCCATGCCTGTTTGTGCTTGGCTGAATCCCAAAATAGTGTTCCGTTAAAGTCAAAAATTATTCCTTGATATTTCATTTTACTGTCTTTCTATTAGTTTGTTGTATAAATCGTAGTATGTTTTTGCCTGTTTTTCGTTATTTAGCATTTTATATGTGTATGCCAAATTGTAATATATTGAAGGTTCATCACCTTTTATGTCTAAGGCTTTGTAAAAGTTGTATCTTGCATTGCGATATTGTTTTAATGCCAAATAGGCACAACCCATATTGTAGTATCCGTAGGCAAAATTGTCTTTGTATTTGACTGCTTGTTTAAATTCAGCCAATGCCATATTTGGCTTGTCCTGTGACAAATAAATATATCCCAGATTGTAGTGTGCTTTGTAGTATTTGGGGTCAATCTCGATTGATTTCTTGTACATGTAAATCGCTTCATCGATTCGGTCTTTGTCTTGTAAAATATTACCGATTAAAAGCCAATCTTCTGCAGTTCTTGTTAATTCGCCTTTGCTTTTTAGAAGTTTCAACGCCGCATCAATGTCATTTTGTGCGTACAAAATTCTTGCTTGTTGAGAAGTTTCATCAAGTTCAACTTGTGGTTGTTCTTTTTTCCACGGCAAATCAATAGAATTTGCTACTCCAGAGGAAGAAATTAACACAATCCCAAAAATAATTATCATTAAAAATCTTTTCATACCAGTAGTATAAAATAAATTTTCAAAATTTTCCACAAAAATATTTGACGATTTTTAAAAACGCATAATAATGTTTAGTGATTGATGTCTCTTTTACTGAACTTAGTCCTGCTATTACTCCTTTTAGCAGGATTTTTTTTATAAAAAAATGCCGAACCTTATTCAGATTCGGCGGTTTTTTACATAGGAAGAAATTTTAGGAATATTGGTTAATATTTTTGTTAGTTATGTTGTAACTTTGCCTGTAATAAAGGAAATTGCTGTTGCAATACCTGCCACAATCAAGCCGATTTTGCCTGCTTTGCCTGATTTGCAAGCCTTTGCAATACCGCCTGCGATACCGCCCAAGGTTGCTGCACCTGCCAATCTGCCGAGATTGTGTTTTGTTTTTTCGGTTGTACCGACAGGAGAACCGGTAATTGTTGAAATGTTATCTTCTGCACTGCGTTTGTCATACAAACCGAAGGTCATACCTTGAATTAAACCTTGAGTCATTGAGCCGTGACCATACTGTCTTAAGTCTTGAACTAAGGTTACTCCATTATTCATGTTTGCGTACAAGGAATTTGCTCTTGCTTTGATTACGCTATCGTCAGGAGTTGTTCCGTAAGCAGCCGCTACTGCGTTTACATATCTTTCGTAAGCATCACGAATTTGGTCTTGTTCGTTGCTTGTGATTTTATCTTTTAATGCTGTTGCTGCACCTTTTATTGCTTCCATTGGAGCATTAACTTGAAGATCGGCATTACGATTTAATTGTTGTTGTTTGATTGAGTAATCTGTTTGGAATTGTTGTTGCTGTTGCATGTTGTTGTACATGCTTTGCATATCAAACCCGCCGCCGTATCCGCCAGCCATAGGCATCATAGAAAAGCCGTCACCGAAAACGCTACCTGTTGCCATTCCTGGGTATGTGCTTGTTGTAAAATCCATATCCAAATCAGCATCTGGGGATACACCAAAAGGTGCTCCATTCAAGCTGCCTGCAGGACTAAATCCACAGTTGTAATCGTACATTCTAACCTCCAATATTAAATTTTCTAACCTACCTTACTTATATAAACGTTTTGTGTTTTCTGAAATTGCGTGAAGTAACTTTTTTGTTACGAATTTGTTACATTATTTGGTTGATGTTATTATTTGCCAAAGTATTTATTATAAATATATACGTATAAATGGAACCATAAATCTTGAAAAAATTATTATCAGCATTATTTTCAATATTTGTAATAGGTGTGATTACGGTATTTGCGTACTTTAATCAACAATTTGTTATGACTCAGGTAAACAAATTGAAGGGTATGTATTTTATAGAAAAAGGTGATCAAGCATATCAAGAGTCAGAATTAAATCAAGCAATACGTTATTATAGTAAAGGTTTATCCTTATTTCCTGGGCATTATGATGCTTGGTATAATTTGGGTAATTTGTATGTTGTATACGAAGATTATCAGTCTGCAATGTATGCTTATTCTCAAGCGTTTAAATATAATCCCAAAATGATGGTCGCAAGGATAAATTATGGACTTATCGCATCAGAAAAACTCGGTTCGTTTGATGAAGCGATAGAACAGTATGACAATGTAATTAATACAAAAAGAAAACTTTTAACAATTCCTTATGTTTACGATAACAGAATGAGTTCGAAAGAAAACCATGCGATTGCGTATTATAATCGTGGTGTAACTTATAAGATGAAAGCGCTTTATACAACAGATAGAGTGTTAAAAAGAAAATATTACAGCAAAGCGATTGAATCTTATGAGCATGCCGTTAAAATTGATCCGAATAATTATGATGCTCAATTTAATTTAGGCTTAGCATACCATGCTTATGGTGATTATCGTAGAGCAGGGAAGTGTTATTGTAAATCAATAAATTTACAACCTATGAGTTATGATGCTCATTATAACTTGGCAGTTTTACTTAAAAGACTCGGGCATTATGATGATGCTTATGATGAAATAGATAAAGCAATCACATTGATTACCGCACTAGATGAAAACTCTTCTGTCCAAGCTTACGTTGCAATTGTCATGAATGATATTACTCGTAATGTTTATCGTACAAAGGAACAGCGAGAAAAAATGCAAAAAGTTTTGAAGGACTCAAGAGTAAAAGTTAGCAACGAAAAACCGAAATCTTCATGGAAATTTGGCAAGAAGAAAAAAGATAAAGATAAAAATTCCCAAAAAGATGATGGCTCAAATATAATTGACGGAAGAGTAGTAAGAGAGCAAGACATGGATAAAACGATGATTGAAACTTTCGGAACATGCCCGTCTATCAAATATTTTGATCCTACTCAAAAGGATTTTGAATATATCGAAGAATACTAATTTTCATTTTAATCTCATTACCCACTTTAATATTTTTGAAAAATAGTTTAAAATATTAATAGAGAAATGAAGATTCAACCTATAACATTCAGAACCGTTACCCAAAACTCACAGTTTGAGCCTTCGAGTTCAACGGGGAGTAATATTCAATTCGCAAAAACCGTTACTAATCTGAATAATATTCCCGCATATCGACCTGTTTCGTTTGGCGGTATTCAAAATTCTTCAAAATTAAGAGCATTGTTTGCTTACAAATTGCCGTGCATGTATAGCGGAATAACTTTGATTGACCCGAAGCAATATAGCAGATGGCAGAAATCAAATTTATTTGCAAAACCAGTCGGTGCAGTTATGAAAACTTTGGAACCTTATGCCGATAGTTTTATTGATTTTGAGGGAAGATTATTTCAAATATTAAAAGAACGAGCAAATGTTGCTCCTGACAAACCGATAAAATTGATTTTAGATGAATTAAAACCGGTTTATTGCCGCAGGTTGCGTAAAAAACAAACTCCTGTATTTTATGAATTGAATGAGATATTTAAAACATTACCTGATAAATATTATTTAAAATTCAAAGCCTTAATGATTGATACTCATAAAAAGTTAGACGAAAAACCAGTATATGTGCCGTTTTCGTCTTATGAATTTAAGTATAAATTGGCAAAGATAACAAACTTAATTGACAATGGTACAGATGTAAAAGCCAAAAAGGTTATGCGCAAAATGAACAAAGAGGCAAAACGTTTTGCCAATACAACCAGTGCAAGTACAATTGAACATCAAAAAGAGGTTTTGAAGTTTTTAAAAGTGATTTTGCGAAAATCAGTCCTAAAAAATCATGAAGCGTTGAACGTTTTGATGGACGAATCCAAAGCAAGGCTTGATAAAAACGAAATAGTTGTATCTTTTTCAAGAAAGTCTTTTATGTATGACTTAGTAAAAATTATTGAAGATTTAAAAGATGACAAAATTCAGGCAAAAATTATAAATACGGCTCAAAAACTTCCGACTTCAAAAGAAAGTTTTTCAGCGTTTATGATGAAATTGATGCCTGCTACACCTGACAAAATCGGTCATTCTCTTGTTTGGCCGTCCTTAGCGTCTGTTGAACATATTTTGCCAAGATCTTGTGGCGGTCCTGATTTGATGAAGAATTTTGGTGCGGCTTCGACCCGTGAAAATTCGGAAAGAAAAAATATTGATTTTCTGAGCCAAATTAAACGTCGTCCAAATACTCCGTTATACTGTCAAAAACAGGTCGATAGACTCGTCGAACTTTATTGGCAAGGAGTTTTTTATAAAATCGGTTTGAGTCCTAGATATATTAGAGATTTTAGAGATACAATTTATGAACAGTCAAAACATCAAGTGTTATTGGACGTTCCCGCATTGCCTTGATTTTTAGCCTTTTACTGCACCTTCGTTTTCACCAGAGATGAAATATTTTTGCATAGCAAGGAAGAAGATTAAAATCGGGATTGTTGAAATTATTGAACCGGCTGCGATAAATCTCCAGTTTGAAGAGAACATTCCTTGCAAATTGTTTACTCCGACAGGCAATGTGTACATTGATTCTTTTGTCAAAATAATACTTGGCCATAAGAATTCACCCCAAGAGCCGATAAATGTAAAGATTGCAAGTACAGCAAGTGAAGGTTTTACCATTGGTAAAAGCACCTTCCAAAAAACTTGAAAAACATTGCATCCGTCAACGATTGCGGCTTCTTCCATTTCTCTCGGGATTGCCAAAAACGCTTGTCGCATAAGGAAAATTCCGAAGGCACTAACCGCAAACGGCATTATCAACCCGATAAAACCTGCGGTATTATTCACACTATCAACCAAATGAAGTTTCAGTGTTATTAAATATACCGGTAGCATAATTGCCTGAAATGGTATCATAATTGTTGCCAAAATCGAGAAGAATGCTATCTTTTTGCCTTTAAATTCCATTCTTGCAAGCGGATACCCTGCAAGAGATGACAAAATTAAATTTAATAAAACAGTTCCACCGGCAACAATCATACTGTTTATAAAATATCTCATCAAATCCACTCTGTGCCAAACTCCTACATAGTTTGCAAAAGTGAAATCTTTAGGAATTATTGTTGGTGGGTATGCAAAAATGTTTTCACTGTTTCCTTTTAGTGAGGTTGATAATAGCCAAATGAATGGAAATATAGATAGTAGTGACGTAAATATCAAGACTGAATGTATTGAGAATTTTTGCAATATTTTTTTTATCATATTTGATATTTATTCCTTTCAAAACAGCAAATATTAATTAGTGAAAATACCATAACAACAACCAAAAGAATTACCGCCATAGCAGAAGCGTAACCTAAATCAAGGTTTTCAAAGGCTTTTTCATAAATATAATAAACGATTGTTTTCGTTGAATTAAGAGGCCCGCCTTTAGTCATTACATAAATTTCTGCAAATATTTTCATTGCGGAAATTGCGCTTATTGTAGTGACAAGAGCAATTGTCGGCATAATATGTGGAACTGTTACTGTCAAATGTTTCCTTAAAAATCCGGCTCCGTCGATGTCACAGGCTTCGTAAAGATCTTTTGGAACACTCATCAAGGCTGCTAGGTAAATCATCATATAATATCCGATACCTTTCCAAATCGTTAGTAAAATTACCGAATAAATCGCATATTTCGGGTCTGTCAGCCAACCTATCGCAGGTATGTGAAATACGCTCAGCAAATAATTCAAAACTCCTTGTTCTGCGTAGATCCACTTGAAAGCAATCGCTGCTACTACAATGGACACGATAACGGGAAGATAGATTAAAATTTTATATAAAGTAATTCCTCGGATTTTTTGATTTATTAAAATCGCCAAAAACAGTGGAATTATTGCCAAAATCGGAACCGCGACAAGCAGATAAATAAAGGTGTTTAGCATAACCTTGTAAAATATCGGGTTTTTGAAAATTTGCCAATAATTTGCAAGTCCGACCCAATCCGCATTGTAGATGTTGTTTGAGTAATCTTGGAAACTCAATATTACCGTCTGAAAAAACGGAATAAAGAAGAAAACAAGCAAAATTATTCCTGCGGGAAGCAGGAATAAATATGGTGCAATTTTTCCATAATATTTGAACATAAACTGATTATGACACTATATTTGGTGCTGGTCAAGTTTGTTGCTCGCTTGGCTTAGATATACAACATGCCGTCTTTTAATAAAGAGTCCCTTTTAATTTCTCTGTTTTTAAGTTCTTATTACTTAAAGAATAATTTTGCCATTACTCCTTTGCCATCATTCCGGATTCTATTAGCGGGTCTTTCCCTCTTTCTTCTTCAAGTATCGCTCTTTGCAGATTTCTGAAAGAGTAAATATAATCTTGTGCAATTTCGTCTGGAACTTCTTTTGAGGTGTTCAAAAGCTCCATTATTTTGGTGTTGCAATCGTACATTATTTGACTTTTTTTGAGCACTGTAAATGCACTTTTTATTTTTTGAGCAATAACAGAATCCTGATATTTTGATAAAAACCAAGTAGCTCCTGAACTTAATTCCACTTGAAACGATCTATAATCATCATAAATCAAATTTATACCGATTTTGTCACCGTTTTTCATACTTCCGTTAATCAGTACAATATCATCTGGGTAGTCTGCCGTTAGCTTTTCAAATTCTTTTCCTATCTTGCTCCAGCGTTTTTTGTTCGCAACAAAGGTTGTATCAAGTCTTGCAGTAAAATTTACATTGTTGTTTGAAATAGAATTCATATATTAGTCCCATTTTTATAAAATTACATGTTTTTCTTAAAACCTCTCAATAAAATTTTTGTTCTCTTTTCGGAAAATATTGCGAAATGTAAAGGTGTTTTGGTAACATTTATTCACAAAGAGCAACTTTTTTTTAATTCATGTTTTTATAATAATGTAGGGAAAAAGGAAAGTATTAAATGTCTAGTCAAATCAATGGTCTAAATATTCCGGTATTAGAAAATAAAAAACAGGTTGCATTTAAGCAAAACCCTGTTCCGCCGCAAGAAAATCAACAACAAACCTCAATGCAAGGTCAAGGTACACCTGCTGAAAGACAACAACAAATTAATCAGGCTGTTGATAATTCATATCTTGCAAAAAGAGTAAACGCTTCTCACGAAAACAATCCTTTAGCAACCGCAGCACTTGGTGTAGGTTCTTGGTACGGCATATCTCAAGGCATGGAATATGTCAATAACAAATTGAGTTCTGGTGATTATGCTAAGACTATTTACGGCAAATTGGGTAATGCAGGTGACAAATTCACCGAAAAAACTCTTGTCGGTAAATATTTCCAAAAAGCGGTTGACGGTTCTAAAAGTTTATTAGAAAGACTTTCTAAGAAAATCAGATTTGTTAATTCCTTAACTCATTTCTCAACAAGTCCTGAATGGAGTTTAGTAAAAGGGGCATCTAAAGGTCCGGAAAGTTTCCTATTAACAGACATTGAAAGTGTTATGGAAACCTTTATGAGTCCTATTGCGGGTGAACATAAATTTCATATCTTTAGTTTTGGGTTCGGACCTAAAGAAAAATCCTTCCAAAAACTTGAGCAGTACGGAATGTCTCAAAAGGATATCAATGCGTTTAAAGATAGTGTAAAAACATTATCTGATGAGGAACAAATTTTGGCTCTTCAACGTAAAGAAATTGAGATGTTAGGTGCTGATAAAAATACATTAAATGCGATAAAATCCGAAAAAGACTTGTCAAAATTGACAGATATGGCAAAAGAACTCAAGTCTAAAAAGTTTGGCTTTAAAAGCTTTGCCGAATTTGAAGCTTTGAAAGGTAGTTTCATTGATAATCCTGACAAGGTATTAAATATGATGGAAACGGCTTCAAAAGATTCAAAATTAAAAGGTGTTTCAATTTGGCGTGATGAAACTACAACAGTAGGCAAGGGTAAATCACATGCGGTGGGCAGATTTGTTTCCTTCTCTGAAATGAGAAACAAATTATATGTAGTAAAAGGTAAAATAAACAAATCAACACTCGGTCGAGCACTTCCGAAAGGTTTAGCATGGCTGTTTGAAGGCGGTACTAACAGATTTGGCGGTGGTAAACTCGGTGTTATTATGCAGGCAACAATCTTGGCTGATATTTTGTATAACACAATTACAGCACCAAAAGGTGAACATATCAAAACCTTTGCAGAGCGAGTAGTAAATGACTTTACATACTTTGTCGGAATGGCTGTCGGTATTTTGGGTATGCACAAATTAGCAGGTGCAGGTAAATATATCGGCTTGAATAATCAAGCAGATTTGAAAGCGTATAGAGAAGGTTTGAAAGCCTTTAACGAAAAAGTAAAAGCAGGCTTGCTAAATAATAAAAAGGCATATAAATTTGCTGAAAAACGACTTGATGTATTGTTAGGCAAGAAAAATATCAAAGGCTTCTTTAACAAGACAATGTTCAAGTTGGGTAAATTTATCAATATGGGTAATGAACGCAAATTGGCTTATGTTTCAACCAGCAAACATAATTTGAACTGGTTGAGAAAAATGGCTAACGGAAACATTCTTGGTGTTCCGATGAGATTTGCAATCCCAATGATGATGGTTACTCCGTTCTTGGTAAAATTGACAACTACAACCGCACATAAAATCTTTGGTCGTCCTACTCATTCCGTACTTGATGAAGACGAAGAAAAACCTGAAGAAAAACAAGAGCAGGCAAATCAGGTAAACGGACAAAATCAACAGGTTTTCAAAGGCGGTCAAAATCCGAATGTAAACCAAGCGCAACAAGTTGCACAACAACCAAAAAGTCCGCAAGATTATCAAAGTGATACAAATTTAATCAAAATGGCTGCAAATGGTAAAAAGCCGGTAACAAGAACTTATGTTCCATCTCCTGAATGTGGAATTCCGGGTGCTGAAAAGAACAAAAAACAAGTAGCACCGGCAAGGTCTTATATTCCAAATCCGCAAGGGGTAGTTGTTCAAGGTCCTGATATGACGGCCGCTAATCAAGCATTGGCAGATGCCGCTTTAGCAGAAAAACAAATTCATGAAACCTTGGCATCTTTGAACCAATAAGGTAATTGCAAACTTATAAAAAGTATGTTAAGCTTCAATTAAGTCCGTATGGGTGTTAATTTTGTTCCTACATTTATATAAATAGGGAGAGTTAACTCCATGGCATTGAAGTATACTCGCCGATATCTTGTCGCCAGCGGGAAACGGATTAGTCAGGGTGCTCACCCACCTGCGAGTTCAGCAGGTAACAAAATCCACCTATATCGGGCTTTTTATTTTTTGAGATTGCCTAAGCTTGACAAATATGCTACAATACAGAGTATAGGCAGGTGTTTATGCAAAAATTTTCAGCAATGATACTATCAGATGAATTTTCAACAACAGAAGTTTTAAAGCTATTTGTCGGAGAATTTGACAATATTGATTTGCTTGAGGCTTCAAGTAGTTATTCTGAAATCGTTGAAGTTTTGGCAAATTGCCCGAATAAAACTGTCTTTATTGTTGATTTATCAACAAACAAACAAAGTAAACTTGATTTGATGCAGAAAATTTCTTCACAATGTCAAAATTGTAAGATATTGGCACTCGCAGATAATCCTTCAGTTGATTTGATTATACAGATTATGCGAACCGGAGCAAGAGAATTTGTTCCTATTCCAATAATTAAAAATGAATTTTTCGAAGCATTGAACAAGACGATTTCTCAATTTGAACAAACTCATGTTACAAATAAATGTAAAATAATTTCAGTGTTTTCAAATAAAGGCGGCATTGGTAAAACCTCTCTAGCGACAAATTTAGCATTGGAATTGTCTAAAATTACAAAGGAAAATGTTGCACTTATTGATATGAATTTTCAAATGGGTGATATAACGACATTTTTAGATTTGAAGCCATCGTTTAATATTTCATATATGCTCGAAAATATTGACAAAGTTAACGAAACTTTTTTGTTGAGCACTTTGGAACGCTACAAAAATACAAATTTGTATATTCTTGCAGATCCTCCGTATTTCAAACAGGCTGATAATATTCAGCCTAAACAGATTTCAAAATTGTTTAGTATTTTGAAAGAAACTTTTTCTTATATTATTGTTGATGCGGAATCTAGTTTTAGCGGTAAAAGTATTGCAACTCTGGACAATTCTGATATGATTTTGCTTGTTACGATTGCTAATCTTCCGGCACTGCGCAATACGCAAAGATGTCTTGAATTGTTCGAAAAATTAGGTTATGACAAAGATAAAACTCAAATTGTCGTAAATCGTTATATGGAAAATGACGAGATTAAAGAGCCTGATATTGAAAATGTTTTGTCAAAAAATATTTATTGGAAAATTCCAAACAATTATTTTGCAATAATGTCAGCAATAAACAAAGGTGTTCCTGTTAGTATTATGAATGGAGCAACCAATGTTGCGCAAAGTTACAAGGGACTTGCTCAAAATATTTCTGACAATTTGTACAAGCAAAATATGATTGAGAAATTTGAAAATATATTGAATAATAAATAAGGGGTAAAAATGGGACTTGCGGAGAGATTTAAGAATAAACTTGAAAATAAAAATATTTTTGAAAAAGATATAATTGAACAAAAATTAGAAGAAAATGACATCAAATTTATTTCAAAACCTGAAATGATTGATTTGAAAAATTCGTCTATTCAAGCTCCGATTGTTGTGAATACAGACTCCAAGTATTCTGAAGAGTCAGAAAATAGGGTAGCAAGTCCGGAAAAATTATTCTTAGAAAATTTAGAAACAGAATTGATAAATAAAATCAGAAAAACTCCATATTGGGAAGATTTTTCACCCGAACGCAAAACCGGCATGATTGAGAATTATTTTGATAATAAATTAAAAAGAAGTAATGGACTTAGATTTTCTCAGTTAAAAAAAGATAATTTTATAGAAACAGTTTTGATTTTATCAAATAACAGATAGCAAAAAACGGAAGTCATAAACTTCCGTTTTTGTTGTTCGTCTTAGTTTGTTGTATTGTTATTCGACCCAACCGTCATCATTTTTAGGTGATTCTTGTTGTTCTTCGTCTTTTGGTTTATTTTCCTGTTCTTCTTCTGTGTTTTCCAACGGGTCAGGTAGTCTTATTTCTCTTTTATATATGTCAAGATAAGCGCTTCCTGCTGCAAATCCGACGATTGTTCCTGAGTATGCTGTCAGTAATGTAAGAATTGTTGCAAGTGGTATGATTATTGCAATGCCGGCAGGTGTATACATTGGATTTTCTGCTGATGGAGAGAATATCATTCCGATTGATATTGCGAAAATTCCGCCAAACATTCCGACAATTCCGCTAATAATACTTACAACAGTACTTACGATTATAGATACTACAAAATATTTCAACAATACAATCATAGTGTCTTTGAATACCATTTTCATATATTTTATAAATAAAAATGGGTAGAAATATTCTGTGCGATATACAAAGTCTTCAATAAATGTAAAATATGCATAACCGAAAAATGGTGCAATTATTGCAAAGATTAACAATGTCAAAAGGTATAAAAAGATTATTCCAATAACAAAGCCAACTACGATAAGCGGTTCAGGGTGTGGATTTTTAAAGATTCCGAAAATTCCGTAAAATAACGGAACAAAAAATAATACACCAAATAGTACACATCCGTATATTCCCCAAACAATTTGTAGTGGAAGAATTTTTAAACCTTTGATAAATGTATCAATATTTACATTTGGTAAACCTAGTTTGTTTTTGATTTTTCTATTGTAAAAATCTGTAGCAAAACCTGATAAGGTTATAAATGGAAGAATACTAAGCAATAACAACACCCCGAAAATACATAATGACGGAAGTAAAATTTCTCTAGGAGTATCTTTATCTAACAGATAACGAAGACTGCCTAAAATAGAGGGTACCAGTAGTATTAGCAATAACATGCAATGTCGTTTTACTACATCCTTTCCTTTGTACAATTCTTTGAATTTTTCAAGAATTTCTTTCAAATTACACTTCCTTTCTTAGTTTTATCTAAATAACCAACTGTTTTTATAATAAGTTTTACGGATACTTGATTTAGGTATCAAAATTAAGTATATTTCACCTCGTACTATTATATAATTTTTATATCGGTTTTGGATAGAATAACTTTAAGCTTCTTTGATATTTTTTAACAAAAGGTTACAAAAGGATATCCCTAACGAAACTAATGTTCCCCGCTGGCAGGGGAAACGAAATCTGTGATTTCGATGGGGAGTGAAATACAAGAATTTTAAATTTTGTACTAAAATGTTTGTATATGGAATATAAAAAATTCAAAATATCTTCAAAATACAAACCCTCAGGGGACCAGCCAAAAGCCATAAAACAGTTGACTGACGGAATTATTAAGGGGTATGATACGCAAACTTTGCTCGGTATTACCGGATCTGGGAAAACTTTTACCATTGCAAACGTGATTGAACAGGTTCAAAAGCCAACCTTGATTATTGCGCACAACAAAACTCTTGCGGCACAACTTTATAATGAGTTTAAAGAATTGTTTCCTGATAATGCGGTTGAATATTTTATCAGTTATTACGATTATTATCAACCGGAAGCGTATATTCCAAGAACAGATACTTATATTGAAAAATCATCATCCATAAATGAAGAAATTGACCGTTTACGCCATAATACGACCAGAAGTTTGTACGAAAGGAATGACGTTATTGTAATATCTTCAGTTAGTTGCATTTATGGTTTGGGGTTGCCTGAAAACTATTTCAAAGGCTCTACCGAAATCAAGGTCGGAGATTGTGTTGATAGAGATGATTTACTTAAATATTTTGTAAGTGTGCGATACGAAAGAAATGATTTAGAGTTGAAGTGTTCAACATTCAGGGTTAGAGGTGATATTGTTGAACTTATGCCAGCGTACGAAAAAATTGTCACAAGATTTTATTTCTGGGGTGATGAGATTGAAAAAATCGTAAAAATAGATAATGTTTCAGGTGAAATCATTGAAACTCCAAATTCTGTCGTAATTTATCCGGCAGTTCATTATCTCTCAGATGATGACAATGTCGAAGAAACTATTGATTTGATAAGAAAAGAACTTCAAGACAGACTTGTGGAATTGAATAATCAAAATAAGTTGATAGAGGCTCAACGCCTTGAACAGCGAGTGAAATACGATATTGAAATGATTAAAGAAATGGGCTATTGTACTGGGATTGAAAATTATTCAAGAATTATTGAACGTCGTCCGAAAGGTTCTGCACCAGCAACTTTGCTTGATTATTTCCCAGATGATTTCTTGACAGTTGTTGATGAATCTCACGTTACGTTACCACAAATCAAAGGTATGAGCCATGGAGATGCCGCAAGAAAGCAAGTTCTTGTCGATTATGGTTTTAGGCTGCCTTGCGCAAAGGATAACAGACCTTTGACCAATGAAGAATTTTATGCAAAAGTCGGTCAAAAAATTTATATTTCCGCTACTCCTGCTGAATTTGAACGTGAAACCTCAGAACAAATGGTTGAACAAATTATCAGACCAACAGGTTTGCTAGATCCGAAAATTTCCGTTCGTCCTATTGATACTCAAATTGAGGATTTAAAATCCGAAATTAAAAAACGCGCAGATAGAGATGAACGAATATTGATAACAACTTTGACAAAACGTATGGCAGAGGATTTGACTGATTTCTTTTTACAAGAAGGCATCAGAGTTAGATACTTGCATAGTGAAATTAAATCAATTGAGCGTGTAGAAATTTTGCGTGATTTGAGATTGGGCGAATTCGATGTGCTTATTGGTGTAAACTTGTTAAGAGAAGGGTTGGATATTCCGGAAGTATCGCTTGTTGCGATTATGGATGCCGATAAAGAAGGTTTCTTGCGTTCAGATACCAGTTTGATTCAGACAATAGGTCGTGCGGCTCGTAATGCTTGTGGTGAAGTTATTATGTATGCCGATAAGGTTACTGAGTCTATGGAACGTGCAATAAATGAAACCGAACGTCGTCGTAAAATTCAAATTGCTCATAACCAAAAATATGGAATTATTCCACAAACAATCAAAAAGCCTATCGAAAATAACTTGTTGTCATTAGTTGCAAGTTATCGTGATTTAGAAGATATTGTAGCGGAAGAAATGGTGGATTTAGGTATTGAACAAAAAGACTTACCTAAACTTATTGATAAACTTGAAAAAGATATGCATAAGGCTGCAAAAGTTCTTGATTTTGAGCGTGCGGCTCAAATTCGTGATCAGTTGAAAAAACTTAGAGAAATGAAACAATAAAATTTTTTTATATTTTGCAAATAAAAAAGCAGGCTTTTGACCCGCTTTTTTTATTATGTTTTATTTCCTTATTTTGGAAGGATCTATATCTACTGTATCTCCGGTAATATCGCCAAATGTAGAATTTTCATTGTATTCAGAATCATCACCTTTTACAAATTCTGTAGATGCTTGTGCCATATAGTTTGCTAAGATTGATATGTTAACTACGGCAATTGCTGAACAATATGCTACAAATGTCCAATGCTCAAATGGCACTTTAAAGAAGAAGTATAAATAAGCAACAGGTCCAACAAGTAATAAGTTTACAATTGCGATTTGCGGGATTAGGAATAATATTTGTAATAGTACGTCAGGACATGATTCGAATATTATTTTATAATTAAAACCTTGCTTTAATGATTGAAATTTTGCGAATGCAAGGTATGAAGTGAGTATGATAGAACCACATAATAACCATACAATATAATGATAAATTTCATTGAAATGCGGAACATTATCTATAGGAAAATTGTATCTTGTTAAATAAATTCCGATAGTTCCAAATACCAAACCGTTTGGTAATAATACAACTAGCGTTTTTAATAAACCCATTAAAAATTCTATTGGATTAAGTGTCAAAACTTCTTTTCTGTTTGTTCTTACGTTGTAAATCGCTTGAGTAAACAATCCGAATATCAGTATCCCAAGTATAGGTGCGCAGAGTTCAAACATATCTGTTTGTCCAACCATAAATAGGTTCACTACAAAATATACCGGTATCGCAAAGATTACAAATTTTAAGTAAGCTAAGTTTTCGCTAAAAGCATCACGAAAAGCATCTACCATTGAAGCCATACAAATTCTCCTTCTTTATTATTTATACTATCCTTGAATTAATCGTTTTAATTCAGCAGGTTTTGAAGATTTTAGAACTGCATCTTCAAGAGTAATAAGTCCTTTTTTGAACAAGTCTGCCAATGCTGATTCAAGAGTTTGCATGCCTGAACCGGAGCTTGTTTGAATTGTTGAATAAATTTGTGCTGCTTTAGATTCTCTAATTAAGTTTGCAATTGCAGGTGTAACAACCATGATTTCTTGAGCCATAATACGACCTTTTTTAGAACCGTCCGGTTGACGTCTTGGAAGTAGTGTTTGTGAAAATACTGCAACCAAAGAGTTAGCCAATTGAACTCTGATTTGTTGTTGTTGACCTTCCGGAAATACGTCGATAATACGGTCAATAGTTTGTGCTGCTGAAGAGGTGTGAAGGGTTCCGAATACTAAGTGACCAGTTTCTGCCGCTGTCAATGCTAATGCGATAGTTTCGTGGTCACGCATTTCACCTACCAGAATAATATCAGGGTCTTCACGTAATGCAGATTTCAATGCGTTTGCAAATGAACGGGTATCCATACCCAATTCTCTTTGGTGAATAATTGAATTCTTTGAAGTGTGAACAAATTCGACAGGGTCTTCAATTGTTAAAATATGTTCTGCTCGAGTTCTGTTGATATAGTCAATCATTGCAGCCAAGGTTGTAGATTTACCGGAACCAGTAGGGCCAGTTACTAGTACAAGACCTCTTGGCTTTTCAGCAATTGTTGTAACAACCGGTGGCATTCCAAGTTCCTCTAATTGAGGTGCTGTTGTTGCGATTGTACGGAATGCTGCTGCATAGCTTCCTTTATCTTTGTAGAAGTTTACACGGAAACGGCCTATTCCTTCAATACCGTAAGAAAAGTCTAATTCCCATTCTTGTTCAAGTTTACGTCTTTGTTCATTTGACAACATCGGGAATAACAAGTGTTCTACATCTTCTGATGTCAATGGTTCATAATCAAAACGGATAAGTTTACCATCAATACGTCCTACTGGAGGTAACATACTTGAAATGTGTAAGTCGGAGCCCCCTTTTTCTTTAAGTTCTGCTAATAAATCTTCAATTATCATTTTATTTCTCCAATATTAGTTTTTATTCCGCTATAATTGCATCACTGTCATTTGCAGCCATCTCTATTAGTAAATATGTCATATATGCACCTAAAGCAACCGCTTTTGGATCTAAATCCGATTTGTTAGATGCTTCAATTATGGCAGTATTTATTTCAGGATTTTCTTCCTTTATGTAATGAATCATTTTTTTTCGCCATGCAGGCATATCTTCAAAAATTTCAGCAAAAGCACTGTTTGCAATATCTTCTGTTATAACCGGTAACATAGTCAAAATAAGCCCTTCCTTCTAAACTCTTCTTAATGTTCAAATTATACACTAAATTTCGGCTTTTGTCTATTACCCGAAGAATATCCTTTGTTTGAAGTATAATTAATATTATGAAACTGAAAAATTTAAAATTAACAGATTATAGAAATTGTGCAGATTTATTTTTAGAATTTGACAAGACAAAAATTCTTATAATTGGTAAAAATGCGCAAGGGAAAACTAATATTTTAGAAAGTATCTATTTTTTGTCAACCCTAAAAACTCCTAGAACTTCTAATTTATCTGAGCTTATTAAATTTAACAGTGAATATTTGAAAATTGAAGCGGATATCGTTAAAGCAGACACAGATGTTGAATTAACGTTTGTTTACAATATAGAAAAAAAGCGTGAAGCGCGCATAAATAAAGTAAAATCAACAATTAAAGATTTTAAATCAGTTTTGACAACGGTACTTTTTGCCTCATCTGATTTGTTGTTGTTGCGAGGTGCCCCGCAAGATAGACGGGATTGGCTTGATAGAGCTATTTCTCAAATTTATCCGGCTTATGACGATAGGTTGTCAAAGTATGACAAAATTCGAATTCAAAAGAATAATTTTTTGAAAGAATGTGCTAAAAACAGTACTTTTGATGAGTCACTTCTTGATGTGTTTAATGAACAACTTTCCGTAACTGGTAGTAATATTATTTTTATTCGGAAAAAATATCTGAAAGAAATTGAAAAAATAGCGCAATCGAAACATCGTACAATTAGTGAGACAGAAAATTTAAAAATTCGTTATGACTGTGGTTTCCTAGAAGAAAATGATGAGGTTGAGGAAATTTCGCATATAAAAGAAGAGTTTGATAAGTCGCTAGAAGAAAGAAAAATTGAAGAAATCAGACGATGTCAGTCTTGCGTAGGTCCGCATCGCGATGATATTGTCTTTTATATAAATGAACAAAATGCATCAAAGTTTGCCTCTCAGGGGCAACAGAGAACAATAGTTTTGTCGTTAAAATTGTCTGAGTTGGATATGATTAAAGAAAAAAATGGAGAAGCTCCAATATTGTTGCTAGATGATGTTTTGGCGGAACTTGATGATATCAGACAAAATTATCTGCTAAAGTCAATTAATCCTGATACTCAGACAATTATAACCTCTGTGGATACAATCTTGTTCGAAGATGAATTTTTGAAAGATGTAAAAATTTATAAAATAGAAAATGGCAATTGCAAGGTGTAAAATTTCACTTTATAGTTTATAGTTTTAAAATATGTAAACTATGAACTATGATGTATTCTAGCTATATATTTTTCTTACTATATAAACTAAAAGAGAATCTTAAAAGATTCTCTTTTAGATAAATGGTCGGGATGACACGATTTGAACGTGCGACCCCCTCGTCCCAAGCGAGGTGCGCTACCAAACTGCGCTACATCCCGATATGTATTGGTCACTACTTAAGTGTATGACAAACATTTTTTAAAGTCAATAATTATTTTTAAATTTTAAAAATTTCTCATTATTTCGTTTATGTGTTATAATTCTTTCATTATGGTTAGGCTTATAAACGATTACAATTTAGGGTTAATTACCGATGGCATTTATTCTTGGATGAAACTTCAAGAAAAAGTTACATATATGGTAGATTACAATAACCCCAAAATTACACCTTGTGTGTATGTTATGTGGCATGGAAATCAGTTTTGTGTGCATGGTTTACCTGACAAAAACAATGTAAATATATTAATCAGCACATCAAAAGATGGACAAATTGTTTCTGATATTTGTCATAGAATGGGGTTTCAAACCTGTCGAGGTTCATCAATGCGCAGAGGTGCTGTATCCGGAACTCTAAAGCTTATAAATAAGCTAAAAAATGGTGAAAATGTAGCTATCATGGTTGATGGTCCTAGAGGTCCGTTGTATTCTGTAAAACCCGGAGCAATTGCAATTGCTCGTGAAGCTAAAGTTCCTATTGTTCCGATGAACTGGTATTCAAAAGATTTTACTTTTGTGAAATTTAATACTTGGGATAAAATGACTTGTCCGTTTGGACCAGCCAGAGTTTTGAACACTTTTGGTGAACCGATTTATGTTGAAGGAAAGACAGATGAAGAAGCGGCAGAAGAAATTAAAACTGCATTATTAAAGTTAGATGAATTGTCACCGGAACGTTTTGAAAAAGCAAAGAAGATGAAATTATGGGAAAAAAGACAGTAAAGATTTCAATATTGCAAATGTCATCGGTTATTGGTGATATTGAAGAAAATATTAAAAAAGTTGAAAATATTCTAAAATCACAATTGCCATCAAATACTGACACGTTGGTATTACCGGAAGTTTGGACTGTAGGGTGGTCTTGCAAAAATTTTCAAAAATCTGCTCAAGATGTTAATAGCGGTTCAGTACATGACTTTTTATCATGTATTGCAAAAAAGTATTCAATAAATATTATCGGTGGAAGTTATATTACTGAAAAAAAAGGTGAATATTTCAATACTTGCCCTGTTTTTGACCGAAAAGGTAATCTTGTTGCAAGTTATTCGAAAATGCATTTATACGCATATTACGGTTGTGATGAAGATAAATATGTTAAACGTGGAGATAGTCCGGTTCTTGTAGAATTAGACGGTGTAAAATACGGATTGACAATTTGTTATGATATTCGTTTTCCTGAATTATATAGAGCATATATGAAGGCTGGTGCTGATATTTTGGTAAATTGTGCGGCATGGGGTTCTAAAAAGCCTATACCTTGGGAAATGATGACTAAATCAAGAGCCATAGAAAATCAATCGTATATGGTTGCGTTAACTCAATCTGGGTATATTGAAAATGGTGAATACAATTTAGGAGAATCAAGAATAATTTCATACAATGGTGAAGAAATTGCATCGATTATGACAGGAGAAGGTATTACAACCGGTGTTCTTGATTTAGAAAAAATGTATGATTTTAGACAAAAATCACCGACTAAAAATGATATTAGGGATAGTTATGAGGTAAAATAATTATGCAAAAATTGTTAGTTTTTATGTTTGTATTAGTGATGTCAATCACGTCTGTTTATTCTGAAACGATAGATAAAACATTAAATAAATTGGATATAAATAAATCTGCAGTTTCTGTTGTTATAAAAAATATTTCATCAAAAGATACTGTTTATTCTTTGAATGCTCGTACACCTATGCACCCTGCATCGACTCTAAAACTTGTAACAACGGCAGCGTCTGTTGATACGCTTGGGGCAGATTACAGTTTCAAAACAAGTTTATACAAAAGTACAAATAATGACTTGTATTTCAAATTGTCAGGGGATCCGCTTTTAACATCAAAGAGTTTGGAAAAAATGGTAAAAACTGCACGAGATAAGAGTATTACACCGAAAAATGTGTATCTTGACGATTCAGCATTTGATAAAATCGAATGGGGAGAAGGTTGGCAATGGGACGATGCTTTAAATCCATTGATGCCAAAATTTAGCGTTTATAACCTTAATAAAAATTTGTTGAGAATAGAAGCGCTGCCGACAAATAACGATTCTCCTGCAACAGTTACAATAAAACCTAATTATCCGATTACTTATATGAATTATGTAACGTCTAATTCTGCACAAAATTCTTGGTTAAAAGCAGAAAAGAATTCTGAAATTGCGAATACAATCAATATTTTAGGGAGTATTTCGAAACCATTAACTATTTATATTCCATTGAATAATCCGAGATTGAATTTTATTTTGCGATTGACTGATATTTTCAAGGATTCAAAAATAGAATATTTCGGCAAATTTAAAACTGCAAAACTCCCTACTTCAAATGTTTATTTGGTAGATGAAGTTCAGCATAGTATTTTACCAATGTTGGGATTGATAATAAAAAATAGTGATAATTTAGTTGCAGAAACTTTGTTCAAGGCTGCGGGTGCAGAATGGTCCGGTTCACAAGGTTCATTTGAGAATTCAAAAAAAATGTTAGATGCATATTTTGAAAAACTAGGAATTGATTCTCAAGATATTCGAATTGTAGATGGAAGCGGTGTTTCAAAAAATAATTTAATGACGGCAGATTTTATGACAAATTTCTTGGTTTATTTGTCAGAACAAGATGGATTTGAAAATATTGAACTGTTGTTGCCGACACCATCTGAGGGTACTTTGAAAAACAGAATGTTATATTTTAAAGATAATTTGAGAGCAAAAACAGGAACTTTAGCGGATACAAGCGCAATTGCAGGATATATAACATCAAAACGAGGCAAAACTTATGCATTTGATATAATGATAAATGATGCTAAAACTTCTTCGGCAGATAAGAAAAACATAGAAGAACAAATTTTGCGCAGTTTGTATATGAATTATTAAAAGTAGAAAAGGAAATAAAATTATGTATGAACCGGAAGTAACGATAATTACACCGACATATAATATTGTAGATAACGGTCAGGCTGATGATTTTACGCTGTTGGTAAATTTGTTGGATAGACAAACTTATCCTTACATTGAGCATATTGTTATCGACAATGCCTCGAATGATGGTACTGAAGTTTTGTTAAAAGAGTATAAAAATTCGGGATTTTTGAATTTCTTTTCTGAAAAAGACAGAGGAAAATTTGATGCAATGAATAAAGGTTTGCTGAGGGCAAAAGGCAAGTATGTAGGCTTTTTGAGTTGTGATGATTTTTTCCATGATATAACAGGTATTGCTGATGTAGTGAATACTATGGAAGCGGAAGAGGCTGATTTTTGCATGTTTCCGTCTTATTGTTGTCAACCAAATGGAACTGTTTTTCAGTTCATTCCTGCGATGTTGAATGTATTCCAAGTTTCTCCATGTGCAAGACAGGCGGTAATTTTTAAAAAATCTGTGTTAAGTGAGTTGAACGGTTTTGATGAAAAATTCAAATTGTTAGCGGATTATGATTTACTTATTCGTTTAGTCTTGAAAAAATATAAAGGAATTTTATTTGATGGTAATATTTTGACTTACAAGGCTGGAGTTCAGGCATTGAAACATACAGTACAAGTAGAAGCGGAATGTAATCATATATTTTATAAAAATTACAAACCTTTGTATCCGGTGACAAATGAAATTTTAGACAGAATGGTTAAGATTTCAGAAATTCCAAAACCGTTGCTGGATAGGTTAGTAAAATGTTTTCCTGAAGAGGATCATGATTTGTTCTTTGAAAGGTATCAACAAATGTATAACTTGAGAGCCGATGCGCTCAGAGCACAACGCAATCAAAGAGGTTAAATTTTATTTATAGTACGTATCAATATTGTAAATAATTTGCTAAATAATCTTGCGTGGTTATAATAAAATTAAGGTATAGTTTTAAAAATAGAAAGTTAGGGAAATATGAGAGAAGGAAAAATTGCAGTTTTAGGATGCGGATTATGGGGTAGAAACATTGTTCGTAATTTCTATAACCTTAATGCACTTGGTATGGTTTGCGATTTGGATGATGAAAATTTGGCAAAAGTTAAAGAGCAATATCCAAATGTAAAAACAACAAAAGATTTTCACGATATATTGAATAGTGATGAGATTATGGGTGTGGTTGTTGTTACACCTAGTCATACTCACTACAAGTTTGTTAAGGCAATGTTGGAAGCCGGTAAGCATGTTTATGTAGAAAAACCAATTTCAACAGTTGCTCAAGAAGCTAAAGATTTGAAAGATTTGGCAGATAGCAAAGACTTAGTCTTGATGGTTGGTCATTTGCTATTGTATCACCCTGCCGTAAACAGATTAAAAATGTTGGTTGAAGAAGGTGCTTTGGGTGATATTGTTTACGCTCAAAGTGACAGATTGAATATCAATTACTTCAAAAATGACCGTAGTGTAATGTGGGATTTGGCACCGCATGATGTTTCTATGATTAGTTATGTTTTAGGTAAAAATCCGCAACGAGTAATTTCTGCAATTGGTTGTTCATCTGACGGTAACGATATTATGGACATTACTCATATCGGAATTTTGATGGAAGGCGGAGCGATTGCTCATATCACGGATAGTTGGATTACTCCGAGAAAACATGTTCAATTACTTGTTAGAGGTACTAAAGCAACCGCAATTTTAGATGATACATTACCGGAACATAAATTAACAATTTATGACAACTTCAAAGCAGGTAATAAAGAAGTTGTTCAACTTGATTATTTAGAAATAGAACCTTTGAAATTGGAATGCCAACACTTTATCAGTTGTTGTGAAACTGGTAAAAAGGCTCGTTCTGATGGTGAAAACGGCTTTATCGTTGTAAGTATTTTGGAAGAAGCGGAAAAAATTATGCTTGGTGATAGAGTTAAAAACTTAAATCACGTTGATTTTGCATTATCAAGATCTAAAAAATTATAGAAAGTAAAAGAGGATATTATGGCAAATTTTATATCAATATTTAGAATTTTTGTAGCATTGTTGGCAGTATTTTTGCTTTTCGTGCATACAACTTGGGCATATTTAACAGCGTTTGTATTGACAATTATTGCATTTGCACTTGACGGTGTAGATGGTTATGTGGCTAGAAAATTTCACGAGGAATCAGAATTAGGTTCAGTGTTAGATATTATGGGTGATAGAATTGTAGAAGTTTCATTTTGGGTTGCTTTTGCAATTTTAGGTTATCTTGCAGGAAATAATGCGGCATTGAATGCAATGTTCCCTATTGTATGTGTTGCTCGAGCATTTACTACAGACGGTATCAGAAGTGTTGCTTTATCAAAAGGTTATACTGCGTTTGGTGCTAAGACTATGCAGCAATCTAAAATCGGTAAATTTATTTGTGCATCAAGATTTATGAGAATTTCTTATGCTGTTGCTAAAGTTATGGCGTTTATCATTATTATATTGGTAAATACTCCTTGCATGGCTGGCTATGCGATTACTCCGATATTGAATACTGTTGGTATTGTATTGGCTTGGTTGGCAATTATTTTCTGTGTAGTTAGAGGATTGCCAGTAGTATTTGAATGTAAGAATATATTGGATAAATAAGAAGGTAATTCAATGGCAAAATTAAATATTGTACTTTACGAACCTGAAATTCCTCAGAATACCGGTAATATTGCAAGACTTTGTGCATGTTGCGGAGCGAGTTTGTATTTGGTTGGCAAGTTGGGTTTCTCGTTATCTGATAAGTACACAAAACGTGCAGGACTTGACTATTGGGATAGTGTAGATATCCATAAAGTTGATTCTATGGAAGATATGTATGAACAGTTCCCGAATGGTACTTTTTACTATTTGACAACAAAAACTGACAAGCTTTATACGGATATTCAATTTAAAGATGGTGATTTCATTGTCTTTGGTCCTGAAACAAGAGGTTTACCTGAAAAGTATGTGAAAAGTGAATTTGCAAGAACTATTCCTATGAAGGAAGGTCAAAGAAGCTTGAACTTGTCTAATTCTGTTGCCATTGTTGCCTATGAGGCGATAAGACAAAATGGACTATAGACTTCCAAAACGTATAGAAAATTCAAATAAAAGCACTTATGGTAGAGTTTTGAATTTTGCCGGTTCTGATTATATGTCAGGTGCTGCGTATTTATCCAGTGTTTCCGCATTGAAAGTTGGTTGTGGGTATTGCTTTTTGTGTTCAACTGACAGGGTAATTGACGTTGTTGCAACGAAAACTTCAAACTTGGTATTTATGCCGTTGAGTGATTTAACTCAAAATTTGGATAGTTTTGATGTTGTTATGTGTGGTTGTGGGCTTTCGCAAAATGAAGTTGCATTAGCAAAATTATCAGAATTATTGGAAAATCTTAATCCAAAAACTCCATTGATAATTGATGCTGATGCACTAAATTTAATTTCAAAGCATTCGCAAATATATTTATCAAAGGGCTTTGAACACGTAATAATGACTCCTCACCCAAAAGAAGCGGCAAGACTTTTAGACTGCTCGCTTGAAGAAATTTTAGCAGATGTAAGATTAGGTGCGGAGAAAATTTCTAAAAAATATAATTGTGTAACTGTTCTAAAAACTCATAATACAGTTATTGTAAGTCCTTGTGGTAAATTTTATGAAAATCATACCGGAAATAATTCTATGGCAAAGGCGGGTTCAGGTGATGTTTTGGCAGGCATGATTTCTGGAATTGTAGCACAGGGTGCGGATTTGTTTGAGGCTGCTGTCTTGGGTGTTTATTTGCACGGCTTGTCCGGTGAAATTGCATCAAAAACCTTGACTAACTATTCTGTAATGGCTGATGATTTGATTGCTAATATTCCAAATGTGATAATGCAACTGGGAGATTAAGCATAAAATACAATAGAAACAGAAAATTTGAAAGGTTTAACTTGGGTATAATTCAGAACAATTAAGATAAAAAACAACTCTATTCTTTAGAATAGAGTTGTTTATGTGTTTATGTGTGTAAGGTTTTCTAGCTTTCAATTTGTTCCATAATTTCAAATGGTCTTTCAAGAACTTTCATTGATTCTCTTGTGATGATACCTCTTTTTAGTTCAGTGAAAGATGCTCTTCTTGAACAGAATTTCTTTTTCAAGTATTCATAAGCAACTTTTGGATCACATTTGTTACCGCAAGTGAATAAATCAACTGCAGCATACCCAAGTTCAGGCCAAGTGTGGATTGCCAAGTGGCTTTCTGAAATAATTACAACACCTGAAACTCCATAAGGGCTGAACATGTGGAAGCATTTTTGAACAATAGTTGCGCCACATTCAAGTGCTGAATCTATCATATATTTTTCAACTTTATCAATATTGTTTAAAATGTTTGGGTTACATTCAAAAAATTCTGCTAGTACGTGTTGTCCCAAGTGGATTTCGTCTAAATCTTCATTTCTGTTAAACAAGTCCAAAGGTGAATCTGTCAATTTATTTATCTCCTTTTTAATAAATGTATATAAAATACTGTACTATAATATTTTATAATAAAAATAAAATTTTTCCTGATTATAATTGGTTATTTTTCCTCTCTGTTTTTTATAAAGGTCAAAACTACACTTATAAGTCGATTATGAGCATTTTAGCATGTTAAGTTTTATTAAATCTATTCAAAATATAAATCCTTTGTATTATGATTTTCCTATGAATAACAAGATTTTAGTAGTCGATGATGACACTGCAATAAACGAGTTAATTAAGGTAAATTTAGAGCTTTCAGGTTATCAGGTTGTGCAAGCGTTTGATGGAGTGAAAGGTTTTGCGCTATGTAAGCAAGAGCTTCCTTCTCTTGTTGTACTTGATGTTATGATGCCGGAAGTTGATGGTTTTACTGTGGCAAAACGCATAAGACAAAATGATGAAACAAAGGATATTCCTATTATTATGCTCACTGCATTGTCACAATTGAATGACAAAGTAAACGGTTTTAATATCGGAGTTGACGATTATTTGGTAAAACCTTTTGAAATTGATGAATTGTTAGTTAGAGTGCGTGCACTTTTAAAAAGAACAAATCAAATTCCAAAATCCGCATCAACAAGAGATTTGTTGACTTTGGGCGATATTACATTGCTGCCGGAAATTTATAGTGTAAAAATCAATGATAAACAGGTTAAATTAACTCCAATTGAGTTTGAAATATTTAATTTACTTTTCCAAAATCATGGAAGTATGGTTTCTTCGGCAAAATTGCTAAAAGAAATTTGGGGCTATTCACCTGATGACGATATTGAAACAATTAGAGTTCATATCAGACATTTGAGAAGTAAAATTGATAAAATTTCTGATGGTAAAAAATATATCGAAACTATCTATGGTGGCGGATATAAACTAAATATCTGATAGGCGTTTTTAAATATAAATTTTGTAATAATTTGTAATATATTTCTTCTAAAAGTCAATATTCTTCTCCAAAAATCCTTTATATATATAAGGATTGTTACGGGGAAATAATATGGTTGTAAAAATTGTTAAAGCCTTATTAAAAAATATTGATATTGTGCCTATTGCAAAAGTTGCAACTGTGCCTGCCAAGTCCGTGCAAAAACCGATTGGCGAACTTTTGACAAACGGTGCTAAAAACACTGCACCTACTTGCATTAGCGGTTTAAAATCTCTCAGAACTAAACTTAGTTCTAAAATTGAAGCATACAATGCAAGAAAACTTGCTGTTTCTAAAAAGTTTGGAACTTCGGAGAAGATTTTGAATAATTGGAACGACTGCTTTGGTATTGCAAACAAAGACGGAGTTTACCAAAATGCAATAAATCATTTGAACAAATCTGGCTCTATTGATGAGTATATAATTGACAGACTCCCGAGTTTGCCAAAAAATTCTGAAGATTTTGCCAAAATCAAGAAGCTTTTAAATCAATATTTAGAGAAAAATTTTGATATATATTCTTATTCTCGTATTGAAAAAATATTGCTGGGTTTTAATAAAGAAATAGCACCAAAATTGAAGAATAACGGAATAATATATGTTCACGACGATACAAAAAGTTACGGTATTATTACGGAATTGTACAAAACTATCAATCCTGATGCAAAAATCGTAACAGGTTGGAATAATCTGAAAGAATATTCAAAATTACATAAGGATTTTAATATTGTAATGCTTGATGATTGTCTTGTTTCTGGTGAATCTGCATCAAAAGTCTTTAAAAATATTAAAGAGACAGCAGTAAATGATAATATTAAAAATGTCGATTTGTATGTTTTATCGGCATTTGAAAAAGGTGTTTCAAGACTACCTAAAGGTTTAAATGTTCATTATTCGGGTGCATTAAAACAAGATTTAAGAAACTCGGAATATTTTAAATATGATGTTGATAATAAGTACAAAGGAATGTTAATGGGAATTTTAGGGACAGGAAATCCCGAATACAATGCTTATAGTGCAATGATGTTTGAATATATGGCTCCAAATAATAACAGCAAATTTGGGACACAGATGATAAAACAATTATTTTCGGGGCCCGAATGCTCTATCAAAGGTGTATTTGAGCCTGTTGTAGCAAACGATAATGTTTCAAACGGTATCTTAAAAACTTTAGACAAATTGAGAAATGTAGGATAAATATGATAATAAAAAATATGTTCAAATTTAATAAATCAAATATCAAGACTTTCAATGAGCCAGCTAAACTTGTTGAAAAATCCACGTTAAATTTTGAAAATTTGTTGAATAATATTCAAAATTCAAAATCGTATGATGCCTATGTTGAATGTTTTGAAAATTATTTGCACGCTAATCCGAAGGCTGTTAGATTAAACGAAAACCTTATTAAAGATGGCGAATATTATATAAAAAGCGAATTTTTGGAAGATAGTCATAACTCAAAACTTATTTTAGAACATTTAAAACATTTGAATTTTGATATGGCACCGGAGTTTGTAAATTCCACCTCAAATAATATGGGGTTTGCCGCAACAGTTATGAAAATAAAAGGAACGGAAAAGGGTGAAATTCTGAATTATTCACAAAATAAAGATACAGTAAGTGCTCTTTCCAAAAAGAAAGCTTATGAACAGTTAGTAAAATTAGCAAATCAGAACATTGTGAATGTTGATATTTTAAGACACCCTGAAGTCCTAAAGGTAGCTGAGGGTAGAATATTTTGCGAAGATTGGTCGAATTTATGTAGCAAAAATAATTTTTTACAGAATTATATACCTGAAGGTAATGTTTTTGATATTCTAAAGAAAATTCACGAAATAATTTATAAATAATATGATAATTACAAACAATACAAATACACAAAATTTGAATTTTAAAATGCGACATCAACAAACTTGTCGTCCCACTTTTCGTGGTAATGCTTTACCTAAAGGGACAGTTGTTGATATAAAAGCAAACGGCAAATATCCCGCAAATATTCTGAGTAATTTCGCAAAAACTGGTTTTGAAATTGATGGAGTGAAAGTTGCGAGTATAGAAGGCTTTTTGCAAGCGTTAAAGACAAGTGATGTTGAATTACAGAAAAAAATCTGCCAAATGAACGGCTATGATGCAAAAAAAGCCTCAAAAGGTTTTAAGCGCCAACCTAGTGAAGTTTTGTGTTTTTGGAACGGTAAAACTTTCAGCAAATCCTCTCCAAAATTTAAACAATTACTCAATGAAGTTCTTGAAGCAAAAGCAAAAACTTTTAACGGACAAAAGTTTAAGTTTGCGGGATTGGACATTAGTAGCGTAAAATCCTTTATATTAGGGTTAAAGACAAATGATAAAGAGCTTCAAAAACAGTTGCTTTTAGTTCCTGAAGATGAAGTTCGTGAGGTTTCAAAAACAATTACTCCTCATTACGGGCCAAGAACTTTGTATTGGAATGGAAAAGCTTTTTCAAGAAGTTCTGAAGAATATAATCAACTTTTAGATAAAGTTTATAACGCTAGATACAAGCAGGATTTCAAATTCAGAACGGCTTTGCGAACCACGAAAAATGCGGTATTGGAGCATTCTATCGGAAAGAATGATATTGGTGAAACTGTGTTGACCAAAAACGAATTTTTGAAAAAGTTGAACAATTTACAAAATAGTGACAAATTCGGATATAAATGTTTTGACTACCTAAAAAGCATTGCAATGAAAATTATTAAGCATAAATAAAGCCCTTGTTCAATGATAAACAAGGGTTTTATCAAATTATTATAAAATAAACAGTTCTTACGCTTCAGCAGGAGCTTCTACAGCCGCTTCAGCAGCAGCTTTTGCAGCTTCTTCTTCCGCTTGTTTTTTAGCCAATGCTTTTTTAGAAAGTTTAACAGTTTCTTTTTTAACGTAGTTCAAAGTACCATCTTCGTTGCAATTTTTGATAAGGTAAGCAACTGTTTCGGTAGGTTGAGCACCTTTTGAAATCCAATCAAGAGCAGCAGCCTTGTCCAATTTCATAGCTTTAGTTTTAGGGTTGTAGTGACCTAATTCTTGGATAGGACGACCTTCTCTTTTTGTAGTTGAGTTGATAACAATAACTCTGTAAGTTGGAGCTTTTTTAGCGCCTAATCTTTTCAATCTGATTTTTAACATATTTTTATTTCCTTTATTTAATCTTTTACATTTCCGGCTTCCAACCGCCGCTTGTTGAACAGCCTGAGTCGCATAATAGAGGAATTATTCAACTCTGACTCTATTTAATCATGAATATATTTTGCTTGCAAGCACTTTTTCATTAGTGTTAAGCCATTGTGATTATTGATTTAATCTGTTTATATGAGTTGCTTTTATTCTTTTTTGCGATAAAATCAACACTAGATACATGTATAGATAAATAAAGGATATTATTATGGAAACAACATTAACAAACGTAAAAGACAATTTGGTAAAAATAACATTTACAATTCCTGCAGCAGAAGCAACTTCAGCTTACAATACTGCTGCATCTAAAATCTCTCAATATATCAACGTTGACGGTTTTAGAAAAGGTAAAGCACCTCGTGCCGTTGTAGAAAGACACGTTGGTGTAGATAGAATTAGAGAAGAAGCTTTGGAATCTTTACTTCCAAAATATATCGGTCAAGCAATTTACGATAACAAATTAGATGTAATTACTCAACCGGCAGTTACAGATTATAAATTTGAAAACGGAAAAGATGTAGAAGTTACTTTCCAAGTAGAAACCAGACCTGAAGTTAAATTGGGTGCGTTCAAAGATTTAGACGTTAAAGTTGAAATCCCTGCAAAAGATGACAATGCTTTTGACAAAGCTTTAAACGGATTTTTAACTCAACATGCTTCTTATGAATTGGTTTTGGACAGACCATCAAATGCTACAGATACAGTAGTTTTTGATTTCGACGGAACATGTAATGGTGAACCAATTCAAGGCGGTTCTGCAAAATCTTATACATTAGATTTGGGCAATTCTAATTTCATTCCAGGATTTGCTGAACAATTAGTTGGTCACAATATTAAAGATGAATTTGACATTCAAGTAACCTTCCCTGAAGATTACCATGATGAAAAATTAAAAGGTCAACCTGCTACATTTGCTATCAAGTTGAATGAAATTAAACAAAGAGTATTGCCTGAATTGACTGATGAATTTGTTAAATCTTCAAGCAAATTCCAAACAGTTGATGAATTAAAAGCAGATATCAACGATTACATTGAAAAACAAAGAGAAAATATTAAGAAAATGAATGCTGAAAATGCTGTATTTAAAGCAGTTATCGATGCTTCAAGTGTTGAAATTCCTCAATCAATGATTGATAGAGAAGTTAATTCTTTGAAAGAAGAATACAGACAAAGAATGGCTTACCAAGGTATCGATTGGGATAATTTCGTAAAATCTCAAGGTGATGATTTTGAATCAAGCTTGAGTGATGATGCTTCAGCAAGAATTAAAAACTCTTTGATTATTGACAAGATTTCTAAAGAAGCTGATGTAAAAGTTGAACAAAATGATTTCCAAGAAAAACTTAGTCAAATGGCAGGTTTGTATGGTGTAGGACCTCAAGAATTGTTGAAACAATTCGGTCAAAATCCTGAGTTCATCTCTTCAATTTCTCAACAAATCGTTAATGACAAAGTTAGAGAATTCTTGTTTGCTAACAACAAAATTGAATATGTTGAAGTAAAACCAGAAGACAAAAAAGTTGAAGCTTAATAATAGTGTAGTTATAATTTTAAATAAGAAAGGGAATTAAATCATGAGTTTTGTACCTGTAGTTATTGAACAATCAAGCAGAGGCGAAAGATCTTTCGACATCTTCTCAAGATTGTTGAGAGAAAGAATTATCTTTTTGGGAACCCAAATTGATGATATGGTAGCCAATCTTGTAGTAGCACAGTTGTTGTTACTTGATAGCGAAAATCCTGAAAAAGATATTATGTTGTATATCAACAGCCCTGGTGGTAGTGTTACTGCAGGTTTTGCAATCTATGATACTATGCAACACATTAGAGCAGATGTTTCTACTATTTGTTTAGGTCAGGCTGCTTCTATGGGCGCCTTCCTTCTTTCTTCCGGTACAAAAGGTAAGAGAATGGCTTTGCCTCACTCTAGAGTATTGATTCACCAACCATTGGGTGGTGCGCAAGGTCAGGCTACTGATATCGAAATTCAAGCAGCTGAAATTATCAGAATTAAGAAATCATTGAATGAAATTTTGGCTTCAAATACCGGACAATCAATCAAAAAAATTGAAAAAGATACAGATAGAGATTACATCATGACTCCTCAAGAAGCACTTGAATACGGTATGATTGATAAAGTTATCTCTCGTGATATCGTAAAATAATACTAATTTGGAGAATATTAAATGCCAAAAAGCGATGATAAATTAAAATGTTCTTTTTGCGGAAAGACTCAAGATCAAGTTAAAAAATTGATTGCGGGTCCTGAGGTATACATTTGTGATGAATGTGTAGAACTTTGTAATGAGATTTTAGAAGAAGAATTCTTTGAAGCAAAGGATAAAGAAGCCGCAGCCGAAACAGGTAAAAATGAGAAGGCTGAAAAACCTATTCCAAAACCTCACGAAATAAAAGAATATTTGGACAAATATATTGTAGGACAAGATGATGCGAAGAAAGTATTGTCAGTTGCTGTTTACAACCATTACAAACGTTTGAAACACAACAAAAACAGTGATGCTGATTCTGTAGAAATCCAAAAATCAAATATTTTGTTAGTTGGACCTACAGGTTCAGGTAAAACTTTGCTTGCTCAAACTCTTGCAAAGATGTTAGATGTACCGTTTGCCGTTGCAGATGCTACAACCTTGACAGAAGCTGGTTATGTCGGTGATGATGTTGAAAACATCTTGTTAAGATTGTACCAAAATGCTGAATTTGATTCTGCAAAAGCAGAACGCGGAATTATTTACATTGATGAAATTGATAAAATTTCTAGAAAATCAGAAAATACTTCAATAACAAGAGATGTTTCAGGTGAAGGTGTGCAACAAGCCTTGTTGAAAATGATTGAAGGTACTGTTGCTCATGTTCCGCCTCAAGGTGGTAGAAAACACCCTCATCAAGAATTTATTGAAATTGATACAAGTAATATTTTGTTCATTGTTGGTGGTGCTTTTGTCGGCTTGGAAAAAATCATTGACGCCAGAGCCGGTGTTGGTAATACTGTTGGTTTTGGCGCTAAGGCTGCAATGTCTGAGGCTGAAAAAGAAGCAAATGCTGTTAAGTTGTTGAAAAAATTACAACCTGAAGATTTGTTGAAATTTGGTTTGATTCCTGAATTCATTGGTCGTGTTCCTGTTTATGCAGTACTTGACCAGTTGAACGAAAAGACATTGAAAATGATTTTAACTGAACCAAAGAATGCAGTTCTAAAACAATACCAAGAATTGTTAAAAATGGACGGGGTTGATTTAGAATTTGAACCAGAAGCAGTTGATATGATTGCAAAAGAAGCAATTAAACGTAAGACTGGTGCACGTGCATTGCGTTCAATTGTTGAAGAAATTATGCTTGATGTTATGTACGATGTTCCAACAAAAGAAAATATTGACAAATTTGTTGTAACCGCTGAAATGGTTGAAAATCGTAAGAATGCAGAAGTTATTCCGATATCAAAGAAAGATTCATCTTCTGAAATTCCTGCATAATTTTTATAATATTAAAAAAGACCTACAAAAAACTGTAGGTCTTTTTTTATGCGTTTTTTTATGTTGTTATTATTTTATGGTTGAATTTTTATTGAGTTGCGCTAAAAAATCGCTTTTTATTAACATAATATAGTATGCTAAAAATGATGCGCATGGGATTGTTACTACTGGGGTGTGCATTGTTAGATTTTGCAAATGTTGAAGTCCATAAATATCAATTGTTGCAATTATTATGTAAATTAGAAATCCTATAAAGTTATTTTTTATAATAGCGCAAATTCTTTTAATATTGAATAAAGTTTTGAATTTTAAATCAGAAACAAATGCTATTGGTATTAGCATGCCGATAAATATAGCTATTACGTTGCAATATTTTGTAGCAAGGCTATAGGTGATGTGATGTTCAGAAATAGAAATTCCGTTTGAGATTGATGTCGTATATTGGAAAAATAGTATTGCCAAAATCCAAAACAGTGGAATTGAATAAAGCCAATGTGCGCTCAAAAACTTTATTCCTGCTTTTGTTATATCTTTTAGTTTTAACCAAGAAGCGGTGTTTTGAGTTAAAGAGAATAGCCTTTGGTTTGCATTAAATAAACAATATCCGTTGATGAAAAACATTACTAAAAACCAGCAAGTCCAACGTATAACAGATAATGTCATGAAGGTTGAAAACTCTCTTGTCGGGTCCTCTTTTAAAAGTATTGAAGATGTTAAAAATAACGGGATAAAAATCAAAGTTCCTGAAATTATCGAGTTATACCATTTTTCACCTTTGAACATATAATAAAATGCTTGTAATTTTCCCATAATATCCCTACTTTCGTTTATTTAAGTATATTTTATAATTCTTCTTTTCGCAATATGTAAACTTTATAAAATTGCCAAAAATGGATTTTTATGCGAAAATTAACATAAAGGGAGAAGTTGTGTAAATGGGAGAGTCAAAAACATTGATTTTAATTGATGGACACGCACTTGCGTTTCGTCAATACTATGCGTTAGAACGCACAAATATGAAAACTAAGGACGGAACACCTACTTGGGCTGTATACGGCTTTTTTAAAGCAATTTTTGACTTACTCAAAAATGAAAAATTGTCGCCTAATGCAATTGGGGTTGCTTTTGACGTTTCTCATCATACCTTCAGGACAGAAAAATATGAGGAATATAAATCTAACCGAGAGGCTATGCCTGATCCAATGCGAGTTCAGATGGGTTTGATTTATGAAGGTTTACGAGCATTTAATATTCCCATTTATACAAAAGAAGGTTTTGAGGCTGATGATGTAATTGGCACAATCTCCAGAGAAGCATGTGAATTGGGTCATAAAGTTTATATTTTGACCGGTGACCAAGACTCTTTTCAACTTATCAGAAAGAATGGTTGTATAAAAGTTATAATCCCTTCAAAAGGTGTATTAACTGAATATGATTGGAACAAGGTTCATGAAAAACTTGGTATCTATCCTAATCAGGTTATTGATTACAAAGCATTACGTGGGGATACTTCTGATAATATTCCTGGAATTAAGGGAATTGGAGAAAAAACGGCAGTCAAACTTCTTGATGAATTTGGATCCGTTGATAATGTTTTGGCAAATGTTGAAAATATTAGCGGGAAATCGTTAAAAGAAAAGATTGTCAATGGTGTTGAAATTGCTAAATTAAGTAAATATTTAGCCACAATTGTACAAGATGTTGATATCGATTTTGATTTTGACAGTACAAAAATTGAAATGCCTGATATTTCTGCCGTGATGGACTTTTTAAGGCAGATGCAATTTTATAGCTTTTTGAAAAACATTGAGTATATTTTGAAATTGTTTAATAAAGATGGTAATTTTGAAATTCCAAATGCGACAAATCCGGAAAATCAAAACTTAATTGGAGTGCAAAAAAATGGTCAATTGGGATTGTTTGCGCAAGTTGCTCAAGATACTGTAAATCAATCTGATGAAGTTTCAGGGGCTGAAATTGTTAATACAGAAGATAAATTGAAAGTTTTGGTTGATGTATTGAGTAACGTTCCTACTTTTGGAATGAAATTTTTGGTTGACTTCAAAAACTCGATAAATTTTGATATTTATGGATTGTTGTTTGGTGTTAATCAAACATTGAAGGTTTCTGATAATTCTTTTGATTTTTCTGAATATAAAGAAGATGTAAAAACGTATTATATCCCGATTTATGGGCAAAATATCGAATGTTTTAAAGATATTCCAAGGATATTTTATTTGCTAAAACCTGTTTTTGAAAATCAAAATATAAAGAAATTCACTCACGATTTGAAAATTGATGATTGTGTTTTAAAATACTATGGAATTGATATCAAAGGTGTAATTTTTGATACATTACTGGCGTGTTATATCAAAGATTCTAATGCAAATTCTGATTTTGATATTCAGTGCATGGAACAAATTAACCATATTTTGGCATCAATGGTCACAGACGAAAAAAAGGTATCTTTTGGCAATAGTAGCAAATCAGTTTTGCTAGGTTATGTTGCTGACGTTATGCAATCGCTTTTTGCTCTAACGAAATATTGGGCAGAAAATTTGAATTCTCGTGAACTTGCCATTCTTTCAGATATTGAAATTCCATTGTCAAAAGTTTTGGCAGATATGGAGCGTACGGGGGTTTCTGTTGATAAAAACTACTTGTATGATTTGACGGAAGAATTAGATAGAAAATTGTACAATGTAGAACAGAAAATTTTCAAACTTGCCGGAATGGAGTTTAATATAAAATCTCCAAAGCAAGTTGGTGAAGTTTTGTACGATAAGTTAGAATTGAAGTCAAAAAAGCGCGGTAAGGCGAAAAAATCCACCGGTGCTGAAGTGTTGGAAAAACTAGCAGAAGAATTTGAAATCGCAAGATTGATATTGGATTATCGTAAATATTCAAAATTGATTACCACATACACTGATGTCTTGCCAAACTTGATAGATATAAAAGATGGTAGAATTCATACATCGTTTAATCAAACAGTTACTACAACCGGAAGATTGTCTTCCTCAAATCCGAATTTGCAGAATATTCCGGTTAGAACTGAAGAAGGTAACAAAATTAGACAAGCTTTTGTACCAAGGGATAGAGAAAATTATTTGATATTGTCGGCTGATTATTCTCAGATTGAGTTGAGGTTGTTAGCGCACGTATCAGGTGATAAACATCTTATAGAAGCGTTTAACTCGGGTATTGATGTACACACTTTGACTGCCTCAAAAGTATTTGAGGTGCCTGTTGAAGAGGTTACAAAAGAAATGCGTTACAAGGCAAAGGCTGTTAATTTTGGTATTGTTTACGGGCAAAGTAAATATGGCTTAGCAAAAGCGTTAAAAATCAAACCTGATGAGGCTGAAAGGTTTATCAATAAATATTTTGAAACATATTCCGGTGTAAAGTCATATATGGAAAATATGGTTCAATTGGTAGAAGAACAAGGCTATGTTGAAACTATTTTTGGACGTCGCAGATATTTGGAAAGTGAAATCAATAATTCAAATGCGATGGTTCGAGAGTTTGCAAAACGTGCCGCAATAAATCACCCTATGCAAGGTTCTTCATCTGATTTGATTAAAATTGCTATGGTTGATTTTGCAAAGAGTTTAAAGGAAAATAATTGTAAATCAAAACTTATTTTGCAAGTTCATGACGAATTGGTTGTCGAAACTGCAAAAGATGAGTTTGAATTGGTTAAAAAGTTGGTTAAAAATGCAATGGAATTAAATCAACCATTGAAAGTTCCGTTGTTGATTGATATAAATGCAGGTGAAACATGGAAAGAAGTATAAAAATATTATTATCATTTGTAATTGTAGCGACATTGGGGATACTTCCGAGTTTTTCTGTCGGTGAACCGATAAGCTTGAGTACGTTGATTACATCACAAAATGTGACGTTTGATAATTGTACAAAAGTTTTTAATACTGATAATTCTTCGCTGTTTTATTTGACTATTGCAGCGATTAACGCTAATCGTTTTGATATTGATGAAATTCAGTCAAATTCAGGTTATATCTTGTTTACTGCTGTGAATAAACAGTTTTTGGCAACGATTTCCAATGTAAATACATCTCAAGGTTTGTTAAAAATTACCCCTGTTGACGGTTCGTATTATTTTCAACCGGGGATATGTTCAAATATTTTCAAGTATATTGATTTGAACATTTCTAAAAAGCCTGAAGTTATTTTTTAGTTAAGTTTTTCAAAAGCTTCTTTGACTATTTCAGAAATGTTGAAATCTTCTTCGACTTCTTTTGTTGTTAACCATACGAGATATTCAATGTTTCCTGCAGGTCCTTTGATTGACGAGAAGGTAAGCCCTTGTATAAAATACCCTAAGTCTTTTGCAAAATTTATCACGTTTGTAATTACTTCGTTATGAGTTTTGGGGTCACGAACTACTCCGCCTTTTTCGATTTTTTCTTTGCCAGCCTCAAATTGTGGTTTTATTAGACATATCATTTCGTGAAATTCAGGATTTAGTAGTGTTTTTAAGTTCGCCAAAACTTTTGTAAGAGAAATAAATGACAAATCACTCACTAATAGGTCGGCAACTTCTTCTCCTTCTGAATAAATATCTTGATATGTGCAAATTTTTAGGTTTGTTTTTTCTATTGTTTTAACTCTTTTGTCCGAGCGAATTTTCCAATCAAGTTGCCCGTATCCGACATCTGCCGCATAGACAAATTTCGCTCCGTTTTGTAACAAACAGTCTGTAAATCCACCAGTTGAGGCTCCTGCATCAAAACAAATTCTATCCTGAACTGTTACATTAAAGGTATCTAATGCTTTTTTGAGTTTGAAACCGCCACGAGATACGAAAGGCATTGATTTAACTTCGATTTCATATTCTTTGTTAATATTTATTTGAAAACCAGCTTTTGTGATGTATTCGTCATTTATCTTTACGTTACCGGCTAAAATTGCGGCACTTGCTTTACTTTTTGTGTCGAAATAGCCTAAATCTGTTAAATATTTATCAAGTCTTTCCTTATTTTGCATTGAAGTGAAAAATCCTTTCAGCATTTTTTGTTGTTTCTTGTGCGATAATATTTGCGGTTGTGTTTCTAAGTTTTGCAATTTCTTCTGCCACGTATTTTACGTATACTGGCTGATTTTCTTTTCCTCTGTACGGAACCGGTGCTAAATACGGGTCATCGGTTTCTAGTAGCAAATATTCTATCGGAATTTGTGCGGCAACTTCTTTTGCTTTTATTGCATTTTTGAATGTTACGACTCCGCCAAGTGCGATATAAATTCCTTCTTTTATGCATTCTTTTGCAAATTCAATGCTTCCTGAAAAACAATGTAGGATTGCGGTTGAATTTTTGTTGTATTTTTTTAGAATTTCCAAAGTATCTTGATGTGCTTCTCTAGAATGGATATTTAGCGGTAAGTTCATTTGGTTTGCAAATTCAATTTGTTTGATGAAAATTTCTTTTTGTAATTCTTTAAACGACTTGTCCCAATAGTAATCCAAGCCAATTTCACCAATTCCAATAATTTTTGGATTATTTTTTATAAGAGTTTCCATATCTGATAGTGTTTGATCTGTGAAAGTTTTTGCTTCCTCAGGGAAAACTCCGACATATCCGTAAACATCAGGATATTTTTTAATGAATTCATCAACTTCAAATATGTCTTTTGAGTTGCAAGACGGCACAATTGTTATTATGCGTTCTGCTTGTGCATTTTGCAAGGCAACATCTGGTGTTGTGTCTTTTAACAGATTAGCGTGAGAATGCGTGTTTATAATGTATGGGTTTTTCATAATTTTGATTATATCACATAAAAAACAGCCCCTACAAACGTAAGGACGGTTTTAAGTTTTTCTTTTAACTAGCCAATATATCGGCGGTTGAAGTTGTATTAAGCGGTACAAAAATTGTAACACCAGGTTTGATTTGTTTCATTACAAATTGTTCGTTTTCTATTTGTATTACTATTTTTCTTTTACCGTCAATTATTTTTGTTTTTATCTTTGTGTCATTTACTAATTCGTTGAGTTTTTTCGACATTTGTTCAACTTTTTGAGCAAGTTCTTTATTGTCCGGATTTTTTTGAGATTCCATATATAATTTGTAATATTCTTTGCCCAAAGTTTTGTATTCAATTGTTTTTTTTGATTTGTTAATTTGTTTAAGTAGATAGGCTTCTTGTTCTTTGTCAAAATTTGGAGTCTTTCTTAGAGTTTCAAGTTCTTTTTCCAAATGTTTGATTTCAAAGGTGTTGCCTTTTTGTTGCGCTAAAACTTCTTCTGCGCCGAATTGATATTGGTCAAAATCTCCATCAAGACCTATTTTAGCCCCTAGTGTTTGATTTGTTGCGTTGCCATCATTACATGCAAGATGGTCTTTAAACGAAGTTATTGCTTCATCTTGACTAATTTTACCAAGTTTTGCAAGTTGTTCTTTTGGAAGATTAAGTGCTTGTTCTGTTCCGACTTTATATCTTAATTGATGTCCGTTAGCGTATTCGGCAAGCATTTTGATAGCACCATCACGGCAATCATATTGGTTAATGAATTCCGGATACTTGTCTACTAAAGGTTCAACCAGTTTGTACATTTCCTTTTTATCAATTCCATTTGAACCGATTTTGAAGATGTGATTTTTAGCAAGTTCTGCAAAATCTGCACGCATTTCAGGACTCATTTTAGGCGGTTTCATTGTTTCAAATCCAAAGATAGAACAATCTCGAATAACTGTGTTATTGTCACCGGTTACAATTTTATCTAGCAAATATTCTTTTGTAAGTTGTTCTCTTTTGGTGTACGTTAGAGTATCTCTAATCAATGCTTCTCTTGCGTGAGTTGCTTCATGCTTGATTACGTTAGGCAGGTCAAATGAACCTTCTCTGTATGCGTTTTCGTTAATTTCTATCTTGTGGAATGCTTGTTGGTAACCGCCACCATGTTCAATACCCTCTTTTGTAATTTCAATTTTTGGACGAAGATTTTCCGGAATCTTGTATTCATCAAAGGCTTCTTTTGCCAAATTATGTACTTCCTGACTGATTTCTTCGCTTGTCATATTAGCACGTCTTATACCTTCAGGAGTTTTTGAAAATTCTTTTTGGGTTACAATTTTTTCTTTGATTTGTTCTTTTTGTCTTAAAACTACTCCTTTTAGTTCTTTAGCACGTTGTGTGATATTTTCTTTTTTGAATTGGAAAAGAAGAGCCTTGCGACCTTCTTTTGTCGTAAATAATGACAAAATTTCCTTCATTGCTTCTTTATTTGTCATTACTTTTCCTGATGCTTGCAATCGTTGAGGTTGTGTTAACTTATTGGTTTTTAGAGTTTCCATAAGTTTGGCTTCCTTAACAACTTTTGCACTGCTTCTTAAACCTATGGCGGTTAAGTAAGTGTTAATCGTGCCTTCTCCCAAGCCTTTAAAACCTTTTTCTGCTTGGTCATAATCACCGTTTTGGTAGTCTTTTACTATGTTGTAACCGCTTTTGCCTATTTGATAAATTCCCATAGCACCAAAGCCGACCGCTAAAATCGGTCCGAGTACCGGAACTAGTGTACACGCAACAGCTGTTCCACCCAGCATTCCAATGGCTGCGATTGGGTGTTTTATAAGTACCGTAACAGGACTCCATAAACCTTTTGCAAAGTTTGTAATTGCTTCATCGGCATCAAATTTTCCGTTGTTTGATTTGTCCTCTTTTACTTCTTTCTTGCGAGAAGTGAAATTAGTTTGAGAAATTGCCTGATTTTTTAATTTGTTTTGAGTTTTGTAATTTTGAGAGGTTAAATAACTTCCATTAATACTTAAATCCATGTATTTTTTACCTTTTCCTTTTTACCTATATTTATATAAAGGTAGAATTGTCAGATTTTTTGCTAGTCAAACGGCGGAAAGTGTTCAAATTATAGGTTATATTTGAAAATTTTTGTCTTTATATTTCTTAATATAAAGACAAACTCTTAAATAACCGAGTATTTAAGAGTTTGTAAGTGGTGTTTAGTATCTTTCTAAATATCTGTCGAGTTCCCATTTAGAAACGTAAGTTCTGAATGAATCCCACTCTTTTTTCTTCGCCGTTTTGAATTCGTTAAAGATGTGTTCACCAAGTGCCGCTTTGGCAACAAGCGATTTATCCATTTGTTCCAACGCTTCTGCTAAACTTCCCGGAAGTGAGTCTATTCTTTGTTTTTTACGTTCTTTAGAAGTTAATTTGTAGATATTGCTTTCAACAGGAGCCGGTGGGTCAATTTTGTTTCTGATACCGTCTAAGCACGCTTCCAAAATTGCTGCAAATGCTAAATATGGGTTACAAGCCGGATCAGGTGATCTTAATTCAACCCTTGTTGAAATTCCACGTTTTGCCGGAACTCTCAATAGTGCGCTTCTGTTTGCTAATGACCAAGCCAAATAAACAGGTGCTTCATACCCCGGAACAAGTCTTTTGTAACTGTTTACAACAGGGTTTGTAACTGCAGTAATGCTTTTTACGTGTTTTAGTAAACCGCCGATTGAGTATTTTGCTGTTTCTGATAATTGATATTCTGCTTTTTCATCATAAAATGCGTTTTTATCGCCTTCAAATAGTGAAATGTTGCAGTGCATACCTGAACCGTTAATACCGAAAATCGGTTTTGGCATAAATGTTGCGTGTAAATTGTGTTTTTGAGCAATAGCTTTAACTGCAATTCTAAATGTTGTAACGTTATCTGCTGCTGTCAAAATGTCAGCATATCTAAAGTCGATTTCGTGTTGACCATCTGCAACTTCGTGGTGTGAAGCTTCAATGTCAAAACCCATTTCTTGCAACGTTAAAACGATATCTGAACGTACATCTTCGCCCAAATCTTCCGGTCCAACGTCATAATAACCTGCTCTATCTTGTGTTGCTGTTGTAACATTTCCGTCTTTATCTTTTGCAAATAAGAAAAATTCAGCTTCCGGTCCGATATTCATTGAAAATCCGAGCTTTTCCGCTTCTTGCATAACTCGTTTTAAGTTGCATCTCGGACAGCCTTCAAATGGTGTTCCGTCTGCATTGTAGATATCACAAATTAATCTTGCTGAATTTACGCCATTGTTTCCTCTCCAAGGTAAAATTTGAAAGCTATTGATGTCAGGGTGGAAAAACATATCTGAAGTTTCAATACTTCTAAAACCCTTGATAGATGAACCATCAAGCATAATTTCATTATTCAATGCTTTGTCTATTTGTTCTGATGGTATGGACATATTCTTAACTTGACCGTTGATGTCAACAAATTGCAATTTTATGAATTTTACATTTTGTTCTTTGATAATCTTTTTTATTTCGGTTTTTGTGTAAACTTTTCCGTCAAGTCTTACGTGTTTGAATTCTGTCATACTAACCTCTTTCTTCTCTAGTGTCTTTTCTATCTCTTCCAGATTACTTTCTAACTATAAAAACTTTTTGCAAAAAGGTCAAGTTTTTTGGTGTAAAGATTATGTAAAGGTAGTTTGAGGACTTTTAAAACATAACAAAAAATACCAAATATTTTTCTAATAATTTGATAATTAAAAAAGATATTTAGTATTTTTTATAACTTTATATTTTGTTTTTTGATTTTAGTTCAATTTTTTTGAAAAATTTGAATGCTTTACAAACTTAACAATGCCTATTTTGTTTCAAGAATTTTATTATTTTCATCAACAATAACGATTGTAGGTTTGTGATTTTGAAGTTCTTTTTCTTCAAATTGACCGTAAGTTACAATAATAACTTTATCGCCTTTTTGAACTTTTCTTGCGGCAGCACCGTTTAGACAAATCTCGCCTGAACCTGCTTTTCCTTTGATAATGTAAGTTTGAAATCTTTCACCGTTATTGACGTCAAGAATTTCAACTTTTTGCCATTCTCTCATATTAGCGGCTTTTAAAAGTGCTTCATCTATTGTTATTGAGCCGACATAGTTAAGATTTGCATCTGTAACTGTTGCTCTATGTATTTTTGATTGTAAAAATTCTAATAACATATCTATTTACCTCTGTATTTCAAATTAAAGAGCGTTTACTGCGTCTATAACTCTTTTTATTGCTTCTTCAGGTTTTACTACTTCTTTTTCACCAGTTTGACGAGTTACAAATTCTACATTCCCTTCATTGATTGTTTTTCCCACTGTAATTCTATATGGGAAACCAATCAAATCTGCATCTTTGAATTTTACTCCAGGGCGTTCTTCACGGTCATCAATAACCGCTTCTACACCGTTTTGTAACAATTCGTCATAAATTTTCTGAGCAGTTTGCATTTGAAGTTCGTCTTTAACACTTACTGGTACAACTGTTACATGGTATGGTGCAATTGCCAAAGGCCATTTTATACCATGTTCATCGTGGTGTGCTTCAACAGCTGCGGCAGCGGTTCTTGTAATACCGATACCGTAACAACCCATAATGTAAGGTTTTGTTTTTCCGTCAGAATCAAGATATACTGCATTCATCGGTTTTGAATATTTTGTACCAAGTTGGAAAATGTTACCAACTTCGATTCCTCGAGTAACTTTTAGCGGTTTTCCACATTCTGGACAAAATTCTCCTGCTTCAACCAATCTCAAATCTGCATATTTAATTTCTTCAATGCCTAAATCTTCAAGATTTGCGCCAACTTGGTGAACATCGGTTTTGTTAATCCCGACAACAAAGTTTTTCATTTCTTTAACAGTGTTATCAGCGATAATTGTAACATCATTAAAGCCTTTTGGACCGATAAATCCAGGAATAGCATTAAATCCGTGTTGTTGCATAAGTTCTTCGATTTCAGCAGATGATGCAATTCTGATGTCCATTCCGCCAACAGCGTTCATCAATTTTGTTTCTTCGACAGTTTTATCTGCTCTGATTAGTGCAATTACAGGTTTTTTATCAACAATATAAACCAAAGATTTTAAAATCAATGTTGAAGGAATTTTTAATAATTCTGACAATTCAACGATTGAATGTGCGTTTGGTGTGTCGATAACTTCATTTTTTGCAAAATATTCTTTACCATCAACAACTGCAGGCGGTAATTTTGACACTGCGTGGTTTGAGTTTGCTGAATAATCGCAATCATCGCAGTAGAATACATCATTTTCTCCGGCATCAGTGTCTGTAATTACCATAAATTCGTGAGAAACACTACCACCGATTGCTCCTGAATCTGATTGAACCATTTTTGTATCAAGTCCGCAACGTTTGAAAATATTTCTGTATGCTTGTGCCATATTTTCATATTCTTTGTCAAGTTCTTCTTGAGAAGTTCCGAAACTGTATGCATCTTTCATAATGAATTCTCTACCTCTCAAAAGTCCGAAACGAGGACGAACTTCATCTCTGAATTTTGATTGAATTTGGTAAAGATTTGTCGGTAACTGTTTATAAGATTTTAGAATATCACGAGCAACCGAAGTTATAATTTCTTCGTGAGTTGGTCCAAGACACATTTCTCTGTTGTGTCTGTCACGTAGTCGCATAAGTTCTTTTCCGTATGCTTCCCAACGTCCTGATTCTATCCACAATTCTTTGGGTTGAACAAACGGCATCAAAAGTTCTTGAGCGCCGGCTTTATCCATTTCATCTCTTGTGATATTTTCAACTTTTTTCAAAACTTTCCACATCAATGGCAAAAATGTATAAACCCCAGATGTAAGTTTTTTTATATATCCTGCTCTTGCAAGCATTTTGTGAGAAACAACTTCCGCATCAGAAGGAAATTCTCTCAATGTTTGCACAAATAATTTTGACATTTTCATTTTTCATAATCCTCATATTTCTTATTTAATGTCTTTATGTTAGCACAAACAGTTTTAGAGTGTAAATTTGATGTGAAGGTTGTTAAGTATTATTTAAGTGAGTTCAGTTCTCGTTTTGCCTTTGTTAAAGGTACAGAAAGTGTTTTGAAATTTCTTATTGCTTGTTCTAAATATTCTTTGCCGTTTTCTTTATCTCCACTTTTTGAATATGCAAGATAAGTCAAATAGTCTAAATCACCATTTTCTTCGCATTGAGAAACCGCTGTAGCGCCAATATTAGTCGCATCATCAAAAGAATGTTCTTTTATTAGTATCTTTATTAATATTTTATATGCTTCAATATCGTAAGGATTTAGTTCAATCGTTTTTTGTAAGTTTTCGATTGCGCCATTGGTATTTCCCGTTTCATTATCAATAACGGCGAGGTTAAAATATGCCCAACTGTAATCAGGTGAAAGTGTTAACACTTTATTAAATTTTTCTCTTGCTGAATCTAAATCCCCTAGTTCTTTGAAAATATTTCCGATATAAAAATGTGCATAAATATCGTCATCGTTTAAATCAATAGTTGTTTGGAAATTTTCCATTGCTTTAATATAGTCTTTGGTTTTGAAGTATATTAAGCCCAAATTGAAATAAGAGTTTGAATCTTCACTGTCTTCTTTCAGAATTTTTTCAAAACAATTGATAGCTTTATCATATTCTTTTAATTCTATGTAAACAAGCCCTAAATTGTAAATGGAATCCATTGAGTCCGGTGAAATTTCAAGCGATTTTAAGTACGCTTCTTTAGCCTTCTCAAATTTTTTCAATTTTTCATAAACAATACCTAAATTGTAAAAAATCCCGTCATCATTGCTAAAATTTTTGGACAAATATAGCAAGTGTCCGAGCGCTTCTTCATTAAATCCTGAATCCATAAGAAGAACAGCCAATTTTCTTCTTGCTTGAAAATTTGAGCTGTCCTCTTTGATTATATTTTGTAATTCTTCTATTTTATCTATCTTTGACATCGTTTTTCATTATATAACAGGAACATCGATAGGTTCAACCAAGATAACATTTAATATTTCGTCTTTTGCGATGTTTACATGTTTACCTTTTCTAATCATGTCTGCAATACTTCCGTAAACGAAATATCCTGCTGTTCCAATTGCTCCGCCAAATGCGCTAACCGGTACTGTTACATATTTCCAACCGCTGTCATCAACGATATCTTCGCCCCATTCGATACTGTTTTTAGTAATTTCGGCAGATTTTGCACAAGTTTGTTTCCAGGCATCTCCGTAGCCTCTGGTTGTAGTAATTCCGCCATCATAAGTCATATCAGTTCTGCCGACAACATTTAATGTCAATGGTAGTTGACGACCGTTTGGTGTTACGACGTGGTCAAAATTGATGTATAAAATTGCACCTTTTGACATTCTTTTAGGTTGCTGAATTGATGTAATATCGCCTCTAATGATTGAACCTGCTGGTAAAATTACATCATTTGTATCATCTTCTGTTGTTTGGTCGGTTAATAACATTGCAGAAAAACTGTTTCCTGTAGTGCTAGTTGATGTGTTAATACCATTCAACATTTTTAGTTGCAAATTTGTTCCTGCAGGCATTCTTTTTGTTTTTGCGTTACCGTTGAATGGAGCTGCAAGTGTGATTTGAGTTGTTATTAACATTGCAAGAATAAAAGCTATAATTTTTGATTTCATGTGTATATCCCTCTCTTTTCTTTTTGAGTATTCTAGCATATTTTTTTGACTTTGTTAATACTTTTTATATTATTTCTTAATAATTTCTACATCGAAATCAAAGTATTCAATCCTCGTACGAAAAATATTGCAAAAAAATAGCCTCAAATGAGGCTTAGTTAAATTAAGAATAGCTGGAAGTATGAAAAAGATTATTTATATTATGGTAAAAATAAAACTTAATTAAATTGTCTGAGTAAGCAGTATTGCAAATAAGCCTTTTGGGTAATAAATTGTGAATTTTTGTATCTTGATTGAAAAATATATTGAGTTATTGTACTATAACAGTATTCATTGATAGGGTAGTGTATTAATTAATATAAGAAAGGATTATATATGGAAATTTTAGATAGAGCGGATATTGGTGTATTCGGCGGTTCTGGCTTTTATAGTTTTTTAGAAAATATTGAAGAAGTTGACGTTGAAACACCTTACGGGAAAACAAGTGACAGTGTATTTATCGGAAAAATCGGTAATCACAGAGTTGCTTTTATGCCAAGACATGGTCGTAAACATTCAATTCCACCTCATCTTGTAAACTTTAGAGCAAATGTTTGGGCAATGAAACACTTGGGTTGTAAAAGAGTAATTTCACCATGTGCTGCCGGAAGTTTGCAAAAAGAAGTTAAGCCTGGTGATTTTGTAATTTGTGACCAATTTGTTGATTGGACTGATGGTAGAAAAACAACTTTCTACGAAGGTCCTGTTGTTCAACACCCATCACCTGCTGATACTTATTGTCCTGAATTAAGAGAACTTGCAATTAAAACAGCTAAAGATTTGGGCATTACTGTTCATGAATCCGGTACAGTTGTTGTTATAAACGGACCAAGATTCTCTACAAAAGCAGAATCTGCATTCTTTACAAGACAAGGTTGGCAAGTTATCAATATGACTGCTTTTCCGGAAGCTTATTTAGTTAAAGAATTGAATATGTGTCCGTTGAATATTTCTTTGATTACTGACTATGATGCAGGATTGGTAGGCGATGTTCCTCCTGTATCACACGAAGCCGTAATTGAAGTATTTAATAATAATCTTTCAAAATTGAAATCATTATTATTTACAATGATTGAAAATATTCCTTCTGAAACTAATCATTGTGAGTGTGAAAATTCGGTAACATTGGATTTATAATTTTGAAAAAGTTAGATTTTATCTCAGAATTTATATTATTTTTAAGCAGAGTAATTAACCTATATATGTACTATGTAGGTTTTGCCTGCTTATTGTCTTGGGTTCCTAATATCAATCCGGATTATCCGTTGTTTCACTTTATATTTGTGTCGACGGGATTTTACTTGTTACCAAGGTTTTTCGGATTTGTTTTTGCACCATTGCTTGTTATGACAGTTTGTGTACTTATTTCTCAATGGTTAGTGAAACTCTATTTGAAATTGACGAAAGATAAAAGACCTGAGATTATTGTGATGACGCCTGAAGAATTTTTCAAGAAATTCGAACAGGAAAATTCAAAAAAAGACGACGAAAAAACAGATAAGGAAGATAATAATGATAGCATTTAAAATACTTGAAGCGATTGCAAATTGCTTTTATGTCTTTTTGTTACTTATATTTGTAAGATGTTTGTTGACATGGTTCCCGTTTGTAAATTGGGAAAATCCGATTATAAGAGTTTTGCGTCTTGCAACTGACGGATATCTGAACTGGTTCAGAAAATTCATTCCACCTTTGGGGCAGTTTGATTTATCACCGATGGTAGCAGGTTTTGCATTGATTATATTGCGTAATGTGACTTTGTATTTGGCGATATTTTTAATGAGTATGTTAGGTGTATTAAGGTAGTCTGGTATGAAGATTGTTATTTATGGCGCAACGGAAATTGGTTGCTTGTTGGCTACGGAGTTTTTTGAAGATCATGACATTACTGTTATTGATAAAGAAGAGAATCGTACCGAAGATTTTGACAGATTAGATATTAGTTTTATTCAAGGTAGTGCTGCAGATATAAGTGTTTTGAAGGCTGCTGATATTATAAATGCAGATGTATTTATCGCATGTACCGGTTATGATGAACGTAATATTGTCGCATGCCTTACTGTTAAAAAAGTTAGCGGTATTAAGACTATTTGTTTTGTATCAAAGTCAGAGTATCAAGACGTCTTGGTACTGAATAACAATACAGATTACTTAAATGATTTTTATATAGATTATGTCATTTGGCCTGAGGAATTGCTAACACAAGAACTCTTTAGGATTGTGACGGTTGCGCATGCTCTAGATGTTGAAAATTTTGCAGATGGCAAGGCAAGGTTGTTAGAGTATAAAGTTAAGCCTGAATCTTTAATAGTCGGTAAAATGGTTAAAGATTGCGGATTTACAAAGGATACGATTATCGTTGGAATTAAGCGAGGAAGTTTGTTATTTATTCCAAATGGTTTAACAGAAATTAATGCCGATGACAAATTGATATTTATGGGTACATCACATTCTTTGGATATTTTGGCAGGTACTTTTTTCCACGAAAAAGAGCAAGTTAAGACGGCATCAATTATTGGCGGTGGAAACGTTGGTTTTATGCTTGCTAAAAGTCTTGAAGATTTGAAAATTAAAACAAAAATTATTGAAAAGAATTACGAACGTTGTGAATTCTTATCGCAAGAATTGACCAAAACTCTTGTTATTAATGGAGATGGCACAAATTTAAAACTTCTTGATGAAGAAGAAATAGGTGAGTCTGATGTAGTAATTTCTGTTACAAACAATGATGAGCGAAATCTTTTGTGTTCTTTGCTAGTTAAACAACTAGGGGTAAAACGTGTAATTTCAAGAGTTTCAAAAGTTTTAAACATTCCGTTGTTTGAAAAAGTTGGGATTGATATTGCAGTGTCATCAAAAACATCAGCGATAAATGAAGTTCGTAACGATATTGATGAAACTGATGTAGATATTTTGGCTTTGGTTGAACAGGGAGAAGGCGAGGTCTTAGAAATCCTTTTAAATAGCGATTTTGATGGAATGTTTATTAAAGATTTAAGATTCCCGGCTCCTGCAATTGTTGGGGTAATTCAGCGCCGCTCAAGTGTTATTATTCCAAAAGGTGATACAAAGTTAATTTCTCAAGATATTTTGATAATTTTCACCAAAGCGGAAAATGCTGACAAAGTAAAAAGTTATTTCAAGGTAATATAGATGCGTTTTAAGTATATTTTAAGTGCTTTAAATTTAATATTGAAGGATTTCAGTCCGGTTGTACTTTTGCCGGTTATTGTCGCTATCTATTACCATGAATATTCAATGATAAATCCGTTCTTGTTGGCGGGATTGATTGCTATAGCAGGAAGTTTATTCATTAGAAAATTTATAAAATTGACGGCAGAAGAAGAAAATTTGAATGATATTAAACGTTCGGAAGCCTTGATGGTTGTTTCTTTGTCATGGCTTGTAATATCTTGTATTGCTGCTGTACCTTATCTGTTTTACGGAATATCTTTTGAAAACTCTTTGTTTGAGGCTGTTTCTGGGATAACGACAACCGGAGCAACAATTTTAACCTCTTATGACATTCCAAAAGCCTTGATGTTTTGGCGTTCTTTGACACAATGGTTAGGCGGTATGGGAATTATCGTCTTATTTGTCGCAATTTTGCCACAATTTGCGGTAGCCGGTCGTCAAATGTTTTTTGCTGAATCCCCAGGTCCGACAGAAGATAAATTTACTCCTAGAATTAAAAACACGGCATCTGCATTATGGTTCATTTATGCTGGATTGACTGTTTTGTGTGCGGTCCTGCTATGGCTTGCCGGCATGCCGGTTTACGATGCTATTTGTAACTCTTTTTCAACACTTTCAGCCGGAGGTTTTTCTCCTAATTCTGAAAGTATTTTGGGATATCATTCTAATGCAATTAACTGGATTATTATCTGTTTTATGTTCATTGCAGGAACGAGTTTTGTTTTACAATCGAAAGTTATTAAACGTAAGAATTTGTCATTATTTTGGAAAAGTGAAGAGTTTAGATTTTATGCTATCGGAATTTTGTTGATTTCATTAGTTTTAGCGTTAGTTTTATTTGCTCAGAACGATTATTCTCCGTTTAGAGCCTTTACAGCGGCTGTTTATCAGACTCTTGCACTTTCAACTTCTACCGGCAGTGCGAATGAAGATTTTATATTATGGTCTTTTGATGCCAAAATTGTTCTTTATTTTGCAATGTTTTTGAGTTCTTGCTCTGGATCAGCCGGTGGTGGTATAAAAATTACACGTTATATAATTTTATTCAAATTTTTGAAAAACGAATTGTATAAAATTTTGCACCCAAAAGCGGTTATGTCGATAAAAATTGATGGTAAGGTTGTTCAAAATGATGTAATAAGACAAACTATATTTTTCATTGTTTGTTTCTTTGGTTTATGTGCTATATCATCTTTGATTTTAGGATATATTGAAAAAGATGTTAATCTGGCGTTGTCATGTTCATTGACTGCAATTGGCGATATAGGTCCTGGATTAGTCGATAAAGTCGGCCCAATGCAGAATTTTGCGCACTTACAACCTTTGTCAAAAATCATTATGATATTTGACATGTTGGTTGGTCGTTTAGAAATTATACCATTTATTGTAATGTTCCATAAAGATTTTTGGAAATTGAAAAAATAAAGTATAAATTTAAACTATTTATTGACCGAAATAATTGCAACATTTTCGATATGGAATGTGTGACAGAACATGTCAAATGGTTGAATTGATTGAATTGTACAACCTTTTTCTTTAAGTATTTTTAAATCTCGAGCCAATGTCGCAGGGTTACAACTGATGTAAATTATATATTTTTTTGACAATTTATAAGCATTGTTCAGTGAGTCTAAAGAACAACCCTTTCTTGGCGGGTCAAGTATAATTGCATCAAATTCACGTTTTTCTTTTGCGAAAAATTTTGATGCATCTTCATTATGAATTTCAATATTTTTAACTTTGTTATCTTTTGCAACAAGTCTTGCAAGTTCGCATGCTTGAGTATTTTCTTCGACACTTACAACTTTTTGTGAAATGTCAGAAACGCAAATTCCAAACGAACTGATTCCTGCGTAAGCATCAAGAACTATAGGTTTTTCACAATTTTCTTTTATAAAATCTTTGACGTATTTGAAAATATTTTCAGCACTTTTAGGATTTACTTGAAAAAATGTTTCTGCTCCTATCTTGAAAGTTTTATCTAAGATTTTTTCTTCGATAACTTCGTTACCGCAAACACATTCAGTCTTTTTGCCTAAAATGACGTTTGTTTTTTTAGAATTGTAATTGATACAAACACCGGCAACTTCATCAAATTTTTCGTAGATTTCTTGCGCAAAATCTTTTAACCTGTCAAATATTTTTGTTGCATTAACGACTAGGACTACCAAATTTTTGCCAGTGACTGCAGAATTTCTGATTACAACATGTCGCAAATCTCCGGAATGTTTCTTTTCATTAAAACCTTTTATCCCAAAGTCAAATGCTTTTTCTCTGATAAATTCAATGATTTTGTCACAAATTTCAGGTTGAATCGGGCAGTATTTAATATTAACAATCTCGTGAGTTTTGGGTTTGTAATATCCTGCCAAAATTCGACCTGAATTCTTTGTTTGTGAAATCGGATATTGAATTTTATGTCTATAATTTTTTATTTCAGGACTTGGAATTGTATTTGGAATTTCGATATCAATATTTGCAATATTTTTTATTGCATCTTGAGTAATTTCTCTTTTTATCTTCAATTGTTCCTGATAATCAACAAATTGCAGTTGACATGCTCCACAAGCTTTATACATTGGACAGAATGGTTTGACTCTAAATGGAGAAGGCTCGATAATTTCTAAAATTTCACCGTAAGCGTGATTTTTATTGACTTTGGTTATTTTTATTTTTAGGTTGTCTTTTGGACAAGCATTTTCTATAAATACTACAAAACCTTCTATTCTTGCAATTCCTGCGCCAAGGTTTGTTACTTTTTCTATTGTTACGTTATATTCTTCATTTGTTTTCATATTTTTATTATACCTTAAATATTCTTTATAAATTTGCCTATTGTAAAAAATATGTTATGATAATGTATATTATGATGAGGGAGAGTGTCATGAAGAAATTATTAGTATCATTGTTGTTGCTTATTCCTGTTTTGTCAGGTTGTGCCAATATAGATACAAAAATTACCATAAATAATGATAAATCAGCATCTGTTGCAACTTCTGTATCTTATAAAGGAGATTTGGCTAATCCAGATGATCCTGATGCTGTTAGAATTTATACTAATTATAAAAAATACATTGATGATTTGTATGAGGTTGATAGTGCATTTAATTCCAAGCTTTCAACAATTATGGCAACTAAAAAGGTTGATGATATTTCACAACAAGATTTAGACTTGTCTTCGTTAGGTTTTAAAACGAATTTGCCTAGTGGAAAATTTATAGAGATGAAAAAGAGTTTTCTTGCAAAGTCTTATAATATAGATTGTACATATAATTATCCGGCTGAGGCATCAAAATATACACAAGAAACAAAAAAAGAAGATGTAGCGCCAGTTAAAACTGCCGATAACAAGGGGTTAAATCCTGAATATTATCAGCAATATATGGATAAAGAAGACATTGATACTTCAAATGATGATTTTGCTGAAAATTTGGATGATACTGTAAGACAGCAATCAGTTACAGAAGAAAATTCAGACAATCAAGACTTAAATAAAAAACAAGAAGATAAAGTTGCTGATGTTAGCAAACCTGAAAAAGAGCCTTTGAGTGTTTCAGTGAGTGTTCAAGTTCCATCTCTTGCGTTTTATAATAATGCAGATTTATCAAAAGGTAATTTGTACACTTGGAATATTAAACAAGATGAGCCTACAAATATTAAAATTCAATATGTTCAATATAGCGGTTGGGCAATATTTTTTATGATTGTTATTGGTGTAGCGATTTTGGTTTTGGGTGCTAGAAAAATTATTAAACATGAAAACCAAAAACGTGTTGGTAATACTGATAATTTGGCTCAATAGTTTTTAATATTTAAAAATAAAAAACGGTATGTGTATAGAGCATACCGTTTTTATTATCTTTATTTATCTTGTGCTAAATCTTTATTAAAATATCCGGAAATTGATTTGAAAGTCTTTAAGGCTTCGTCAAAACTGATTGTTTGTACAATGTTGCCACGTTTATTTTTTATTGTAAGTTCTTGTTTTTCCATATCTACATTTTCGATTACATAAACATGAAATCTTCGGTTATTAAATTTTTTCAGTCCATTCATAATGACGAAACTGTAATCTTTTTCTTGTGACATTTTTGCGAACAAATCCAAAACTTCAGTTTTATGTTTTGTTAAGTTGATGTTAAAATCTTTTTCAGCAATGGTAGTTGGTTCTTTACCCGTGACCATTTTTAAAAAGTTTGAAGGTAAATTGTTTTCAAATTTATATTTTTTGAAGATTTCTGAAATCTTGCAAATAAAAGGTTTAGTTTTGTATTTGTTTTCATATTCAACAACAGATAAATCAAACCCTCGAATTGTATCATTCTTTTGTAATTTATTTAGTTCTTGATATTTCTCGTTAAGTGGAGTTGTATTGATATTAAAATTTTCCTTTTCTCCTTTGGGTGAATAAAGTGAAAATGTCACAATGTTGGGGTTGAAAGGAGTTTTGCTGATGCTATTTTTTAGAATTTTTCGTCCGTTTTGAGTTAATGTTAGAGCATCAAGACCTGCAGTTAGGTAACAATCGCTAAAAATTTGCTCGCTTGTTCGCAATCCTGAAATTTCAGCATCACTTAATTGTCTTGGCTTGCTTCCATACTGTAGAAAGTAGTCAAGATTTGGCTTATTTATATATGAACTTGTGTTGATATTGCTAACCATTTATCTTCAACTATATTAAATAGCCTGATTGTGAAAACTTTACTTTTTTTTCATTACTGTTTACAAATCTTAAAAAAGACTCTCGATTTTGAGAGTCTTTTTATTATTTATTAGTGTCTTTTTAATTCATAAATTCTGAATTCTGAAGGATCAAGTTTGTCAAAGTGGATTTTTTCCATTTTTTCCATCGGTTGAGGTTCAAAATCTTTTTCTTTCAGAATATACTCATTTATAATATCGTAATCACTTGGAATATAGACTTCTTTGTCAAATACTGAATACCCTTCAACAACTTCTTTATATGTTTCTCCGGTTGCAGCAGTTTTCATTATTTTTTCTGTTGGGTATTTGTAATTAGAAACTATCAAATAAGCGGTTTTCATAGGAACCATAGTGATTAACCACGCACAGAATCCGTCATCATCACTTGTGATTATTCTTGCTTCACCGTTGTTGATAATTTTGTTATCTTTAACAAATCTGTCAATTGCATCAAAGGCTTTGTAGAATTCTTCGTTTTCTGAACGTTTCATACCAACTTCTTCGCCAATTGTGTATTCAATTCCGCCTTGAGTGAAGCTTTCATCTCCGTCAACATACATCATCGGACGTTGAGCATATTTTCCTCCAGGAAGGAATTTGTATTTGAACCATTTGTATAAAGCTCCTTTTTCGCCCAATTGTGCAGGATATTGGTCAATGCAGTGAAATTCTCCATCTTGGTTATTGTAGGTTTTCAAAATTGACAACATGTTACCTTTTTTGAATTTTTCGTTGTAATTTGTCAATTCCTGATTATCTTCTGTAATTTTTTCAGGAGTTTTGTCAAATTGTGAAATTATGTCGTTACCCCAAAGCATATTGAATTTCATATCTTGGTGATATTCTTTGTAATACTTATCCCAAAGCATATATTCTGCAAGTGTTGCAAAATATGGGATATCTTTTTTCATTGTAGTGTTTAGTTTATTTAGCACATATCGAGGCGCTCTATAACTCAAAGGAACCCCATTTCTTTCAGAAACTTCATCTACAATGTGGTCGATGTGGTCGACTCTGAAACCGTCAAAGTTATAATCTTTTTGAAGTTGTTTCATATTTTTAATGAATAAATTTATGACATCTTCATTGTATTTGCCATTTTCAAGGTTTACAAAATAGTATGGAGTTTGACAATCTAAGTTTGCAAAAGCGGTAACATCATCACCTTTGTAGTCATAGTGCTTGAATGTCGGATATCCGCCACATTCGCTCATACCGTCATAAACAGGAACTCCGGCAGAGCACCATGCTCCACCTGGAGCAGGCCACAAACCTTCTTGTATAAGCATTTGGATTGTTTCTACTTGTTTTGTTATATCGTTTTCAGTTCTACCTTTTTTGTCAGGTTTAAGTTCATGTATTTTTGCTACTAATTCTTGAACTCTTTTATGAATTTTTGATTGATATCCGTGTTCCATCATGGTGTTTGAAAATTTCTTTTTATGTTCAATCAAAATACCTTCAAAATTGTTATACAATTCTTGATATGCCGGACTTAAATCTCCGGCGCCACCTTGCAATCTTTGGATATAAATCTCTTTGACAATTTGAATATCGTCTTGGTCGTGATCTTTTGATAAAAATTCAGCAACTTCTTCTACTTTTGCATTTAGTTGTTTTTGAAGTTCTGTTATGTCGTACCAACGTGCAACTTGTGGATTTGCCAGTACAAATTTTGAAAATCTGCCGGTTTGAGGCAATATATCGTAAATTACAGGGTGACCTGCAAGTTGTGCCATTTCAATGAATGTTTGAACCTGTTGTTTAACGTTCATGCCTGTCAATTTTTCAATTTCTGGGTCATTTAGTTTTTCGCTGACTTCATTACTTTTGGGAAGATATGCACACCCGAATTCTCTTGGGTGGAACGGAATTAAATAAATTGTTGTATTATAAATTCCATTTTCTTTGTTACCTGTCGGAAGTATCAACAATTGCTTCAACCAATCAAAAAACTTACCGGTTTCATCAGATTCGTTTCCGTTTCCGAGTGCTGCCAAGTTTAACAACTTTATGTCATGACCTTCTTTTATGAACCAATCAGAGTTCTTTTCCTGATTTCTAGCCAAAACACTGATTTGATTGTTTTTAAAATGAAATTTGCCATCTTTGAATACATTGTTCTGTTTCCATTTTTCTTCAAGAGCGAACAATGTTTCTTCATTAGTTAATTCTTCCAATGCTTTTTGGTACGGATAAGTTAAATAACCATATTTTTGAATATGCATTGATAAAAGTTTTTTACGAAGTTCCGGAATATTGTCTGCCGGATACTCTTTTTTCAGTGCTTCGTAGATGTGGTTTAATTCCGCATCTTTTGCAACATGTTGGTCTTTCTTCCTAAATAGTAAATTAAACATAAATATCTCCCTATGACATAAAAATTATATCATAAGAAAAATAAAATTTGACAATTTTCAATATTGCCTACTCGGGTAATAGTAATCTTAAGTTAAAGGTTTAAGGTTATAGTATGCAATAAGGCAAGGTCAAATTACTAATACATATACGATTGGAGATAAAAATGAAATCAGTAGAAAAACAAATCACAATAGTTATCGTAGAAGATTTTAAATTAACAAGAGTAGGTTTGCGCTGTGCATTGAACGCAAATCCGGATATGAAAGTTGTTGCAGAATGTGAAGACGCTATAGAAGGTATAAAACAAATTCAGAAATTAAAGCCAGATGTAGTATTGATGGACTTGGGTTTGCCTATGATGAACGGGATTGAAGCTATGGTTAAAATCCGTGAATTTAACTCAGATGTCAAAATTATTGCATTAACTTCTCACGATAGAGAGGAAGAAGTTGTATCTGCTTTGAGTTCTGGTGCAAATGCTTACTGTTTAAAAGATATTGACCCTGCAAAACTTGCAGATGTTATTCGTGATGTTTCAAATGGCGTTTGTTGGATTGATTCAATGGTTGCAAATCTTGCACTAAAAGCTATTCCAAAATCAGAAAATACTGATTTGATATCAGGCAAAGTCGCTGAAAATTCTCGTATTCCGCTAACAGAACGTGAATTTGAAGTTTTAAAACATCTTGTCGCAGGTAAAAGTAATACCGAAATTGCTAATGAATTAATAGTAAGTGTTCATACAGCAAAAGCACATGTTTGTTCTATTTTACAGAAAATGTGCGTAAATGATAGAGTACAAGCAGCAGTTAAAGCCGTAAAAGAAGGTATGGTATAGAATATTTATTTTAACCAAAGGTTTGTTCAAGAAGGTCTGATAAAGTCTTTGATGGCAACCCGATAACATTATCAGTATACCCTGAAACTTCTTGAACATATCCTTCTGGTAATTCTTGAATACCGTAAGAACCTGCTTTGTCAAAGGGTTTAAAGTTTTCGATGTAGTATTCTATTTGCTCATCGGTAAGTTTATTAAATGTAACATTTGTTGTTGTAGATTTAACTTTAGATTCAAGAGTTTTTGAATTTACTACAGCAACGCTTGTTACTACAAAATGGGTCTTTCCTGATAGAAGTTTGAGAGTCTTTATTGCATCTGTTTTATCTATAGGTTTTCCTAATATTTTTTTGTCTATAACAACAATAGTATCAGCACCAATAACTGTGTAATCTTCATTTCTGAATTTTTTAGCAACATCAAGTGCTTTATTTAATGCTAAGTTTTCCACGTATTCATAAGAAAAAACCGTCTGGTCATGTGGTTCCACATACGAAGACGGAATAACTCTGAAATCCAAATTCATCTTTTTTAGAATAGTTGCCCTTCTTGGAGAAGAAGAGGCTAGGATAATTTTTCCCATCGTTAGTCTCCTTGTTCTCTACTTTTAACTTAAAAGAGAGAACAATTCAACTTAAACTTTTTTATTGACCCATAGATTTTTGATATCTAGCAGAACGAGCATTAATTGCATAGCATGCAATGTTCAATCTTTGTCTTAGTTCCATCATATTTCTAAGGGTTGCAGCATAATCATTCATTGCCCCCAGCATTTCTTCCGGAGCAATCATTGATGCTGTTTCTTCATGGTTATCCACTTTTTCTTCTTGATATTTTTGTACTAGCATCTTATCGATGTAGTCTTCTGCACCAATACCCATTGAGCAGTCCTCCCTATTGATTTGTTTTGTTATCCTATTCCTGTAAGAAATTATTATCCTAAATATTCCTTATATTTTAATAAAGTATTTTTGTTTTCAAAAATTGCCTTTTTTTATGCGAATGTGAAGAAATATTAAGATAAATATTTATTTGTAATAATTTGTCATTCACTGTCAAAAAATTTTTATTTGGAGTATTATATAAGTAGTAATATAGAATTAGGGATTTAAGCATGCAAAAATCAAAAGTAGTTGAAGAAAAAGTTATAGGCATTCCTCGTGCAATGTCTTTTTACAATAATTATCCGTTTTATTACGGTTTTTTTAATGATTTAGGTATAAAAATTGTATTGTCAGATATTACGACAAAGCAAACAATGTCAGCAGGTGCAGGACTTGTAGTTACTGAAACTTGCTTACCGATTAAAGTTTTTATCGGTCATATTTTGAATTTGTTAAATAAAGGTGTGGACAAAATTTTTGTTCCGTCTTTGCAATCTGTTGATAACAAAATTTATAACTGTTCAAAAATCAGAGGTTTGCCGGATTTAGTAAGGAATGTTGTAAAACAACCATTTACAATGATTGAAGCCACTTTAGACAAATCTGCAAAAAATCATGGTTTGTACGACTTCTTAGCGGAAGCGGTAAAACCTTACGGTATTACTGATATGGAAAAAATTAAAAAAGCATCAAAGGCAGGATGGAGATGTTATAACAATTTCCACGTAATGACAAAATCAGGAATGTCATATTCAAAAGCTTTGAGTTATGCATTGCAAGGGAAAGTTGTAATTACAAACAAAACAAAAGAATATCCTATTTCTGTAGCGTTGGTTGGTCATGGATACAATATTTATGATGAACGCGTTTGTATGAAGATTTTTGATAAACTTGAAAAGATGGATGTACAAGTTAGTACATCGTTGCAACTTTCAGACGAGCAACTTGATGAAGGTATTACTAGTTTAGGTAACGATAAATACTGGGCTAATGAGGACGAAATGACTGGTACTGCCGGTCACTTTATGAAAGATAATAAAATTGATGGTGTAATTACGATTACCGCGTTTGGTTGCGGTCCTGACTCGTTGATGGTTGAACGTATTACAAGACGTGCAAAACAATTTAACAAACCATTGTTGAATTTGACTATTGATGAACAAACAGGAGAAGCAGGTTTTGTTACTCGTTTGGAAGCCTTCGTTGATATGTTGTTCCGTAAAAAACGTGCAAATATCGTCAATAAATTAAATCTTTCAAAATCGGAGTCAGAATATTCGCCAAATGTTGAATACATTGAAACTAAATAAACCTGATTTAATATAATAATAAATAAAAAAGCGGCATTTAAGTGTCGCTTTTTTTGCAAGGGTTTATTTGGTAACCTTATTGCAAAATTATGATTGTCTATATTTTACTGTTTACTTAGTCACTTGTATTAGAGCGTTAACAACATCTGCGTCCCATTTTTCATTAACTTCTGATGTTATTATTTCTAGTGCTTTTTCCGTTGGCATGGCTTTTCTGTATGGTCTGTCTGAAGTCATTGCCGAATAAGCATCAGCAACGGCAATAATTCTTGAACCTAATGGAATAGATTGACCTTTTAATCCTTCCGGTTTGCCTGAGCCGTTTACTCGTTCTGTTTGATAAGTAATATATGGTACAACTTCTGATAAGAAGTTTATGTTCATTAACAAGTTAACACCGATATTTGCGTGGCTTTGGATTTTTTGCAATTCTTCTGGTGATAATTTACCGTTATTTGCAAAGATTTTTTCCGGTAATGTGATTTTTCCGATATTTTGTAACAAACCTGCATAGTAAATAAGGTCAGTTGTTTTTTCATTCAATCCTAATTTTTTACAAATATTTCTTGCTAATTTTGCAGTGTTTCTTGAATGAGAAACGGTGTATTGACCTTTTTTATCAACTGCACTCGCTAACGCTTCTACAAAATTTTGTTGATAATCACACAAATCACCGATTAATGCTGTCAATTCTGCTCTTGACTGTTTAAGTTCGATTTCTGTAGTTTCAGGTATTGCAAGAAGGTGATTAACATTTTCGATTTCATTTTGCAATGTAATAGTTGTACCTAAAAGGTTTGCAATACTTATGACCAAATCGGTATAATCTTCATCAGTTTTTTTGCCAGTTTGAATTTCTATTACGCCGACAGGAAGTGCAGCACCTCTCATTGAGATGTATGTGAAATTATCTTTTTCAATAATGTCATTGTGTAACAAATCAGTAATAGAGAGATTTGTTTCTTCTGTTTTGTCATTTGAACTTCCGACTTGTTTAATTTCATTATTTTTAACTAGATAAATAGAACAAGCATCAACTTCAATCATTTCAACAATTGATTTAGCAATTGAAGTATAAATAGCCTGTTCTTCGCCTTGTGTGAAGTTCAAAACACATAAAGTATTTTTCGAAGAATATATATCAATAAGTTCTAAAAGCTGATTTTGTAATCTTTCTTTTTTGCTTGCTGTAATGCTGATTTTTTTAGCCAAATCTTCTGAAATCAATGATTCAGATATAAAATCGCCCAAATTAAGAGCAAACATTTCTTCTATCGGGTCAGTTCCCGTAATTTGTTCGTTTTGACCAAAAAGTGAAACCCCTGTAAGCTTTTTCTTCTCATTGTTGTTCATAAATTTTCCTTTTACTGCATGCTAATCTTACTATTATATACGGCAATAATTTTCAAAACTTTAATCAAACCCCAAAAAATTCATACTTTAGTATGGGGTTTTTCAAACAAAAGTTGATACCATTTGCTTGTAAAATATGAAACAGATTCTGAATAACAAGAAAATTAAATACTCACTTCGCTCGCATAAATTTTTTAAGTTTTCAGAATGACGAAAACCTTGCAAATTACATCAAATAGTCATATCGACCCACGAGCCGGAATCTGTCTGTTATCTTTATTTTGATAATACAAAAAAATATCAGTTTGGTTTAACTGATATTTTTATATTGTATTTATTTTAATTTGTAACTTTTTCTTAATATCCGATAGCCCAATCAAAATTGTTTTTAACAGGTTTGTTGCTAACAACTGAAGATTTTGTGCCTGCTGTATTTAGTGCCGTTATTTCAAGAACTTTGTCGGCTTTCTTTAACATTTTGAATTCTTCAACTTGACTATCTACATTGTTGAATGATTTATATTTGTCCAGTTCTGATTGCAAATCTTGGTTTTCAGCGTTCAATCTAACGATTTCACTGTCCAGTTTGTTTAGTTTCGCTTCACAATTCATTGCGGTGTAATAACTTATAAAAGTAACTCCAATCGCAACAGTAATACAAAAACCTAAGGCTTTGTTAATTCGTCTTACAAACATTTCTTGAACAGTCAACGGCTTTTCTTGAGGAAAGTCCCCGTCAATAACGATATTTTCTCTTTTTATTTCGTTTGTACTGTATCTGCTTGTATTAAATTCTTCTGTTTGTTCTATTCTAACTCTTGCTGAACTTAAATTCATTCCCGAAACTACCTACCAAATAAACTCTGTTACCTTATACACCTAGCAACTCTTAATTTAGCGCTTCTTGATGGTGCATTTTCCTCCAACTCTTGCTCTGTTGCAGTTATAGGTTTTTTGTTTACTAACTCTAACCTTGGTGGGGGACAATTACAAATCATTTGTGTCTTGTCGCAATGACACTTGGTCGAGTGATATTTCATAAACTGTTTAACTACCCTATCCTCAAGAGAGTGAAAACTTATTACACTTATTATAGCACCAACGTCTAATAAATCCAATACATTTTCTAAAGTATCTTTAACATTTTGTAACTCTTGATTTACTTCAATTCTAATCGCTTGGAAAACCCTTGTCGCAGGGTGAATTGCGCTCTTTACTCGTGGTGTTGAATCGATGATTAATTGCGATAATTCTGTTGTTGTTTTTATTGGAGATTGTTTCCGTTTTGTAACAATTGCTTTTGCAATTCTTTTTGAAAATCGTTCTTCGCCGTATTCTGAGAATATTTTTACCAATTCATCTTCTGAATATGAGTTTACGACATCGTAAGCGCTAAAATCTGAACTCATGTTAAATCGCATATCAAGAGGTGCTTCTTTCGAAAACGAAAAACCTCTTTCTTGTTTTGTTAATTGATGGTAAGAAGCGCCCAAATCAAACAAAACTCCACCCGTAATTTTATCAATATTCAAAGATTTGAAAACTTGTTTAATATTTGTATATGATTCTTTTACTATAATTAAATTGTTGTAGTTTTTCAATTTTTCTGTTGCAGCATCTATTGCATCTTGGTCGATGTCGAAAGCGACAAGTTTTCCATTGGGAGAAATCCTTTTTAAAATCAATTCGCTATGTCCGCCACCGCCTAGTGTACAATCGGCATATATAAGTCCGTCTTTACACTCAAGTGCATCAACGGCTTCATTTTTCATAACTGTATAATGTTTAAATTCTTGCATACTTTTATAGTAGCATAAAATTTTTTGCAATAACTAAACAAAGAAGATGTAATTAATAATAAATTACATCTTCTAAACTTTTTCATACTCTATGTAGTTTTTTACATAATAAATCCGGAAAGTCCTTTTTTGTCGTATATTTCAACAAATTTGTTCATTGTGCAAGACATATCATTGGTTCCGTTTTCGTCAAGAATTTGAACAACATTTTTAATGTCGGCTTCGCGTACTGCCGGATTTTTTGAAACCATAATTATTGAGTTAATTTCTTTCAAACCTTTTGGAGTGAATTCAAATAATTTTTCTTCATTTTTTACTGCCATATTAGCCTCTTTCGTTTTAATTTTCGTAACCACATTGTATATATCGGTGTCTTTTTTGTAAAACTTTAGGCTGTATATTCAAAATCTTAACAAAATTTTACAATTAATTTTAAGTCAAATTTTTTGTAAAAAATACACTTTTTAATCAAAGTTTTCATATTTTGGGTCAAAAAATTAAATTTTTTAGTTTAAAAATCTCTATTTTTAGAAAAAACTCGTTAGATTATCTTTACATTAATTTTACATTTAGTGTTTTGAGGGCAATTTTTTTTTATCACCGTTTTTGTAATACATGTGTTTTTAGTATAATAAAATCATATTCGGCAATAGAAATAGAAAAAAGTATGATAAACAAAGTTGAATTAGGTAGTGTAAACAATCAATATACCCCAAATAAAAGGGTTGGACTGAAACAAAAGGATCAAACAAGTTTTACAGGGCTTGGTCGTTGGGCGTTGAACGGCGCTTTGAAAGGCTTCCAAAAATGCGAAGAATATCCAATGCTTAATGTAACTGTTCTTGACTTGTCAACTGCAATCTTACCGAGAACATTTTTTGAAACATTTATCGGTTCAAAGAAAAAAGATGAAAACGGTAATGAAAAACACGAACGTAAATTAAATATTTTTGGTGGATTTGAAGCGTTCAGGCGTGAATCTTCCGGGTTATTAATTAACTGTATTATTCCAAGTTTTATTGTTAAAGGTGTTGCTTATCTTTTACAAAAACCTGTTATGGGTAGGTTTTCAGACTCTTCTATGTTTAGAAGTTGGGCAAACAGTGATACTATAACAAAGGTTCAAGATTACTATAACAAGTCTAAAGGTGCAACTCAGGAAGATAAAATCTTCAATACCTTAAAAACAATGTTCGATTCTGTTGAAGGTGTTGATGGTGATATCGATAAGGGTGGCTTGAAGAAATTTAGCGAAATTTTTGCTAATGATGAAGAATATGTAGCTAAATTAAAACAAGCAGCAAAAAATATTACAAACGGAGATAAGACTGCTGGTGCTGATTTATATCAATATATGGTAAAAAAATCAGGTATTGCTGAAAATATTAGATTTAACGGAGATAAGGCATTCTTCTCAAGTACCTTGGGGCATTTATGCGAAAGTGCAAATGATGTTTTGCGTGGAGTTGTTAAAGAAACTCCTAAGTTCGAAAATGCTGATGATTTGGCTAAATATTTTGCAAAATCAAAACATTTGGTTAACGCAAAAAGTATCGCTGGTTTAGGCTTGATTATCCCGTTAGCAATAGCAGCACAACCTATTAACAGATGGATTACTCACCATTTGACAGGTAAAAAAGGTGCTCCGATTTACAATGATGACCAAGAACGTATTTTGACACCGCAAGAAAAAGTAAAACTTACTGCTCAAAAATTTGTAGCTGTTCCGTTGATGTGGGGAGTTGCAGGTTTGTCTATGCTTATGGATAAGCCTTCATTCAGATTATTCCAATTCAAAAATATCTTCCCAACAATGGATCAAGCAAGAATTATTTCAGCAGCAACATTCTCAAGCCGTATTGCAGCATCTGAAGATTCAAACGAATTGAGAGAAAGCACAATTCGTGATATCGCAACCTTCTCAAGTTTCTATTTCTTGGGTGATTATGCTGCTAAAGGTATTGCAACTTATTTAGAAAAACATAACAAAGATGGAATTAAATTATTAAACAGACTAAAAAATGAAGACCCTAATGCAAGTGCCATCAAAAAATTCTGGAACTGGGCAAAACATACTAAGATTAAATCAACAGATGAATTGTCTGCTATTACGGATAAGGCATTGAATACAAAGGCTAGACATTTACGTGGTTTGTGCCAATTTGGTAACTTTGCATTCTCTTTGATTGCTCTTGGTATATTTATTCCATTATACACCAGAACGCAAACTAATAAGAAACAACAAGCAAAAGCCGCACAAAATGTAGCAGCAAATGATGTTAAAAATTCATCAACGACATTTACTCAAAAATATATGGCTAATAACTCAACAGCATTTAACTCATTTTTAAAGTAGAAATAACTAAAGGCAAATAAAAATATGAAACTAGAAAGCGACATTAGACAATTAAATACCCCTCAGTTAAGAAAAGCATACGTTGAAAGAAAGAACGAAACTCAAACCTCATCATCAACGAAAACCACTCCAAATGCCACTCCTAACTTTACGGGCGGATTTGATTTGTTTTGTCGATTTTTGGACACTAACCAAGCTTGGGGTGCAAACCTTGTTGACTTAGGTTTTATGGTTGCTCCAAGAACTGTTACCGATTTTTCTCGTGGTGCTAATGCCGGTATGGAAACCCTCAGACGTGAAGGTTTTGGTAATGCAAACCATTCAATGATTGGGTTATACGGTACTATTGCCGGTTTGATGTTGGCGACTGGTATAAATGGAGCTTATAATTTAGGAAAAGACGATGTAAAAGTGAATTCTATCTTTGCTGATTCTGAAACTATTGATTTGCAAGGTAAAATTTATGCTGATAAGTTGAAAGCCGCAGCCGGTAATCCTTCTGCAAATCCTTTGAGAGAATATTTAGCAGAAACTTTAAAAAATTATGAATCATTAAAAGGTCTTGATGAAAATAATCCTAAAGCAAATATTTGGAAAGGCTTTAGTGACAAGGCTATAGAAGATTCTGTAAATATTTTGGAACGTGAAATTAAAACTGGCGGTTCAAAATTATCTAAAGAAGCAGCAAATAATATAAGAACAATTCTTGCTTCTGACACTGGTCTTGAAAATACTTATCGTATAGTTTCAAAGGCGGGCGAAAGACCTCATTCTTCACGTTATTCAATTGATTCAGTTGTTGAAAATTTGTATAAATTAGGAAAAGTTTTCTCAAAAGATAAAGTTATAGATGCGTTTAAAAATTCAACCGATGTTGCTGATAATGTGTTCTTAAAAGCCTTAAAGACAATGAATTTAAAACGTTCTTTAATCGGTATTGGAATTGCATCTGCTGTTGGTATTTCAGCACAACCGCTTAACATGTATTTAACAAAATTAAAAACTGGTAACAGCAACTTTGTAGGTGGTGGTGAAGAAGATAAGACTTTTGGTTTCAAGGTTAAAAAAGCAGCGGTTGCATTGTTGTTTGGTGCCGGTGTTTTGGCAACTATCGGACATCCGAAAAACTTGATGAAAAATCTTCAATTTAAAGGTTTGTCACCTACAATTAACCAATTTAAGTTCATTTATGGTGTGACAATTATGTCAAGATTCTTGTCTGCAAGAAATGATAACGAACTTAAAGAAGCATCATTTAAAGATGTTTTAGGGTTTGCTAACTGGTTGTTGTTAGGCAACTTTGTTCAAAAACTTGTTGCTCAATCATTTGACAAGTCACTAATTAAGAAAAGCGGAAAAGGCGTTTTGAATTGGATTACCGGTTCTGTATTGAAAACAAGAGATGAAGTTTTGTTGAAACATCTTGGCAAAAAAGCGTTTGATGAATCAGGAAAAGCTTTGTCTTATACAAATATGGTTAAATTGGCTGACCGAGCAACAAAGAAAACTTTGCGTCACTTGACTATTGCTCAACTTGCAGGTTATGCATATTCCGGTTTAGTTTTGGGTATTGGTATTCCAAGGTTGAACATTATGTTTACTAAACGTCGTATGGCAAAACAAGAAGCAGCAAAAGCCGCAAAAGCAGCAGCACAAAATGCTCAAACTCAACAAACTTCTGCTGCTCAAAATGCATCTGTAGCGCAAAATCAAACATCTCAAGAACAAGCCGTTCCTCAAAGTCGAGAATTTTTGGCTACAAAATTTACAAGTCGTGTATTTTTAGGTAACTAATTAATTTTAGTTTTATTAAACGAAATGTCTATTACGACAAAGAGTTAGCGCCGTTTACGACTTCAATAATTTCTTGAGTAATTGCAAATTGTCTTGTTTTGTTGTATTCGACAGACAATTCTTTAATCATTTTTTCAGCGTTAGTTGTAGCGGCTGACATTGATGTCATTCGAGAAGCAAGTTCGCTTGCTTGAGCCTCTAACAAAGCTTGATAAAATATATTTGTCATATACATTGGAACAACTTTTTGCAAAATATTGTGCATATCAGGTATAAATTCCATCAATGGGTCAAGAACATTGTCTGTAATTCTTGTATGTTCATCAATCACACCAACAACAGGCAAAACTTGCCAATCTTCAACAAAATAACTCATCATATTTTTAAATCTTGTTGTGATGATTTCAATTTTGTCAATTTTTTTATTTACATAATATTCTGCCATATCTTCTGCAATATCTCTTGAGTCCATTGGATTTGGCTTGTCTATTGCCGAAAAATATTTTTTTACGATAGGGCAACCTAGAGATTGGCATTTTTTTCTAAGAGCAGAAATTCCTTTTTGCCCAACAACAAATAAGGTTGTAGAAATTCCTTGTTCTTTGTATTCTTTTATCCTTTTTAGTGTTTCTCTGACTACGTTTGCGTTGTAGGCTCCTGCTAGACCTCTGTTTGAAGTCACAACAAGTATTCCGACACTTTTTACCTCATCTCGTTTTGCCAACAATTCCGGATAATTATCTATGGCATATTTAATTTTTAATGTTTCACTGCTAAATTCACCAACCGAATTTAACAATTTTTGAAACATAGAAACAAGTTCTCTTGTGTATGGGCGAGAAGCCTTTACTGCTGACTCGGATTTTTTAACCCTAGCAGCAGCAACCATCTTCATCGCTCTTGTTATTTTTTTAGTACTTTCAATACTTTGTATTCTGTTTTTAATTTCTTTTAAATTTGCCATAGTTCTTTACCTAGAATGTGCTTTTGAATGCTGTGAGTCCGTCTGATAATGCTTTTTTATCCATATCAGACAATGCGGAACCTGCATTCAATCTGTCTGTTAAGTCCTTGTAGTTTGCATTGAAATATACAAACCATTCTTTTTTGAATCTAGCAATATCAGAATTTTCAACTTCATCTAAGAAGCCTTCATTTGCAGCAAACAAGATTGAAACTTGTTCTGCTACGCTCAATGGTGAATATTGAGGTTGTTTCAAGACTTCTGTCAATTTTTGACCTCTCAAAAGTTGCTTTTTGGTAGAAGCATCAAGGTCTGATGCAAATTGAGCAAAAGCTTCCAATTCTCTGTATTGTGCCAAATCTAGTCTTAACTGACCAGCAACTTGTTTAATTGCTTTTGTTTGAGCCGCACCTCCAACACGGGATACTGAAATTCCGGCATTGATAGCGGGTCTGATACCTGCATTGAACGCATTACTTTCCAAGAAAATCTGTCCGTCAGTAATAGAAATTACGTTGGTTGGAATGTATGCTGAAACGTCACCTGCTTGAGTTTCGATAATAGGTAACGCTGTAATGCTACCACCACCAAGTTCGTCATTCAATTTTACTGCTCTTTCAAGTAATCTTGAGTGTAAGTAGAATACGTCCCCTGGGTATGCTTCACGTCCCGGTGGTCTTTTAAGAAGCAAACTCATGGCTCTGTAGGCTTGAGCGTGTTTTGATAAATCATCATAAATTATCAAAACAGATTTACCTTGTTCCATAAATTCTTCTGCAATAGTAACACCAGCAAACGGTGCAATATATTGTAACGGTGCGGATTCATTTGCAGTTGAAGATACGATGATTGAGTAATCCATAGCACCTTTATCTTCCAAAACTTTGGCCAAATGCGCAACGGTTGATGCTTTTTGACCGATTGCAACGTAAATACAAATAACACCAGTTCCTTTTTGGTTGATTATTGTATCAATTGCGATAGCGGTTTTACCTGTTTGTCTGTCGCCAATAATCAATTCACGTTGACCTCTACCGATTGGAGTTAATGCATCAATCGCAGTCAAACCTGTTTGTAACGGTTCATGAACTGATTTTCTTGTAACAATCCCAGGAGCAACTCTTTCGATAGGTCTAACTTTTGAATATTTATATTCGCCCTTACCATCAAGTGCTTTACCTGTCGGATCAATAATTCTACCGATTAATCCGTCACCAACTGGTACAGATGCAATTCTGCCGGTAGTTTTTACTACAGTTCCTTCTTTAATATCAGTATATTCTCCAAGAATTACGACCCCGACATTATCTTCTTCAAGGTTCATCGCAATCCCTAAAGTACCTTCTTTGTTTTCAAATTGGACAAGTTCATTTGCCATAACATTACGCAACCCGTAAATTCTGGCAATACCGTCACCAATTTCCAATACGGTACCGGTATTGGAAACTTCAGTTTGAAGTTCATAGTTGTCAATTTTATTTTTTATAATTGAACTTATTTCTTCAGGTTGTATAAGTACCATTCTGCCCCCTTTACCCGATTATTTCTTTACTTAATTTTTCAATCTTTGAACGAATGCTTGTATCAATTACACAATCATCAATCTTGAACTTTAATCCTGCAATTAGATTTTTGTCAACTTTCCAAGTCGGAATTACATCACAGTTCAATTTGTGTTCTAATTTGAACAAGACATTTGTTTTGTTTTCAAAATTCAATGCAATTGGCGAAGTGATTTCAACTTTTTTCTTGTTAGAAAGTTTTGAAATCTCATCTTCAAAGTTTTCTTTAATTGCATCAAATTCGTTAAATCTGTTTTTCTCGATAAGAATTTTTAAAAAGTTTAATAATTTTTTGTCTATTTTATCACCAAAAATATCATCAATAATTTCAATTTTCTTTGCCGTGGAGATTGCAGAATTTGCCATAACAATTCTAAAATCGCTTGATTTATTTATAACTTCCGTAATTTCCTTGAGTTGATTATCAATTTCGGTTGTAATACCTGACTCTTTTGCTGCGTCAAGTAGTGCCATTGCATAGTGTTTTGAAATTGTAGAAATATTTTTCATTATATTTTTACCTTATCGAGTTCGTCTAAACTTTGTTGGATAAAATCATTGTGCAATTCCGGATTGTTTTCCAATAATGCGCAAATTCTATTTTTAGCCAATTCTAATGCTTCTTTTGATGTACTTTGGGTCAAAAGGTTTGAAACCTTTTTCTCTTCGATTGTTTTAATTCTGTCGGTTACCAAGACTAAATTGTCAATAGATTTTCGAGTATTATCTTCTATTTTTTCAGCAAAAGCCGAAAGTTTGCTTTGCGAAGTTTTTTCCATTTCTTCTAACTCGTTTGGCAATTGTTTCATTAAGTCTTGATTTTTACTTAATATTTTATTACTATTTGCTTTTTCAGATTCAGAATTGGTAATTTGATTTTTTATCGCATCTATTGATTTTTCAAACGCCGTACTTAAATGTAATTTTTTGATTATAACCCCAAGAAGTATTGCCATAATCGCAAAGTTTATGGTGTTTGAGGTTGCTAATTCTTTTAATATATTTAATGTTTCGTTCATTTTTGTACCGTTTATTTTATCTTAACTTGACAATTGCTCAACAATTTATCAGTTATTGAAGTTGCTAAATCATTCACTACTGTGTTTTTCAATTGTTCTTTCAATTCAAATTCACTTTGTTGTAATTTTTGTTTTTCTTCCATAACTTTGTTTTTATTGAGGTCTTTTGCTTCTTTCAATTTTGCGGAAGCGTTTTGTTGAAGTTCACTTACCGCAGAATTAAAACTCTTTCTGCATTCTGTTTGCTTTGCTGTTATTTTGTTGTTTCTTTCGTTTTCTAAACCTTGTGCTTTTTCAAGAAGTTCTTTTGAATCGGCATAATTAGAGTCTATATAATCATCACGTTTTCTGATTATATTCAAAATAGGTTTATAGAATATCGCATTCATAATAAGAATGAACACAACAAAACTCAACATTGCAATTAAAAATGTAGCATTAAATTCAATCATCTAACTCTGTCCTTATTTGAATAACAACATAATAGCGATGAATAATGCATAAATTGCTGTAGCTTCTGCTAAACCAGCACCGATAATAAAGTTTTTGAAAGCTTCATCTTTGATTTCAGGTTGTCTTGCGATAGCGTCCAAAACACCTTTTGTTGCAATACCTAAACCTAAACCACCGCCAATTGCACCAAAACCGATTGCAATACCAGCGCCCAATTTTGCTAAATCTAAAGTTTGTTCTAAAGCCATTGTTATTCTCCTTTATTTTGTGTAAATGTTTTATTCTTCTTGTATTGCCATTGAAATGTATGTAGTTGACAATAGTGTAAATACTAATGCTTGAATTAACGCTACGAACAATTCAAACAGCATAAACGGCAACGGTAAAACAATTGAGCAAAGGCTGATAAATGTAGCCACCAACAGTTCTCCTGCCAAAATGTTTGCAAAAAGTCGCAAAGCCAATGAAAACGGTCTTACAAATAGTTCCAAAGTGTCAACAAGAGTAATAATTATACCGTCAATACTGAAACCTTTGAAAAAGAATCGGAAACCGTTTTTCTTGACACCGAAAAATATATAATAAATTGACACAACAATTGCCATTGCCGCTGTCATATTTATGTCATTGTTTGGTGAAGCAAGTTCTCCGGTTGAAAGATGTATAAGTTTCAACGGTAATTGCCCAACCAAGTTTGCTGTCAATATGAACATGAATAATGTCAAAATGATTGCAATGTGTTTTTGTGCGTTATCATTGCCCATACTTGCTTTTGCAATGTCGTTAAAATACTTGATAAGTCCTTCTGCACATAATTGCAATTTTCCAGGAACCAGTTTGAGATTTCTTGTTGCAATAAATGCCACAACAATCAAAAGTAACATTGTGAACCACATTGTAATTATGGTATCCATATTAATTGAAACACCATGTCCAAAAAGGCTAAAATCGTATATCCAATGTTCCATTTTTCTCCCTCATTCAATATCATGTTAGTACAGACAAAAAAAATCCGCAATTATTTTTTTTTTTGAAATTTTTATATCTTTTTTATAGCATTGAAAATTTCTTGTTCCAGTACGATTTTATCGGAATTATTATTTATTATAATGTCAGATTTTTCGATTTTTTTGTCTTGAGAAAGTTGAGAATCTAATCTTTTTTGTGCGTATTCTCGGGAGAAATTGTTTCTTTCTATCAATCGTTCAAGTCTGATTTTATCCTCGCAATATACAAACATTATTTTGTCAAACAAATCTTCCATTTTTGCTTCAAATAGTAATGGAATTGCAACGAACACGTACTCTTCTGTTTTATGTTCTTCAAAATAATTGTTAATTTCAACTCGCAAGTTGGGGTATAAAATGTTTTCTAGTTTTTTCTTTAAATCTTCATTATAAAATACGACTTTGCCGAGTTTTTCTCGTGATAACTCGCCGCTGTCATCTAAAATATCGTAATTTTTGAATTCTTTTGTGATTTGTGCCGATAATTTTTTCAATAGAAAATGACAGGCTTTATCTGTATCGAGTACGGAATAACCATATTTTTCGGTCAAAATTTTTTCTACTGTTGACTTTCCGCTTGCAATGTTTCCGACAAGAGCAATTCTAATCATTTTTCTTTGCAATCCTGTTCAAAAAATTCTTCAAATCTTTAATTTGACGAGGTTTTATTGGTTTAAATTCGCCACGTTTCAGCCCGTCAAGGTTCAATGTCGCATGCTGAATTCTCTTTAATGACACAACATTAAGTCCAAAATGTTCAAACATCTTTCTGATTTGTCTGTTCAATCCTTGGTATAGCAAAATTTCCATGACTGTGTGTTTTGTGTCTGCTTCTAATACTTCAACTTGAGCGTAAGCGGTTTTGTCAGGTTCAATTTCAATCCCCTTGTACATTTCGTCAATTATGTTTTGTGTAATCCTGCCATCTACAGAAACTCTGTACAATTTCGGAACTTTGACAGATGGGTGAGTTAATTCGTTAATTAAATCTCCATCGTTTGTTAAAATCAAAAGTCCGGTGGAATCTTTATCCAAACGTCCGACAGGTTTTAGCCCGTGCAAAGTTTCCGGCAATAAATCGTAAATTGTTTTGCGCCCTTTTTCATCATCAGCGGTTGTAATATAACCGGCAGGCTTATAAAATCTGTAATACTCGTGCTTTACAGGGTGTATAAGATTTCCTTTTACAAATACTTTGTCTTTTGGTTGTACAAGATAGCCAAGTTCTGTTATTCGCTTGCCGTTGATTTGCACAACGCCTGATTCTATTAACTCATCGGCTTTTCTTCTTGAACAAAGTCCTGATGATGCAATGTATTTGTTTAAACGGATGCCGGACATTCCATAACCTCGTTAAATTTGTCGGTTAAAACTTTTGGCATTCTTCTATACAATTTACCATTATTTGAGATTGCAACGACTACAAAATCTGCTTCAATAAATGTTTTTCCTGTTTCTTTAGATTTGATTGATTGCTTAAATGTTACGGTGAAACCTTTAAATTCAGAGATTTCTGTTTCAATAATCATAACATCTTCAAGTCTTGCAGAGCTTTTGTATTTTACGTTAAGACTAACAACAGGTAATGCAATATCTTGAGCATGCAATTCATTGATGTTTAGTCCCATTTCGTTGCAAAGTTCAACTCTGCCCATTTCTAACCATCTAAGGTATGAACCGTGCCATACTACACCGTAAGAATCTGTGTCTGAATAATAAACTTTTTGTTCAAATGTATGTTTCATAATGTGTTTATTATATCACTAATTATTAATTAATATAAGTTTTTATGTATAATTAGTAATATGAACAAGAATTTTTCAGAAAAAGTAATAAATCGATTGACCCTGTATCATTATATATTGCAGGATTTTATCGCAAATGGTACAGAGTATATTTCAAGTAAACAAATCGCAACACTTTTGCATATTGATGATTCTCAGGTGCGAAAAGATATAAGTTTGTTGAATAATTCTGGAAAAACTCGAGTCGGGTATGTTGTAAAAGAATTAAAAACCTCAATAGAAAAGAATTTGGGGTTTGCAAAATCTAAAAAAGCTTATATTATCGGCGCAGGTAATCTTGGTATGGCGCTTGCAAAATACGACAATTTTACGAGTTATGGATTAAATATCATTGCGCTGTTTGATAATGATAAGTCTAAAATCGGTGGAGAAATCAATGGTAAAAAAATTCTCGATATTTCTAACTTGCCGGAATTGGCAAATGTTGATGGGGTTGAAATTGCAATTTTAACTGTTCCCGGAAAATTTGCACAAAAAACTTCTCAATTTATTGTAAAATCAAACATAAAATATATTTGGAATTTTACACCGACCGTACTTGACGTTCCTGACGATGTGCAGGTTTGGAATGAAAACCTCATGGGGAGTTTCTTGCAGTTTACGTATGATATTTAATTTATTTCCAAGGGTAAGTTTTATCGATTTTCCATCCCGCTCTTTTTATTTTTTCTAGGCAACAACCGCCTAAGCCTCTAGTTGAACAGTTTTGGTTTACTTCGGCATCGGTTTTGTTTGCACAGTACATAAACCAGTCTGATTTATCTAAATTGTTAGTCATAACAAATACATCAATTCCTAGTTGGTTTGGCGGTTTTGTATAAATTGTTTATTTTTGAAGATTAATGCAGTTCATTTGAGAAATTTTGTTTTCTGTTGTGTTTAGTTCGTAAATTCTTTTTAGACCTTCAAGGGTTAAAATTGGATTTACTACATCAAACGGTCTTGTCATATAATTTGCAATCAAACCGCAATATCCGCCTGTAGCAATGATAGTTGCTTTGTTGCCAAGTTCTTTTTCGCATTGCGCGACAAGCCCGTCAACCATACATGCAGAACCTCTGATTACTCCTGAAAGTATTGCATCTGTAGTGTTTCTTCCGATTGCGCTCGGAGAAATCGAAATGTCAATTTTAGGAAGTTTTGAGGTTGCATTTTTTAAGCATTTAACTTGAGTGTTTATCCCCGGAGCAATAACTCCGCCTAAGAATTCTTTTTTAGAATTAACAATATCAAATGATGTTGCAGTTCCAAAATCAATAACAATAACATCAGTGTCATATTTTTCAGCGACCGCAACAGCATTAGCAATTCTGTCTGCTCCAACTTCTTTTGGATTATCTGTTTTTATTTTGATATTGAGATTTATATCAGATGCAACAAAAACAGAGTTTGTATTGAACGCATTATCAACAGCGTGTTTGAATTTTATATTCAATTCTTCGACAACAGAGCCTATTATACAACCTTCGATATTGTAATCTTTCAATAGTGAACGAAGTAAGGTCTCATATTCATAAGATGTCAAATCTTTATCAGTTGCCAGTCTAAGTTCATTTATATATTTATCTTTGTCAAACAAACCTAGTGTAATGTTTGTATTTCCGATATCTGCAATTAATAGCATAATAGAATAGTCCTTATCTTTTCAAGGACTATTCTATTACAAACATAGTTTTTATCAAAATTTCTATATATTAGCGTTAGTTGCACATGTAGTTCTACTTCCATTGTTAGCAAAACCGTCACCGAACAAAGAACCAGTGCTTTTCTTTGCTGTGCTTGTTAAAGTATTTTGAAAATTATTATTTAGATATTCTTGAATTTTTGTTGTTCTTTTTGCTCTGCTATTGTTACCTGAAATAGCATCAATTCTTCCTAATTGGGCCATAATCAGTCCTCCATTTTACATTTCGTCTTATACTACTATAAAGTATTTTTTAATTGCGAAATTGCATAAAGTCATAAATATTGTTACATAACTTTACAAATATTTGTTTTAAGCGATAACTTTGGGAATTACTTGAAATAAACACGATAAAGTTGTATAATTAATAAGTCATTTTAGAAATAGAGAGTTCAAAGAGGATAGTAATATGAAGTTACACATGCAAATTTTAATAGCGTTAGGTCTTGGGATAAAACGCAACTGGCACATATTTTTCGGTATTTTTGCCGGTATATTTGTAGGTGTATTTTTACACAGTCATCCGAACATGCTTGTTGATAATGTTTTAACCTTTATCGGTCAGATGTTTATCAGACTTATTCAAATGGTTGTAATTCCTCTTGTTGTGTCGGCTATTATCATTGGTATTACTAGTGTTGGTGATAATAAACAGTTGAGCAAATTCGGTTCTAAAATGATTTTGTATTACGGAATATTAACAACTATTGCCGTTACTATCGGTACAACATTAGCATTATTGTTCAAACCCGGACATGGCGCTTCTCAATATATCGCAGCAAATGTAGCAACTGGTGTTCAAGCCTCTGTTGCCGATGCAATGCAAGCACAACAGGGAAATATTTTGAACTTATTTTTAAGTTTTATTCCAAGTAACCCGTTTGAAGCCGTTTCAAATGGTAATATGGTTCCGATAATTTTATTTGTTGTATTGTTTGCACTAGCGTTGGCTAAAGTTGGAGATGTTAATCGTCCGATTGTGTCATTCTTTGAATCTGTATTTGCCGCAACTATGAAAATAACTGATTGGATTATGTTATTTGCGGCACCTGGTGTATTTGCGCTTACTGCAAGTGCTTGTGCTAGTTTTGGTGGTGGAATTTTTACCGCGATATCTAAATATTTACTAGTTTTACTTGTCGGATTTTTAATCCAAATGTTTATGATTTATCCGTTGTTTTTGAGATGTTTTTCAAAAGTTTCTGCAATCATGTTATTTTCAGCAATGGCAGAAGCAATGATGGTTGCATTTGGAACGGCCAGTTCTTCAGCAACTTTACCTTTGACTATTGCGTGTTGCGAAAAACGTGGTATTTCTCATAAAATTTCAAGTTTTGTGTTGCCACTTGGTGCAACTTTGAACTTTGACGGCACTGCGTTATTGCAAGTAGTTGCTGTCTTGTTCTTGGCTCAAGCGTATCAAGTTCCGCTTACAGCATTTTTAGTTTTACAAATCGCAATTTTGGCAATTGTTGCATCAAGCACTTGCGCAGGAATCCCTGGGGGCGGTTTGATTACGATTGCGTTAATTCTTAACGGTATGGGATTAAGTCCGGAACAATTGGTTGCAGGTTTTGCGTTCTTGTTTACAATCGAAAGAATTACAGATATGTTCAGAACTATGTTGAATGTAACATCTGATGCTGTCGTTGCTGCAACTATTGCTGATAACGAAAATGAAATAAATTACGACTTGTTGAATAATCCGCAATCTTATGAAGAAATTGCTTAATATTTAGATTTTGGAGTTCTTGGATGAGTAATTTAGAACAAAATGTTACGGATAAAGTTGCTTCCGCCTTGCTAGGTAAAAAAGTTAGCGGAAGTGATTTTTATGACCCGTCATTGCTCGTTGGAGTTCCGAGATTTGAAAATAGGGCTCGTTATGGAATTGACAATAGTAATTTACCTTTTGACGGTTATGACGTTTGGCATTCTTTTGAGTTTTCAGTGTTGACAGAAGGCGGATTACCGGTTACTCGTGTCCTGAAACTGAAATATAGTTGTGATAGCGAGTTTATTGTCGAATCAAAATCTTTGAAATTGTACCTAAATTCATTCAATATGTACCATTTAGGCAAAACTGTTGAAGAATCGTTAATTTTGGCTAAATCTTTGATAGAAAAAGATTTAAGCGAGAAATTAAAAACAAATGTTGAGGTGAAATTTCTTGATATTGGTTCTAATCGCGAAGAAATTTTTTCAGGTTATAAAAATCTGATGAGTAGTATTGACGAAACTTGTGTTAATTTTTCAAAATATAAAGAGGCGCCTGAGGTTTTGCGAGTTGTAGAAAACGACGAACAGACAGAATATCGATTGGTGTTCGATTCGTTACGATCAAATTGTAGAGTTACTCATCAGCCTGATTTTGGGAGTGCCTTTATATATTACAAATCCAATAGACACATAGATGAAAAATCTTTGGTTGAATATTTGGTGTCATTTCGTTCTGAATTCCATTTTCATGAGGAATGTTGCGAGATGATTTTTAAACGTTTGTCAGATATTTTAAATCCTGATGATGGATTGATGGTTTGTGCTCTTTACACAAGACGTGGTGGTATAAACATCTGTCCTGCACGATATAAAAACTTAAAAAATGCCGATAAAAACCTTCATAATTTGTTTGATTTGTCAAAATATTGCGAATATGGGATAAATCTTTAGTCTTTTTTATCTAAATTTTTATTTGTGAAAAATAACGTTTGATTTTTCCATTTACTTCTTGGTATATTTCTAGTGAAGGAGTAATAAATATTGAATAATCGTGATTTTGGAAATATTGGAGAAGATATAGCCTGCGAATACCTAAAAAAGAACGGGTATAAAATACTTGAGCGAAACGTTCATTTTTCAAAGCTTTGCGAAATTGATATTATTGCACAATTTAAAAAGAAAATTATTTTTGTGGAAGTGAAAACAAGAAGGACTAATTCTTTTGGCTCTCCGCTTGAAGCGATTACAAAACGAAAGTATGAAAATATAAAAACGGGTGTTTTGTCTTATTTGAAAGAACATAAAATTAAAGATTATCAAATTGATGCGATTGGTATTACCTTGGAACCCGAACCGGAAATCAAACATTTGAAGAATGTTTAAGTTTAGTTCACTGGAAAAGTATGTTAGCGTAGCTACGCCGACGGTGATAGTTTATTAGGTACACCGAATAGTCATTCCGGACTCCGATCCGGAATCTGTTACAAGGTTAAACAGATTCTTACAAAGCGAATCTGTGTGAGAATTTTTAACAGATTCTTACAAAGCGAACCAACGAACCTGAGGTGAGTTGCGTGAGCCTGTATGCGTAGGCGAAGCCGAAGAAGAATAAGATAAAATCTACGCAATTAAAATTGCTTGATTTTTAATCTTTTCAGAATGACGAAATCTTTTACCTTGTTATGTGCCCCCCTTGAGGTGCTAGTTCGAACCAATGAGCAACGCGAATTGAGTGAGACTGTATGCCGTATGGCTGTGGAACCGAAATCTATGATTTCGAAGGGGGGTAAAAAGAAAAACAGATTCTTACAAAGCGAACTATGGTATCAGATTCTGAATAACAAGAAAATTAAGTACTCGAAATGCTCGTACAAATTTTCTAAGTTTTCAGAATGACGTATCATTTGCTAAGTATACCATATAGCGTAATTTTAATTCACTAAAATACCAATATTAAGAATTGTAAAGATGAATTTAAAAGTCGCAAATCCTTGATATAATGCCCTTATGGTATGGTATGGTATGGTATGGTGGGGCGGGGCGGGGCAATTCTTTCGCCGAGAAAATCTTTATATAGAAGTAAGGGAAATTTGAATTTTCTAAGAGGACAAAGAAAAAGGATAAAGAAAGGCGGAAAAATTATGGGTTTAGTATCAGGAATTGCTGCAAAAGCACGCAATGCAGAATTTGTAAAAACTATTGCAAAAAGACTTAGAGGTCGCAAAGTTGCACAAAAAGTAAATATTATCTCGGATGAGGTTACAAAAACTCCGGGGGTATTGAATTTGACAACAGGAACAATAACTTATAAAAACATCGGAAATGGTGTTAGAGTTGTTAATCCTGGAGCAAATACTCCGCTAAGAAAATTAGGTATTACACAGGTTACAAAATATCCTGCTGGTATGTACGGTTCAGAGCCATTGTTGCAATTTGAAACTCAAGCAACTATAGCCGCTGATAAATTAACCGGCAAACGTCCACTTGCAATTCCAATGACGATTGAAGAAGCAAAAAATGCTCTTGCTCTCGGTCGAGAATTACAAGCAGTACAACACAAATCTCCATTTGAAAAATTTATAGATTATTTAGCCCCATCAGATACAATTTAGGTTAAATTTTTGTTTAATATTATTAAAAAGGATACTTTAACAAAGTGTCCTTTTTAAGCTTCTGACTAGAAAATTAAATATGCAACTTTTTAAGTTTTCAGAAGGACAAGCGCTTCGCTATGTTTTCCAAATAGTCATGCTGAACTGTTAATCCTTCATTTTTATAGTAAAATATAGTAAGCAGGGATATTTAAAAGAGGAAAAAATAATGTTAAGAGGACCATTTTTAGATAGAAGTTGGATGGCTCAAAATCCTGATTATACTTCATCAAATATTGTAATGCTCGGACTTCCGTTCGACGGAACTGTTTCATATCGTTCAGGCTCGCGTTTTGCGCCGGAGCAAATAAGGCTTGCAAGTTGGGGATTGGAAGAATATTCACCAATCTTTGACAAAGAATTGGCTGATGTGAATTTTCATGATGCCGGTGATTTAGAGTTTCCGCTTGGCAATACTTATAAAACCCTTGATATTATTGAACAAAATGTTGCGGATATTTATAATGACGGCAAAAAAGTTTTTGGTATCGGGGGAGAACACCTTGTTACATTGCCGGAAGTTAAGGCAGTGTTTGAACATTACAACGATTTAGCGGTGGTTCATTTTGATGCTCACACAGACCTTAGAGAAGAATATTTGGGCGAAGAAATGTCACACAGTGCGGTAATTCGTCAAATTTCTAAGTTTGTAAAACCTGAAAATATTAAGCAAATAGGTATTCGTTCCGGAATGAAGGAAGAATGGGAATTTATGCAAAAACACAATACTTTGTGTCATAAATATTCTGATATTGACTGTCTAAAGGGTAAACCGATTTTTGTAACGGTTGATTTAGATTGCCTTGATACTTCTATCATGCCTGGTACGGGCACTCCGGAAGTTGGCGGAATGTCTTTCAATGAACTAGCCGGTTGGTTCAAGTATCTGAAAGATTTCAATATTGTTGGGGCAGATGTGGTTGAACTCGCTCCTGATTATGACACAAGTGGAGCATCAACCGCCGTTGCAACAAAAGTTATCCGTGAATTACTAATGATTATGGGGTAAATTTGACCTATGGAAAATAATGGACAGTTAAGTTTGAATTTGGGTGCTTCTCTTGATAAAAATCTTGAGCAGGCAAATGACAGTGTAGAAAAACGTGTTCAATTTTTAAAAGATGAGATTAACAAAAGTAATCATAGTTATTATGTTGACGAGAATCCATATTTAAGCGACTTTGAGTATGATAAACTTTTTGCGGAGTTAAAAGCGCTTGAGGCAGAATATCCGAGTTTGAAAACTCCTGATAGTCCTACAATGCGAGTAGGTTCGATTAGTGAAAAATTCTTTCCGCATAAGCACAAATACAGACTTTACAGTTTGGATAATACTTATAATGCAGAAGAACTTCGTACTTGGTATGAGCGTGTTTGTAAAGAGTATAATCAGGAATTGGAACTTGTTTGCGAACTCAAGATTGATGGGTTGGCAATTGCTTTGACTTATGTTGATGGGCTTTTTACGCTTGGTGTGACCCGTGGCGATGGTGTGACTGGTGAAAATATTACTCAAAATCTTAAAACTATCAAGGCTGTTCCGTTGAAACTTTTTGAGCCTAAAAATCTTGAGGTGCGTGGTGAAATTTATATGCCGAAAACCTCGTTTGAAAAATTAAATGCAGAAGCATTGGAAAAAGGTGAAAAAGTTTTTGCAAATCCCAGAAATGCCGCAAGTGGTTCATTAAGACAGTTAGATAGTACTATTACCGCAAAACGTGACTTGTCAATGTTTACTTATACCGGAATATTTGAAGATACTGATGATAAAAGTATCAAAACTCACTATGAAGGTATGCAAACTCTGAAAAAACTTGGTTTTAAAGTTAATCCGAATATAAGACTTGTGAAAAATATTCAAGGTGCAATTGATTATTGTAATGAATGGGCGACTAAGCGTTTTGAATTGAATTATGCGACAGACGGTGTGGTAATCAAAGTTAATAATTTGGCTATACAAAAGGATTTAGGTTTTACTGCTCGTGCTCCAAAATGGGCTACAGCGTTCAAATTCCCGCCCGAAGAAGTTGCAACAAAACTCCTTGATATAGAGTTAAATACGGGTAAATCCGGTGTGGTTACTCCTGTTGCTGTTTTAGAGCCTGTATCGTTGGCGGGTAGTGTTGTATCTCGAGCAAGTTTACACAATTTTGATGAAATAAAACGTCTTGATGTTCGAATTGGTGATACTGTTTTGATAAAAAAAGCGGCAGAAATTATTCCAAAGGTTGTGAAAGTAATTAGAAATGCGACAAATCACGACGAATTGCCTGAATATACAGCGCCTAAAACTTGTCCTGCTTGCAATGCTCCATTAATTGAGCGTGAAGGTGAAGTTGGTTTGTATTGTTCTAATAAAAATTGTCCGCAAGTTATGAAAGCAAAAATTGAATATTGGGCAAGTAAAGAAGCGATGGATATTGATTTTGTCGGACCCTCTTTGATTGCTCAATTATATTCAAGACAATTGATATCTTCTCCAATTGACTTGTATAGATTGACTTTAGACGATTTATTGACTTTGGATTTAGTCAAAGAAAAATCTGCAAATAATATTTATTCGTCAATTCAGGAAAGTAGAAAAAGACCATTAAATCGCGTATTAACGGCGCTTGGTATCAGGCATGTCGGCAAAGAAACTGCAGAGATTTTAGTTGGTGTTTTTCCTTCTTTTGAATCGTTGAAAAATGCAACTTTTGACGATTTATGCAACATTGATGGCATTGGCGATATTATTGCAAAGTCAGTTTTTGATTTCTTTCATAGTGAAGATGGTTTAAAAGTTGTCGATGAATTAATAAATCTTGGCATAAATCCTAAAGCAGAAGTTAAAATAAAAACTGATAAACTTGCAGGAAAAACATTTGTTTTAACCGGAACTTTGTCTACAATGACACGTGATGAAGCCTCTGAAATTATTAAATCTCATGGCGGAAAAACTTCATCGTCTGTTTCTAAAAAAACTTCGTATGTTTTGGCGGGAGAAAATGCCGGTTCAAAATTGGACAAAGCTCAAAATTTAGGTGTTATAATATTGACAGAAAATGATTTTCTTGAAATGATAAAGTAGATTATAAAGGATTAGAGTTAATTATGAAAATAGTTCAAATTGATGGTATAAAAGGATTGATTACTGCAGGAATAGTTTGTATTTGTTCGTTTGCCGGATTTGTTCTTTTCCCAGGGTATGTTGGTATGTCACTATGGAACAAATATTTGGCACAGGCATATATGTTTCCGACTTTGTCTTTATTCCAAGGAATTTTGTTGTGGGCAATTCTTGTGATTTCCTATTTTATACTTGATAAAAAAGGATTTGCGTTGTCATTTAGAAATACTCCTGAATTAAGTGATGATGAGCTTAATTCTATTTTGCGTACTGCAAGAATGAATTCTAAAATGAATATGTTAAACAAAGTTATTACAAAATCAGATAAGTTTGTGAAATCTGTTGATGAGCCTAAAAAGCCTATGGCAATGAAAAAGGAAGACTCTTTTATTTCTGCTCCGATAAAATCTGTAGATAAAGAAGAGTCAAATTCAGAAAATAATATATCAAAAGTGAAGTAATGGAGGTATTATGTCAGGTAAAAATCTATTTTTAGTTTGTTTAGGTTTATTTATTGGTGCGTTAATTTTGGTTCCGGTAAATGCCGTTTCTAATTCTGAGTCTGAAAGAGGTTCAGTGAATGCTTCTTACACCTCTGAAAAAGAAGTTTCACCGGATACTGCTGAAGTTTCTATTGCCGTAAAAACCGAAAATTCACGCTCTTTATCAACAGCGATTGTTCAAAATAAAGAAATTTCAGATAAAGTTTATTCTTATTTGAAAGGTGTAATAAATACTGCAAACGGCGATTATTTAAAAACATCTAATTTTTCTGCAAGTCCTGAATATACATACACTAGCGGCAAGAGAATTTTGGATAAGTATCAGGTTTCAAATAATATAATTGTTCATACCAAAGATATTAGCAAAATCTCTGATATGATTGACAAATCTTTAGCGTTGGGTGCAACAAATGTTGATAGTTTGAATTTTAGTTTATCAGACAAAGATACCGTTTGTTCAAATCTGTTAAAAGAAGCAACATCAAAAGCAAAATCAAGAGCCGAACTTGTTGCAAGTGCTGCCGGTTCATCAATTACTGGCATTAAATCATTGAGTACTTCTTGTAGTGAAAACAGAAGTTATGCAAGACCAATGTATTATGCAAATAAAATGGCAACAATGGAAGCCTCAGATGCAGTTGGGGCAGCACCAAATATTGAAGCCGGTGTGATAAAGGTTTATGCAACAGTAAATGCGGATTTCTTCTTGAAGTAAATAGGTAAAATGTAATTTATAAAATTTATTTTCAGATAGAAAAAACTCCGAATATTTAATTCGGAGTTTTTTTATGTTTGTTTTATTTTTTAGTAAACTCTTTTACCTTCATGCAACCAAGGTGCTGCTTCTAAGTCATCAATGTTATATTTTAACAAAAAGTCACTACCTGAAGTTGGGTATGCTTGGTTATTATTGGTTCTAACAGCAGTTGAACCTTTTTTGACTGTTGCTGTTGTCTTTTGTGCAGGCTTTTTAGTTACATTTGAAGTTGTAGCAGCAAATGCTTGAGTACCAATTAAGCCAATAATTAGAGTTAAAACAATTACAGATTTTTTCATTTTTATTCTCCAATATACTATTCAATTAGTATTTTAACATAGAAACTATTTTTCCGCAATCATTCAATTTATCTATTCCTTTAAGGTCGCATAATTCAATTAAAAATGCTGCACCAACTAAATTTCCACCTGCTTTTCTTACCAAATTGCAAGCCGCTTTTGCTGTGCCGCCTGTTGCCAACAAATCATCAACGACCAATACGTTAGCACCTTTTTCAAAAGAATCTGCGTGAATTTCAATAGTGTTTGAACCGTATTCCAAATCATAATCTTCTTTGATTGTTTCTGCAGGTAATTTGTTAGGTTTTCTAACCGGAATAAATCCGCAATTCATTTTGTAAGCCATTGGCATTCCGAAAATAAAACCTCTACTTTCAATACCTGCGATATAATCAACTTTTATGTCTTTGTATTGATCGCAAAGATAGTCAACCATAAATTTTAGTGTTTCGGCATCTCTTAACCCTGTTGTAATATCTCTAAAGATAATACCTTCTTTTGGGAAATCTTTTACTGCTCTGATTTTATTTTTTACATCTTCAATAGATAATGTTTTAGTCATTTTTTTCTCCTATTCTATCTGGCTATAAGTAATCTCTTTAATTCTTCTTTTGCTTTTCTTATTTTTTCTTTGGCTTTTTGAATTGCATGTTCGTGCTGAATCAGACCGTGTGCGGTTTTACCCCAATTCATATCTTTTTTCAAGAATAAAATCTTCGTCCCGATGAACAACACAAGTGGGAACCAAATTGCTAATAAATAAATTGATGTATAAATCGATTGAACGAATGCTTCCATTCTCGGCATATTGTCGTATCTTCTCAAACTGTATCTGCAAGCCATCATAAATCCCAGTCCAATAATACAACCCATAATTATAGATGACATCAATATGTGTGGCGGAGCATCTTTTAAGACGATTTTGCAAAGCAAAATTCCGATTTCAATAATAAACCAAGCCGGCATTATGAATTCTGAAATGTATGCTATCATGTCTACTCTTACTCGCATTGACATTTTTTTTGAAGTCAAAATATCCCAGAAATATTCCAAATATCTACGAATTGTACCTTCAAGCCATCTTCTTCTTTGTTTGTATAACGGGAAAAGGTACATAATTCCTTCTTCATAAACGGCAGTATTTGCACAAAATCTGATATCCCAACCTTTTATGTGTAATCTCGTTGACATATCAAGGTCATCAGTGATTGTGTAATTATTCCAACCGCCAATATCTTCAAGTGCCGTTCTTTTTATGAGTTCACCGTTTCCTCTTAATTCCACAGCGCCTTTAACGGAATCTCTTCCTACTTGGAAGTGGGTATCCATTGTCATCTCGTTATTTTGACATTTTGTGAGTAAGTTTATATCTTTGTTTCTTACAATTTTTCTTGCTTGGACCGCACCGACATCTTTTGGTTCAAGTTCATAAACCAAATTAGTCAAGAAATCCGGTTCCATTGTTGCATCAGCATCAAATACCAAAATTGCTTCACCTTTGGCAAATTTTAATGCATCGTTTAGAACTGCAGATTTCCCAGGAAAAGCATCTTTTGGACGAATAAAAGCGATTACTTTATTCGGGTGTAATTCTTCCATTTTCTTTAGTACAAGAGCCGTATTATCAGTACTTCTGTCGTCAATTGCAATAATTTCAAAATTTGGATAATCTAATTTCAAGACCGTATTAATTGTGTTTTCAATTACGGTTTCTTCATTATGTGAAGGTATCATAATACTTACAAACGGTTTGTAGTTATCATTGCGTTCGTGTGGCTTTTTTTGTTCGCTTCTTTGCTTTATTTTATATGCAATATTTGTGGCAAGTGCATACGCTGACATTAAGCAAACTAATATTGCTAAGCCCCAAGTTGTGTAGCTTTGAAATATGTAAATAAAAAGTGTAAGTCCGATAACTATCAGTAATAATAATATTCGCTCTTTCATACTTTCCCCATTCGAGTCCTTTACTATTTTATCAAAAAAGTATCAAAATACGCTATATTATAAACAAATTGAAACATTCAATTATTTAATTTTTACTTTTGGGATAACTGACATTCCTGGGACAATGTTGTAGTTTGAGTAATCTTCATCAAATACGATTTTTACTGGTATTCTTTGAACAATTTTTACATAACTACCGACAGCGTTTTCAGGTGGAAATAGGCTTGATTTAGCGCCGGTTGCTCTTTGAATACTGTCAACATGTGCTTTGAATTTTTTTCCTGGGTATGTGTCGATTGATACCGTAACTTTTTGACCTTTGTGCATATTAGTTAATTGGTTTTCTTTAAAGTTTGCAACAATCCACATTTGTTGCGGTACAACGGCAAATAATGGTTGTCCGATTTGTACATAATTACCTTGTTCAACAGTTCTTGAAGATATTAAACCATCAGATGGGGCATAAATTTTCGTATAACTTAAATTTAATTCAGCCTGTTCAACTTCTGCTTGAAGTCGTTTAATTTCAGCTTGAACGCTTTCACCTTTTGCAATTGTTGATTTTAATTCAGATTTCATAGCATTTGCACGGTTATTGCTTGATTGAAAATTAGATGTTGAAACTTCTAATTCTTTTGAACTTCTGTCGTAATCTTGTTTTGAAACAACTCCGGTTTTGTACATGTCGTTGTATCTTTTGTAATCTTTTTGTGCAAAGTCTAATTTTGATTTTGCGCTAGAAGTATCATCAACCGCTTGACTTACATTGGATTCATTTTTTGTAATATCATGGTCTGTGATTTTTAATTTTGCTTCTGCTTCGGCAAGTTTAGCCTTTGCTTGGTCAAGTGCTACTCTGTAGTCATTTGGGTCGATTTCTAATAGCAATTCGCCCTTTTTGACAGGTTGGTTATCATCAATTAATAAGTTTGTGACAGGTCCTGAAACACGTGGAGCAATTGAAATTATTCTACCTTCAACAAAAGCGTCGTCTGTTGATTGGTAGTGTGTTGACATAATTGCTGCGTAAATTCCGAAAAATAGCATAAATACTGCTGCTATTGATGGAATAATAACACGTTTTTTCATATATTTAGGACGTCTTTTTTTTAGTTTTTCTTTCGCAAGTTTTTCAAATCTCTTTTTTCTATCTTTATTCGACGTCGGAAATTTTGGAGCGCCATTTGTATTTTTATCGTTTGTCTTTTTTACATTACTTGGGGTGTTATTGTTTACATTTGATTGTGGAGTATTTCCTTTTGCTATTTTTTTATCGGTCATATTTACCTCTTTTACATTTGTATATTTACATTTGCTACTAAATTTTGTTTAATTTTTGATAAAACATTTTCACACATTAATAACTCGTCTTCAGTAATATTAGATAATACATCATTCCAAACTTGTGTTATTATCGGTAAAATTTCTTTATAAATTTTTATTCCTTGTTCAGTAATTTTTATCTTAAAGATTTTTCTACCGTTTACGTCAGGAGTTTTGGTGACGTATCCATGTCCTTCTAAAATAGTGATTATTCGAGAAATATTAGGTCTGTCTTTCAATGTCAGAGCAGACAATTGGCGTTGGTATAATTCTTCATTTTCGTACAAAACTTCAAGTACAGTAAATTGTTCCGGCGTTATTTGAAATTTGTGTGCGGTAAATGTTTGAACTGCCAGCATTTTGGACAAATTTCCGACTCCTGAGAGTTTCGGACCTATTTTTTGGTTAAATAAATCTTTATTGTGCATGTTTTTCTCTTTGTGTTATTATGATAACATAAGGAAATAAAAAAAGTATGAAAAGTTTAAAAATATTAATTATTTTTATTTGTTTACTCTCATTTACCGCCGTTACAGAAGCTCGAACTCAAGACGATACAGTGCAAAGACACGCTTCTTATATGAATTTAACTTGGTGGGAAAAATTTAATGACGAGAATTTAAACAATAATTTAACAAAATTATTTTCAAATAATCAGGATTTGAAAATTGCTTCAATAAAATCTCAACAGTCACAACAAATAATGAAACAAGCGTTTGCAAATCAACTGCCACAAGTATATTTTAATGGTAGTTTGCAGCGTGTATTTACCGCAAGTGATGAAAAATTTGGTAATTTGGTAATCCCTGATTACAATCAGGCTCATTATAATTTACCGCTCACTATGTCTTACGAAGTTGATATTTGGGGTGAAAATTATTTAAAAACTAAAAGTTTTAAAAAGCAAATTGAGATGACAAAACAAGATGAACGTTCATCTTACATCTCAATTTCTTCAAATTTTGCATCGGAATATTATACTTTAATTGGACTAGACAAACTCATTGAAAATCAACAAAAGTTGACAGATTTAGAAGAAAAAATTGTTGATTTGGAAGTTCAAAAATATGAAAGTGGTTTATGTCCTTTGGCGGAAGTTTTGTCAGAAAAACAAACTCTTGCTCAGATGACAGAACGCTTGAATTCATTAAAAGAACGTCAAGATGTTGTATCAAATGATTTATTCTCAATGTTAGGGGATAGATATGATTCTAAAATTGTAAGAAGTGATTATAATTCTGTTACATTACCAAGTATTCCGAGTGAAATTTCAACTGAAATTATCGAAAATCGTCCTGATATAAAAAAAGCGGAAGCGTATATTGAGAAAACCGGAATTGATGTGAAAGTTGCTCGTCGTGATTTCTTACCGAAATTTCAAGTTTATGGACAAGTTGGTTTTAATGCTTTTGATTGGTGTAGAATGTTTGCACCGCATACATTTTTATCTAATGTCGGAGTTGCTCCATCACTTGACTTATTTACAGGTGGTATGAAAAAGGCAAAATTAAAATACAGTAAACTTGAGTATGAAAAAGCCTTGCAAATTTATGAAAAGAGTATTTTGACTTCAATTCAAGAACTAAATGATTCTTTGATGAGTTATCGAACTTCTGAACTTAACCACAAGAAAAGTTTGGAACGATACGAATTAGAGCAATCAAAATTGGATTTAGCTAATCAAAAATATTCAACCGGCGCTCAATCAAAATTAGATAATTTGAAATACAATCAAAAATTATTGCTGGAAGAAGCCGATGTAATTATGAATAACATAAATCGTGAAATTGCAGTCATAAATATTTATAAAGCAACCGGTGGAGTTGATTATACTGATAATTTATAAGAAAAATGACAACTTTTATAAGTTGTCATTTTTTAGTATATGTTGTATTTTTATTTTATTATGCATTTTCAATTTGGCAAATAAAATCCGGATTTTCTTTCATCTTTGAAATTATTTCGTCAAATGTCAATAAACCTTCAGTTGCCCCAAATTTTGAAACAACTCCTGTTGAGTTGATTGAAGCGGCAATCAATGCTTTTTCAATATTTTTGTCGAATTTTTTTAGAGCCGCACAGAAAGTTGAAGCAAAAGCATCACCAGCGCCAAGTGTTGATGCTACCGGTCCTTCAAATGTTGGGCAGAAGTAGTATTTTTTACCGTCAAACGCGTAAGCACCTGCTCCACCATCTGTGATTACAATAATTTGATAATCATTACATTTTAAAGTTTCAAACATTTTCTTCAAATCAGGGTGAATAAGTTGGTTTGAAAACTTTTCGTCTTTTGTATCTTGTCTTAATTGAATTCCTGTAGCAAGTGAGGCTTCTTCTTTATTCATAACTACAATATGCGCATATTCTAAAGTTCGTTTTAAGTAATCAAATCCTTTTTTTATACCGGTAGAGCCTGCGTTGAAGCATACAAAAACTTTATTTTCTTTTGCAAATTCTACGATATCATCAAGAACTTTGTTGCTATCACCGTTTAGTGGTGCAATATATAATAATTTTGAATTTTTTATTGCTTCAAAATCAATTTCAGACTTTTTAATATGTGCGTTTGCTCCACGGTGAGCCAATACAGTTCTATCACCTTCAAAACTTGTCAAAATTATTGAAAATCCTGTTGAATCTTCTTTATCTTGAATTATAGAACTCATATTAACATTTCTGCTTTTGAAAAAGTTAAATATACCTTGAGAATAAATGTCATCTCCAACTTTGAAAATTGCGCTTGTGTTAAATCCAAGATTTGCAAAGTTTGTCGCAGTATTAACTCCGCCACCACCAACTTTTGAAGCAAAGTCATTGATTTCAACTTTCGCACCGTATTTATAACTCATAAACTCGGTCTTACGTTCTTTTTGTCTTACTGAAACTACACTGGCTTCGTCGCATTCTACAAAAACGTCCATTGTAGCACTACCAATAGTTATAATATCAGGCATTTTCTCTCCTCCATACTATCTCATTTGCCTTCATGCTACCATAAAAAAGAGTTTAGGGTAAGTTAAATAAGTAAAATTATTTTTTTGAAACTAAAAACCTCCTGATAATTATTATATCAAGAGGTTTTTATAATTTGCTTGTAATCTTTGCTATTATTGAATAACTTTTGCTTTGTCTTCTTCGGTTACATTTTTAATAGTAAGATTTACTCTGCCTTTGTCGTCAATTTTGATAACCTTAACGATTACTTCTTGACCGATTGTCAAATGAGGTTCAATAGTTTCAATTCTTTCGTTGCAAACTTGAGAAATGTGAACCATACCATCTTTGCCGCCGCCCAATTCAACGAAAGCACCGATAGGAATAATTCTAACTACTTTACCTTTGATAACCATACCTACTTCAGGTTTGAAAGTAAGGTCTTTAATCATTTTGATAGCGATTTTAGCACCTTCTTGGTCATTAGAAGTAATAGTTACTACACCTGTGTCTTGGATATCAATTTCAGCACCGGAAGCATCAATGATTGCACGGATTTGTTTTCCGCCAGGTCCGATAACTGTTCCGATATCATCTACAGGAATAGTCATTGTTGTAATGCTAGGTGCGTAAGGTGACATTTGTCCAGGTTCAGAGATTGCTTCTCTCATTTTTGAAAGAATGTGTAATCTTCCTTCTTTCGCTTGACCTAAAGCACGTCTTAATGTTTCGTTAGCAATACCTTTAGCCTTCATATCCATTTGAAGAGCGGTGATTCCGGTATCGTTACCTGTAACTTTGAAGTCCATATCGCCAAGAAAGTCTTCAATACCTTGAATATCTGTTAATACAACAGGTTCTTTACCTTCTTCTGTAATCATACCCATTGCAACACCACCAATCATGCATTTTACAGGTACACCGGCGTTCATCAAAGCCATAGAAGAACCACAAGTTGAAGCCATTGAGGTTGAACCGTTTGATTCTAATACGTCAGATGTAACACGGATAGTGTAACCGAATTCTTCTTGAGAAGGTAGTGCAGGAATATTTGCTCTTTCTGCTAAGTTTCCGTGACCAACTTCACGTCTACCAGGACCTCTAAGAGGTTTTACTTCACCAACTGAAAATCCTGGGAAGATATATTTGTGCATGTAAGTTTTTTCTGTTTCAGGGTCAACACCGTCAAGTTCTTGTTTCATTGAAGGACCAGCAAGTGTTGCAACAGACAATACTTGAGTTTGACCTCTTGTGAATACTGCGGAACCGTGCGCTCTAGGTAGAACACCAACTTCGCACCAAATAGGACGAACTTCGTTAGGTTTTCTTCCGTCTGCTCTTACACCTTCATCTAAAATCATTGCTCTCATGATTTTCTTTTCAGCAGCTTTGAATTCTTCTGCTACAAAGTCAATTCCTGTTTCTTCAATGATTTGTTTGATGTAATGATCATCAGGTAAAGCATCAACTTTTTCTTTAACAAGTTTTTTTGCTTCTTCTAATTTTTCTTGACGATATGTTCTATCGAAATGGTGGTAAGCATCAAAAATCATATCGTGAGCAGTTTCATTGATAATATTTTTCAATTCTGTTGTGTCGTAAGGGTTAACAAATTCTTGTTTTGTAACTCCGCATTCTTTAGCAAATGCAACTTGTGCTTCACATTGTTTTTTGATTTCGCCTTGTGCAAATTCAACAGCAGCCATAATATCGTCTTCTGTTACGAATTTACAACCTGCTTCAACCATGATTACAGAATCATGAGTACCGGCAACAACGATGTCTAGGTCTGACGCTTTTGCTTGTTGGTGAGTAGGGTTAGCAATTAGATTGCCTTCAGCATCTCTTGAAACTCTAACTGCACCGATAGGTCCTTCAAACGGAGCGCCTGATAACATCAATGCGCAAGAAGCACCTAACATTGCCAATGTATCAGGTTGATTTTCTTGGTCATAACTGAATAATTGGGCAACGATTTGAATATCATTTCTATAACCTTTTGGAAATAAAGGTCTTATAGGTCTGTCAATCAATCTTGAAATAAGAATTGCTTTGTCGCCGGCTTTGCCTTCTGAGCGGTTGTAGCCACCCGGAATTCTACCGATTGATGACATTCTTTCTTCATAATCAATAAGTAATGGGAAGAAATCAATACCAACTCTAGGTTCTTTTGATACACAGCAGTGAACAAATAACATAGTATCGCCACATCTTACTGTAACTGAACCGTTTGCGGATTGAGCGTATTTCCCTGTTTCAACTGTGACGGTTTTTCCGCCGATTTCCAATTGGAAACTTTTTGTTTCAGGTTTCATAAACTACCTTTTCTTTCTGCGTTCTAACTAACGCCTTTAAGTTATACACTTCCATTTATGATTTTATTATACCCCAAACATAAAAAACTAAATGTTGCAATTTGTTCAAATTATAGGTTAAATTTTGTGTAAACACTTTACATATCACTGTCTATGTGAAATAATATCAGTGTAATTGTAACATTTTGTTAATGGTATCTTTTATATTAGCAAAAAAATATTTTCTCAAGGTTTTAACCGTAGGAAAATATTAGAAAGTAGTGAGGCGTTCAAATGTTATCTATTCAACCTGTAAATGTAACTTCTCCAAAGATGAGAAATGTTCAGTTCGGTAATCGTTCTGCATTCACTGTAGAAACTCCTGAAGATGAGGCATATAGTGAAAAGACCAAATTCTATGAAAAACAAAAACAAGAATTTGAAAATATTGTTAATGATGAAAGAACCCCAGAGTTCTTGAAGAAAATGGGAAAAGCATTTAAAGTTATTTCCGAAGCATTGTTTAACGGTTGGTTGGTAGCATGGGGAGCTTCAAAAGGTGCAAAATTTGTTAAATCATCAGTTGCAAGCGGTATGAAAGGTAAAGTTGCACAAGAAGCAAAAACGTTTGCTAAACCGATTGCTACTGGTTTCCGCAAGGCTGCAGGTGCTATCGCAGGTGGTTTTGCTACAGTAGGTGAACATGTTAAAGCTTCAAAAACTTATACAAATCTTGCAGAAAAATTAACTAATCTTGCTGAGAAAATGGATAACCACAAATACGGTCAATATGTAATGTCAGGTTTGAGATTGGTTGGCAAAGGTATCAAAGCCGCATTTGGTTTTGTTGCTAAACCATTTGAAAAACTTGCAGAAAAAATAAAAGGCACTGATTTTAATACAGCCTATGACAAGGCTGCAAAAGTAACTTCTACAACGTTAGGTGTTGGTGCAGGTGCTGCATCAGCGTATGATGAAGCGGTTCACCCTGAAACTCAAAAAATGCATGACGAAGTTGATAATGAAAATATCAGTAATGATAAAAAAGAATTTGATGATGAAGTTCAACAGCATTTAGATGAACTTGATGGGGAGGATGAATAATGACTCCATTAGCAATTTCATTTACAGGCGAAAATGTTAGAACTCCTGAACAACGTCAAAAAAGACAAGAACAAGTTGCATCTGGTGTTGGTGGGGCTGCAGGTGTAGGTGCGGCAACAAAATTCGCCGGTAAACGTGCATTAAAACACGAAGCGAAATCGGAAATGCTTGCAGATATGTATGCTCAAGTTAGTCGTACAATGAATAGCGTAAACGAAGGTTCTCAAGTTTCAACTGGATTGTGGCATGCTTTTAAAGCAAATATGACAAAATATACAAAAAGTGTAGAAACATTGTTACTAAAATTTAAAGAATCTAAGTTTATCGGTCCAATTGTAAAAAGTCCTATTACCGCGAAATTTTCAGCACTCGCTGGTGGTGCTTTGGCTTTCTTTGTCCTTGTTACAGGGATAAATAAGGCAGCAAGATCAGGTTCTTTGGCGGTAGAAGATTTGAAAAATAAGTATTCTCAATATCGAGAAGTCGCATAAATTATTAAGAAATTTGTTAATTTTTAAAAATCGTGTTAGTATAACGCTATGCACGATTTTTTTATTAAAGGGATAAATAGTACGGATATAAAACAAGAGCTTTTTGATATTGGATTTGATAGAAGCTATGCACATCATGCGGTACAAAAGTACAAATATGCTAATTTTAAAATTTTTGATTTGACAGTAGCACAAGCAAATATTTTGAAACAAACGGCATTATCTGTCGGTGCCGATTGTGCAACCAACAAAGATGTAGTTACAGGAACTGCTGAACTTTCATCATGTATCTTAGGTGGAAGCTATTCTCAAATTCAAAAAATAGCAACTAAATTGAAAGTTCAACCGTTTGGATTAAAAGAGTTAGCAGAAAAGTTGTCAAAACTTGTTGCCAGAAGGAAAGCGAAAGAACCTACCAAACTTGTGGGAGTGTTAAATCTTACCGAAAATTCTTTCTCTGATGGAGGTTTGTATAATAATTATGATGATGCGATTAAACATCTGAACGAGTTGATAGAAGATGGTGCTGATGTTATTGATATTGGTGCTGAATCTACAAAACCGTATTCAGAACCTGTTGGAGTTGAAGAGCAAATCGAAAAGTTATTGCCGATATTAAAATATGTTGATGACAATTGTATTGAAACTCCAATTAGTATCGATACAAGAAGTTCAAAGGTCGCAAGAATTTGCATTCAGTATGGCGCAAAAATTATTAATGATGTTTCTGGTTTTGATTATGATGAACAAATGGTTGATGTAATTGCACAAAATCCATCTGCAAAAGTCATTATTCAGCATAGTTTAGGCACTCCTGAAACTATGCAAAATAATCCGACGTATTCAAATTTGATGGACGATATTTGTATTTCTTTAGCCAAAAAGATTCAACTAGCATTAGCAAAAGGTGTGAAATTCGAAAATATAATTATTGACCCAGGAATAGGATTTGGAAAGTCTAGGAAAGATAATTTTGAAATTATTAATCGTTGGCAAGAATTGAATGCTCTCGGTTGTCCTGTAATGATTGGATTGTCCAGAAAAAGTCTGTTAGGAATGCCCGACGAAACAAATGACGAGAAAGATATCTATACATTGGCGCTAGATAGTATTTTGATAAGTCAAAAAATCGATTATCTTCGTGTTCATAACTTGAAAATGCACAAAAAGTTTATTGATATGTATAACTAACCGAGTTGGAGAATTTACTCAGGTTGTAGTTTGAAAAATATTAGTATTATGCGTAATACTATAATTTCCATATTGATATTTTGTTTTGTTATTAGTTTGCTTATCGGAATTTTTCAATTATTAAATCATACATATATTAAAGCTGAGTTTAAAAATGCAGATCCAATGCCATCACGAATGGACGTTTTTTATAAAGGCTATAAACTCGGAACTACTCGCAAAATTAGAATTTCTGATGATTTTAAAACTACTTACCTATATATAACTTTAAATCAAAGAGGATTACATTTACCCAAAAACATATCGGCAGAAGTTAAACAGTATGACAAGGATACAAAATATGTTGCATTGATTTATCCAAGTGCCCCAAGTTTAAGATTTATCAAAACTGGAGATATTATCAAAGGAAAATCGACATTAACATTAAATGGAATTTCAGACTTAAATCAGGCTCATATCGATAGCCTAGCCGATAGAGGTGTTGATTTGTTGTCATCTGCCAAAGGTACAACAGAATCTTTAACTGCAATGTTTGATATAGTTACGGATATTCTTGAAGAAAATAGGTCAAATATCTATTCTATTACATTAAATTTGCGCAATAGTATGGAAAATTTGAACCAAACAACATATCGAATGCAAAGTCTTTCCGGTAAACTTGACGACGAAATTACAAGGGGTACTATTCGCACAAACAGTAAAAATATTGAACAGTTGACGGGTAATTTTGCCAAAAGTTCTGATAAAATTTATTTGTTTTCCGGAACTTTAGGTAAATCCGGAGATAATGTCAATTTGTTGGTTAATAACACAAACTCCCTTGTTGATGTGTTAAAAATGACTGTTTGTAATGTTAATGACATTATTCTGGCGTTTAAAGAAACTTTGCGCAAAAAGTTTGGCGGTGCAAGAGTATTGTTTAAACAACCTGTAAAATAATAATTAAAATTTATTCAAAAACTCTTTTCTGAATTTCAAGAGCTGTTTTTGTTGTAGCAAGTCCTGCTTGTGAACTTTCTTTTAATGTTGGTGACATTAATGCGCCTGTTTGTTCCATTGCATCAACTACTTCATCAATCGGAACTTGCGATTTTATGTCAGCAAGTGCAAGTTCTGCTGCGGTAATTGAATGAACCGCCATAAAAGGATTGCGTTTTACACAAGGCACTTCAACAAGTCCTGCAACAGGGTCACAAGTTAACCCTAAAATATTTTTCAATGCAAGCGCTGCAGCATTAAGAACTTGACTTACTGTTCCGCCCTGCAATTGACAAATTGCTGCTGCACTCATTGCGGCTGCAGCTCCACATTCTGCTTGACAACCACCAACAGCACCTGCTAGAGATATTTTTGCTGCAATAATTCTGCCGATTTCACCTGCTGTTATCAGTGCATTTATCTGTTCCCGCTCAGAGTGGTCAAAATCTTCACTGACCGCAACTAAGGCTGATGGCACAATTCCGCAAGAACCTGCTGTAGGACAAGCGACAATTTTTCCCATTCTGATGTTTTCTTCGCTTGTTGCAAGTGCGTATTCTAATATCTTTTGAAAAGTTGAACCGAAAATGGCACGTTCTTTTCTGTATCTTTTTTGTAATCTGTCACAATCTTGTCCACACATTTCACTCATTGACAATTCTTTACTTGCCATGCCGGTTTGAATTGCTTCTTTCATTGCATAAAGACTTTTGGCTGCAAAATTTCGAACTTGTTCTACTGTTATTTCGCCGTCTTTTGCCATATTTTCTTGTGCAATTTCATAAATTTTTTTATCTTTTGAAATACATTCATCATGTAATTGTTCAAATGTGTTTATTTTATTCATAATTTTAATTTTCCAATTTTTCAATGTAACTTACAAAGTAAACTTCCGGAATAGCTTGAATTTTTTCGACAATTTCATCTGTGATATTTCCGTCAATGCTGATTATCATTGAGGCTTCTTTTCCTTTTTCATCTCTATCGCAGTTTAAAGACGCAATATTTTTATTATTCATTTGTAATATTGTAGAAACTTGTGAAATCATGCCCGGCATGTCTTTGTACACCAACAAAAGTGTATTGTATTTTCCTGTTAATTTAACGTTAAAATCGTTAATTCTTCGGATTGCTATTTCTCCTGCACCAACAGATTCTCCGGCAATGAACATTTTTGTTTTGCCAATAAACGTTATCTCTACGGCATTTGGGTGTTGTTTGAAATTATCGCTGTATAAAAATTCATATTCGATATTTTTTGCTAAGTCAGAGTCAAAAATATCTTTTATACGTCTATCGTCAACACCAAGCCCTAAAACACCTGCCAATAAACCTTTTTCAGTACCATGTCCTTTGCCTGTGTGTGCATAAGAATTGTACAACTTGAATGTTACTTTTTTGAAGTCGTTTTTGTAAATATTTCTTGCCAAAAGTCCTAATCTCACGGCACCTGCGGTATGTGAACTTGATGGCCCAATCATGATTGGCGAAATAATATCAAATAATGTAGTTTTTTTCATTAGTAATTTTCTCTGTTTAAATTTTGTTCAATTCGTTCTTTTATTGCTTTTGTGTTTTCTATGTCTTTTATTTTTGATTCAACTAGTTCTTGTTTCGTTTTAATTTCTTTTTGTTCATCAAATGGATTTTTTGTTGTTGAATTGTTGTTAAAGCATGTAAAATATATTGCCAAAATAACAACAATTACGATTAACAATTCGATTATCCCTACTGCTTTTTTCATAAAAATCTCCGATTATTTTAATTTATTCTTGGTAAGAAACATAAGTATTGCTTCTTCTTTGTCTTGAGGTGTTCTTAATGAATTTTTGTTTAGTTTAAAATTTTTGACTTCCGGTGGAACGAAAAATTTGTTGTAAATCGTCAATACCACAAAAAGTACGAAGAAAACAATTACTGTAACAATCATTGATAGTAACAATTTACCCATCTCTGAATGTGGGTGCAGTAAATTTCTTGCATGTGCAACATTAGCAGTGCTAGAAAGCACTACTAATCCTGCTACAAATAATTTTTGAATTATTTTATTCTTCACTAGATTCCTCTGTCTTTTTGGTCTTTTTTGTTGTTTTTGAAGAACCTCTGTTAGGTCTTCTTGTTCTTTTCTTAGGTTTTTCTTCTACTGCTGCAACTTGTTCAGAGTTTTCTGTTGATTCTGTTTGTTCTTGAACAGGTGCTGACGGTTCTTCAACCTTTGGTTGTTCTGTTACAATAGCTTCAGCTTCTTCTGTTTTTGCTGCAGTGGCTTTTTTCGCTGTAGCTTTTCTACGTCTTGTTTTTCCCTTAATTTTCGGTTCAACAATTGGTTCAGTCGGTTCAGATTGTTGTTCTTGAACAGTTTGTTCAGCAACAGGCGCTTCTGTATTTTCAGCAATTGTAGGTTGAACTTCTTTTTCAGGTTGTTGAACTTTTGTTTCTTCTTCAACTTGTGCTACAACAGGTTGAGTTGTTTCAGGTTCTTGCTCAACTTTGTTTTGTTTATCTTTTTTATCAAATTTATTTTTTCTATTTTTGCGTTTATTGTTTTCTTTTTTTACAATCTCTTCTGCAACAGCGGCAGACGGTTCAGTTTCTATTGCAATTTTTTGTGGTTGTTCTTGAATTTCTTCAACAGGTGCCGGAGCCTCTTGTTGTTGGTTATTTTTGTTAAATTTGCTTTTCTTGAAGTTTGCGATAGGCAATTTAACTTTAGCGGCTTTTGCTCGATATTCACCTTCTGCGGTAGGTGTAGCAAAGTTGAATTCAATCATTGAATATCCGCTGCCTTGACAATGTGGACATTTCTTTGTGAAAATTTCTGATAAAGACTGTCCTTGACGGTGTCTTGTAAGTTCAACAAGTCCCAAATCAGAAAGTTGACCAACTTGAGGTTTTGCTTTATCAGGTTCAAGCGCAATTTCTAATTCTTCCATCATTGCAAGTTTGTCGGCTCTTGAAATCATATCAATAAAGTCAACGATAACCATACCGCCAATGTTTCTCAATCTCAATTGACGTGCAATTTCATGAACTGCTTCTATGTTTGTTTTCAAAATTGTTTCGTCTTGAGTTGCCGAACTTATAAATTTACCGCTGTTTACATCAATTACTGTCAATGCTTCTGTTTGTTGAATGTATAAGTATCCGCCTGATGGCATGTTTACTTTTACTTTTAATGCAGCTTTGATTTCTTTATGTATATCCATAGCAACTAAAAGTGGGTCAGTACCTTTATATAAAGTTACTTGAGTTCCTTTTGCCATGTGCCAGTTTTGCAAAATCGTTTGAACTCTGTTCATTGCAAACGGAGTATCAACAATGATTTCTTTAACATCTTCTGTACATGCTTCTCTTATGACTCTATATAGCAAATCTTGGTCACGATAAATCAAGTTTGGCGGAGTTAATGTTTCTGCAGAAGTAATGATATTGTTCCATTTTTCAAGCAAAATTTCCAAATCTTCTTGAATATCAGATTCTGTTTGACCTTCGGCTTCGGTTCTGATAATAATACCAACACCTACTGGCTTGATTAGGTTAATAATTGACTTTAATCTTGCTCTTTCTTTAGAGTTTTCTATTTTTTTACTGATGCTTACTCCAGGTTCATTTGGCATCAATACTAAAAATCTTCCTGGAAGGCTGATTTCTGTCGTAACTCTAGGTCCTTTGTGTCCTGTTGGCTCTTTTACAACCTGAACAATAAGTTTTTGTTTTGGTGAAAGTTTTTCTTTAAGAGTACCTTTGCCCATAACATCTTGAGCATGTAAAAATCCCATTTTATCAGTGCCAACATTTACAAATGCAGCGTCAATACTTGGTAAAATATTGTCTACTGTTGCTAGGTATACATCTCCTAATAAAACATCTCCTCTATGGATAAAAAAGTCTGTAACGACTTTGTTTTCTAATACTGCAGCAATATTATCTCGTTCTGCAATAACAATCTTTTTCTCTACCGGTTGATTTGTGTTTCGATTTCTGTCGTGCATAAATTTTCCTTTACTATAACTCATGTAATGACTCGGTTAGGAATTTTATTCTCGTAATGCTAAATGTTACATCTTTTGCTATTACGTCCATCAGAACATCAGCTCTGAGTGGCGGAATTTCGCTTCCCTGACCGGTCTTTAAGACTATAAATAGACTGTCACCTTCAAATCGGTGTGAGCCGATTGATTTTTTGATGTCTATTGTTTTTACTAAACTTTTTTTAGTTTTTCTTTCGACTAAAATTTCGTCGGAAGATAGAACTTTTTCTGTATTATATACTAATTTCTCAAAATCGTAAAGTGTTGGATTTAATATTTTGATTCTATATTCAGCCCAAGACACAGTCTGGTCGATAGCTTTGTCTGTATTGTTAATTTTTTCAACACTCAAAATTTTTGAGGTATTATGCAGTGCGTTTTGAAGTTCTTCTTTTATTTTTTCAGGCGAAGTTTCTTCTAACAATTCAATATCGACTAATTCAGTCGTACTTTCGCAATATAGCGGTAATGCAATCCCCATTGAGATTTTCATTGTAGGATTGTAACCGCATGAGAATGCAACATTTAGATTCGTTCTTGATACTGCTTTGAAAAATGTATTTTGCCAATCCAAATGAGAGAAATATTTCAAAACACCTGTTTTAGTTAGTTTGATTCTGTATCTGAATAATTCTCTATTTTGATGATGTGTTGACGGATCAACAACTACAGCAACTTCTTTGGCTTTTTGTTGTGCTTTTTCACTTGCTTTAAATTCAGGAACCATAATTTTTTTGATACCCAAATTCGGACAAACTCCGCAGCCTACGCAACGTTGTTGGCAAGTCGGAACGATATGTGGAGAATTAGCATCAATCATCATTGCTTTTGTGTATTCAGCCTTGAACCATTCTTTATTTATTCCTGTATCTATAAAATCCCAAGGTAATTCTTCATCTAATGAGTATTGATGTTCTGCTCTTTGAGAAAGGTTTATTCCGAGTTCTTCTGCCGTTTCAAACCAAATGTTCTTGTCAAAATATTCTCCCCACGCATCAAGGTAGCAGCCTTTTTTATATAGCGCTTCTACATATTGACATAAAGAATCATCTCCACGAGTTAAAGCGGCTTCAAGCAACGAAACAAATTTTTCGTGATAATTAACTTTTACCCCTTTGATGTGTTTAACTTGTTCCATAAGATGATGAATATGTTCAGTTACACTGTCTAGATTCATCTGACCACACCATTGGAACGGCGTGAACGGTTTTGGAACAAAAATAGATAGAGTACATGTTAAATCAAGTGAATGTTTTAATTCTTTTTCTTTTTTTATTAGTTTTGAACGGTATCTGATTCTTCTAAATAATTCAGCCATTTCGTCCATATCTTCAAGAGTTTCTGTAGGTAATCCGCAAATAAAATAGAATTTAACTCTTGACCAACCGTTTTCGTAAAGTGTTAAAACAGCATTCATTATTTGCTCTTCGGTAATGTTCTTTTTAATTACATCTCGGAGTCTTTGACTACCTGCTTCCGGAGCCAATGTCATTGTCGATTTTCGAACACTTTGTACTAAATTGGCAAGTTCAAGGTTAAATCCGTCAATTCTTTGACTTGGTAGTGATACTGAAATTTTTCTGTCATTAAAATCGACTGCTAATTCTTTTATTACCTCGTTAATATTTGCATAGTCGTTTGAAGATAGCGATAATAGTGAATATTCATCATATCCAGTTTTATTTACGAGTTCTTTAGCCTTATCTATAATGTCTTCGGCACTTCTTTCTCTAATCGGGAGAGTGACATGTCCAGGTTGACAAAATCTGCACATTCTTCCGCAGCCACGTCTGATTTCTACAACTGCTCTATCTTGAATTGATGATGAAAACGGTATCGGATAACGTGTTAATGCGTTTTTATCATTTAGTTGTGCAACTCTTTTTACAACTTTTCCACCGACAAGTTTTGACCATCTGCCATTTTTAGGGTCTTTACAAAGTGCTTTGATTCTTTCATTTCTTGGCAAACCTTTAGTTTCTTCTAAAATTTTGCAAACTTCAATAATTGTATCTTCGCCGTCACCTACCATAAATACGTCAATAAAATCGCTCATTGGTAACGGATTGTAAGCACAAGGCCCTCCTGCAACAATTATTGGGTCATTATCGGTTCTGTCAGTGTTTTTATATGGCACACCAGACATTTCCATCATTTTTAATACAGTAGGATAAGCCATTTCGTACTGCAAGGAAAATCCGATAACATCAAAATCTTTTAAATCTCTTTTCGATTCTACTCCATATAATGTTTCAGGTTTGAAATCAGGTTCCGGTGCGTAAACTCTGTCGCACATAAAATTTTCTTGTTGATTTATCAAATCGTATAATATTCGAACTCCAAGATTTGAAATTCCAATTTCATATTTATCAGGGAATGCAAGTGCAAATCTTATTTTTGCCGAGTCAAAATCTTTATTGTATGACAAGTATTCTCCACCAACATATTGATATGGCTTTGAACAATGATATAAACTTTCTTCGTATTTAAAACACATTTTTATCTCTTATGCTAAGTCTTCCGGAAAATATCTGTCTATTTTTATAATTGTACCGTCGAGTTTGTTCTCTTCAAATGATTTCATAAATTTGAATAAATCGCTGTTGGGTACGTGGTAACTGTACAAAAATATTTCCGAATTTATTTCTCTCATTACTGTTACCGTATAGTGGCATTTTGAGGCATAATTCAATAAATTTTCTTTGCTGAATTTATTACCGTTTAAGTCTTTTTTATGCTTGATGTAGTTAAAACCTGCATAAAATTTAACTTGTTCTTTTATTTCTTTTGGAAGATTATCCATGCTTTGTGTTGCAGAAAATAAATTTATAACATTATTATCTTTTTTCTTTGTCATAAGCATTAATCTCCCTAACTTTATTAAACTATATTTTTATAAAAATGTCTAAATATTAAGTTTATTCAGACTTTAAATCTTTCAAGTAATCTAAAACTTTCAACGCAGTTTCTCTGCGAATATCTTTTGGTGAAAGTCTTAAATATTCAATGGCATGCGAAACTTTGATGTTTTTATCGTACCATCTTCTCATTATGTAGTTATATTGGTCTTCCAATGATAATTTTTCAAGTTCTACATCTTTAAGTAAGTCAATAATAAAATCTGCACATCTGACTTGAATATCTTCTGTTGAGTGCTCAAGTTCATTGATTGCCCTACTTACAGCCGCATCTGCATCATACCATCTTTTAAACATGTTCATAATTAATTCCTCATTTGTTAAGTATATTAAAGCAAAATTATGCAAAAAAGTAAATTATTTAACAAAAAATACCTTTATATATATGTAGGTAAAATTTAAAGGTTGTAGTATGGCAGATATTTATGATATGAGTTCATATAATTTTAGAAGCACATTCGATACTGATATCGGAATTCTAAATATGGACAAAATGATTACCCCACCAAATATGACACCATTTAATCCTGTTGCAGCGTCAATGAACGGAATTACAATGCAATCAGGTAATTTAGGCAATGACAAAGTTGAACTTACTTCTCAAAAAGAAAAAGATAGTCGATTTTGGTCAACTCTATTTAAAGGCAGTGCCGTATTAGGAGTTGGTGTTCTTGCTTTAAAACTCGGTAAAGCCGGCGGGTCAAAATTGTGGAATGGATTGAAAAATGTTTCCTCAAGTATAATTTCTAAATTCAAGAAATAATTGATGTGTGATGTGTTTATTTAGCAGGTCTATATTGACCTGCTTTTTTATATGTTATATTATAACTTGTAGTTTGAGGATTAGAGAAGGAGTTTAATAATGGCAAAAGATTGTAGTTTTGATATTGTATCAGAATATGATAAACAAGAATTGGTGAATGCGGTTGATCAGGTTAAAAGAGAATTGACAACAAGATTTGATTTGAAAAATTCTAATTCAAAGGTTGATTTGGAACAAGATAAGCAGATTGTAATTACAACTAATGATGAAATGAAATTGAAAAATATTTTAGATATTTTGCAATCAAAACTTGTTAAACGTAATTTGAGTATAAAAATATTAAATCCAAAACCGGTTGAAAATGCACTTGGCGGTAATGTAAGACAAGTTTTTGAACTAAAAAAGGGTTTGACTCAAGATTTGGCAAAGAAAATTGTTGCAGAAATCAAAAATACTAAACTTAAAGTTCAAGCATCAATTCAGGGCGAACAAGTTCGTGTAACCGGCAAAGACAAAGATGATTTGCAAGCGGTTATTCAAACTTTGCGCAAAAATGCAGATGATTTTGATGTACCTTTGCAATTCACAAATTACAGATAGATTCTGGTTTATGCATTTTTGTAGAAATTGAATGTTCTTTCAACGTTTTTAGAAATAACGCCTTTGATAGAATCGTATTCAGTTTGCAATGAAGAGTGTTCGGTATCGATGTTTTTAAGTTCAAGGTCGTATAGACTGTCTTTTGATTCGATATCGTTCATTGCTCTGTTGTATTCTGCTTCTGCTTTTGAAACAGCCGCATCGTCAGTTTCTTCTGTGATTCTGGCACATGCTTTGTAATCAAGACCTTGCCATTGGTAAGAAGCATCAACTTGTTCCATTGTAACAATACCGCTTTCTAAAGCGTATTCAATCCATTCAGATGATGATGCTAAACCGTTTTCCAAAACTTTGTAACCTTGCATCATTCTGTTAAACATGTTTGTATACCATTGCGCTTTTGCATCAGCGTTGCCTGTGTTGTTTGTGTCTGTTGAATCTTGCCAAGCATATTTTGGAGTACCATATTCTTCAATAACTTTGTCAACCATGAATTCTTTGATTACGGTTTCAAAGCTTGAAGAAGGAGTAAGATCTTTAGCAGCCATATAGCGTAACAAAAAGTCAACATCTGTTAAATCTTTGTAAGTCAAATCATAACTGTTACCTGCAGCATCTGTAAAACTACCTGCATCTAAGTCTTTTTTTACTTGTTCTATTGAAGTATCATCAAAAACTGTTGATAGGTAAATTTGTTCAGCATTTGCATATTCATAGTAGTATTCACTTAAATTCTTTGTAGAACCGTTGAGAGGTTTGTTTAAATCCATTCCTAGAGCTTTCAAGTAATTTCTGTTACCTTCAGCATTTGGATTCTCTTCTCCATATAATGCTTCTGCAAAGTTTGTACTGTAAGTACTTGCCATGTCTTTCAAAATTTCAGTTAAAATGTTATTCGCAATATCTTTAGCGCCTTCTGTATCAACAGAAGTTACGTCTGTAGTTGCTGTAATTTTAGGAAGACCGTTGTCGTCAGTACCATTAGTTTTGTATTTTGTAGATTCAACTATATTGTCACCGTCTTTAGTGTTCATAGTTAAAGAGTTAATACAATCTTCAAGTGAACAATTTGTATTTGCAGAAATTTCAACATTATCACTGCCACCTGTGTATTCAACTTTGGTAACAGTATTTGTTGCTTCATCAATAGTGAATTGAACACCGTCATCGGTTTTGTAAATCTTTGTTCCTGCTGCAGCGTCAGTTCCTGTTACTTCTGTAAGTCCGACATCACCTGTTTGTATATAACCGCCTGTGCCATTTGTTTGTACTGAGTTTAACAATTCATTATATCTGTCGTAACCGGTTTTTCCGTCACTATCAGGTTCGCCTAAACCTATTTGACTGATGATATTATTGTTAAATGCAAATGTATTATCAGAATTATTGAAAGCATTTTTTAATTCTCCCAAAATTCCTACTAAATCAGAGCTTCTGTATTGCATTTCATAAGCGCCACTGATTGCAGTAACGATTGGAGAGTTAAGGTTATTTGTGAAAACTTTTTCCATTGTTTTTTCAGCAGCATTATTTAAAGATGTAGTTGCTGACAAATATTTATTATATGCCTTGTCAAAGTTTTCAACTTCTTGAGAATTTTCAAGGCTGTTGTAGTTTTTGTACATTGCTTCCATTTCACTAACAGTAATGTAGTTGAATGGCTCAACATATCCATCATTTGTGATGTTGCCAACTTCTTTAAAATAACTTGTTTCGTAAGTCAAACCGTGGTATTGAAGGTAAGTGTTTAAATTTTCACCGGATTTCATAAACAATGCAGCTTCATCTTCGCTTACCAACAATTGACCGGCAGCGTTAATAAGTCCGTATTGTGTGTTGTAAGAACTATAAGCAGTCAAAGCGTTGAAGCTCAAATTTTGCGCTTTTTCAGTTCCGTCCAAGCCATAGTTTGTGAATTTTAAAGTTGCATTGTTTAATGCATTAATATAGTTTTCACTTGCTTGTGAACTTTCTGTTGATAATCGCATTTTGGCATTGTTAATTGTTTGAGATCTAAGCTCATTATCAGCCAATCTTGCAGTTATTGTTAATAATCTTGCTTGTGATGCTGCCAATCCCATTTTTGCTATATCCTTTCGCTTTTCCTTAAAGTTATCGTATTCTATATATCGGCGTAATCTTCAATAACTTTAGTGTTTTGAACGATATTGTTACGATTTTGTTACAATAATTTTCTATGGATTTAGCGAAATTTTTAGCAAAAGAAAAATGAACGAATTTGAAATTTATCCGTTCATTTTATAATCTATCCATCATAAATAAATTTTATTAACCGAATGATGAGAATGAGCTGCAAGAACTAGAACCAGAACTTGAACAACTTGCAAAACCACCATCACTGAAGCTTCCGCAATCACCAAGTGTTGCAACAGCAGATGAAAAATCGCTCATAAAGCCACAATCACCAAATGATTCACCTTCAGAATAGTCTGAATAGTTAACTTCTGTCGGAGTAGAGAATGAATAAGAATCATATTCACCTGCTGACAAATAGCTTTTGCCAAAACCCATTGCTAATACACCTGCATTTTCAACTGGATTGTTTTTTGAATTTCCGGTTTTCTTTGCTGATGTTGTGTTAGATGTTTTATTTGTCTCTCCGAATAGTAAAATCATTTTTTAATCTCCAATGTTTCGTGTTTATTATTTACACTAATATAAAGTATTAGAAATTTATCAAATTTCAGCATGCTCTATTTTCGTTACAAAAGTTAATATAATTATACTCACATTGATTTACCTATTTACATCCATGGGTTGATGTTCAACCTGAAAAATGATTGTATTATAGGTGTGTAGATTAGGGAGGTAAGGGAATTGAAGAAAGTTTTATTAATATTCACATTCTTAATTACGTTTATATTTACATCAGTTTCAGCGCTTGCTGACGGTAACTATTTACATACTATAACATTGGAAAGAAACGATAGCGGCTATAATGTAATTCTAGGCTCAGATAAAGTTACAAAGGTTACAAAGAAGTCGCCGAAGAGTAATGAACTAGTGCTAGAAATGAGCGGGATTGAATCTTCAGAATCGGTTAATGCTTTGTATAAAGGGACTAGTAATATCGATGGGCTGATTATTGAAAATACAGCACCAAACAAATTAAAAATTTCAATTACGGCGAATGATATAGGAAATTCTACAGTTATTATTGACCCGATTAACGGTTCTCCGTCTATTGTTGGTGAAAAATTGCCAATGGATAAAATATTATGGAGCGTATTTGTGTTGGCTCTTGTAGGTGTGATTGTTAAATTATCAAAAAGTATTACAGAGGAAGAAGAAGGATTAAACATTAGAAACGATATTAAAAACCGTGAAATTCAGATGTATAAAAAGTATAGAAAAGATGTTTCTATTTCGCCAATTTACAGTCATAACGGCGATGCAAGATTGAAAACCATGGTGAAAAAAATAGATAGAAAGATAGACGAAAGATTACTATCAAATATCAAATAAAGAATTATTTAAACCTCAAAAGTTAAATATATCCCTAAAACATTTTATGTCATGCAAGTTTGAAAAAACTTGCTTTTTATTTTGAATATATTGTTAAGTTTATTGATTATGTATAGTTACACCTTATAGTTTTTACATAAATTAATAAATTGTGCGCTAAAGCGCAAAATTTGCTACAAAAATTACTTTATAATAATGTAGGTAAAATAAGGTATTTTTATGTTTATCAATTCCGCATACAATATCAATTCAAAATCTATTCAGGCTTTTCATGGTAGTAAAAATCAAAATTTGATGAATGCTGACATTATTAAGTCTGATAATTACGGACTTGATAATGATACTGTCGAAATAAAAAATACAGAAACTTCAGATGGTAATAAAAAATCAAAATTATTAAAATGGGGCACTATTGTTGGTAGTGGAATTGTTGCAACGGCAATAGGTTTACTTACTCACAAACATATTTCTACAAAAAATGCTAAAAAGGCTGCCGAAGAACTAAAAAAGATAAAATTACAAGAACTTGAAAATTTAAGGGCAGAAAAATTAAAAGATGAAGCAAGAATTGCACAGGAAAAGGCACTTAATGCTCAAAAAGAAGCCAGAGAGAAAGCAATCCAAGTTGCAAAGCAAAAAGCGGAACAAAAGGCTAAAGTAAAGGCAGAAAAGCAAGCAAAACTTGAAGCTGCAAGAAAAGCCGAAACTGCAAACAGAAATTTCAGATATAATACAGAAAAAGAACTTGCTCAATATATTGACCCAGCGGAGGCAATTAGACTTAATACTCATAAATTAGATAGCGAAAGCCTTGCGGCTTTGGGCAAAAGAATTCAGGAAAAGATTGAAAAAATAGATGTCTACGACTTTGGTCAAAAAATAAAAGATACTGAACCTCAAACAGTATTTAATGTTGTTTTTGAACAATTTGAAAAATGTCATAACAACGGTGGTAATGTGTCTGTTGATGATTTCTTAAAGACATTAGATAATGCAAAATCAAAAATGAATATAACTTATGACGATTTCAGAAGAAAAGGTTCGTATGGAACTTCAAATATTTATGATAAATTTTCTGATTATAAAAAATATATTGATGAAGTAGCAACAGAAATCAGAGCGACAAATAAAGAGGGTGAACCCGCTTTGGCTGTTGTTGAAAAGGCATTAAAATCTATTGAAAATAAAAAGATTGTAAGACAAAAATTTGTTAATGAAATTTCTCAACGTTATGACAAAGAGCTTGAGTTGATTCAAGGTCGTTTGCACTATGATGAAACTAATTTGCCGCCTATTACGCGAAACGTAACTATCAGTAATGAGGAAAAACAAAAACTTGTTGATGAACTTAACAGTATTATAAAAAGTGGTGGTGAACAATCAAATTATACTGTTGATACACCGTTATCAACATTGCAAGAGGCTTGGAAGAAAAAATACATTTCTCTTCCTTTCTCTATGGATAATAAAATTGGCGAAACTGCAATTTTAGATCTTTTCCCTAGATATAGAAGTGGTATAACAAAAATAAATGGAGAAGATTTCAGATTTAAAACCTCAGGTAATTTTAAATATGAACCATTATATAGACAAATGCACATCGAAAATCCTGAGGAATTCGTAAAACAATTTGAAAAGATTGGTGGAGAATATGTTCCTGGCAAATTACAATCTTGTTCAAAAGAAAAATTATTCGGTGAAGCCTGGAACGGCACTTATAATTTTACGGAATGGAATTCAGGTAATAATGTTAAATTCGTAATTCACCCTAAAGGGGCTATATCTAACGCTGCCGAAATTGGCGAAGGAAAATACGGCTGTTATGAGGCTATTTATTCCCCAGACTCAAAGTTTAGGATAGTTGGCACAATAAAACGAACTGTTACTCCTGAAATTATTAAAAAAGATATGCCTGATTTCAGAAATCAATTTAACGATTTTACAAAATACGAAATTCATTTACAAGAAATTTAGTCTTGAATGAAATATTTTTATTTCTTCAAATAATCAAATCTTCCATCTTTCAGAACCTTGTATGCACACCCAAATCCTGTTTGGTTTTTGTTATTACAATCAAATTCTTGTGTTGGACCGTTAGGTGCTCCACCTGGAATTAGACCAACTGAATCATAATAATGAAAAACAAAAAAATCCTTTCCCCATTGATTAGGACCTTGTGTCCCATTTGTATCTACATAGACTCTGATGAATTCACGAGAACCATCAGGCAATTTCCAATAGTTTTCACCGGCTCTTAAAATAAGATGAGTACCATTAGATAAAACAACCTTATAATAAAATTGTTTATTTGCATAATTTTCTCTATTGTTATTGTTCAATTCTTTATAATATTGGTTTTTAACACATGCTTCATTTGTATCATTATGTCCGCAATCTACTAAAATTTTTAGATGTGGTCTTAATAAGTCTATAAGTTTTGCAACTCTGTCTTTTGATGAAATGTTACCATTATCAACAAAATCACTAAAAACACCCCCGTTATCTTCTGCCAATTTGAGTGATTGTGCTAACAGTGAGTACGTCTGTTTTAACTTGGTTACTGTCTGCCTTTCTCTAATATTTGTCAGTAGTGTTGGTATGGTTATTGCTGCAATTATTCCGACAATTCCGAGTGTTATTAAAACTTCTGCTAGTGTAAACGCGTTTTTCTTCAATTTGCTCTCCCTAATTAAAGTATATATTTAATATTAAATATATACTTTAAAAATGTCAACAGTTTATAAAATAATGTATTCTTAAAATATGGCATTATGTAATGAAATTAAAAAACTTATGATTGACTGTGATGTTACTCTTACGCAACTTGCGTTTGAAATTTCCAAAGCGAAGAACAAACATTACACGGTTCAAAATTTATCCCAAAAACTGAAAAATAACACCCTGAATGCAAGTGAAATTGATATTATTTTAGGGGTGTTAAATTATCAAATACTTTTTTATCCGAAAAGTAAATAGTTTTATTGTGGGTGCATTGAAACTCCTGTGACTGTATGTAAAAACAAATTCTGAATAAGATAAAATCAACGCAATTAAAATTGCTTGATTTTTAATCTTTTCAGAATGACGATTGCAATACCAGTGTATACCAAGTTTAAAGAGTCGGCATTGCGTTGTAATGCCGACTCTTTAAAACATTTAAAAAACTTACAAAACTCTATTTTTGTATTGATGTAAAGTATTCATTGATATAATACTCAATTGCTTTTGCGGAATTTCCTGTTCCATAAGGGTTTTGAGCCTTTAATCTTGTTGATTTTCTGTCTTTATCCAAGATTGAAGAACTAAATGAAACGATTTTATCGTATTCCGCACCAACGAGTACAGAAACTCCGGCATCAATACCTTCTTGACGTTCTGTTTCGTAACGCATAACAAGAGTTGGGCAACCAAAAGATGGCGCTTCTTCTTGTATTCCACCGGAATCTGTCAAGATTAATTTGGCATTCTTCATCAAATATACCAAATACGGGTAATCAAGCGGTTTTAGCAAATATACGTTTGAATATTCGCCGAGTCTTGAATAAACCTTACATTTAACATTCGGATTTGGGTGAACCGGAATAATAAATGTGTGGTCTGAATATTTTTTTACCAAATGTTCAATAGCATCAAGTATTCGATCTATTCTTTCACCATGATTTTCACGTCTGTGAACGGTTATCAAAACTAATTTGTCATTAACTTCAATATCTTGTGATTTATAAAATTCTGCAGCTTTATTCATTGTTTCATCAGACAAGCAGAAAAGTGCATCAATAACTGTATTTCCGGTGACATGGATTATACTTTCCTGAATATCTTCTTTTAGTAATGCATTTTTATTCTTTTCTGTTGGCGCAAAATGCATTGCGGCAACTCTTGATGTCATTTGGCGCATAACTTCTTCAGGGAACGGTTCATAGATATCATAAGAGCGCAATCCTGCTTCTACATGGAACACTGGAATTTTACGGTAAAAACTTGTTAAAGCACCGCATAATACCGTCATTGTATCACCTTGTACAATAGTTGCATCAATTCTATTATCAGCAAAAACTTTGTCTAGTGATGTTAAAATTCTTGATTGAATTTCTACTAGAGTTTGGTTCTCTCTCATGCAATTCAAATTTATATCTGCTTGCAATCCAAAGTATGCAAGAGTTTGGTTAGACAACTCTTTTTGCTGTTCAGTGTTACAAATAATTACTCTGTAATTTTTCGGATATTTTTTTAGTTCCAATATTACGGGTGCCAATTTTATAACTTCTGGTCTTGTCCCGAAAACAAATAGTATATTCTTCTTATTCATATCTGTAGTTTATTATAAAAATCATATTTTTACAATTAAACAAATAAATAAAATTAATAGTCATTTATGCAATATGAATTTTGTTCTTTGCTATTTAATATAGTGCAAAAAGGGGGCTATATGTACGATTTGTATATTTTGAATTCTTGTCCTTACTGTCAAAAGGTTATGGACTTTCTAAACTCTAAAAATATTAAGTATCACAAGTTTGATACATCGAATAAAGATAATGTATTAAGATTACTGACAATTGGTGGTAAGGATCAGGTTCCGTTTTTGTACAATGATGAAACTGACGATAAAATCTATGAATCTGACGATATTATAAAGTATGTAGAAAAAAATAACGGGTAATATTATGCTTAATAATAAAAATACTGATACAAATGAATGTACCTCTCGTGCAACTTGCACACTCTCGCCTACAATTGCGGCATTAGAAAGTCTTGCGGTAATGTTTCTTAAACATTTGAGCTTTTATTTGCTTGAATTGAAAAAGTTAGGCGCGATTAATGTACAAATTCAACAAGAAATTATTGATATTTTGGCCAGTCTTGTTGCTGTTAATGAATATAGCGAAAATGAATTATATAATATTGTAGTAAATGAGTATTTTATTCTGGATGAGGTTAAGAATACTTATTCAAACCTCTCTAAAGAACGAGAAACAGATGCAAAATCTCTTATTTTACCTGTAGAATTTACCGAAAAAACGACATTAGCGCAAGCAATTTCTATGGGTGAAAAAATAATGCTAACAGAGGAAAAAGTATCGCTAAAAAAGAATCTGTTGGCTATTCTGTTAATTGCATTGCAAAGTATTAGCATAAATTTTGGCAATTATTCTAAATTAAAAGATTTTGATACAAAGTTGTTTTATCAAATTATTACGGCGATAAATCGATTTAACTCTGATGATATTTCAATAAAAACAATAAAAAATGAAATTATAAAAATAGTAAATTCTGATTTTGAGCTTCAAATTAATTTGGCAAATGATTTTCTGCTGCACTTTGGAGATATTTCAAAGGTTTTAGTTTCGCATTCTACCCGTAAAGGGAAGGCGATTCTTGTTTCTGGTAACAACTTTACCAGCCTTTATGAAGTATTGAAACTTGCAAAAGAGAATAATATAGATGTCTACACGCATTCTAATCTTTTGATTGCGCATGCTTTAGGGCTATTTAACAAGTTTGAAAACTTGCAAGGACATTTTGGTAGTAAAACAGAAAATTGTATTCTCGATTTTGCGACTTTCCCTGGGGCAATTTTGATGACAAAAAATTTCAGAAATAACACTGAGTATTTGTATCGTGGCAGAATATTTTCAAATGATTATATTGTACCTAAAGGTGTTACCAAAATAGAAAATAACGATTTTTCACCAATTATAGAAAGTTCGTTGTCTGCAAAAGGGTTTTCAAAGGGTAAATCTAAAGAAGACACTTTGCTAGGTTATGACGAACCCGAAATTGTTACAAAATTTGCACAAATAGCACAAAAGTTAGAGGTTGGGCAAATCTCCAGATTGTATATTGTTGGTATTGATGCTCTTTTAGAACGTGAAACTGCTTATTATGAGAAGTTTTTGAAATGTCTGAAAGACGATGAATTTGCGATAACTTTTTCCTATGATGTTCAAAGAGAAAATGTTTTAGCTATCAATGTTGGAAACTTTATTCCTCTTATGAGTAGGCTGTTGAGTCAATTTTTCAGACATGCGGATATTTCAAACGATAAAATATCTTTCTTTTTTACAACTTGCGATGTGATGACTTTATCTTCAATTATTTTATTGGCTTCAAAAGGTGCAAAAAATATTTATATGTCGCAATGTGTTCCAACTATTGTTAATCCTGCAACATTTAATACTTTTATTAGTGAATATAATGTAAATATTACTTCTACTCCTAAAAAAGATTTGGAAAAACTTAGACAAAAAAATAAGGCATCCTAAAAAGGATACCTTATTTTTGAATTCATTTATAAATAACGAATTAGTATCTGTAATGAGCGAAAGCTTTGTTAGCTTCAGCCATTTTGTGAGTATCTTCACGTTTTTTGCAAGCAGAACCTTGTCCGTTAGAAGCATCTAATAATTCGTTAGTCAATTTATCGATGAACGACTTTCCGCCTCTTTTCTTAGCAGATTCAATCAACCAAGAAGAAGCAAGAGCGAAACCTCTGTCAGCCTTAACTTCGATAGGTACTTGGTAAGTAGAACCACCAATACGACGAGCCTTAACTTCTAACAAAGGAGTAGCATTTGTCATTGCTTTTTGGAAAGTTTCGATAGGATCTTCATTAGTTCTTTCTTTAATTCTTTCCATTGTGCCGTAGAAAATCTTTTCTGCTAAAGATTTTTTACCACGACGCATAATTCTGTTGATGAATTTTGAAATATCAACGCTGTTATATACTGGATCTGCTAAAGGTATTCTTCTTGCAGGTTTAGAACGTCTTGACATTACTTCTTACCTCCCTTTGCATTTTTCTTAGCACCATATTTAGATCTGCTTTGTGTACGGTTAGCAACACCTGCGGTATCTAATGTACCACGAACGATGTGATAACGAACACCAGGTAAATCCTTAACACGACCACCACGGATTAGAACAACACTGTGTTCTTGTAGGTTGTGACCGATACCTGGGATATATGAAGTTACTTCAAATCCGTTTGTCAATCTTACTCTGGCAACTTTTCTAAGTGCTGAGTTCGGTTTTTTAGGGGTTGTTGTGTAAACCCTTGTACAAACTCCACGTCTTTGAGGACAATTCATCAAAGCTGGAGATTTAGTTTTGTCTTGTAGCTTTTTACGTTCTGAGCGTACAAGTTGGTTAATAGTTGGCATAATTTCTCCTTTTAATTTTACCAATTTGCCCTGCCTAAGTCTTACTGGGAACTTGGGCTTCGTATCCCGACTTATCACGTTTGCATGTCAAAAATTCAGCACGAAATCTCGACTAGCTTATCTTAATAAAACATCAACCAAAGCCGTTTGTCAACTGATTTTTAAGATATTTTACCCATTATGAATTGTGGTCAATAAGTTTTGAGATTGCATAAATTCTTGGATATTTACCGATAAGTGCAAATATTGCGCAATATGCAGTAATACCAAGGGTGAATGCTTGAACTAACGACCAACTAAAGAATATTGGTCTATTTAATAAGAATGTGATTTGTGCAACCAAATAATTTATTAATGGTATAAAACTCAAAAATTTTGCAATCAATTCACAACCAAATGAAATACAAAAAAACAGTAAAGCAATAAAAATCGATTGCATTGCGTTAAATCTCAAAAATGGCGATACTGTTTTCTTTCTTATAGAAAACAATATTAACGCAATAAGCCCCCCCCACCCTGCAGTCAAATAAGAAATACAAGATAAGATATTATCGATTATACCGTTTGAATTTTTGCTCATTATATAGCCCCAACAGCGTAATCTTCAACAACTTGACTATAAATCAATCTATATTCATCATTGTCAGGTGCAATAGTGATTGACGATTTGTAAGATGAAATAGCTCTTTCTAAATCGTTGTCCAAATAATGAGCATTTCCAAGTAGCATGTAAATTTCAGCATCGTTTGGAGTTACTCTTAATGCTTGTTTATACAACTCAATTGCTTCCGGTATTCTGTTTAATGTTGAATACAAGTTAGCCAGTAATACATAAGCATTCGGTGATTTTTCATCAAATGCGATTGCTTGTTTGAACATATTTATAGCATCTTCATAACGTTTAAATTCTGTTAACGAAATTGCGTAACAAATATAAATTCTGTATTTGTCGTCAGTCATTGACAACGCTTTATCAAAGTAAGCGTATGCTTGTTTTTCGTCTTTAATCAAGGTTGCTGCATTCCCTAGGCAAACAGCAACAAGTTCGTTATCTGGGTGTAAAACAAATACCTTTTTGAATAATTTTAATGCTGTTTGATAATCTAACAATTTGAAACAAACGTTACCCAAGTCAATCAATGCACTTGAATTTTCTGGGTCTAAAGACAACGCTTTTTCGTAGTATGCTTTTGCTTCGACATAATCTTCAATATCTTGATATAACATTGCAATTGCATTGTAAATTTCAGGATTTGTTGAGTTAAAATCTATAGCTCTGTTGTAATAGAATAACGCTTTTGAAAAGTTTTTCCATTCCGCAAATACGTTACCAATATTGTAATAAATCAGGTAATTTTTAGGATTTAACTCAAGCGCTTTATTATAGTATGATAAAGATTTTCTGAAATCTCTTTCATAGAACCACATTGTACCCATACCGACCAACGCTTTAACATCATCTGGTTTAATTGCAAGTAAACTGTCTAAAACTGACATTACTTTGTCGTAATCTCTTTGTTGAATGTATAACTCAGAAAGAGTGTGATAATTCTCAATATTGTTAGGCTCTTTCGCCATTTTAACGACTAATTCGTTAATCTTCTCATTTAAACTTAAATCTTTCATGCCTATAATTATAGCTTATAAAGCCATTTTTGTAAATTAACTTAATATGTTTTAGCAATTTATTGGTCGATGTTTTTTATAACCTTGCAAGGGTTGCCGACTGCGACAACATCTGATGGAATGTCTTTTGTAACAACAGAGCCGGCGCCGATTACTGTTCTATCTCCAATCGTTACCCCAGGAAGTATTGTTACGTTTCCGCCAATCCAGACTTCTTTACCTATAGTTATTGGTTTTGCGCTTTCAAGTCCTTTTACTCTGTCTTTTGCAACTGTCGGGTGTATTGCTGTATAAAATCCGCAATTCGGTCCTATAAAAGTGTTATTTCCGATTTTTATTTTTGCACAGTCTAAAAAGACACTATTATGATTTATATATACAAATCCATCAAATTCTATATTGTATCCGTAATCGCAGAAAAAATTCGGTTCAATTACACTGTTATTACCATAGTTTCCTAGCAATTCTTCTAATATTTCTTGTTTTTCCTCTTTTTGACTAGGAAGCAATGTATTATACTTTTGGCATAATGTTTTTGATTTAATTCTATCATTTTCCAAATCTTCACAAAATGGCATGTATATTTTACCGTTTATCATTTTTTCTCGTTCTGTCATATAAATACTCCAACTTAAACGCTACTCTTTGATAAATATTTTACAATAAAAAAAGAACTGATTTAATCAGTTCTTTTAAAAATGGTGGGTGTTGAGGGACTTGAACCCCCGACCCTCTCCTTGTAAGGGAGACGCTCTACCAACTGAGCTAAACACCCTTCCTTATTAGGTCTTTGTCTATCGACAAGATTTATATTAACAAGAACATATTTTTATGTCAAGCATTTTGATGAAACTTTTTTTATAAATTTTCGTCTGCATGAAAAAGAAGGATTTGAGTGGAGGAGAAGAATAGTTTTAAATATGGCAGCAGAGAGCAGATTGGACAGACTTGATAGTCATTCAGAAAACATAAAATCATTCAATAATATTGTGTTAGAGGACGATACTTTACAAACCTACCTGAAAGAAATTGGCAGAATAAGTTTGTTAAAGTCAGATGAAGAAAGAAATTTGGGAAAGTTAATTAAAGAGCAAAATTCTGATATAGCAAAAAGAAAGCTTATTCAGGCTAATTTGCGGTTGGTAGTGAGTATTGCAAAGAAATATATAGGTCAAGGTGTTAATTTCATGGATTTGGTGCAGGAAGGTTCTATCGGGCTAATTAGAGCAGCAGAAAAATTTGATTACTCGAAGAATTTCAAATTCTCAACCTATGCGACTTGGTGGATAAAACAATCAATTATTCGTGCTATTGCAAATTATTCAAAATCAATCAGAATACCTGTTCACATGTCAGATAAAATTCGAAAATATAAACGTACATATAATGAACTTGCAAATTCTTTAGGGAGAGAGCCAACTGATAATGAAATTATGCAAAAACTTGATATTTCCATGTCAAAATTGCAAAAAATTAAACAGTCAATTCTTGTGGAACCGGTTAGTCTTGAAACAACAATAACAGACGATTTATGTTTAAGAGATTATATCGAGGATAAAACTCTAAAATCTCCTGAAGATGAAGTTCGGCATGACTCTATAAAATCAGATATTCCTAAAATGTTAGAGGCTTTGCCGGAAAGAGAAAAACAAGTGTTAACAAATAGATTTGGACTAAATTCGGACAAGCCTAAAACCTTGGCTCAACTTGGTGAAATGTTAGGGTATTCAAAAGAGCGTATAAGACAAATTGAAGAGGGGGCGATTTTAAAACTTCGTGCAAACGAAAATTTCACACATTTCAAAGACTACATAGAAAACTAATTATCTCATAGTTGTATTCATCATCTTTCATTCGATGCCGTTCCGGTGTCGAATTATTTTTTTGAATGTTAAAATTTTAAGAATCTTGAGTTAAGCAAGTAATGATTTTGCAAATTCTATTGATTGTTCGTTTATTGTTCCGCCAGCAAGTTCCGCCAATGCCTTAATTCTGTTATCTCCTGTTAATACGTAAACTTCAACTTTTGTTCCGTTTTCTTGAGATTTTCTTACGTAGAAATGTTTATTGGCTTTGGAAGCAATAATTGCTTGGTGAGTGATAACTATGATTTGGTGTGTTTTGCTTAGTTCCACAATTTCATCGGCTACACTTTGAGTCGCTTTGCCGGAAATTCCTGTATCAATTTCGTCAAAAATAACTGTATCAATGTCATCGGTTTGAGCAAATATAGATTTTATTGCTAGCATTACTCTTGATATTTCACCGCCGGAAGCGACTTTGGCAAGAGGTTTTAAGTCTTCTGAAACGTTAGTGGAAATCAAAAATTCAACATTATCAATTCCGTTTGTAGAAATTTCTTTTTCTGTTACAGAAATCTCAAAACGTGCTTTAGGCATTTCAAGAGCAGTTAATTTATCTTGAACCAAAACGGATAAAACTTGTGCGTAATTTTTTCTGTGTTCGCTAATTTCTTGAGCAATTTTAATCATGCCGGCATGTTGTTTGTTTATTTCTTGTTCTAAATCTTCAATGTTCTGAGTTGAAAACTCGATAGTTTCAAGTTGCGAACAAATTTCATCATAATTTTTCAGAACATCTTCTAATGACCCGCCATACTTACGCTTTAATTTATCAAGTAAAAACAAACGCTCTTGGATATCATTTAATCTTTGGGTGTCATTGTCTAAGTTTTGAGAATAATCACGCAAAGAAGATGCAACATCTTTCAAGTTTTCTGTAATGTCGATAAATTGTTGATAGACTTCTTCTAATGAATTATCCAGTCCGGAAGCTTTTGAAATATCAAATTTTATTTTTGCCAACGCTTCTAGTATTGAGCCGTCATCACCGTTTATTGCCCAATATGAACTACCTGTCAGTTCCTTTAATTTTTCTGCATTTTCAAGAACTTCCATTTCCCTTGTAAGTTCTTCGTCTTCATTTACATTTTGAATACTTGCTTCTTCTATTTCATTCTTTTGAAATTTTAGAAATTCAATTTGAGAATCTGTTGCTTTTGCAGAGTTTTTTAACTTTTCAAGTTCTTCATTTAGAGTACACCAATATTTATACTGCTTTTTATATTCCTCAAGTTTTTCCCCATACAAGTCTTTAGCGTACGAATCCAAAAGGTTGATATGGTATTGAGGTTGTAAAAAGGTGTAAGTTTGGTGTTGTGAATGTATATCGACAAACAGAGTTCTAAGTCTTTTCAGTAGTTCTTGATTAACAAGTGTTCCGTTAATTCTTGAGCGGACAGAATTTTGTGTGATTTCTTTTGTAATAACAATTTCGTCACCCAAATTATCTATGCCGTTTTCTTCAAAAATTTGCGTTAAGTCGTGCTTTTGATTTTCAAGAGTAACTTCAATAACTGCTTTGTCACAACCGGTTTTTATTACATCTTTAGAAACTCGAGAAGAAAACACCAAGTCTATTGCATTAAGCATAATACTCTTCCCTGCACCTGTTTCGCCTGTAATTATATTTAAGTGACTATCAAAATTGGCACAGAGTTCATCTATTAATATATAGTCTTTGAGTTTTAGTTGCTTAATCATAACTTATGCTTTCAAAAGTGTTGGCAAATTATAGGTTTGCTCCACAACACTTTTTGTATTTTTTGCCGCTACCACAAGGGCAAGGGTCATTTCTTCCGATTTTTTTAGAAGTATCAATTTGAGGTTTGTTTTCGTTGTCTTCAATAATTCCAAGAGTTCTTGAAAATGCATTTGAACGGTATAAAACCGTAGTTGAAGATATGATTTTGTTATCAACATATCTGCGCTTGTAGGTTTTTAATAGTTCGTCCAATGTGTAATTCTTAGCAAGAACTGCATTAACAATTTCCATGAAGTTGCTGTGTTTGTTAGCAACATTTCTGATTAGATTTGCTGAATATTTATCCTTGTTAAGGAAGTATTTAATACACAAATCATAGTTTGTAATTTTGGTATAATCTTTAACTTCAAATATTTTGTTAAATGTTCCATAGAAAGGAATAGCGTATAAGCCCAACTCTTCATCATAGATAATACCAACGTCATAAGTTTCTTTGTGGGAAGAAAATCCACCCAAAGAGTTTTCTAAGAAGTTATCATAGGAGTTGTTAAACTCATTAACTTCAAAGTACTTATATTCTTCCGGTTCTACAATAAGGCTTGAAAAATCTGCTTTTTTACCTTCTTCGGCGTAATCGTTAAACATTCCGATTAAGTCATCAGCGTATTTATTTGTTGTAATGACTTCGGTTGTTCCGAAAAATTCAATGAATTTTTTATAAATTTCTGCAACATCATCTTCAATTTCTTTTTGCTTTTCCGGATTGTCAAGGTAAACAAGTTCAGGATTTTGTATGATTTTTGCAACTGCAAAACGGTAAGCTTCATCTTTTTTGGTGATAGGCAAAACTCCAGAAATTTCTAATAAATAATAATCACCACCGAAATTAACGATTCTTGCGATTACGAAATCACCTGAACCGATAGATTTTAATGATGTCATTTTCATTAGTGATGTAATCATATATTTGCGTTCATTTACAATATTGAATAGTTCAAATCCATTTTTTAGGACTCTTTTAACCTCAAAAACCGAAGAAATAGAGTTGTCAATCGCTTCGATAATTGATTTAGTTTCTTTGCTAAGTTTTTTTGTATTTTCCATATATAGTTGAGGAATACTTTTTAACTCTTCGCCAAGATTTCTTTCCAAAATATAGTTAAAACATGCCGATTGTAATGGAACTCTGTTGTTTGAATTTGCTCCGATTGTTCTGAGGTATTCGTTAAAGTCGTCTTTAACCAACTCATTAGTTTGTATAAATTCCGCTAAGTTACGGATAACGTTGTTTATACTCTCGGTACGTTCTTGAATATTCATATTAAAATTTCCCCTTCGTCTTTGTTAAAATTTTGTAATCTGAAATATAGATTAATTTATTATGCTAATTATATAATCATTGACAAATAAAATGCAATTAGTCTGTAAGTTTAAAATCACCGTTCTTTTTGATATGTTCAACGAGTCCGCCATCTTTCAATAATTTAATCATAACGGCAGGTAACGGCTCTATTTGAATGATTGCACCATTAGTCAAATCTGTAATCACACCTTTTTCTATGTCTAATTCTAATTCATCACCATCGTCAATAGCATCAGTATCGCATTCAATAGCCAATAATCCGATATTTATTGCGTTTCTATAAAAAATTCGAGCAAAAGATTTTGCCAAAACTGCTCCAACTCCGGCAATTTTCATTATTAGAGGAGCATGTTCTCTGGAAGAACCTAAACCAAAATTTGAACCGGCAACAACGAAATCGCCTTTTTTCATTCGTTGAGCAAATGTTTCGTCAGCATCTTCCAATACGTGTTTTGCAAACTCCGGCAAATTAGATCTCAAATGGTACAATCTCCCTGGTGCAATGTGGTCTGTTGAAATGTTATCGCCGAATTTAAACGCTTTACCTTTCATGTAACTCTCCTTCTTTATTTTATATACTATCGCAAAAATAAAATGTATGCTATAATGTTAACAAAAGGTATTGTTATGTATTTCAGAAAAAAATGTAAAATCACTTTTATTTGTCACGGCGCAACGATATATTCAGAAGAGATGAGATTCTCTGATGCTGATAACTACCCGCCATTATCTGAACTTGGTGTTTCAGAGATTGATGCAATGACTAATTATTTAAGAGCAAGAGGAGTTAAGAATGATGGTATTTATACATCACCCTCAGTTCGTACTATTCAGTCTGCTATGATTATATCAAAGGCTTTTAAAACAGAGTATAAAGTCTTAGAAGATTTAAAGCCTAGAAAAAATGGTTTGTTGAACGGTTTGACTCTTGAACAAATTTTGAAAAAATATCCAAAATATCCGGATATTCTTGAAAATCCGGAAAATAAATTAGGCGATTTGGAAACAACATCGGATTTTATTGCAAGAATTAAGACGTCAATAGATGCACTTGTTGAGGAAAATATTGGCAATCGTATAATTGTTGTAACTCACCCTGATATAATTCAGGCTGTTATTTGTTCAGTATTGAATATTCCGGCTGATAGATTCTCTCAAATCTACATTAGAACCGGTAGTGCAACTCAAATAACCTACTTTGAAGGTTGGGAAAGCCTTGTTTATTCAGGATACTTGCCGTTGAGTTAGTTTTATTGTCTACTCAGCAAACTGGCATGTTCTTTAATTAAAAATTCTTTTTCTGGGCGCATGCTTATTTTGTCCCACGGTAACTCTTTCGTAGGTTCGTAGTTTTCTATTGCATAGTGGTCGGTATCAATGTTAAGGAGTTTTGCTGCTTTTTTGAAGGCTCCTGTTTTTCCGCCATTTTTGTAACTTTCAATTAAATAATCCGTTAAATTCCCGTCACCACGAGATAGCACCGCTTGGATATAATCCCATTTAAGACTTGAAACGTTTATTTTAATGCCAATTTTCTTTAATTCTTTAGTCAAATATTGAATGCGTTTTTCCAAAATTTTATCTTGAGTTCTTCCGCACCATTGGAAAGGTGTATGCGCTTTGGGTACGAATGTTGAAAATCCAAATGATATTTCAAATTGTTTATGACGTTTTTTTATTCTTTTGGAAAGTTCTATGATTTCTTGAACGTCATCATCATTTTCTGTCGGAAGTCCAAGAATTCCATAGAATTTCATGCCTTTTAATCCGCATTCTACTGCTACATCTATTGCTTGATGTATTTGAGGTTCTGTAAGATTTTTATTTATGACTCTTCGTAATCGTTCGCTTCCTGCTTCAAGTGCAAGGGTTAAATTCTTTTGACCGGCTTTAACAAGGGTATTTACAGTTTCAGGTTTGAATGAATCAACTCGGAGTGAAGATACGCTCATTTCGATATTTTCGCCGTTGTCGATTTTATTGCCGATATATTGGCAAATCTCATCAAACCTAGGATGGGCGGTTAATTGAGCGCCTAATAATGCTATTTTGTTAGTTTTTGTTAATCCTAAGTCAATTGCTTCAATAATTTTTTCATACGGTACAAATCGCAATGGTAAATTAATATATGATGCAAGACAAAAACCGCATCTGTTTGCACAACCTCGTTCAACTTCTAATATAAAGGAGTTTGGGAAAAATGATTTTTCACTCAAAATTGGTGTGTAGATACATTGAGATAGTTTTTTGGTAATTTTTCTTATTATTGGTTGGGTTACGCTCGGAACATAAACCCCTTCAATCTTGCTTAGCAGTTCTAGAATTTCTTGTTTTGATTTGTCTTGATTGTCCTTGCAAATTTCAATGACTTGAGTATTAACATCTTCCCCGTCACCGATAATCATAAAATCGTAGATTTCTTTGTATGGTTCTGGGTTTGCTGTAATGACCGGACCACCAGCAAAAATCAGAGGGTCTGTTTCTTTTCTGTCTTTAGCTTTGAATTCATAGTTGTTTTTTTCTAAAAATTTGAAAATCTCGAGAAAATCCATATCAAACGAATTTGAAATGCCGATTAACGAAATCTCACTGCGCATAATATTGGTTGTTTTTGAATCTGAGTAAACTCGTTCTATCTCAATGTCTTCCCGTTCATCAATGGTTTTGAACAACCATAAATAACCAAGTGAAGATAGCGCAAACGCTTCGCACCCTGGGAAAAAGAACCACATTTTATAGTCGTAATCTTTTTTTATGCTTTTATTATATAAATAGATTTCATTATTGTTCAGCAACGTTGTTTCCTTCTTCTATTTTAGGAGTTTGAGATTCTTGTTCATTATCATTAATTGGTTTTAGGTATAATTCGTCAATCAAAACGCAGATTGTTGCAGCAATCGCCGGTGATAGAATCACTCCCCATACCCCTAAAAATCTTTCTGCTACAAAAAGGGCAACCATAATATTAATCGGGTGAAGTTGCATAAATTTACCGAACAAGAACGGTCTTATTATGTAGTTTGAAACCTGTTGAATAACTAGGAACAATATAACCGCAAGAATGATTTTACCCAAACCTAGTTGGAAGCCGACAACCACGATTACACCAATCGCAATAGAAGGACCTAACACAGGGATAATTTCGCAAATACCTGCGATAAGACCTAATAATATCGGATAATCAATTTTTAATAGTGCGACTTCCAGCGTTACCATTATACCAACTGTCACCATTGATAAAACTTGCGCTCTTACATAGTTTCCGACCTTTGTTGTTATGTTATATAAAATAGTTTCTGCTTTTGATTTTAATTTTGGCGGGAAGAATTCAATAAATTTTGTAATAAGGTATTTTTTGTCTACCAAAATGTAATATATAAACATTGCTAATGCCAAACAAATAAATATTGTTTGACCGGCAGCCATTGTTACGTTCCAGGATTGGCTGAACAAGTTTTGAGCAATGTCAGGTGTACTGTTTGCCAAATTGTCCATTGGAATATAAGAAGCAATGGTTTTGCCGTATAATTTAGTGCTTGTTATTATATTATATATAGTTGTAATTTTGAGTGGAAGTATAGTAACAAAGAGTTCGATTTCCTTGTAGCATGCTGCAATTATAGGAAAAAGCAATGCTATAAGTACAAATAATGTTGTTGATAAAATTGCTAATGCTGAAATTGCTCTGTTTTTAATCTTTTTTTCCAAAACGTTAACGAAAGGATTTAATGCTGCTGCAATTACATAAGCTGCAAATAACAGCATTATTAATTCCGTGAGTTTTGGAATTAAAAATAATAAAATAACAACTAGTATTAAGAAAATTATAGTTTTTGTGTTAAAGAGTTTCTTTATCATGTTAATTCTCCAAGTCTGTATGAGCTCATATTATCACAAATTGATATAAAAATATCACTCAACATGGCTGAAATCCAGATATATCATGAAAAACTCATGTTTTTATGGCAATCGCCGAAAGTATTGTAAATACTGGGTTAAATAATTTATTATATAAAAAGTATATACTAAAACATGTCGAGTTTTGTAACATAACTTAACATGATGAGTCAAAAAAGGCAATTATTGCGGAAGAAAATACTTTATATAATTACGAGGACAAAACATAAGGATTAAACGAGGCAATGGGTTTCTTATTAGGAGCATTTGGAAAATTAATGGCGGGCCGAAGGGTCAGAGATCTTCAAGCACGCATGATGCGCGTTCAGTCGAAGGCTAGACGCACAACTCGCCAAATTGAAAAAATGTCTAAAATGCTCGAATCACAAAAGAAAATGGAATTGAATAACCTTGCAATGCAACAGCAATCGGTTAATATGATGATGCCTCAATGGGCTGCCGGTTTTGCAACTCAAGCTTCTGGAATTGTTGGTTCAGAAAAGGCACAAAGCTTAGCAAATGGCGGAGCATCACTAGATGCGATAATGCAAACAGGTGGACTTTCTGGAGATGACCAAAAATGGATGGCAGCATTCAGTCAACAAAAGACTCAATTGTCTACATCAAGCGAAATGATTTTGGCTCAATTGAAAAACCAAATCGAAGAAAAATACGAAAATATGAACGATATAATGCTGGAACCTTTGAAAATGGAAGAAGATTCCTTGCAGACAGAAAAAGATTCTTTGGAATCTCAACTCCAAATCGCACAAGCAGATTACGAGGCTTGCAAGAAGATGGAACAAGCAGATGCCAAGAACCTCGCTCCAAACTACACAGGTCAAGGTTAATAACAACCCCAAGAATAATAAAACAGACGGGCTCCATTCGGAGCCCGTCTTGTTGTGTGTAGAGACTATTGGATATTAGAAATTCCACCAAATAGTCATGTTGAACTAGATTCTGTATCTTTTCCATCATCAAAATTTAACAAAGCATTAAGTTAAAAATTCCTTCTCATCTGCTACTTTCTTAGTATATTAAGCCCTATTTACATATTGAAACTTTTTTATATTTTGTGTATAATTTTTACATAAGGAGAGATAGGAGTAAAATAATGTTCGAACGTTTTACAGAAAAAGCTATAAAAGTTATTATGCTCGCTCAAGAAGAAGCTCGCAGATTGGGGCATAACTTTGTTGGTACAGAACAAGTTCTTCTCGGTTTGATTGGAGAAGGTACCGGTGTTGCTGCAAAAACCCTTAAATCTATGGGCGTAAATCTCAAAGATGCAAGAACCGAAGTTGAAAAGATTATCGGTCGTGGCTCAGGATTTGTAGCGGTAGAAATTCCGTTCACACCTCGTGCTAAAAGAGTTCTTGAATTATCTTGGGACGAAGCAAGACAATTAGGTCATAATTACATTGGCACAGAACACTTGTTGTTAGGTCTAATCCGTGAAGGTGAAGGCGTTGCTGCGAGAGTTTTGGAAAATTTAGGTGTTGACCTTAACAAAGTTAGAAGCAATGTTGTTAAAATGCTTGGAGAATCGAAAACCACAACAACCGGTTCTAGTTCTTCATCTGGTTCAAGTTCATCTTCTACCGGTGGAAAAACTAAAACACCAAGTCTTGATGAATTCGGTCGTGATTTGACATTAGCGGCGCAAGAATTAAGACTTGACCCTGTTGTTGGTAGAGAAAAAGAAATTGAACGTGTAATTCAAATTTTGGCAAGAAGAACCAAAAATAATCCGGTTTTGTTAGGCGAACCTGGGGTTGGTAAAACTGCAGTTGCAGAAGGTCTTGCTATCCGTATCGTAAATGCGGAAGTTCCGGATATCTTAGATGGCAAAAAAGTTATCCAATTAGACATGGGGTTACTTGTTGCCGGTACTAAGTATCGTGGTGAATTTGAAGAACGTCTTAAAAAGATTATGGATGAAATTCGTCAAGCCGGAAATATTATCTTGGTAATTGATGAAATGCATACCTTGATTGGTGCGGGTGCAGCAGAAGGTGCTATCGATGCTGCAAACATCTTGAAACCTGCATTATCAAGAGGTGAAATTCAAGTTATCGGTGCTACAACTTCTGATGAATACAGAAAATACATCGAAAAAGATTCTGCTCTTGAAAGACGTTTCCAACCGGTTCAAATTGATGAACCTTCAATTGAAGAATCTATTGAAATTATTAAAGGTTTGAAACCAAAATATGAAGAACATCACAGATTGATAATTTCTGATGAAGCAATTGTTGCAGCGGTTAAATTGTCAAGCAAATACATCAATGACAGATTTTTGCCGGATAAAGCGATTGACGTAATTGATGAAGCAAGTTCTAAGGTTAGATTGAAAGTTTCTAACATGTGTCCAGAAGGTAAAGAACTTGAAAAACAATTAAAATCTTTGATTAAAGAAAAAGAAGATGCTATCAGAAATAAAGAATTTGAAACTGCTTCTCAACTTCGTGATGATGAGGCTGAATTGAAAGACAGAATTCGTGAAGTTTCTGAAAAATGGCGTAACGAAAATGAAGCAAATAAAGCAACTGTTACTGCTGAAAATGTTGCCGAAGTAATCGCAATGATGACAGGTGTTCCTGTTACTAAATTGACAGAAGGCGAAAGTGAAAGATTATTAAAACTTGAAGATACTCTTCACAAACGTGTAATCGGTCAACATGATGCTATCGTTGCTATTTCAAAGGCAATCAGGCGTGCAAGAGTTGGTTTGAAGTCACCAAACAGACCTATCGGTAGTTTTATCTTCTGTGGGCCTACTGGTGTTGGTAAAACTGAATTGGCAAAAGCGTTGGCGGAAGCAATGTTTGGTTCTGAAGATAACATGATAAGAGTGGATATGTCAGAATTTATGGAAAAACATTCTACTGCAAAACTTATCGGTTCTCCTCCGGGATACGTTGGATATGATGATGGTGGACATTTGTCAGAATTGGTAAGAAAGAAACCTTATTCTGTTGTGTTGTTCGATGAAATCGAAAAAGCGCACCCAGATGTATTCAACATCATGCTTCAAATTCTTGATGATGGACGTTTGACAGACTCTAAAGGTCGTCACATCAGTTTCAAAAATACTGTTATCATTATGACTTCTAACGTTGGTGCAAGTATGATTACAAATACATCAAAACTTGGCTTTACAACAGCAGAAGATGAGTCTAAGAGTAAATATGAAAAACTTAAAGATACTGTTTCGGAAGAAATGAAGAAAGCTTTCAGACCTGAATTTCTTAACAGAATTGACGAAACTATCGTATTTGCTCATTTGTCCAAAGAAGAAATCAGACAAATTGTTGACTTGATGTTGAAAGACTTGTTCAAACGTTTGGCTGAAAAAGAATTGAATATCGAAGTTTCAGATGAAGTTAAAGATCATTTGGCAGAAAGCGGATATTCAGAAGCCTACGGGGCAAGACCATTACGTAGATTGATTCAACGTAAGATGGAAGACAGTTTGGCAGAAGAAATTCTATCAGGCAAATACGGTCCTGGCGACACTATCAAAGTAACTATGCAAGATGGCAAAATTACTTTTGATAAGGCAAAAAAAAGAGCAAAAAAAGACAAAGAGGCTGAAGTTTCAGAAGAAACAACACCTTCTGTATAAAAATCAAAATGTTACATAGTCCTTGTGGCTATGTAACATTTTCTTAACGTTTTCTTGATTAGGTATTAAAAATTTTTTTTAGGTGTTTTATAACATTAGTGAGATAAAGTGAAAGAGTTAGGTGGTCTATGCGAGTTGACATTGTAAGGGGTAATTACGGATTAAATAGCATACAAAACAAAAAAAGAAATGTTCTAAAGGCTCAAGCGCCTGTTAATATCGCATTTCAAGGTGGTGTAAAACAATTAAATCAGGTGGCATCAATTACACCTGAACATAGAGGTTTAGGGCTTCCTGAGGCATTTCAGGGTGGTGAAGCCGTTGTAGGTCAGGAGCTTCCTGATAGTTTGATTAAACATGAAAATGTTGATGCAAGAAGTTTCATGCCTATTTGGAACCATAACAACCCAAAAGGTGGTCATAAATTTTTAATCCATAGAGAAAGTGAGTATCCTGCGGGGAAACCTTTGCCTGATTACATGCCTGCAAAAAATTTCTATAGTGCAGAATATGGCGAGGATTTGGCAACAGTTGCTAAAAAATTAAAACTTAAAGAATCAGAATTAAGTTATGTCGTTGAAAGTTGTCCACAAGGTGTTGGTCCTGAGGCTAAAACAAGATATTGTATAATTGAGCCGACAAGTGTTAAGGGTAATATTACGAGATTATCCGAGGAAACTTTGGGCGAAACAAAAACAATCCCTTATCAATTATTTAAAATTTCGGCAAACAATCCTTCATATAATGAAATAAAGAATACTCCAAACTATTTTATGTATACAAGAGATTTGGCAAGAACATCAAAACCTTATTCTTACGATAGTTTTGGTAACGGAAGCTTTGATTCTGAAATTGTTTCTTCCGATGAAATGAGAGCGTTGACCAATACAATTCACAAACAGATGAATACTGAAGAATTTGGGTTCTTTAATCCTGCAAACGTGCTTTGTCATGACCGTGTTTCAAGTACTTATGGTAATCATATCGCCAATATGTCTGCTTCAGGGGATACAGAAGTTAACGGTTTGAAAGTTCATATTATTGCTCACAATACTGGTAGAAATTACCAAGGCGTTACTAATGACCCGTTCAAAATGATGACTATTGTTGATGACCCAATAGTTGCAGAAGAACTTAAAAAGAATCCTTATTTTGATGTATTGCAAAAGGCTAAAAAATTCGGAATTGATAATGGTGAAGCATTATCTCCTAGAGAACAACAAATTGCGTGGAGTATTTTAGAACCTCATTTGAGAAACTTCCGTGACGGTTCAGGTTGTTATAACGTTTTGAAAACAGGTATTTCTACAGTAAGAGTTAACCCTGAAAATGTATCTACCGGTACTGTTTCTTTGCAATTTGATAAAGAAATGAAGAGTTTGGAAACTCCGGAAGCAGCAAAATATTTGACATCTGATTATGCTGCAATTCAAACAAAATCAGCAGTAAACGGTGTTACACCAAGAAATATGCACTTAGATGATGCAAGTGTTCAATTTGGTCGTGGCGCTAACGGTTTGTCAGAATCAAAAGGCTTTACTCCGTTTAAATACGATGGAACAAATATCAAAGAAGTTGTTGCGGCAAAAGAAAAAAATGCAAGATGGCTTACTAATTTGATTTATGAAGCCGGTGAAAAAGGTGAAGATGCATTGAAAAAACTCTTCTTCAATGAAGATCAAATTGCAAAACACAACACCGTTATAAATTATTTGTCACCGATTAAAGATGGCGAAATTTTATTGTTTGGTTTTGGTCGTCCTGATGAACAAAAAGGATTCCCTATTTCAACAGGCGGATTTTTGGATTTCTTAAAAAGAACTGATGTTCCACAAGAAGATAAATTGAAAGTAAAAGTTTTATTAGGTGCCGGCAAATGGAATGAAAATGACCGAGATTACAAGGCTATTGTTCGTGATATTCAAGAAATCTCCAAACTTGAAGGTGGAATTTACAAACATAATATTATGTATGTTGACGGATTTACTCCAAATCGACTTGTAGCGTGTGCTCATTACGGTTTGTTTACTTCTCGTCGTGAAATGTGTGGTATTACTCCGGTTGAGTCTAAAATTGCTGGTACACCTTATGGAATTACAAAGACAGGCGGACCTGTTGACTATACAAATTCATCAAACGGCTTTATGACAAAAGAACCTGTTGAATTGACTCCGGAAAGATATGGTTTATCTTGGGCTGATTCAGCAGAAACTATTGATAATGCTCGTGTAAATCGCCAATCTAAGCAAACAAGTGACATGATTAAAGAAATGTTCTACGAATACAAAAATGATTATGACGCTTATGTTGCAAAATGTAAGAAAAACATTGAAGAAAAAGTAGATTGGCACAATAACGCAGAATATAACAATGGAAAATCTGCAAATAAGGTTTATATGGAAACAATATTCGAAGCAGATAAACCTATTACAAACAGATATCAAGGTCCTATGCGCAGAGTTGCCGGCGCCTTGGGTGAATATCGTGAATGCGCAGAAGAAATTATCGGTGCAACTGCTAAATCTCGTCCAATGAAGATGATATTCGCTGTTATCGGTGGCGTTGCTGTATTATCAGGAGCATATATGTTGTATCGAAATACTCACAAAAAAGCGACTCAAAAGATGGACAAAGTTGCATAATTTATAACTTGTAAATAAAAACAGTCAGCGTTTTTCGTTGGCTGTTTTTTTATTGTATTTTTGCCGATTTTATAATAAATTTGTAGTATGAGTAAGATTGTAGCAATTTCAGATATACACGGCGAATACGACAAACTTGCACGTTTGTTGGATAATTTAGCATTAACAAAAGATGATACTGTAGTCTTTTGCGGGGATTACATTGATAGAGGTAAAAAATCAAAAGAGGTTGTTGATACTGCAATTTCTTTGGGGGATTTTTGTAATTGCGTTTATCTTATTGGTTCGCACGAATATGCAATGATGCACGCAAATTCTGATGATTATTACAATTATTTGTTTTGGAATTACGGTGGAGATAGTACTGTTGAAAGTTATGGTTCGTTTGATAATATTATGAAAATTCACGGTGATTTCTTTAGAAATTTAAAATACTACCACATAATCGGTAAATATTTGTTTGTTCATGCCGGTTTTCGTATCGGTGTTCCGCTAGAAGAGCAAAATGAAGTTGATATGGTTTATATTCGTCATGCCTTTTTTGAACATAAACATGACTTTGGTTATAAAATTATTTTTGGTCATACAGAGTTCCCTGAACCTCAAGTTTGGGATGATAAGATTTGTATTGATACTGGATGCGGAAAGTTCCCGAATGCACCTTTAACCGCTCTTGTGATTGAAAATGGAAAAGAATATTTTGTAAGTTCTGCAGATTAGTTTGTAAATTTTTCTTAATATAACTGTATTTGTAGTAAATTTTTATATTTACAATTGTTATATAGGATACGTGTAGTAGTTTATAAGGATTTAGTAATGAAGATTTATTTATCATCAATTTACAATATTATTAAAAGTATTGAAGGTAAAAATTTTCTGGCTGAATGTAAGCCTCAAAAAGTTAATCAAAGAGTGTTGAGAACGTTAAAACCTGTAACAGATATTGATGATGAAATTGTTTCTTATACTGTAGGACGAAAACCTACTGGTTCTCGTGTAGATTCCGCATTAGTCGATGATACATTTGAAAGAATGTCCTTTGAAAAGAGTTCAGATGACATAAATGACATTATGAGGACAAAAGAATTGTATAATTGTTCAACGGATTACCGTCCTGTACCATCTATAAAATACGGAAATGATGATGTTTCCTTGTCATCAACTATTTTAAAAGATATGCAATTCGGAAAGAAATTGGATAATGCTTACTATCCTGATACGGATTTAAATTTTGATGCTCAATCAAGGTTAAAACATATTGATTTTGTGTATAATATCGTTCCGTCTTGCTTTGACCCTAAAATGCATGTTGGTGCTGATACAATTTCGAAATACGCTACAGAGGCGACTCATGCTTGGGAAAATGGTGTTCCAACCGTTGAAATTATTAAACAAATTGGAAGGTCTATTGTAGATGGCAATGGTCAAGCGATTTCAAAGCCTTCAGTAAAATTGTTCAAATTCTTGGCAAAGTTTCCTGATGCAAGAGGGCAAGTTGTTTTTGCTTCAAAAAATGGTATTGAACATTTAGATTACGATGCTTTACGTTTCTATGATGCTTTTGCTACAAGACATTTCAAAGATGAAAAAATGGTTCAACAAATTTTGAATGAATGCAAAACAAAAACTGGATATCCGATTAAAACAGCAGATTCTCAATTGTGCGAAATCGCTTCACTTACTCGTAGAAAGTCTGCTCACGGTATAGAAACTAAAAATCCTAACTTTGTTGATATTCAAGGTTCTGTTTCTTCGCCTTATTGTCCAAAAGATACTCCATGGAGAGAATGCGATTCTGAATTGTTATCAAAACTAAAAGATGGTGGCCTTGTTGATGAGAATAAATATAATGTTGCTAAAATTATGTTGAAGGACTTGAACATGCCAGTAGACAAGGTTATACAACAGTTAGATAATGGGGTGGCCGAACAATACCAAAAAATTGCTAAAATTGACAAGGTTTTTGAGCTGAATTGTAATTACAATTATGAGAAAGATCGAGAATACATACATGACTTTTTAACAAACAGTTTTAAAAAGTGTGTTACTGGTGATGAGTTAGATAGCAAGAAATTTCAATTTAATGTTGATTGTATTCAATATCTTGCGCAGAAAAATGTTGTTCCGTCTTATGGTGTTACTAGAATGTGTGAAATATTAGAAAATTCCATAAATTATGATTCTTCGGCTATGAGAGCAATTATTGATTCTGTTTTAACTGAAAGAAAAGGTAGTTATGCAAGAATTGATGGTTCAGACTTAAACTCAATTTGCAGTTTTATTAAAAATAATACAAGAAGTGAAAAATCAAAAGCAGAAATAATTAAACTTTTAGCAGAAGGTTCAAAAGAAACTAAATCAGGTACAGTTTCGACGATTGAATATTTGTGGGAAATTATGAATAAAGAGGAATTAGGGCAAATTACTGCTGAAAACTTGAATAATTTGACACCATATATTACGAAATTAAGAACCTGCATGACACAAAAAGATTGCATGCAACATTCAAGTTTTATCGATAGCTTTTTGAAACCTGAAATTTTGAGATCTGCCGAACAACCTTTTGACATGAAAGATTGTCCAAAACTCAGACTTGTTGAAAAACTTGCAGATGGTGAAATCAAATATACTGAACTACTTGAAGCAGCAAGTAAATTGAATAATGTGGTATCGATTAAGTAGTAGATATATTTTTAAAACTAATCAAATAAAAAGATGCGATTTAACTCGCCTCTTTTTTACCTAACTTTTTCCAATAAAAAAAGGACTCATCGTCCTTTTTAAAAATTTGCGCTTGGCGCGATTCGAACGCGCGACCTATCCCTTAAAAGGGGAGTGCTCTACCTGCTGAGCTACAAGCGCTTATTAACTATTCATATTTCCTTTGGCTAACCGGTGAACTCACCGTGTGTACTCATAATAACAAGAACATTTTTTTATGTCAACCGTTTTTTCTGATTTTTTATAAATTATTTTTAGAAATGTGAAAAAAGCCCGTTGTGGCGGGCTTTTAATCTAAATTTGTGTATTTCTTGGCGCATTCAAACATTGAATTTACTAATGCTGCATTGCTGTTTAGGTTCATTCCGTTGTTTTCAAGGACTTGTTTTACTCTATCTTCCCAAAGTGTGTAAATGTCTGCTCCATCAAGTTCTAAGACTTGTCCTATTGTTGACAGTTCCTTATAATCAATTGGAATTGGTGCTGCACCTCTTAGCATGTCCACGATTTCGACACGTTTTTTGCGTGGAAATGATTTTAGTAAATTTACAATACTGATTTTTTTCTCTGCGATTACTCCTTTTAGTAATTCTAAGGTATCGTCTTGCAATATTGGTTCTTGAGGAATTTTGTATTCTTCAAATTCTTCAGGTTTTACGTTCATTACTGTTGCAATTCTTTCAATTGTTGTACTTCTTGTTGAGAAAGGTATGGTTTCATCAATCAAGTTGTAAACGTAAGATAGAGTTACTCCAATCATTTCTGCGAAATCTTTTTTGTGTAATCCGTTATCTTCAAGAAATTTTGCAACTTTTTCAGAACTTTTCAAGGTTTTTGTTTCGTGTTTCATTGCTTCTCCCTCATTTTTCTATAATGTAATAATTTTTTATATTTTTGTTAAGCATACAGTTGATATTCCATTTTGGTAATTTTTATTTACGTTAAAATGTTAAATATAATGTATAGTTAATGATTAAAGGATTTTTTATGAAATTAGTTGTCGGATTGGGAAATGTTGGCGAGAAATATTGTTTTACCCGTCACAATGCAGGTTTTATGGTAGCAGATAAGTTTGCACTTGAAGTTGGTGCATCATTTAAAGAAGAAAAGAAATTGAAGTGTTTTTTGACAAAGTTTAAACTCAGTGATGAAGATTATATTCTGGTTAAACCGACAACATTTATGAATTTGTCTGGCGAATCGGTTCAACTGGTCATGAATTATTACAAAATTTCAGTCAGTGATGTAATTATTGTTTATGATGACTTGTCACTTGATGTAGGTAAAATGAGATTTAGGGCAAACGGCTCTGATGGCGGACATAATGGTATTAAATCTGTTATAAAATGTCTTGGAACAAAAGATGTTGCAAGACTCAAAATCGGAATAGGTCCTCAACCGCCAATTCCTTCTGAAGCTTTTGTTTTACAAAATTTTACCGCAGAGCAGTTAGAAAATTTGAAGCCTGTAATTAAAAAATCAGTTGAAGCGATTGAGTATTATTTTAATAATGGGATTGCTAAGGCTCAAAACATGTATAATTAGGGTTTGTGAAAATCTTTATTTGATGTATAATAGCACCAGATTAGGGTATTAAGGAGTAAATAATATGAGTTTACAGTTAGCAGAACAGTTCGAGGCAAATGAACAATACGAACAGGCTCTTGAAGAATATAAAAAAGAATTTGCGCAAAATCCGCAAGATATTGCATTGTTGGAGCGTTTAGGTCATCTTTCTTTAATTCTTGACAGACCTGATGATGCGGCAGAATACTATTATGCAATTTTACAACTCGATGTTAGCAATTCGTTGGCTTTTGAACAGTTAATGTCTATTTATGAAAACAAAGACCGCTACAAATATTATGTTTATAGAGGAAACAAAAATTCTATTGAAGACAAGTTTGAATTTGCGATAAATGATTTTAAAAAGGCTTTGGCTCATATTGATGAAAACGAAGAACGACAACTTGTTATGACTCATTTGACCTTGGCTAATCTTTACCTTAAAACGGGTAAAAGAGATAAAGCAATTGATGAATTTAATTTAATCTTGGAGCATGACGGTGTTCCGGAAGAGGTATATTTGCAGTTGGCTGACGTTTATCTTCAAGATGAGGCATATTCTAGTGCAATTTATACTTTGAAGAAAGCAAAAGAAAAAGGCTATGATAACGACCATATCAATGAAGCGCTTGCTGCTGTTTACTTGAAAAGCGGTGAAGCAGACAAAGCGATTGATTGTACAAAAAATGAATTAGTAAAAATTCAGTGCTTACTTGAAGAAGGTAAATCAGACGAGGCTCGTGAAAAATTAGAAAATTTACCTGATGAATACAAAAAACTTCCACGTTATTTCACATTGATGGCTCAATTTGCCTATACATCAAAAGATTTTGATAAGGCATTAGAATATATTGAAGAGTATAATAAAGTTGAGCAGAATTCTCCACTAACTTACCAAATGAGAGCCTTAGTTTATGATGAAACAGGAGATGAATACAATTCTCATTTGAATTGGGGTAAATATAACATGTTGCGTGGCAACAAAGATGTTGCAATCAATGACTTTATGAATGCTGTAAAAATTAAGGATAATGATGTTAATGTCTTGTTTACTCTTGCTGATATGTTGACAGAGATAAAAGAAATTAACCATGCTGCAGAATATTATGAAAAGATTATCAAAATCGATTCTAAAAATAAAGAAGCATTAAGAAAACTTGCTCAATACAAAGAAAGCATTGGAGATTATGCCTCTCAGACAGATTATCTTGAAATGCTTTATGTTGCTGATAAAAGAGATTTGGCTGTGTTAAAAGATTTGGCGGCTGCTTATGAAAAGATTAAGTCAAAACAAAATGCAATTGATGCTTATACAAAATATTTGGAAATGTGTACAGATGATGTAGAAATAAAAAAAGCACAAGATAAGTTGAATAAATTGCAAAATTTGGCAGGAGATTCTGATGAATCTGCAGGTTTGATTGATAAAATAATGTCATTTTTTGCTAAAAAATAGTATCATTAACTTTTATCACATTTTTATAAAAAAGAGGTCGTTATGGCTTCTTTTTTTGTATAATTGTTATATAACTTTATATCAAAAGGGGTAGTATGAGCAGATTTATTGGAATCATCGGTATTATTTTAATTTTCGGATTATCTTATTTAATGTCGAATAACAAAAAGAATATAAACTTGAAAACTGTTGGAATGGGTTTTTTGTTACAAGTATTTCTTGCAGTTTTTATTTTTAAGGTTAAATTTGGACAAGACATGTTCAAACTTATTGGCAAATTTATTCAAAAGCTTTTAGTTTTTGCAACTCAAGGTGGTGAATTTGTTTTCGGCGGATTGATTAATAGTAAATTCGGAGAGATTTTTGTAGGTCATGGCGGCTCGATTTTCGCATTGCAATTGATTTCTTCAACCGTATTTATGATGATTTTGGTAAATATTTTGTATCATTATGGAATTATGCAAAGAGTTGTAGCCTTTTTAGGAAAAGGTATGAATAAATTGCTTGATGTTAGTGGTGCAGAAGCGTTGTCTAACGTTGCAAGTGCTTTTGTTGGTCAAATCGTTGCTCAAATTATGATTAAACCGTACCTTGCAAATTTGACACGTTCGGAATTGTTAGCATCAATGTCAGGTTCTTTGGCTTGTATTTCCGGTTCTATTATGCCTATTTACATTAAAATGGGTATTCCTGCCGAATATTTGTTGGCTTCGTCAGTTATGGCAGCGCCGGGGGCATTGGTAATTTCTAAAATTATTTATCCGGAAACTGGTCATCCTGAAACAAGTAAAGATTTCAAATTGTCATTTAGTAAACGTAATAGACAGCATGTTAATGTTTTTGATGCAATATCATCAGGCGCTTCAGAGGGTATGAAAGTTGCAATCAACGTTGTTGCAATGATTTTGGCTTTGGTGGCTCTTGTTGCAATGGTTGACTGGTTCTTGGGCGGTTTAGGCGGATTTATCGTAAAATACTTGCACTTTAACCTTACTGCAATTGGGTTTGATTTATCTCAATTGTCATTGAAAATGATTTTGGGTAAGATTTTTGCGATATTTGCTTTGGCAATGGGTGTACCACTTCATGAGGCGACTACTGTTGGCGGTTTGATGGGGACTAAATTAGTTCTTAATGAAATGGTTGCATATATGAATTTGACAGACCCAACTCTACATCTTTCTCAAAAAGCATTTTTGATTGCAAGTTTTGCGCTATGTAGTTTTGGTAATTTCGGTTCTATCGCAATCCTTCTCGGTGGTATTGGTGAACTTGCTCCAAATCAACGTAAAAACTTGGCAAGACTCGGTGTTCGTGCATTGATTTGCGGTACTTTAACTTGTTACATGTCAGCTTGTATTGTTGGTATTTTGTTTAACTAATTACCAAATAGGATTTTGTAAAATGGAAATTGTCAGAAATTTAAAAATTATTCCTAATTTGTCGTTGGCATTGGGGTTCTTTGACGGTTTACATTTAGGTCATCAAAAAGTTATTGGTAATGCTGTAGATTTTGCACGACAAAACGGTACAAAATCTGCGGTTGTGACGTTTTCGAACCACCCGTTTTGTTATTTACAAGGTGTTAAAGCGCCAAAGTATATTTTGACTAATTCTGACAAATACAAAATGCTTGAAACTCTTGGGGTTGATTATGTTGTTGAGTTAGATTTTGAGGAAATTAAAACGCTTTCGGCAAGAGATTATTTAGAAAATATTTTGGTAAAATATTTTTCTCCTAAGTTTATAACATCTGGTTTGCAGCATCATTTTGGCTCCTGTCGTTCAGGTAATGCTGATTTATTAACAAAATTTCAATCTGAATTTGGTTATGAATATGTACCAGTTTCAGAACTTTTTTTAGATGGTGTAAAAATAAGTTCAACATCTATTAGAAATTTTATCGGTAATGGTGAAATTGAGCACGCTGAAAAAATGTTAGGTCGAAAATTTTCTATAACTGGTATAGTCCGACAAGGTAAGCAAAAGGGGCGGACTATAGGATTTCCAACTGCTAATATTTTGTATCCTGAAGGGATTATTCAACCTCCGCATGGAGTTTACGATGTTGATGTGCTTATAAATGCTAAAAAATATCGTGGAATTTCCAATTTTGGCACATGTCCGACGATTACAAATGGTGAAGTGACAACTTTTGAAACTCATATTCTTGATTTTGAAGCGGATTTGTATGGAAAAGAAATTCGTGTGAAATTTAACAAAAAAATTCGTGATGAGAAAAAGTTTGATAATATTGATGAGTTAAAGCATCAAATTCAATTAGATATAGATGGATTGTCCGATTCAGAATAAGATTAAATTTATACATGTGAAAGAATCTGAATTACGTAGTCAGTAACAAAAAACGGAGAGTTAGGACTCTCCGTTTTTTTATCTATAAATAATTCTAAAATTTATTCAATATTGTTTGCTAAAATATCCATTTCTTCAGATGAAGCATAAGCAGAGTGACAACCGCAATCTACATAGATAACTTCGCCAGTTGTACCTTTTGACAAGTCAGAAGCCAAGTATAAACCTGCGTTACCAACTTCTTCCAATGCAACGTTTCTTTTTAATGGTGAACGAGCAGCGGCTGCTTTAAGCATTTTAGAAAATCCGCTAATACCCATTGAAGCAAGAGTTTTTACAGGACCTGCTGAAATGCAGTTTACGCGGATACCTTTTGTACCCAAATCCACTGCCAAAAATCTCATTGCAGATTCTAATGCTGCTTTAGCAACACCCATTACGTTGTAACTTGGAACAGATAGAATAGAACCAAGGTAAGTCAATGCGAAAATTGAACCGCCTTCGTTCATAACAGGTTCAGCATGACGGCAAATAGTAACTAGTGAATATGCACTAACACCAAGTGCTGTATTCCAACCGTCAGGTGATGTTTCAATAAATCTACCCATCAAATCTTCTTTTTTCGCAAAAGCAACTGCGTGAACTACGAAGTCTAATTTCCCGTAAACTTTTTCGCATTCTTCAAATACTGCTTTTACTTCGTCTTCTTTTGTAACATCACAACTCATGATAACTTTAGCGCCCATACTTTCAGCAATTGGACGAACTCTTTTTTCCATCGGTTCACCTGCATAAGTGAAAGCGATTTCAGCACCTGCATCATGTAATTGTTTTGCTATTCCGTAAGCAATCCCGTGAGTGTTAGAAACTCCAAAAATTACCCCTTTTTTACCTTTCATTAAATCCATAATAAAGTTCTCCCTAATCTCTTTTACTCCTTGATTTTATCAAAAATATAAAATTATATCAATATTTTAATCTTATTTTTTCTAATTGTAACTAAATGTAAACATTTTAAATAGTTCTGAAATTCAGTAATTCCAAAATTTTTTATATATACAAGAGAGTTTAAAATTTGGAGAGCTTTAAAAAGTGAGTATAAACGGCGTAAATTCAAATATTGATATACAAAAGCTTTTGAAGACCATGAAAAATGGTCAAGCGCAAAAAGCCGGCTTATCTTCAAAAGTGCCTGCTCACATGACAATGAACGGGTCAATTTTTAAAGCAAATACAACTCAAGTTAGTGGTAATTTTGAAACTTCTTCAACTAACAAAACTGCTTCAACTAGACAATCAGAATCTTTGTTGAAAGCAAATACAACAAAATCAGTTGAACAAGCATCAAAAACTGGTTCATCTCAAAGAACTGACAGAACAGAACAAAAAACTGATGACAAGGCAAAAAGAATTGATATCAGCAATATTGATTTTGATAATTTGACATCTTGTTCTGCAAGTGAATTGGACGATTTGAAACAACAATTAACTGAAATGAAAGATTCTGATGTTCCAAGATATTTGCAAAATTCTGCTGATAAAAAATTAAACAGAGTAAAATCTGAAATCAGCAAAAGAGCTTCTAATGTTTCAAATGATGACAATGAAACTCAAGGTACTGATGGAACAAAGAAAAAAGACCAAACTGATATGGCTTCTGGTGAAGATGCTAAAACAGATGCTTCACAAAGCGGAAATGATGCAAAATCTGCAACTGCTCAAACTGAAGCAGGCACAAGCCAAATGAACAAAGCCGCTTCTGATATGAAATCTCTTGACAAGAAAATGAAAACAGATGACAAGAAATTTCAAAAACAAATGAAGGCTGAAGAAAAGGCTGTTAAGAAATCTGAAAAAGAAATGCAAAAAGCTGCCGTTAAACTTGAAAAATTATCAGCTGAAGTTGATGAGGTTCAAAACGAAGCACAACAACAAAATACAATTTTGTCTAATGAAAATGCATCAGAAGAAGAAAGAACAGAAGCACAAAACAAATTATCTTCTGTATCATCTAGACTTGAATCAACTCAATCAAATATGCAAACTTCTCAAACAAGTTTGAAAAAGGTTCAAGTTGCAACAAATAAAAAAGTTAGAACATTAACAAGAACTGCTAAAACTTATCAAAAAGCAGCAGTAGCAAATCAAAATGCAGTAACTGCTCAACAAGCAGAATCAAATTCAGTTTTAAAAATTGCTAATAAGGCTGATGAAATTTCAAGTTATGCGGTTATGGCTGGACAAACCACTCAATATGTCGGCGAAGGCATGATTGCCACTGGTATGGCAATGATTACCGGTGGTCAAGGATTGATTGCTGCTGGTGGTACCGTTAAAAAAGTTGGTATCGGCGTTGAAACAGTTGGGCAATACGGAAAATGTGCCGCAAATGTTACCAAAACTGCAGTTTACGCAGCACAAGGTAATATTTCAGGAGCTTTGACTTCCGCTGGTGCTGCCGTTATGTCAGGTGTTTCTGCTGCTAAAGGTACAAAAGAAATGGCAAATGGTTTTAAGGGTGTTAACCAACAAGTTGCTAATGCTAACCAAAAAGTTTCAAATAAATTGAATAGCAAGATTGAAACAGCAAAAGCAGCAGGAAAAGATACAACTAAATATGAAAATGCAATGGCTAAAGCAGATTCAAACGTTGCAAAATACAGTGCAAAAGCAGGCAGCACAGTTGAACAAACTCAAGCAAATGTTGCAAGTGCTGGAAAAGCAACCTTTGGTGAAAAAATGCAAACTGCAATGCAATTCGGTAGCTTCTTGCAACAAGCAGGTGCTCAACTTGGCGGAAATCAACAACAAGGACAAGTTGTCGCTCAATCTAATACAACAAGATTACCTGGTTTCTCTAGAGCAAGACGTGTAAGAGTGTAAGTTGCATTTAATATTTAAAACCTTGTTATAAGCATTTCGTTGTCATGTTCAAGCAAAGTAGCAATATGTAACAGTTTACCTTCATTTAAACTGTTTGTTTTAACAAATTTCCCACCGACTCTGCCGTTATTGTTATTTACAATTTTCAAAGTCGTTTGCGCTTCTGTCCCTTTGTATGAAATCTTTACCGGAATTTCATCATTAACCTTCAAAACTTTGCTTCTCAATCCCATTCCACTGTTTGAAATATCAATGACATTACTCATATTCAAGTTATTTATTGCGACTTTGACTGGGGTTTTGCAGTCTGCAAGTCTAAATCTTATATTTTCTCTGCGATCTTCTTTTAGTATATTTTGAGCAATCTGTTTTCTTTTTTCAATGGCTGCAAGTTTTGCTTGTTGCGCTTTTTCCTCTTGTGCAATTCTTTGTTTATTTGCTTGTAAATGATTATGATAGGTGTTCAAATGTTGTGATGTCGCATAACTTGTGCCGACATTTGCCGGTAAATGCGGTCTTTCATATCTGACTTTGAAATATGGCTCATCTTTAATCGTTTCAATTGCAGCCTGAGTTTTGTACGAGGTCGCACCGAACAATATGACTAATACTATTAATACTTTTAAAACCTTTTTCACTACAACTTTCCAAATCACACTACTTACAATACTATTAATGATTCTGAACTATTTAGATTTACTAAAATTTTTGATATTGTTACGTTTGTTAATATTATTCAATGAGTTTCCCGTCAAACAAATCCATAACCATATTTACACCGTCAGAGTGGAACGAATCAGAACCATCTAATGCTCTTCGTCTTACAGGTTGCTGAGGTGTTTGGTTAAGGCTTTGGCTTGCTATATTAGGCTTTGTTGATAAGATAGCTTTTGCTTCTTGTTCTTCTCTTTTTATTTCGGTTTGAGCAACTGTTTGTGGTGTTGTCGGACGAGCAGCGCTTTGTGCAGGGGCAGGTTTATCATCATCAGAGGCAGTTTGCTCTTTTTTTATTGCTTCGTCGCCTGATTCAGGTGCTCTGACTATTACTTTTCCTACTGCTTTTCCAAAAATTGCGGTTGTTGCTTGAATAATGAATGAATGTTTTGCACCTTCCGGTCCAAATTGTTTCAGCCAACTTTGGTTTTTGATTGTAATAATTACTTCATCAGGGGTCAACTTAACAGGAATTGCTTGCTGTTTAAGAATTGTCCTTGATGGAAAGCTTGAAATATTTTCCAATAATTTAGCCCACAATGCTTTTAGCGAATTTGGTGAGGCTGATTTTGATATCGGTACACTGTCTGTAAGAACCTCATCAACAGAAACGGTTTGTTTGGTTTTGACGGGTTGAGGTGTTTCTTGAGTTTTGGTCGTCTGAGGTGATGACATAGGTTTCATAACTTCAGGCTTTTTAACAGGTGATGGAGGAGTGTTGTACGGCGATGTATTTATCTGTTTTACACCTTCTCCTGACTCAAGAAGTGAGATTCTTTTTTGCAAATCTTCCAGTTTTGTATTTTGTGCTAAATTTGATAGGTCTAAAATTGCAACATCTAGCCATAATTTTGGATTTGCTGTTAATTTTAATTCTTTGATATAATTTGCACATTTGTCAATCAACGAAACAAGTTGATGTGATTCGATATCCGACAACGAACCTAATAGAGTTTTGGTTTGTTCTTCATTTAATTGAACAACCAAATTTGTAACATTGTTACCTACAGATTTCAAAATAAGTGCATTTCTGAAATATTCAAGCAAGTTTGACAATATTTGTACCGGTTCATTACCTTTGTTATAAATATCATTTAATACTTTTAGTGCTTCATTTTGATTTGATGAAATTATTGCTTTGAATAATTCTGTTAGTGTTGAAAATGACAATCTACCAAGTAGACTGTTTATATCATCAACAGAAATTGCATTATCAGATGAATTTAAAACGCTTAACTGGTCTAAAAGTGCTATACTGTCACGCATTCCACCTGCAGAATTTTGAGCAATGTATAAAAGTGCATCATCAGTAATATTTATTTTTTCGCTATCAGCAATATAGCGCAAATGTTTTACGATATCTTCCGTTGTAATACGTTTAAAATCAAATCTTTGGCAACGGCTCTTAATTGTATCCAAAACTTTATGAACTTCTGTTGTTGCAAGTATAAAAATTACGTTTTTAGGAGGTTCTTCAAGTGTTTTCAAAAGAGCGTTAAACGCTTGATTTGTCAACATGTGAACTTCATCGATTATATAGATTTTATAACGACTTTGAACAGGTGATAATGCTACTTTTTGAATAATTTCATCTGCATCATTGACAGAACGATTACTTGCCGCATCGATTTCTATAACATCGATAGGAATTGAGTTTGTAATATTTTTACAATTTTCACATTCATTACACGGTGTTATTGTTGGACCGTTTACGCAGTTTAGGGATTTGGCAAAAATTCTTGCTGTAGATGTTTTACCGGTTCCTCGTGGACCTGTAAAAAGGTAAGCATGAGAAATTCTGTCCATACTAATTGCGTTAGCAAGCGCTTTTTTTATGTGTTCTTGTCCTACAATTTGTTCAATTGTTTGTGGTCTGTATTTTCTATATAAAGGTATGTAATTATTATCCATGATATGATGATTATAACAAATAAATAAAATAAAAAGGAGAGTTTATGAACTTAATTAAACCTAAAAAACTCAAAATAGGTGATACTATTGGTATCATTGCTCCATCAGGTGAGGTTGATTTTAACAAAATTTTACAGTCTGTTAAATATTTTGAACAAAAAGGTTTTAATGTAAAATTAGGTTCACATATAAAATGTCAGGCAAACGAATATTTGGCAGGAAGTGATGAGCAACGATTGGAAGATTTGCATAACGCTTTTTTAGATGATGAAATTGATGCAATTTTGTGTGCCCGTGGTGGATATGGTGCTCTACGATTGATTGATAAAATTGATTATTCGATTATTAAAAATCATTCTAAAATTTTTTGCGGATATTCTGATGTGACTGTTTTAAATTCTGTTTTTTACAAAAAATGCGGATTGGTTACTTTTTCAGGTCCGATGGCACAAGGTGATTTTTCTGCTGAAATTGATACTTTTACCGAAAAATATTTTTTTGAAACCTTGCAAAACGGTGAATTCCACATAACTTCAAAACTTTCAAATGAAAAATTTGACCCTGTTGAAGGAACGTTATTTGGTGGAAATTTGGCTACTTTGGCATCATTATGCGGTTTTGATTTTATCCCTGATGAAAAATTTATACTTTTTGCTGAAGATGTCGGTGAACCCGTTTATAAACTCGACAGATATTTTACACAGTTGTTTAATATTGAACAGTTTAGTGAAAATGTTTGTGCTATTGTATGCGGTGATTTTTCTGGAATTGACAGTCAAAACTCTTTGGATATTTTGCTATCTGAAATTTCTAACAAGTATAACATTCCTGTAGTTAAAGGTTTTCCTTTTGGGCACGAAAAAGTAAAAGCAACGATTCCGTGCGGTGCTTACACAAAATTGACAAATGATGGATTGTTTGCAGAAAACTTTTTACTTGATAATTAAAACGTCTGAATCTGTGTTTTCAAGAACTCGCAAACTAACTGAGCCTAACAAAAATTTTGATATTTTTTTGTAATTTTTATTTCCGCAAACTATTAAGTCGATATCGTTTACAGTTGCATATTTTAAAATTTCTGTTGCCGGAATACCTTGTGTAATTGTCTTTTTTGCAATATCAAAGTTTTTATCTTTGAATAATGTTTCTATATCATTAAGAAGTAACATCGATGAAACTTCTTGTTTGTTTTGAATATCTAACATCCAATTTGAATCAACGTTTCCTTTCAAGAATAAGAAATCCGGCATTTCATAAACATTTAACAAATGAATGTTTTTATTTTCTAAATCCATAGTTGTTAAAACTTTTTCAACATTAGTTTTACTCTTTTCAGAATTATCAATTGCAAATAGGATATTTTTACGTTCGTTTGAAAGTTTTGAAATGTAAACTGGAATTTTAACTGCACTGGCAAGTTCTTGAGAAACTGACCCCAGCCATTTTTGAATACCTTTTTTCCCGTGAGAACCTAAAACTATGTAATCATAATCTTTCTTGTCACAAATTTCCAAAATCCCGTCAATAACAGTTCCACAAAGTTTTATTTTTTCACCGGTGTTTATTCCGTGTTTGATTAAAAGGTTTTCCGCATTATTCAATATTTCATCAGCGGTGTTAGTACATTGCATAACAAAATTTGAATCTTCTATTGCAGCAGAATCAGGCAAAAAACTCCAATCAATGACGCAAACTATATCAACAGTTCCTTCTTTAATCCAGTGTGAAAAATTTTTTATAGCATTAAAACTTATATTTGAGCCGTCTGTACAAAACAAAATTTTCATAAAAATCTCTCCTTTTTGGTAACGATACAATATGTTAAGGAAAATTACATTACCTTCCCATATACATTTTTTTCTGATATGATTAATACTGTAAGAAAGTTATTTTTATTAGGATTGTTATATAATGTCGGTTGAAGATAGTATTAAACTAAAAAAATATAGAGATTTAATAGATATTATTGCAAAGGTTGAGTATCAGAAGTTTTCCAGATCGCATTTGATTGAATTGCCGGAACTTGTTAATATAGGTACTCACGCTCTTTATATTTTGTTCAAAAATCACGATCCTGAATCTTACAATAGCTCTTATTTATCTACCGCAATTAAATGGGCAATCCGAAATGAAGTCAGACGTCGTTATAAGTGGTATACTCTCAAAAATAGAGCCTCTATATCGGAAGAAGATGAACTTACAAATGAAGTAGAATTACGAGCAGATGTATACAAAAACATATTGTCAATTGATGAATTGCAAGATGCAGAAGTTCCTACTCAAATTAAATCAAAAGACAAAACCCCTGAAGAAAGTATTGAATTTCTAGAATTGAAAGACGGAATATTAGAGGCTATAAAAAAATTACCTCCACGAGAACGAGAGTTCATTGAGTGTAAATTTTTCCAAGAAAAGAAATTAAGAGAAATTGCAAATGAATATAATATATCACAATCGAGAATTTCGAGAATTATTCAAACAGGCTTGGACAGAATAAAAAAAGACTTGGCAAAACAGGGGATGGTGTAAATAATGAAAACAATATTTGAAAAATCAAACGGAAATGATGGTATAAATTTAACAGATAATATGCCTGATTTGAGTTTTATTTCCGCTGAATTGAAACGTGATGGTAATATCGGATTGCCGCAATTAAGCGAATTAGATGTTATGCGTCACTATAAAGAACTTTCAGATGCAAATTTTTGTATTGAAAAAGGCTTTTACCCATTGGGTTCCTGTACTATGAAATATAATCCGAAAGTAAATGAATTGTTGGCAACTTTGGACGGATTTAATATTCACCCTGCAGTTGATGACGATTTGGCTCAAGGTTCGTTAGAATTGATGTATAAACTTCAACAAGCGTTGTTGAAAGTTACAGGTATGGACGCTATCACTCTTCAGCCTTCTGCGGGTGCGCACGGTGAGATGACCGGAATGATGATTATCAAAAAATATTTTGACACTATTGGAGAAAAAAGAACAAAAGTTATCATTCCTGATTCTGCTCACGGCACAAATCCTGCAAGTGCAAAGATGAGTGGTTTTGATGTTGTTCAAATTAAGTCAAATGAAAAAGGTCAAGTTGATATTGAAGCATTAAAAGAAGTTTTATCAGATGATGTAGCTGCAATAATGATGACAAATCCTAATACTTTAGGAATTTTTGAAGAACAAATTTCTGAGATTTCTGAAATTATGCACGCAAACGGATCATTATTATATTATGATGGCGCAAATTTCAATGCCATTATGGGGTATACAAATCCGAAAATGATGGGCTTTGATGTTGTTCATTTGAATTTACACAAAACCTTTGCAACTCCGCACGGTGGTGGCGGTCCTGGTGCCGGTCCTGTTGCTGTTGTTGATAAATTGAAAGATTATTTACCGACTCCTGTGATTTGTTATGATGGTGAAAAATATTTTAGAAATTACGATGTAAAACACTCAATAGGCAGTGTAAAGGATTTTTGCGGTAACTTTTCAGTAATGGTTAAGGCTTATGCATATATCTTGATGATGGGTAAAAATCTTAAAAATGCTTCAACTAATGCTGTTTTAAATGCAAATTATTTGAAAGAAAAATTGAAAAAGTATTACGATTTACCTTATGATGAACCTTGTATGCACGAGTTTGTCATAACCGGCGAAAAGCAAAAACACGAAAATGGTGTGTCAACGCTAAATATTGCCAAAGCTCTTATGGATGAAAATACTCACCCGCCTACGGTTTATTTTCCGTTGATTGTTCATGAAGCAATTATGATAGAACCGACAGAATCTGAAAATAAAGAAGTTTTGGACGATTTTGTCAATGTAATGGTAAAAATAGCAAATGAATGTGCTGAAAATCCGGATAATGTTTTGACTGCACCTCATAATACGTTTGTTAAGAAAATTGATGAAGTCACGGCTGCAAGACGTCCTGACTTAAAGTTTACGGAATAAATACACAAGACTGGGAATATAATAATGACTAATAAAGAAACTACAAGAAAAAGAAAAATATCTTTCCCCCACATGGGAACAATTAGCTATGCTTGGGCTGCAGCATTGAGAATTATAGGTTGTGAACCTTATGTTGAGCCATATACAAGTAAAAAAGCATTATCATTGGGTACAAAACATGCTCCGGAAGCAATTTGTCTTCCTTATAAATTGATTTTAGGTAATTTTATTGAAGCAATCGAAGGTGGAGCAGATTATGTTGCAATGATTACCGCTCCTGGGTGTTGTAGACTTGGTGAATACGGTAAATGTATTGAAAATGCTTTGCACGATTTAGGTTACGACACAAAATATATTGAAATGCAATTGTATGATGGACTTGGCGGTATTTATAACTTTTTAAAACGCGCAAGCGGTAAAAACAATCCGTTATTGTTCTGTAGAGCAATTTTGATTGCGATTTTGAAAGTGTTTGAATTAGACAGATTAGAAGCTTTGCATTCTTTCTACAGAGCAAGAGAAATCAAGCAAGGTGATGCCGAAAAACATTACAATAAGGCTTTGAAAATTATTGATTCTTATGACACCGTTTTAGGATTACGTAAGGCAAGAAAACTTGTTGCAGAAGAAATGAAAAAAGTCGAAATTAATCCAAAACGTGAAGTTTTGCATGTTGATATCACTGGTGAAATTTATGTTGTAAATGATGAATTTTCAAACCAAAGTATTGAAAAAGAACTTGGCAGAATGGGTGTTGAAGTACGTAGAAGTCTTACTATTACAAGTTTCTTAAAAGATGCTATGATTCCAAAAATCTTTAGAAAAGGAGAAACTCACCTTCAACGTGCTGATAGACTTGCAAAACCTTATTTGATGAGAGATATCGGCGGTGATGCGTTAGAATGTGTTTCTGACGTTGCTTATGCCGACCAACGAGGTATTGACGGTATTATTCACTTGAGTCCGTTTACTTGTATGCCGGAAATTATGTCACAAAATATTTTCCCTGCAATGAGAGAAAATTGTGAAATACCTATTTTACCGTTGATTTTAGATGAGCAAACAGGTAGAGCGGGTTATATCACAAGAATTGAAGCCTTTGTTGACTTGATGAGAAGACGCAAGAGAAAACAAAAAATGGCTGCCGGTGCTTCTGGTGATGAAAAACCTGCTGAAATTGTACAATAGGATAATTTGATGCTAAATTTATTTAGAATATCTTTTAAAAAGACAAACGAGTGCCTAATCTTGGTTGTACCAATGGTTATATTCTTGTCTGTTTTGAGTTGGTATTTTAATTTTGCACGCTTTTCTGTTGATGAAATAAATAAGCTTATTTTTGCTGTAATTACATTGTATGTTATGTTTTGTGGTTTTTTATCATCTTGGCTTTATCTCGTTAAAAAAGTGCTAGATTATTCGCAAAAAGTTTTTTTATTTGATAAAGAAAGAATTAAAAATCTCCAAAATTTGGTTTTATCTTTGTCAAAAGGTGTTGGTAGATTGTTTATGCCGATGATGAGCGCAACTGCGCTTTATTTGCTTATTTATTCAATAATTTTTTATGTCGCAAATTTTTTCACTACTAAATATGTCGGAGCAATTGATTTTAGTGAATTTAATTGGAAACTGTTAGCGCTTTCAGGTAGTGAATTTTTGAAAATAATCAACAGTCTTGAACCAAATGAGATTAAAGTTTTGGAAACTTGGTATTTGATTATGAAAATATCAATGCTTTTTATTTCTTTTATTTCTATCCTGTGGATACCAGAGATTGTGTATAGTAAAAAGAATGCTTTTGTGTCTTTGAAAAATTCAATCTGTAAGGTATTTTTGAATTTTGGAAAAACTATATTTTTATATTTTTATATAGTTTTAATAATTTTATTACTTGCAGCACTAAATTCAATCTTCTTTAATTCTCCATTTTGGGCATTTTTAGCAATTCTTTTAACTTACTATTTCTTTGTTTACATAGTTGTGCTATTATTCACTTATTATGAACAAAACTTCGACAGATAACTCGAGTAAACCCAAAGTCGTTGCAATTGTTGGTGCTACAGCGAGTGGTAAAACTGCATATTCAATTGAGTTAGCAAAAAAAATCAATGGCGAAATTGTTTCTGCTGATTCAAGGCTTGTTTATAAAGGATTTGATATTGGTACTGCAAAGCCTACTATTGATGAGATGGACGGAGTTCCACATCACATGGTAGATATTGTTGAACCTGAGTTTGAGTATTCTGCAGGTTTATATAAAAAACAGGCAAAAGATGTTATTTCTCAAATTTTATCGCGTGGTCATATTCCGATAGTTTGTGGTGGAACAGGGTTATATATTGATATTTTGTTGAAAAATTACGATTTACCTGAGATTGAAGCAAATCGGGAATTGCGAAATGAATTAACTCAACTTGATACCGCAAATCTTGAGGATATGTTGAAAAATTTAGATATTAATGCTTTTACTTCTATAGATAAAAATGACCGAAAAAAAATGATTAGAGCGATTGAGATTATCAAAACTACTAATAAACCGTTAAGTCAAACTCGTGGTATGAATAAATCTGAATATAATGTTGAGTGGATTGGGAAGAATTTCGATAGAAAAACCTTGTATGAACGCATTGACAAACGTGTCGATATTATGATTGAAAACGGTTTGGTTGAGGAAACAAAAAATTTGCTTGAAAAACATGGGCGAATTCCGAATTTGGTTAATACTATCGGCTATCGGGAAATTTTAGGGTATATTGATAATCAATGTTCCCTTGAACAAGCAGCGGAACTTCTCAAAAAAAATACCAGAAATTATGCGAAACGACAACTCACTTGGTTTCGCCGAAATGAAGAAATTAAATGGGATATCTATCCTGAAAAGCTGAAAAAGTAGGTTAAATTTTTACTTTTACAACAACCTTTTTCACTTCTGTTTGTATACTATCAATAGACACTTGCGGAGCGTGGGCTTCGTGTGGAAAAATCATTGCAAAGTTTGTTCCATCAAGAGTTACAAAATCAAACTTTGTAATTTTGTCTGAATAAAATTTGATATCTTTTTCAGAATTATAAGGTGTATCTACAGATACTGAAGAGGTTGACGTGTAGTAAATTCGTTCTTTTCCCTCTAACAAAATTTGAATATCAATATAACTGTTATGTGCTTCAAATTTCCCATCGGTTATGTTTTTAGTTGTGTAAGTTTCAACATTTGCATAATCATTGTCAATGAGTTCATAACGACCTGTTTTTATGTCAGATTTTAAATTTTTTACGAAATCCACAACGTGATCCGGTACAATTCTGTACATTGAAAGATTTTCAAGTTTATCAATAATCATAGTTTAACCTTATTCTGTTAATTCGCTCATTGCTTTTTCGTATTCTTCTTTGTTAGGTGCTTTTCCATGCCAGCCAGCATTGTTTTCCATAAAGCTTACACCTTTGCCTTTTATTGTGTTTGCAATGATTGCGGTAGGTTTGTTATTTTGTTTTGCTTTTTCAATTGTTTCATAAATTTCTTCAATATTATGTCCGTCAATTTCAAAAACGTCCCAATTAAATGCTTTTAATTTAGTGCCCAAATCATCAAGAGGTTTGATATCTTCTGTAGAACCGTCAATTTGTAGCCTGTTTCTATCAATTATGGCAACTAAGTTGTCTAATTTTCTGTGAGGTGCTTGCATCAAGGCTTCCCATACATTACCTTCTTGCATTTCGCCATCACCTAACAGAACAAAAACATGTGCAGGGTTTTTGTCAATTTTTAATGCCATAGCAATACCGCATGCCATTGATAAGCCTTGACCTAGAGAACCTGTCGCCACTTCAACCCCAGGACACCATAGTGATGGGTGACCTTGAAGTCTTGTTCCTAATGCACGGAAGGATTTTAATTCTTTTTTCGGGAAAAATCCAAGATTTGCCAAAACTGAATAATAAATTGGTGAAACATGACCTTTTGATAGGACAAATCTATCACGTGTTTCATATTCAGGTGAATTTACGCCTTTGGGAGCATGTTTCATACATTTTTGGAATAAAACCGTCATCAATTCACAAGATGATAGCGAACCGCCAATGTGACCGGATTTTGCGGTATAAACCATCGTCAAAATATTTTTTCTGTTTTCTAAACAAAGTTTTTCAATTTCTTTAATTTCGGTATCTGTAAGTGTCATTTTCCCAATAACCTTTCTTTTAAAACTCTGAGTACAAATAATGGCAACGTTGGAAATATTCTTTTAAAACGTTCCGGTTGCATGACTGTTCTGTATAACCATTCTAAGCCTAATTTTTGGTAAATTTTAGGTGCTCTTTCGACAACTCCTGCCCAAACATCAAAACTTCCGCCAAGACCTACCATAATGGCATTTGGCAGTTTGTTTTTTAGTTCGGATATGAAAAATTCTTGTTTTGGAGAGCCAAGTGCGACCAAAATTAAATCAGGTTGAGAATTTGTAATTTCATTAAGAATTGTTACATCATCTTTAAAATATCCATCATGAGTGTAAACAATGTTAAGATTTTCAATTTCATTTTTTAAATTTGAGGTTGCAAGTTCTATAACTTCCGGTTTTGCGCCAACAAGAGCAACTTTTTTCCCTGTACTGGCAAATCTTTTCAACAAATTTTTACCGAATTCAATTCCAGGAATTCTTCTGACATTTTTCCCCAGAATTTTCAAACCAAGTTCAACCCCAACACTGTCAGGGATTACCAAGTCCGCATTATTTATGATATTTGCAAAATCTGCATTTTTAAGTGCTGATGTAATCATTTCAGGGTTAATCGTAACGACTTGTCCGTGAGTAGTTTCAATATAGTCTAAAGCTTCTTCTTGAGTGAATGAATCGACTCCAAAGCCCTGAATTTTTACTAAATTTCTCTTCATACGTTACATTATATCACATTGTGGTTGATTATGCTATAATTTTGTTATGAAAAATTTATTATTTAAAATTTTATTATTGTTGGTTATATGTGTATTTTCTCAAAAAGGAGCAAAAGCGGTGCAATTTGATGTATTGGTTTTGCCTACAGAAGTTTCAAGCGTGTGCGAAAACTATTTTTGCTTTCCAGAGCCTTCTGAAATTGCAGCAAACTATGTTATTAATCAACTTAATGAAACTAAAAATATAAATGTTATAAAATTGTCTGATGTTCGTGCCAAATTAGCGGCAAATCAAAATTTAAAAAATGAAACAGAAGGCATGCTAAAAAACTTTGAACAAACAGAGCGTATAGATTATGTTGTGTTGAAAGATTTATCAGAAGCGTTCAATGTGAAATCTGTAATTTTGATTTCTTGTTATGCAATTACTGATAGAGCTGAAACTCGTCGTAATTTGTGGGAAGTTTTGGAAATTTCAAGTGCTTTTAAAATTACTTATCCATTTAATTTGACGACAACTGCAGTTTTGGTTGATACAGTCAATTCAACTGTTATGTGGAGTGGTAAATTCAGCAAAACTGTTTCCGATTCAAACGGTTATTTTCTTGCGTTAAATCAGGCGCAGGCTACTTCTCATTTGGAGAAAATCAGACAGTATTTCAGAAGTTTTGTTGCGCCAAGTATTAGTCAGAATGTTCATTTGAGATTTTTCCCGCGTGAAGTCCGAACCTTTACCGTAAACGGAAACAAAAAATTAGACGATACAGAAATGCCAAAATTTATGCCTAATGCTCTTGACCATTTAATTACGCCTGACAAGAAAAATCAAATTGAAGGTAATGACGTAAATTACCTTGATTCAACCGAAGAATTAATTTTTGATTTTTAATCTAAATTTATTACCTGTTTTACTGTGGTTTTATGTCAGAAGCGATTTTTTCAAAATTTGAACGAGGGAGTATATTATTTTTCTCATAGAAGTTTTTGAATGCCAGACTGTCCAATTTGAACTGTCTGAGTTTCAAAATTTCAGGGTTATTGGGAGTTGCCAAAGGTCCTTGTATAATTTGTAGTCCTTTATATTCTGCTAGATTACTTTCGTGTTTTGCTGTTGTAACTCCTTCTTCAATAATCTTTTTATCGAGTTCCTCAAAGGCTGCTTGATAACTTTTTGTATTTTTTAATTTTGTTTGAGCAAAAATTTGGTTAAATTTTGCATATAATGCAGTGTCATTATAATTAAAAGATTTCTGAATAATCCTTCTGAATGCAACAGAATCAAGAGAATGTTGAGCATCAGCATCTTTTGCCAAACCTTCTCTCCAACCTGCTTTTATCGCCATATATTCTTTTGCTGGTTTATTTGCCATAAGAGTACTTAAAGTTGTTTGCATTTTGCGAGGAGCATGCTCACTACAACCTGCAATACTTGATGCTGCTATCATTATACTAGGAACGATTTTGTTGATTTTCATTTTATACTGTTCTCCTGTGTTTTTCTAAATTTCTCCATATTATACTAAGGCGTATAAAAATATATTTTGCTAAATTTGTGTGCTATTACTAAGCTTTTGTTACAATATTTATAAAATAAAAGACTCCCAAATAGGAAGTCTTTTAATCTGCCGATGGCCGGGGTCGAACCGGCACGAGGGTTGAACCTCACAAGATTTTGAGTCTAGCACGTCTACCAATTCCATCACATCGGCTTATTTAATTTTCATATAATTATATTATCAAAAAAAAAATATTTTTCAAGAACTTTTTTTATTTTGATTAGCATGGCTTATATGCCTGATAAACCAATTAAATTTTTATCCTGATATGTGATAACTTCTGTATGAAAAAAATAATTTTACTAATCATGACTTTATTTGTCATGCAAAATTTGACACTAGCTACGACTTTTACCGGCGGGGTGTCAAAGGTTGGACAAAACGAAAGTAATCAGGTTATTGATGCTAAAACAAAACAAGGGATTGAGTTTGCAAAAATTACCATTCCTCAGAAAAATTTTAGAACTTATACCGATGCAAACGGAAATTTTGAGTTAGAAAAAATACAAATTACTCAACCAACGCTGTTAAATGTCGAAAAAGAAGGCTATAGACCGTTCTCGTTGACTATTAACAACAATGAAAGTCTTTCTAACCCTATGAAAATTGAAATCGCCAAAAGTGAGGCTATGGATATCGGCATAGAATCAGAAATTTTGCACTTGGGTGATGACAGTTATTCACAAAATTCTGCCAATGCTGCTGATTTTAGAATCAAGGCAATGGGACCTTATTATTCAAAGGATTTTGTCATGACTGATAACGCAAAGCATTATTCAAATTATTTGGTTATTGGTTCAATTGTCGGACTCGATACTAAACTTGCAAATCGAATGGGGCAAAATCGTATGAGAACGGCATACTCAACCCCTGGAGAAGTCTATTTTAATGGACAATTGATAGGAAAACTTCAGGTCAATGGTGATGGACAACGAATTAAAATCCCAAATACCTTGATTAGAGAAAATCAACCAAATCAAATTACTATAAAAACCGGTCATAACATGACTCGTAATGATAAAATAGATTATGATGATATAGAAATTCTTAATTTGTCAATTTTGACAGAATAAAATAATCGTGAAAATAAAAACAGAGGTGTTGAGCCTCTGTTTTTATACTTTTATGTGATTTTTAATTTTTTATCTTTTCAAAAAGTCAGGAATTTCAATGTTAGTGAAATTGTTGTTTGATAAAACTGACTTTGTTTGGTTATTGTTGAATGCACCTGAGAAGAAATCTGCAGCATTCATTTGTTGACCCAAACCATTTGAATTATCTTGCGTATTTGAAGAAGATGCTCCAAACATTTGAGTTGATGCATTGTTTTTCAATTCAAAACCAGTAGCAATAACTGTAATTTGGATTTCACCTTGAATTGATTCGTTCAATGCTGTACCAATGATTACTGTAGCATCATCAAGAACTGCATCATGAATGATAGAAGCAGCATCACTGATTTCGTGGATACCCATATCAGGACCCCCGGTAATGTTAACAATAACACCAGATGCGCCATTGATAGATGCTTCAAGAAGTTGAGAATTGATAGCTTGTTGTGCGGCTTTGATTGCTCTGCCTTCACCTTGCGCTCTACCAATACCCATCAATGCTGAACCAGATGCTTGCATTACTGCTTTAACGTCGGCAAAGTCAACGTTGATTAACCCTGGAACGGTGATGATATCAGAAATGCCTTGAACACCTCTTAGTAAAACTTCATCAGCAATGATGAATGATTCAACAACTGTTACTTGTCTGTCTACAACTTGTAACAATTTATCGTTAGGAACAACGATAACTGCATCAACAGATTCTTTTAATTTTTCAATACCAGAAACTGCTTGATTTTGTCTTTTTCTACCTTCAAAAGTGAAAGGTTTAGTAACAACAGCAACTGTTAATATGCCAAGTTGTTTTGCAATTCTGGCAACAACCGGAGCCGCACCAGTACCGGTACCACCACCCATGCCGGCTGTGATAAATACCATATCAGCACCGTCTAGGGCTTGAGTTATTGCTTGTTGAGCTTCTTCTGCTGCTTTTTCACCAACTGAAGGATCTCCACCAGCACCAAGACCTTGTGTTGAAGATGCTCCCAATTGAATACGATTGTTGGTTTTACCAGTTACAAGAACTTGTTCATCTGTATTCATTAACCAAAATTCAACACCTGACAAGCCAGATTGAATCATTCGGTTTACGGCATTTCCGCCACCACCGCCGACTCCGACAACTTTGATATTAGTTGGGTTTGCGCCAAGTCTTGCAGGTTGGTCATTTGATGGGTTTTCTTTTTTTGCAAAAAGGTCTGAAACGATATTTTCCACTATATTTTTACCTCATATAACTATTATTTTTTATTCCTAAAACATTTACACGATTACATCATGCATAATCCTATAATAACATAGTATTTTAAATAGAAAAAAAGTACAATAATTTTTGGGTTTTTATGAACAAAATTTAATATTGCATGCTTTATTTCATTTTTGCCGGAGAAATTCCCCACTGTAATTTGTTTCTTAGTACGGAATAAAAATCATTTCCGTTCAATAATGCTAAATACGCTTTCTTTTCAAGTTTATTGATTACTAATTCTTTGTCTAACTCAAATACAGTCTGTCCGTCAACAGATACGGTATATTCATTATTCGGGCAAGGAATAATTTTTATTTCATCACTTGATGGCACTACAATAGGACGAGCAGAAAATGTATGCGGGCAAATTGGCACAACTGTAATTGCTTCCGTTTGAGGGGCTAAAACAGGGCCGCCAGCAGCCATGCTGTACGCAGTTGAGCCGGTTGGAGTTGATATAATAATTCCATCTGCGAGATATTCACACACAAATTTCCCGTTAATTTCCAGCGAAAAGCGAGAAGTCCTTCCTGTGGCGCTTCCTTTTACAACAAAATCATTCAATGCACAATATTTTTCGCTGCCGAGCATCATTCTTTGTTCAACTTTGAACTCTCCGTTTAAAACTTTGTTGACAGTAGAAGGTAAATCATCAGGAGTTGCTTGCGATAAAAATCCGAGTCTGCCTAAATTTACCCCAAGTACCGGAGTTTGGAAATCAGAATAATATCTGGCAGTTTTTAAAATTGTTCCATCTCCACCGATTACAAAAACAAAATCAAAGCCGTTTTCTAAATTTTCAGTATCTAAAACTTTGTAGTCGATTGCGTTTGAGCGAAAAATTTCTTCTAAGTTATTCTTTACGATAATTGAATTTTCGATTTTATTATTTAAACAAATTGCAAATTTTTTATTCATACACCAAGTTTATACCAAATATATGAAATTTGACAAATTCATAAAGTAAATTCACTAAAATGTACTATAATAATTTTATGGAAAAAAGACATTTTGTGTATATTTTATTGACGAAATCAGACACTTTGTATTGTGGTTATACAGACGATGTCGAAAAACGTTTCAATGCTCATTTAGAAGGACGAGGGGCAAAATATACACGTGCGAATAAACCGGTAAAACTTTTGTGGCAAAAAGAATTTCCATCTAAAAATGAAGCACTAAAGGAAGAATATCGAATAAAACATAAACTTACACGAAAGCAGAAACTAGAGTTAATTAATCAAAAATTTTGATGTTTAACTCCTCATCGGCATTATTTTTCGTGTCGTTTACAGAATCATCAGCCGGACGAAGTTTTGGCGCTTCGGTGTTTTCTGAATAATCTAGAATTTCTTTTGGAACTTCTTCGAATTTGTTTTCGTAATCGAATTCGTAATCTTCTAATTCAAATCCGTCTAAAACACCTTCTTTTTCAGTTTTTTCTTTGTTTAAATATTCATCTAGTGTAGACTCTGAAACAGGTGTGTATTTTGACTCATCATTAATTGCATCGTACAATTTATCAAGTTTTTGATTAATTTTGTCGAGTTGCTTATTGTGCTTGTCAATATTTTTCTGAGATTTTGCAATATCTTTTGTGTATTGGTCAATCAAGAATTTTCTATAAGCTTCTTTTAATTTTTCACTGTCTTTCATTCCTGAAATTGAACGAAGTTTGCGGTAATCTCTATACTCCATTCTATAGTCGTTTGCCAAGTTTTTAACTGCATATTTATATTCATAATCAATTTGTTTTAATCTGTCTTTTTTGTACTGTTCGTTTTGTTTTTTCAGTATTTTGGCTTCTTTTTCTTGATTTTTTTCTTCCTTTTCAATAATGTCATATTCTTCAACACCATCTTGAACTACTTTATAGCCGTTAGCACTAATTAAAGGTTCTACGTTTTTTTGAAAAGAAACGACTCTTGATTGATTACCTTTTGTATCAATACTCCAAGTTCCTAAAAATACTGGTGTTTCTCCGGTGTATGCAATTGCTTGAACCGCAACTCTGTCAGGTTGTGATTTCAAAAATCCGAGCGGATAAATATCCCATCTGTAATCATCTAGGTTAAGATCCATATATTCTTTCCAAAAGTAAACGATTGCATCACGGACTTCATCAAGTTTATAGTCGGTTTTGTTGGTAAAATCATATACAAAAATGCTTGTTTTCCAGATACCGTCTTCTCTGCTGCCAATTTTTTCTTTTATTAAAATCTTCTTCCCATCTGCTGAAAAGTCAACGGGTGTAAGTGAACGAAACGCGGCATAGTCACTAATGCTCTTATCTGTTGATAAAATCGGTTCCGGTATTCTATGCATTATATTGGCTTTTAATATTTTTTGCAAAGGTTCATCTTGACCGTATAACGGGATTACAAACACGTCAGATGCAACAGATGCACTGTCTGTGTAGTAATAAATTGCAGGATATATGAGCATTGAAAAGTCAGGAGCAACTATACCTTGAGCATTTATTTGTCTTTGCGTGTACAATCTTTTCCCTAATCGTAGTTCAGTGCTTCCGGCAGGACTATTGTATCGTACTATTTTGTATGTCGGATGTGGAACATATTTAAAATCCGATGGTGTTTGTACTTTCGGAATATCGAGTTCTTTTTTTGATTTGTCTTGATATTTTGAAAGTTCTTCGTATTCATCAACTGTCATGTACCCGGATGGGGTTAAATTTAAAATTTTACCTTCTTTTTTGTATTTTTCCTGTTCTTTGAGTCTGTCATATTTGTAACGGAGATTTTTAGAGCGCATGTCTTGCTTATTAGGTATTTCCAGAGCAAAAGCTTTTAGGCAAAATGATAATATAAGTATTGATATTATAGGTAAAACTTTAATATTCATAATTAATATACCTAATTATACCAAACCATCTTTCATTGCGGTTGCAACAGCTTTAGAACGGGTTTTTACGTATAGTTTTTGCAGAATGTTATGCACGTGAGTTTTTGTTGTTGCAAGTGTAATTACTAATTTTTTAGAAATTTGCGGATTCTTTAATCCTTCAACTAATAGTGCAAGAACTTCCATTTCACGTTCAGTAAGTCCATATAAATTCTTACCTTTTTGATAATTTATTCCACTCAATCTGGAATCTGTTTGGTTTGCTTTTCTGATATTAGACAACACAACACGCGCTATAGCCGGATCAAGCCAGCCAACACCTTCACTAACCGCTTTTATTGCCGAAATTGTTTGTTCTGAAGTTGCACCTTTTGTAATATATCCATCTGCACCGGCAGCAAATGAATCCAAAATGTCGTCTTCGTTATCACGAGAAGTATTCATCAAAACTTTAATTTCAGGCATTGAATTTTTGATTTTTCTAGTAGCCTCAATACCGTCAATAGTTGGCAAACCAATGTCCATGATTACCAAGTCTGGTTTCAATTCTAAGGCTTGTTCAACACCTTCCAAACCGTCAGCTGCTGCGCCCAGTACTTCGATAGAGTCATTGTTTGATAAAGCGAATGACAAACCCATTCTTGTCATGTCGTGATCTTCGATAATTGTAACTTTTACAGTGTCTGACATTGTTTTCACCTTTTCTATATTCTTGATAGTGTAACTACATTTGTTAGTAGGAATGAGAATTCACTACCTTTATTTACTTTACTTTCAACCCAAATTTTTCCGCCATGGGCTTCAATGATTTGTCTTGACAAGTACAAACCTAATCCTGTACCGGTTGAGCGTTTTTTCCCTGTTCCTTGAGAAAATCTCATAAATAAGTGCGGAAGATCTTCTTTTGGAATTCCGTTTCCGTTATCTGTAACCGAGAATAATAAATCTTTAGAAACAATTTTGGCGTGAATATCTATAGTTCCACCTTTATTTGTGTAATTTAGTGCGTTACCGCAAAGATTAATTATTACTCGCTTAATTTCTGCTCTATCTGCATCAATAAGTGTTTCATCATCGAAATCACAGTGCAAATTGAATGTAATATCTTTTTTCTTGGATAGAGGTTCTAATTCATCATAGCATTGCTTAATTAGGTCTTTTATGTTGAATACAGTTTTGCATAGCGATAATTTACCGCTTTCAAATCGGTAAACTTCAAGTAAAGCATTAACTAAACCGAGTAGGTCTTCGTTACTTTGCAACATTGTTGATAATAGCACTTTTTGTTGGTCTTTAAGTTCGCCTAAAGAACCGTCAATAAAGAATTTTAATGTTTGAATTGCTGCAAGTAGCGGAGTTCGCAAATCGTGAGTTAATGTTGCAATAAAATCATCTCTTAATCGTTCTGTTTCTTTTTGAACGCTGAAATTTCGGATTACTCCGACAAATTTTTCAATATCTGAGTCATCGCTAGATAAAGTTGCAAAATTAATCTCAACTGGTATTGCTTCGTTTGTAATGACATTTCTTATATATAAATCTCTCAATAAAAATTCTGAATTTTCGCAAGATAGCCCTAAAATAGTACTTTTTACTGCTGATTTTTGCGCTTTGTTAAATTTTGGATTATCAGTATACGCAATTTCTTGAATTTTCATTTTTTGAATTGCTTCTGCTGATAGTCCAACCATATTTTCACATGCCGGATTAACTTGTTCAATATTGCCTTTGGCATCAATTATTATAATCCCGTCGGCGCAATAGTTAATAATTCCGGATAGTTTTTGATTAGCAATAGTTAATTCTTTGGTGCGCTCTGCAACTATTACTTCCAATTTATCTGAATATTCTTGTAACTTTGCTTTAGCTTCTTCCAGTTGAGAAATTTTTTCTCTCAAATTTGCTAATAAATGACTTCTTTCAATACCATTTTTGATATTCATAACGAGGTCATCATTGTCCCACGGCTTTTCTATATATTTGTAAACGCCGATTTCATTGATGGTTTTTATCGCATTTTCTTTATCTGCGTATGCTGTTAGCAAAATCATACTGACTTCAGGGTATAGTTTTTTTGCTTCACGCAGAAACTCCAAACCGTTCATTTCAGGCATTAAAAAGTCTGAAATAATCAGGTCGGGAGTTTCTTTTTTTAGATAATCAAGAGCATCTAACGGGTTATTAAAAACAACCACGTCGGTGAAACCCTCAATTTTCATCAAAGTTGAAAATGTTGAGGTGAGCATCTTTTCGTCATCAACATATACTATTTTCCCTAAATTCATAATTATATAATAGTTTATATTGCAAAAATAAACAAATTAGTTACAAAATTGCAATATTTCTAAATATATTGGGATATTTTGTGATGGTTACAAATAAATTTTCTGGTGATATTCTCTTTTTTGTAATTCTCTGTCAATCAAGTATAATGCTGATTTTTCGGCTCCGAAAGTTTTTAATCTTGCAATAATTTTAGAAACTTGGGCTTCTTCTTCGATTTGTTCTCTCAAATAGCCGTCGATGAAGTTTCTTGTTGCCAAATCACATTCTCCTTCAGTTAGTGTTGCAACTTTATCAATAGATGCCGTGATTGCTCGTTCATGTTGGTAAATTTGTTCAAATATTGCTTGAGGACTTGACATGTCAAACATTGGTGTTGCAATTTGATTTAGATGGATTTGTGAATTTCTGCCTATCACGTATTCAAATAAAATCATTCCATGGTCAATTTCTTCTTTGGATTGAACTTTTGTCCAGTTAGCGAAACCATACAAACCAATTTCAGCAAAATAAGCAGACATTGAAAGATATAAATATGAGGAATAAAATTCCTTATTAATTTGTTCGTTAAGAATGTCCCTGATTTTATCACTAATCATTTTTTCTCCTTTGTTAAATAAATTTTGCTTCCCACAAACCGTGAACATTACACATTGCAACAGCTCTTTCAATTTCAAAGCAAATTGGCACTCTCATTTTAGGTTCATCGTTCGGGTTAAGATATCTTCTCATTATTTTCTTGTTTCCTTTCGAATATACTTCAATAAATTCAATATAATGTTCTTTTTCCATCGGATGAGGGGTTTCGCTGATAACGATTTCTTGGTAATCATCAGTTTTGTTCAAGACCGGCAAATGGTGTTCAAAATGTGCATCTTCATTTTGGTGAGGAGTTAAAAGTTCCATCGGTTCATTACAACAAACCAGTTCTCCAGCACCTTCTTGTACAACTTCGACTAATGCTCCGCAAATGTTACATTTATAAAATTCAAAATTTTGACTCATAAGACAAAATCTCCTTTCACGGATAATATTAAGCCTTAACAAATTTTTCTCATTCTCCAAGCGGACAATTCTTAATATAATACTGGACGTTAAACTATTTGTATGTTATGATACTTTTGCCGTGTTCCATGGGGTGTTGCGAGCCCTCGACCCGAAGCTAATGCGGGGTGCAGAGCCTGTTGTGAGGGTTCTATGAATGCGTTGAAATTATATATGATCTGTGAAGTCGAAGTTAAGATGGCACAAACTTTCGAACCGTGTCAGGGGAGAAATCCAGCAGCACTAAGATTTGCTTTGTGGGTGTTTTAATCTTCGGTGGAGAAAGTATATGAGGACAGTGTGTTGGTAGGTTTCGATAGACAGTGACACGGCAAAATAAAAAGCATCTTCTTTTTGAAGGTGCTTTTTATTTATATAATATTTGCTGATTTTCTTTTTTTAGTTAAATTACATTCTTTCAGGTGCTGTAACTGCAAGAATTCTCAATGCGTTAGCAAGTACTGTTCTGAATGCCCAAACTAAAATTAATCTTGATTTAGTCAATTCTATATCATCAGTTATTACTCTGGTTGAATTGTAGAATGAATGGAATTCAGATGCCAAATCTTGTACATATCTGCAGATTGTATAAACTTGTCTTGCTTCTGCAGAATTCTTGATTAACGGTTTAAATTCTTCAAATTTCAAAATCAATTTTCTGGCATCTTTGACTGACAATTCTGCAATCTTTTGGTCAAAGTTTTCTGTCAACTTTTCAAATTCATCTTTAGTTAATATTGCAGGTATTGTTTTGCCGGATTCAGTATCAATTTTATCGGTTGTAACGTTTCTGATAATAGAGCACGCTCTTGCGTGAGCATATTGTACATAAAATACAGGGTTTTCATCAGATTTTGTTTTTGCAAGTTCAATATCGAAATCCAAAGTTGTGTCGATATTTCTCATTGACATCCAAAATCTTGTTGCATCAACACCAACTTCGTCAATCAAATCTTCCAAAGTAACCATATTTTTACGTTTGCCCATACGAACTTCGTTACCATTGATTACAAGGTTAACTAATTGTCCTAGTAAAACTTCCAACTTATCAGGATTATAGCCAAGTGCCTCAATTGATGCTTTAACACGAGCAACGTAACCATGGTGGTCTGCACCCCAAATGTTAATCATTCTGTCAAATCCACGTTGTAATTTGTCAATATGGTATGCAATATCAGCGGTTAAATAAGTATTTGAACCATCTGCTTTTTTGATTACACGGTCTTGGTCATCGCCGTAATCAGACGATTTGAACCATTGCGCACCTTCTTTTTCATAAATTTTTCCGCTATCACGGAGTTTTTGTACACATTTTTCAACTTTTCCTGATTTATGCAAAGATAGTTCTGAATAAAATTTATCAAACTTAACTCTAAAATTGTCAAGTAAATCACGTTGAACTTTTTCTTCGTAATTTTTTGCATAATCACAAAACTCTTGTAAATCAATTTTATCTAAATCATTGTTTACAGAATTCAATAAGTCTTTTTTATCAACTAAAAATTTCTTAGCAACTGGGATTAAATAATCTCCAGGGTAGTAATTTTTTCTTTCAGTTTCATCTTCTGGAAAATCAACTTTTTCACCCAATTCTTGACGAATTCTTATAATCAAAGAACGACCAAGTTTTTGAATTTGAGAACCTGCATCGTTGATGTAGAATTCTTGATAAACATCATGTCCATAAAATTTTAGTAGGTTTGCCAAAGCACTTCCCATTGCAGCCCAGCGTCCGTGTCCAATATGGAAAGGACCTGTAGGGTTTGCTGAAATATATTCAAGAATAATTTTTTCTTTTTCAATATTTTCAGGACGACCGAATTCTTCTCTTTTGTCCATAATTTCTTTGAGCAAATTAACAAGTAGAGATTCTCCTGCTTTGAAGTTGATAAAACCTCCAATAACAGAATATTCAGAATCTTCTTTATCTATAAACTCCAAAATTCCGTTTGCTATCATCGGTGGTGCAATTCTTGCTACTCTTGCAAGTGATGATACATTGACTGCTAAATCCCCAAAATCAGGATTTTTAGGTTTTTCTACAATGAGAGAACCTTTTTGGTATTCGCTCATTTGTCCTAATTTACCTTCTTTTATTGCTAATTCTATAGCGTTTTCAATTTTATTTAAAAAGTAATCTTTTAACATACTGACCTCATTTATTTTATTAGTAATAATTTCATTTTATCAAAAATATTTAAAAATCGTATTCAGGAATTTCAAATTTTTCATTATTTGCATCTTTATCAACAAATGCTAAATAATGTTCCATTGCATTTTGTTTACAATTTTCATAATCTGATTCCGGTACATATTTACAGTGTAATTCTGTTCTATCACCGGAGTAGTTTCCTAATACGGTTGCATATTTTTCAATATCATCTTTATTTAATCCACCACCGTAGGCTTTTGTTTTTGCATCTGTTCCTGATGGTCTGATTTCAATATATTTGTCTGTAAATTCTAAATATGTTCCATCTCCGACAAATTTTATGGATTTTAAATTATCGAATGTTAAACCGTCATTTTTAAATTTATCATTTAGAATTTCTTTAATCTTTTCAAGTGTTATTTTATTGTTTCTTTTTGCAATAGCAAGACTTAAATAGAACATGTCATTTTTTGTTCTAAGTGCTTCGCCTGCAACTTTTGATTTTTTTAATTTTTCAATATCAGGTTCTGATTCGTTGTAGTACGCAATATCAACTCGTGTATCAAATTTTCCTGTAATGTTATTATCTTTTATAACATTGTCAAAGTTTTGAGATAATGTTTTATTTTCATTTTTTAGAGAGGCAACAAGAGCGGAAGCGACAATTATTGCTTCTGTTGCGCTTTTTTCTCTCATTGCAACTGCAGCTCTTCCGTGTTGAGATTTGATTAAATCTTCTGTACCCATAATCATTCCGCCGGATTCTTCTCCGCCGAATAGCAAACGAGGATTTACACCTAGGTTGATAGAATTGCCGAATACATCATCAATAATAACTTCTTCATTCGGTGAATTTTTAAGTTTTAGTTCAACTTTTTTCATTATGTTTGCAATTTCTTTGAACCCGACAGGAACATTAACTACATTAACACCGTTGTTTTTTGCCCATTCGTCCCAAGACAATGCAGAGGCTGTCGTTTTTATCATAAATCGTGGATGATTGTTCCATAGATTTTCTGCTTTAAGTTGTTTAGCCCAAAAATCAAACAACATCATAAACGCTTGATTTGCAGTGAAAACGGTCAATACCTTTTCATCATTAAGTTTGATATAATCAATGCCTAATCTGTTCAATTCCTCAACCCTATCAATACTTTCGGTTTGAGTAATTGTTAATCTGTCATGATCAGGATCTGTAATCAAAACTACTGTTCCTGTCGGGTATTTTGAAAGTTTTTCATCGTATTTCATTGTTTCTATAACCGGAAAATATTTTGTACCATCCGTTTTTTTAGCAAGAACAGTTGCATCAACAGAATAATCATAGAATGCTTTTTCACCTTTTGGTGTAACGTCATATTTGCCGATAGAGTGGAAAAATGGATCTTCTTCAATATTAAACCAGTCATATTTGTTTTCTATTCCTAGTTTATGCAATACTCTTGATAATGTTCTATAAGCAGAACCGCCTACGTTTTCGATGACGATTTTTGAATCAAAATTTTTGATTAAATTTAAGTTAATATCTTTTGCTACGCCTGTTTGTAAATATTCAACATATAAATTTACTCCATCATCAAGTTTTTTCATGACATCTTGATTTATTAATGGGTTATCAATTGCTGCTAATTTTATTTCGTAAGAACCTTTGCTTTCAATGATATCAAATATTTCACGAATTTTATTTACAAACTCCATAGATTCTTCCGGTAAATATTGACTACCTTGAGAATTCAAATCCTTTGTAGCGTTTTTGACCGAAATTCCATGACTTGATGTGATATATTCACCGCCGAGTAAATCGAGTTTGAATGCCAAAAATGAAGCGAGCCAAATCGGAATAGTTTGTTTTTCGTTAGGAACCAAGGTTTGAATTCCATTTGCCGCTTGAACTCTTGCAATTGCATCTAAAAACATTTTTGAATTGTATCGAACTTCACAACCTGCAATTTTTACAATTCTTTTATTTGGGTATTTTTCATTTGCAACAAGTGCTTTTGCCAAGGTTGCTAAAATAATTCCGACTAAGTTGATTGGAAATCTTGTATCTTGCGGAAATAATATATTTTGTGGTCCTCTAATTCCTGCTGTTGAAACTTTTGCTTCTTTTGCGTAATTTTCAAACCATTCTTCAAGATTAAGGCCTTCCGGATTTTTTTCTTTATCGTAAGGTTTTAGGTTTTCTTTTTTTAGAAAAAATGAAAATTCGCCATCTTCATCAATTTTTATTAAATCCAGATTTTTTATATAGTCAGGTGTTTTATCATAAACACTTTTGAAAAGTTCGTTTTCTAATTTGTTTTCAGATTTTTTACATTCCATAAATTATACTCTCCTTACCATATAAAAATAATACAATAAACACAGATTAATAAGTAGAATATTAACGTTTTTTATGTATAATGATAGAATAAGACTATGGAGAGCAGATTATGACAAAACAAAAGAAACAGTATTCAGCAAGGAAAGCCTCTCAATTCAATAAATGGAGAGCGTTTTTTCAATTTTTGGTTTGTAAAGTAGGGTACATGGTTCGTTTGAAGCTCGTTTATAGAATAGAAGTTCACGGTTTAGAAAATGTACCTAAAGATAATAAATATATTATATGTCCAAATCATTTATCAACCTTAGACCCACCTTTGATTTGCGCAGTTATGCCAAGATGTGTTGCATTTATGGCTAAAAAAGAGTTGTTTGATATTCCGTTTATAAGATGGTGGATTGACTGGCTAGGTGCTTTTTCTGTAAATAGAGAAAGTCTTGGACCATCTACTGTCAAAACTGTTCAAACCATTCAAGATAGCGAATGGGTTTTAGGAATGTTTCCGCAAGGAACAAGAGGGGTTCCTGGAGAAATTAAAGGTGTAAATAAAGGTTTTGCAGGTTTAGCAAAACTAACAAAGTGTAATATTTTACCGGTCGGCATTGTCGGTTCTAATGAGGTTAAACGATTACCTTTTACCGGCAAAATCGTCGTAAATATTGGTAAAATAATCCCTTATGATAAGAATCCGGATGTTGTAAAACAAAAATGGATTGAATCGATTCAAGAACTTACAGGATTTACATATAAAGAAGATGCAGAAGTAGTAAAAACAGAAGCAGATAAAGGAGCAGTATAGAAATGAGCAAGGAAGTACGAAATTTTAACAGACGATATGCAAAAGAATACCATATTTTCCGAACGATATTTTATATGACGTTTCTTTATGTTGTAGTGTTCAACTTTTTTAATATTTTCTATAATTACAAAATAGAAGGTCGTGAAAACTTACCGAAAAACAGAAAAGATAAGTATATTTATGCAGCAAACCATGTGTCTATCTTTGACCCTACGATGGTTGTAATGGCGGCACTTCGTCCGATTGCATTTATGGCTAAAAAAGAACTTTTTGAATCCGGTGAGAAATTAAGTTGGTTGGTCAAAAGACTTGGCGCTTTTGCTGTTGACAGAACTAAGCCTGAAATTGCAACATTTAAAACAGTAAAAGATATTATTGGCACAAGTTGGTCGCTAGGTATCTTCCCTCAAGGTGGAACAAGACCTTATGGCAAGCTTGAAGGTATAAGAAAGGGCTTTGTTGCGATTGCAAGAGCGGCAAAAGCGGACATTGTACCTGTTGCAATTGCTAATTGGGACGGATATCCGAAACTTAAACCTTTTACAAGACGAAATGTCACTATAAAGGTAGGGAAACCGATATCTTATAAGTTAAAAGAAGATGAAATTATTTATGAATGGAGTAAACAAATTTCAGAATTAGCTGACTATGAAAATTGTGCACCTATTCCTGAATCCTACAAAGAAAAGATTGCAGGTTAATTGACTCTTTCATTGGTTTCAATTGAACAAAACAATAATAAAGCCCCTTTTCAGGGGCTTTATTTATTAAAGAAAGGAATTTTATTTTAATTCTTATAGTTTATAGACTTAGATTTGGTTTAATTTGTCTAATGCTGCTTTAGCACCATCTGCTACACCTTTATCTGAGTCGTTAGCAGCAACTGTGAATACTGTAGTTAAGTCTTTCTTGTATTCAGGGCGTTGAATGTAACTTAATGCTTCGATTGCTGATGCTCTAACCATTGGGTTAGGGTTGTCTTTTAAGTTGTCAACAACAGTTACCGCACCTGGTAATTCTGTCAATGGAACTGTTTTGTCAGACAATTTAGCAACTTCATCACCGTAAAGTTTTTGCATAATTGCTATTGTGAACAATGCAAAGCTTTTGTTTCTTTCAGCTTGTTCTTTTGGAGTGATAGTATTTGCTAATTGTTTTTCAGCGTCTGTAACTTCTTGTCCTGCCATGATTTTATCTCTGGCTGCAATTTGTTCTTTTGTTGCATCTTGTAATGCACTTGAATCGTAATTAATAATATTTGTTAATGCATCAAAAACTTTTGTATCAAGTAATTCTGTTGCTTTTTCAGGAGATTCTTTTACTAAATTAGCAATTTCTTCTAAACCTGCTTTTTGTGTTTCAAAATCTGGGTTTGATAATTTTGCAATGAAAGTATTCAAATCAACTTGAGGTTTTACTTGTTCAGGTTGAACAACTTCAGGTTTTTGTTCAGGAGCTTTAGGTGCTTCTGTAACTACTGGAGCCGGAACTTCTGGCGCTTTAGGAGCTTCTGCAACTTGAGGTGCTGCTGGTTGAACCGGTGCATTGTTGTTGATTTGTGCTGGTACAACTTGTTGCGTTGGTTGAGGAGCGGCTTGTGGCGCTACTGCTTGAGTTTGTGCCGGTGCTGGTGCCGGAGCAGGAACCGCTTGAGGTGCTTGTTGCGGCATTGGCGGATAATATACAGGTGCTTGAGCCTGTGGATATGTATAAACCGGTGTTTGTGGGTAATTATATGTCGGCATTGTTACCGGAGCATATTGTGGCTGCTGAGTTGCGCCTTGGTTGCCCACTGTAGGGTTATTGATTTCAATATTTACTGCGTTTAATTTTGGTTGTGGCTGTGCTTGTGGTGCTGGAACAAAAGCTTGTTGAACAACATAAGGAGCCATTGCACATGGAACTTGATTCATTTAAATTTCCTTTCCTTTTATAAAATTGAGTCTATTACTATTCTACCGTTTAAATACACCTGAAGATAAAATATTGCTAAATTCTGAGTTTTTTTTAATAAAACTTTACAAAAAAAAATAAAAATCCGGATATACTTGCGTTTGAGCCTTCTTGTATTTTTAAGTTTATTAACATTGGAAAGATTACTGTTTTTATGTTAAAATCTCTGTTGTGAGGGATAATTAATCGTTGAAAGTATAGATATACTTGAGGATATAGATGAAGATAGATATTAAAAACAAAAATTCAATTAGAAAAGCATTCGGAAAAACTTTGGCAGAGTTAGGTTCTCTTAATGACAAAATTGTTGTCATGGATGCAGATTTGGCATGCTCGACACAAACAAAAATGTTTGGAGATAAATTCCCAGACAGATTTTTTGATTCAGGTATAGCAGAACAAGACATGGTTGCAACAGCAGCCGGGCTCGCTTCTGAGGGTAAAATTCCATTTGTTGCTAGTTTTGCAATGTTTGCAACTGGTAGAACTTACGACCAAATCAGAAACAGTGTTTGCTATCCAAAATTTAATGTAAAAATTATAGGTACACATGGCGGTATTACAGTTGGTGAAGATGGTGCAACTCACCAAGCGTTAGAAGATGTTGCATTGATGCGTAATATTCCGAACATGTCTGTCATTGTTCCTGCAGATTGTCGTGAATGTGAAGAAGTTATTAAATATGCTTCTTTGCATGAAGGTCCGATGTATATAAGAATTGCAAGAAGTAATGTTGCTGATATATTTGATGAACATTATCATTTTGATTTCAAGAAAGCAACAGTGCTAGAAGAAGGTTCTGATATTACGTTGGTGACAAATGGTGAAACTTTAGCAGAAGCATTATTGGCTGCCGAAAACTTGAAGAATGATGGAATCTCGATTGAAGTTATTAATGCTACCGTTGTTAAACCGCTAGATTGGCAAACAATTGTCGATAGTGCGAAAAAGACAAATTTAGTTATTACTGTTGAAAACCATTCCGTAATTGGAGGATTGGGTTCAGCGGTATGCGAGGCTTTGAGTGAAAAATATCCTGTCAAAGTTGTACGTATTGGTATTAATGACGAATTTGGTCAAAGTGGTAATTCAGATGCACTGATGGAATATTACGGACTTGATGCAAACGGATTGACTAAACGCATTAAAACAATTTATCAAAAAAATATTATTACAAGGAAATAACAAATGATTACATTTCAACACGTAACAAAAAGATATAAAAATGACCATTTTGCCCTAAAAAATGTCGATTTAGAAATTCATTCGGGTGAGTTTGTATTTATCGTAGGTGCTTCAGGTGCCGGAAAATCAACATTAATGAAATTATTATATGCCGAAGAAAAACCAACAAACGGTATTATTTCGATTGGTGGTTTGAATATCGCAAATATTGCAAATAATAAAATTCCAAATTTAAGACGTTGCATGGGGATAGTCTTTCAGGATTATAAGTTATTACAAAATCAAACTGTATATGACAATGTTGCTTACGTTATTAGAACAATGGGAATAAGCAGCAAAGAAATTGATGCAAGAGTTCATGGAGCGTTAAAAATAGTTGGTTTAACGGATAGATTAAGAGCAAAACCTTCTGAGCTTTCCGGCGGGGAACAGCAAAGAGTTGGTATTGCTAGAGCAATTGTTAATGGGCCTCCATTATTGATTGCAGATGAACCTACAGGAAATTTAGACCCTAAAAACTCAATGGAAATTATGCAAATCCTTGACCAAATTAATCAAAGGGGTATTACAGTTATTGTGTCAACACACGATAATGCAATGGTTGATTACTTCAGAAAAAGGGTAATTACACTTGATCAAGGACAGATAGTAAGAGATATACAAGCAGGTACTTATGAATAAAAATTTAAAAGCAAATGTAAAAAGTCAAATTCCAAAAGGCTGGTTGTGTGAGTTAAGAATACTTCACAGATTGGGTATGGAAACTTTGAGTGATATCATCAGAACCGGTTGGGTTAATGTCATTATTATTACAACAATGGCAGCAATTTTGATGATATTTGGAGCATGTTTTCGTACAGCGTTATCAATTTCAGCATTCTCTAAGGAATTTGGTAAGGCTTTAGAAATTTCCGTGTATTTGAAAGATAGTGCAGATCCTGCTAATGTAAAATCGGAAATCCAAAAATTTGACCATGTTGAAGATATAAAAATAATTACCAAAACAGAGTCTTGGAATAGATTGAAAAACGAGATGTCTTTACCTAATATTGACAATCCTTTACCGGATACATTAAGGGTAAAAGTTGATACTCCGGAAAGTTTGCAGCCCGTTTTTGATGATATAAAACAAATTCAAGCGGTTGAAGATATGTATTATGCAAAAGATTTAGCCAAGAAAATCGAATTGGTGAACCATGTTCTTAAAACGATAACGCTTGTTGTAATTGCGATTATGGGGTTACTGACAATTACGATTATTAATAATACAATTCAACTTGTAATTCAGTCAAGAAAAGATGAAATTGAGATTATGAGATTAATGGGTGTAAGTAATTGGTATATCAGATTCCCGTTTATTATGCAGGGGGCGTTTTATGGATTTACTGGTTCTTTACTTGCTATGATTCCTTTGACTTATATTCAAAACGGATTAGCAAATGTACACAAATTCTTCATGATTCCTGCGCCGGCTAATGCTCATGGGATTGTTCTTATTGTGATGTTCTCGATGAGTATCTTGTTTGGTGCTGTAGGTAGTTTTTGGTGCATTAAGAAACATCTTCAGGTGTAAAATTAATGATAGATAATAATAATATAGTTTTAATCACAGACAGTGATATCATTGCAAAATCAGTTCTAGCCAAACTGATTTTGTTGCGTGAAAATGATAAAATTTCTGTTTGCTCAGTTCATAACGCTAAATCTGTTATCAAAAATTCAACTTTTAGTGTTGCACTTTTGGTAAAAACTGCCGAGTATTCTGATGATGAAATTCTGAAAATTATAACTTCGATAAAATCTGTTAAAAACGATATTGAAATATTATTGTTATTGCCTGAATATAATTCTGAAACTGTTATAAAAGCCTATGATTGTGGAATTTATGACTATTTATTATTTGATGCTTCAGAATCTGATTTCATGATAAAAACGGTTAATTGTTTTAAACAAAATATATTAAGGACAAAACTTTCTTATGATGAAAAGTTTTTAAATCAGTTGGGCGCAATTGATTCAAAAACGGGGTTATATCAATATAAGTATTTAAAAGAAATTTTTGTTGAATTGACAGATAATTTGAAAATTAAAAATGGTAGTTTTTCTGTTTTGACGCTTGATGAGTCCGGTAAAACAAAAATTTCAACAAACAGACTTGCTCTTGCAATAAAATCTACACTTCGTCAAGATGATATTGCAGCAATTGCTCGTGGCGGAAAATTCTATTTAATATTGCCAAATATTGATTTGATTAGCACAAAAGCGGTTTTACAAAAATTGCAAGATAAGATGGGTGAAAATTTCAAAATTCGGGCAGGCGTTTCGTTGATTGGCATTCAGTCTTTTGCAACATTGGAAAAACTTGCGCTTGATGGACTTACATCAGCAATACAAAATGATGTTATTGCGGTATGCTTAGAACATAATATTGACGTGCAAAATTCGTGGTTGGATGAAGATGATAACGAGCAGTCAAATGTTAAAAGTTTCAAATTGTTCAAAAATGTCTTTAACAACAAGATGAATAATGTTATTATTCCATTATTTTTCAGATATAAAAACGAATTTGAGGCTAAATTGACAAACACTGAGGTGAGTCAATATGCGAATGATATAGAGTGTGTTTTTAGCCTGAAAAACGAGAATCTACATAGTGAATTGACAATCAGATATAATGGTTTTGCAAAATTCAAGATAGAAATAACTCATACAGGACTTGATAGTGCTGAAAATACAAAACTAGATGTACCATTAAGCAAACTTACCGATAAATTTTTAATCTCTTTATTAAAGCAATTAAAAAATGAGTATAAACAGTCAGCATACAAGAAAGGAAGTTAAAATGTTAAATATTGAAGATAGCGTTTTAGTTGTAATTGATATCCAAGACAGACTTGTTTTGGCATCAAAATATGGTGTTGATGTTGCAAATGCAATGTCTAAGGCTGCACGTGCCGCATCAGTATTAGGTATTCCAACTGTTGTAACTGAGCAGTATCCGAAAGGTTTGGGTCACACAGTTCCACAATTGCAAGAATCATTAGATGAAAATTCCTTCATCACTGAAAAAGCAGCGTTTTCAGCAATGTTAGAACCTGAATTCGCTGAAAAAATTCAAGAACTAAAAAATGCAGGTAAAAAACAAATCATAATTGGCGGTATTGAAACTCACATTTGTGTTTTGCAAACTGCTCACGACTTAATGAAAGAAGGTTTTGAAGTTTATGTATTAAAAGATGCTTGCGCTAGTAGAAATAAGGCTGAATATAAAACCGGTTTAGAACTTTTGAAACAGTATGGCGCAAAGATTACATGTCTTGAAATTACATTGTTCGAGTGGTTAAAAACATCAAAAAATCCTAAATTCAAAGAAGTTCAAGCATTGATTAAGTAGTTATATCAAAAAGGCTTCCGTTATGTTCGGAAGTCTTTTTTTATGGCATTTTTATAACCATTTCACAGTTTTTACAATCAAAACTGAGCGGATATTTAATCCCTTTTGCATTTTCCAGATATAATGGTTTGCAAGGTTTTCCGCATAAACCGGTTGCGAATTTCAGACAATGTTTTGTTCGCATAATTTCGGTTCCTGATTTTACATTACTTAACGTTTCCAAAGCACGTTCTTTTACTTCAACTTTACATTCTTTATAAAATTTTTCTGCTTCGTCGTTAAAAATATTCAATTTGTAATCTGCGATTTTTTCCGGAAATTCTGCATAACGAATAGGTTTTTGAACTTCTTTAGGGTAGTTTTTAAGTCTTTCAGTCATTAATTTATCCAGTAAATCCCTACGAAACTGGTTTATCGCCGATATTGGCATAAATGGAAGCTCTGTATTCGCTAGTTCAAATTTCTTAACATAAAAATCACTGTCACCTGTTTTTTGAAGTTGAGTTTTGAATGTTTCTGCCATTTTGCCTATATTTTTCGGTACTTCTCCAGTTGGTAGAGTTGCAAAAATCTTGTTATTATTTTCATCAATAAGTGTAATAACACCATTATCAACTATAATATTAACTGCAATTTTTCTTGAAGTTTTAGTATTTGTCAATTTTTTGTCAAAACTACTATCAAAATTCCTGTATAGCATAGTTCCGGATTTTAATCCATTCATCGAATTCGGGTAAACTTTATTTCCATCTACCTTATTAACTAAAAATCCACTCATTTCTCCATTTTGAATAAAACAGATTCCATCTTGTGGGTGAATGTCTGCATCTATTTCAAAATATTTTGAAGTGATATGTTTTACTTTTCCTAGTTTTTCACCTCTTGATTTAGGGGATAAGAAGTTAAAACATTGTTCCCTATCGTTTAGAAAATATGATGTGTAACCACGGTTAAATGTTTTATCAACATTTGGCGTAAAATCACAGAAAATTCTACCAGAAGACGTCCTTTGAGCATACTTATTCAAAAGGTCATTATAGTATGCAGTTACATTACGTACATAGTTTATGTCTTTTAACCGTCCTTCTATTTTGAATGATTTAACACCTATAGTGACAAGTTTTTCCAGTTCATTTGATGCATTAAAATCTTTTAATGAAAGTAAATATTTATCTTTCAAAATGTATTTACCGTCCTTATCGACAAGAGAATAGCGCAATCTGCAAGGTTGAGCACATTCACCTCTATTTGCTGAACGACCACCGTTTGTATAAGAAAAATAACATTGCCCGCTATAAGATACGCACAATGCCCCGTGTACAAATGTTTCAATTTCACAAGTTGTATTATCACAAATTTCTTTAATCTGATTCAATGATAATTCTCTTGCTAAAATTACTCTAGAAAGCCCGATTTTATCAAAAAACTTAACTTTTTCAAGGGTTCGATTGTTACATTGAGTACTAGCGTGAATTGGTATTGGTGGAATTTTACCATCTATTGATGCTTTAATTAAGCCCATATCTTGAACAATAATTGCATCAACCCCAATATTATATAGGTTTTTCACCAATTCTATCGCATTTGTTAACTCCGAATCGTTAAGAATTGTATTAATTGCAACGTGAACTTTTACATAAAATTTATGTGCGTAATTTACTAGTTTTTCTATGTCTTCCAATGTGTTTGGTGCATTTTTTCTTGCTCCAAATTCACACGCTCCGATATAAACGGCGTCTGCACCACTATCTATTGCCGCAATTCCTGTTTCTAAATTTTTTGCCGGTGCTAATAATTCTACTATTTTCATAAGCCTATTTTATAACAAAATTATCAATAAAATTTAATAATTGGCATAATTTTTACAATTAATGTTAAAATTGAACTAAAAGGAAGACTAATGAAAATAGCGTTAATAAATCATGGCTGTGCCAAAAATCTTGTAGATGCAGAATTAATATTAGGTATGTTAGCGGATAAAGGACATACTATTACACTTGATGAAACCGATGCCGATATTGTTATTGTGAATACGTGTTCGTTTATTCATGACGCGGAACAAGAATCTGTACAGAGTATTTTACAAATGATAGATAGTGGCAAAAAAGTTATTGTTGCCGGTTGTTTATCTCAAAAACATGACAAAGATTTAAAAGAAGCGATTCCGGAACTATCTGGAATGATAGGAACTTCTAATCTGAATGATATTATTAAAATTGTTGATGATATTGAACATGGCAGTGAATATTCAGCAAAAATTGATGATAATCCGATTTCGCATTATCCTGAAAATATTGAACGTCAGCAAATTACTGTTGGAGCAAGTTCATATTTGAAAATTGGTGAAGGTTGTAATTACAGTTGCGGTTATTGTATTATTCCTAAACTCAGAGGAAAATATGTATCCAGACCTATTGAAAATATCGTAAAAGAAGCCAATGAACTTGTAGCAAAAGGCGTTACAGAGATTATTTTAATAGCACAAGATACTTCATCTTATGGCATAGATTTGTACAAAAAACAGATGTTGCCGGAGTTATTGAGAAAATTAAATAAAATTGATAATTTAAGTTGGATAAGGATTATGTATGCTTATCCGACACAAATGACAGATGAATTGATTGATGCGATTGCAACACTTGATAAAGTTGTAAAATATGTTGATATTCCGTTGCAACACTCACACCCTGCGGTTTTGGAAAGAATGAAACGTCCTGTTATGGATTATAAAGTTTTGGTTCAAAAAATTCGTGATAGAATTCCAAATGTTTCTGTTAGAACCTCCTTAATCGTTGGCTATCCTGGGGAAACAGAGGAAGAATTTGAACATTTATATAATTTTGTTAAAGATGTGAAATTCGATAGAATGGGGGCATTTGAGTATTCTCGTGAAAAAGGAACATATTCTGACAAATTAAAGGGGCATGTTTCAGCAAAAATAAAAAAAGAACGTAGAAACAGATTGATGGAGTTACAACAGCAAATATCACTTGAAAATAATCAAAAATATATTGGGCAAACCTTGCCGTGCATTGTTGAAGGTTATACCGATGATGGAGTTATAATTCTTCGTTCTGAACATGATGCGCCTGAGATTGATGGAGTTGTTTATGCCACATCTGATAGACAGGTTGTTCCGGGGGATATTGAAAATGTTCAAATAACCAGAGCAGATGAGTATGATTTGTTTGGTGAAATTTTATAGATATTAAGGAGAAGTATGGAATATATTGAAAATAGAGAGTTGGAAGAAAAAGAAGTAAAAGGTATTTTTACGGATATGCTGAAATATGCACCGTCAAAATTGTGTGGAATGTTTGGGAATATGATTACCGTACCTATTTATACGGCATTGTTTTCTCAAGAGCAGTACGGTTTATATACAATTTCGATTGCTCTTTTATCTTTCCTTTGTATTCTATTTTCTGATTGGGTTGGACTATCAGGGCTAAGATTTTTCAGACATCATCAGCTTCTTGATGATTTACCAAAATATGTAACAACTTTAGTTACTATTTTGACGATAAATATTTTATTGATGTTTGGACTAGGGTTTATTTTTAAAGATAACCTTTACGCACAATTCCATGTTCCGTTCAAGTATTTCTTGATGGTATTATTCTTAATAATTCCGGTTGCAGTAAGAGCATTGTTATCTCAAATTTTACGTGCTCAATTAAAATCTATTTCATACTCAATCACAACGATTTTGAACCAATTTGCTACGATTTTATTGGCAATTTATTTAGCGAAAACATTCCATCTTGGTGCAGCATCAATCTTGTTAAGTATGGGAATTTCAATAACATTGATAGATATTTTGTTATTGTATCAAAGTGAAATTTTAAAAGTTTTCAAACCTCAAAAGATTGAATGGAGTTCAATTTTACCTATTATCAAATACGGTATTCCAATTGCTGCAACTTCGTTAAGCGCTTGGATTATTACACAAAGTAATAAATTTATTATGAACAGTATCAGTGGCTTTTCAAAAGCCGCATTGGTTGGTGCTGGTTATGGCTTGACGATGTCAATTTTATTGACTCTTTTTGCTATGATTACTGTTGCTGCAATTCCACGTATTATCAATATGTATGAAGCAAAAATTGACGTAAGACCGATTATTTCAAGATTTTTAGGTTATTACTTACTTGTTTCATTGCCTGTTATTGCGGTAATTTCATACTATAATGTAGATTACACTCATTTGTTTATTTCTAATCCAAAAATGTATGAAGCAAGTATTTTGGTTCCTTATTTTTCATTGGGTGTATTCTTTTTGTCTTTGACTGATTACACGACATTACAGTATCATTTGGCAAATAAAACTCACATTGGATTTATAATTAAATTAATTTCAGGCATTGTTGGTGTTGTATTGAATATTGTTTTAATTCCGAAGATGGGCTTGGTAGGTGTAGGTTTAGCAACTTTGGCAGCAAATTTCTTGTTCTGGTTGTTAAGTGTAGTAATTGTTGTACCAAATTTGAATATCAAACTTCCTAGACGAATGATTTTAAGACTGTTTATCACTTTTGTTCCTATGATTCTTTTGGCATATTTGTTAAAAACTTATGTTGGAATTATTCCAGGAACAGTTCAAATGTTGATATTGTTAATAATGTTCTATGGATTTTATTATTTAGCCGTTAGAAAATGGATAAATTTTGCTGAATAACAAAACTTAACATTTTGCTAAAAACTAGCAAGAAAAAATATTTACGGGTATTTAAACAAACAATAAAAAGAACATGTCTTAAAAAAAAGTAATAATACATTACTTTTTGACATGCTCTTGCTAGAATAAATTTGTTGATTAGATGTGTATTTTTTATTTCATGACATGAAAGGATTTTCTATGAATACCCGTAATAAAAGACCTAAAAGAATTGTAGCGGCAGTGCTTACATCGTTATTTTTAACTCAACAAAGCATGTTGCTATCTGTCATTGCAAGTGAAATTAGCGGGATTAACGGAAATAACGGAGTTTACAACATTAACCCTACAGCAATGATTCCGAAAACAGATATTGGCTACCGAAAATATAAAGATTTTGTACTTGATAAAGATGATGTTGCTAATTTGATTTTTAAATATGGTAATAATGATATTAATACTTTTTTGAACTTAGTTGATAACCAAATCAATATCAACGGTTTAGTTAATACGATGAGAGATGGCAATTTCTACAATGGAAAAGCAGTTTTTGTATCTCCTAAAGGTATGGTTGTAGGTTCTTCAGGTGTACTTAACGTTGGTTCATTGAGCGTATATACACCGGCTCAAGCAACTTACGAAAAATATCGTTCTAACCCGACTGCTGATTATACCGGATTAGCAAATTCAAACAATGGTCAACCAATTACAATCAACGGTAAAGTCTTAGCGGCGAATGATGTTGAGTTAAAAGGTGGTAAGGTTACTATTGCAAAAAATGCGGGAATTATTTCGGGTGTAAATGAATCAGCATTAAATAATTTATCAAAAGCACAAGCGCAAAACTTGTTTGACACTTTAGTTAATACAAATAATATCAAATATTTCAGCAATAACGGTAATATTACTATCGAAACACGACAAACAGATACGAATGCTGGTGTTGATATTCAAGGTACAATGAGAAACCTAGGAAATGGTGATATAACTATTAACAACAACGGTTCAGAAGGTATCAAAATTGCCGGTAATGTTGTAAACGCAAATGGTAACACTACAATCAACAATTATTGGAATGATTTAGATATTTCAGGAACTGTTAAAAACGCTGGAGGAAAGATAAATATTACTAATGCTCCGGCTGAAAACGGTACTCGTTACAACGTAGATGGTAATATTTACGATTACACAATTTCGAAAGCAACTGAACTTAATATTTCCGGTAATGTTTTGAATGATGGAGAAACAAACCTTTCAAACAGTGGTAATGAAGGCTTAAACATCACAAGTTCAGGACGTGTTAATGCTACCGATAATGTAAATATTACAAATACAGGTTCTAAAGGTCTTAATATTAAAGGGCTTGTACATGCTGATAGAAATGTCGCTATAGCAAACAAAAACAGTAATATTGTAATCGGTGATAGAACTTCTAATGATAATTACGTTTCTGCAGAAAAAAATATTGATATTACAAATACCAACGGAAATATCTTGAATTACGGTGTAGAAAAAACATTATTGAATGCTGGTGGAAATTTAACAATGGACGTTGAAAACGGCACAATTGGTGAACCTGTTCAGCAAAATGCATGCGTTGGGTCAGGTTGCACAGGTATCGGTCCAAAATCTGACGGTAGCAGAGATTTTACAAAATCAATCAATGCTAATGTTGATGGTACTGTTACTGCGACAACAACTGATACAATTAAGAGTCCGGTTTCAAGAAAGAAAGATTTAGTCATCAATTATGCTTCTATCGGTAACGATATGAATATTGATAAAATCAAGGCAGATGGCAGAGTTATTTTGACTGTTGATGACGATTTTGGCTATACAAATAACGGTTCTCGTTACGACATGCTAAATTCAGCAATTGACAATACTGTTGCAAATGTTGAAGGTTGGGGAATGTCTTTGATATCTAACGGCAACATTGGTAGCAAAGATAATAAATTGACATTCAACCAAACAGACGGCATTAATTATTCAATTGATGCGCTTGCAAACGATAGTATTTTTATTAAAGCATTAGATGATAAGAAAAATTTAGTAAATAAAGTTTGTACTATTATTGCACGCGAAGGCGATTTAGATGCTGAATTCGGCGGAAATACTATAATTAACAATGTTACTTCTGAAGGTAATATGAGAATTATTACAAGAGGCACAAATTTAACAATCAAAAATTTAGGTCATATTGTTGATAATTCTGTTACTCCAAAAGATTACTTTGGACCTCGTGATTACGGTCAAAAAGATGGTGGCTATACCGGTTTTGACCATAGGGATGAAGCGTTACCAAATAATGTTGTCTTAAAAGCATTAGATATTAACAAGGCTCTTCGTCCTAATGGAACCTATATAGATAATGGTCACTATGCTTATGCAGATTCTACAGTGAGAGTGGACAATGCTGTTATTGATAACGGAACTGTTGATATTACGGCTGATAATATTTATGCAAACGGTATAGCAGTAAAATTTGGTAAGGACGGTTATTCTAAAACTCCGGATTCTTCAACAAATAAAATGATAGGAACAACTGAAATCCCTACAGGTCACGCCGTTAGACCGGATGATGTTGAAGGCATTGGTCGTGATGAACACGAAAGAAATTATTATTATCATCAAGGTGATGGTGACGGTGTGTTTAACGGTCAAGAATCTAATGTTGATGATAATGACGATATAGTAGATGCAACACCGTTAGAAATGGAAGATAAACCTGAACCATCATTTGGTGATACTGATAACGATATTGATACTGATATCGACACAGATATTGATATAGATATAGACAACGACATAGATACAGATACTGATATCGATACAGACTTAGATATTGATACAGATTTGGATACAGATATTGATGTTGATAATGATTTAGACACTGATACAGATGACGATATTCCGGACAAAGATAAAAACCAACCAACTTTTGGTGATACCGATACTGATACAGATATCGATACTGACACTGATATTGACGTGGATAATGATATTGATACGGACACAGATACCGATGCTGATAACGACATTGATACAGATTTAGACTCAGATACTGACGTAGATATTGATACGGATACTGATACTGATGATGACACTCCTGATCACAAGCCTGATGAACCTAATTTCGGAGATACAGACACAGATACAGACGTTGATACAGATACTGATATCGATGTTGATAATGACAACGACTTGGATAACGATACAGATATAGATACTGATACAGATTTGGATACGGATATCGATACTGACCTAGACTCAGACACTGATATTGACTTGGATTCTGATACAGACACAGATATTGATACTGATGACGATATTCCAGAACCAAACCCTGGTGATACAGACACTGACACGGATGATGATAAACCGGATGATAAAGAACCTTCATTTGGTGATACTGATACAGATACGGATATCGATACCGACACTGATATTGATGCAGATAATGATATTGATATGGACACAGATACCGATGCTGACTCAGATTTGGATAATGACTTAGATGCTGACACCGATATCGACTTAGATTCTGATATTGATACAGATACTGACGATGATATCCCAGAACCAAACCCTGGTGACACTGATACCGACGACGATAAACCAGAACCTAACCCAGGGGATACTGATTCAGATGATGACGATGATATTCCTGAACCAAATCCTGGCGATACAGATACCGATGACGATAAACCAGAACCTAACCCAGGGGATACTGATTCAGATGATGACGACGATATTCCTGAGCCAAATCCTGGTGATACGGATATAGACACAGATACCGACGTTGATACTGATGCTGATAATGATATTGACACTGACGATGACAACGGTAGAGCGGACGGAAGTGTAACTTATATTCAAAGAAAAATAGATTCTCAAGGTTTGTCCGCTATTGATAAACGTCAGTATATGAGATATTCTGTTTCTGAGAATATCAACCCTATTTCATTAGAAACTGGCAATGGTGTTGAACAACTGATAGATATTTCTAGAGGCGGAATTTCTATTAAACATGGTAAAGACATCAAAGTTGGAGATGTTGTACCGGTTCACATAGGATACGGAAATCTTGATATCAATGCTGATGTTGAAATCGTTTCAACCACAGGTAGCAGGGCTGGGGCTAAGTTTGTAAACTTGGATTCTGCAACAGCAAATCAAATTCTATTCTTGAATATGATATTGGATGATGTTAATAAATTTTCAAACGTATTTTAGAAAACAAATTTGAAAATAAATATAAAAAACACCAACCTTTCTTGGTTGGTGTTTTTTTATCTTAAAATTTACGATTATTATCAATATTGTAAAAAATTTATCGTATGACAGAAAGCAAATAGTTTATAGAATTATAAAATCATTCGATTTGTAATGTACATTAATTTCTTTTTCTTTTGATATATAATTAAAAAGAAGGGATTGGTGTATTTATGCGTAGTGACAATATAAAAAAAGGTTTAGCAAGAACGCCTCACAGAGGTTTGCTCATGGCAACAGGGGTCAGCAAAAAGAATATTAACGCTCCATTTATCGGGATTGCAAGTTCTTTTTCAGATTTAGTTCCTGGGCATATCGGCATGCGTGATTTGGAACGGCAAATCGAAAAGGGAATTCATTCTGGAGGTGGACAAGCGTTCATTTTCGGAGTTCCTGCAATTTGTGATGGAATTGCAATGGGACATAGCGGAATGCGATATTCTTTGCCTTCTCGTGACTTGATTGCTGATTGTGTGGAAGCAGTAGCTGAAGGACATCAATTAGATGGTTTGGTTTTACTTTCAAATTGCGACAAGATTACACCAGGAATGTTGATTGCCGCTTTAAGACTAAACATTCCTGCAATAATTGTTACCGCAGGTCCTATGCTTGATGGCGAATGTCAAGGTCATCATAAATTAACAATGGTAACAGGCTCATTTGAGGCTGTAGGTCAATACCGTAAGGGTGATATTACAGAAGAAGAATTACTAGCGTTAGAAGAAGCATCATGCCCGTCAGCTGGTTCATGTCAAGGTATGTACACTGCAAACACAATGGCATGTTTAACTGAACTTATTGGTATGAGCTTGCCTTATTGTGCTTCATCTTCAGCCGTTTCTTCTCAAAAAAGACGTATTGCATTTGACTCCGGTATGAGAATAGTTGAACTCGTTAAAGAAGATATTACTCCATCACAAATTATTACAAAAGACAGTTTAAGAAACATGATTACTGCGGATTTAGCATTAGGCGGTTCGACAAATACATTTTTACATACTCTTGCAATTGCAAATGCCGGTGGAATCGACATAACTTTGAATGATTTTGATGAAATTAGTAAATATGTTCATCAAATTGTAAAAATAAATCCATCATCAACAATGACTATGGCAGATTTTCACTATGCCGGCGGAGTTCCTGCGGTTGCAAAATCTTTAGCCTCTGCGAATTTGTTAGCAGATACTCCTACTCTGTCTGGAAAATCCGTATTAGAAATAGCAGAGAATGCTCAAATCGATACGTCTATTATTCCTTATTATAAGGATTCAAAATACACCAAGGCGGGTTTGAGTGTTTTGTATGGCAATTTGGCACAAGGCGGTTGTGTTATAAAAACGTCTGGTGTTGATTCCGATTGCTATGAGTTTTCTGGAGTTGCAAGAACTTTTGATAGCGAAGAAGATGCTATGTCAGCGTTAGAAAATGATTTGATAAAAGAAGGTGACGTTATCGTTATTCGTTACGAAGGTCCAAAAGGTGGTCCAGGAATGCGTGAAATGCTTGCTCCTACATCTCTTTTGGTAGGCAAAGGTTTAGGTAAAAAATGTGCGTTAATAACAGATGGCAGATTCTCCGGAGCAACTCGTGGCATTTGTATCGGTCACGTTGTGCCGGAAGCCGCAAATGGCGGAGTTATTGCACTTGTTAAAGACGGTGACAAAATAGATATAAATATTAATAAACAAACATTAAATCTTTTAGTTTCTGATGATGAGTTGGAAAAAAGAAGAGCAGAATTAAAACCGTTTGAACTTAAATGTAAATCGGGGTACTTGGCAAAATACGCCAAAAATGTTCAAGATGCCTCACATGGAGCGATTGTATGACAGATTTAAAGATTAAAAATATAGTAGAAGAAACAAACTTGCGCCATATTGCAATAATTATGGATGGTAACAGACGTTGGGCAAAGGAGAAAAATTTACCATCAGCATTTGGGCATAAAAAAGGTGTTGAAGCTTTAAAAACTACTTTGCGTGCGTGTAATGACTTTGGAATTAAATATTTGACGGTTTATGCATTTTCAACTGAAAATTGGAAACGTAAGCAAGAAGAAGTTGACTTTTTGATGGATTTGGTTGCCGTTACGCTTACTAATGAACTTGCAGAAATGCACAAAGAAAATGTTCAAATTAGATTTATCGGTGATTTAACAAAATTGTCCGATAAACTTCAAAAAGTGCTTGCTAATGCTGTGAAAACGACCAAAGATAATACTGGTGTAATTTTGCAAATTGCGTTGAATTACGGTTCTCGTGATGAAATTACAAATGCAGTGAAACAAATTGTTCATAACGGCGCTAAAGAGGAAGATATTACTCAAGATTTAATTTCTGAGTATTTATATACAAAAGGTGTTCCTGATCCGGATTTACTAATCAGAACGGGGGGAGAACAGAGAATATCTAACTATTTGTTATGGCAAATCGCATATTCAGAAATTCTTATTACTCCAAAATATTGGCCGGATTTTGATAAAAATTTATTGGCTGAATGTATAAATGAATTTAAGTTGAGGCAACGTAGATATGGAAAATAATATAAAAATTGTTTTTGCGACCGGTAATCCGCATAAAGTTCATGAAATTAACGAAATTTCTAAAGGTTCGGGGATAGAGTTTATTTTACCGCCAGTGGGTTTTGACCCTATAGAAAACGGTAAAGATTTTTTAGAAAATTCAGCAATAAAAGCAAAAGAGGCTGCAAGATTATCAAGTCAAATTTCATTGGCAGATGATTCCGGTTTGTGTGTAGATGTGTTAGATGGCGCTCCGGGGCTTTATTCAGCGAGGTATGCACCAACTCCACAAGAAAGAATAGATAAACTGTTGGGTAATCTTAATAATGTGACTAATAGAAAAGCAAAATTTGTTTGTGCTATGACATTGGTTGATGGCGATGGTAATATATTAAATCAAGAGGTAGGAGAGTGTTATGGTAATATTGCCAAGACTCAATTCGGTACTAATGGATTTGGTTATGACCCGATTTTTGTACCAGATGGCTATGATATTACAATTGCTGAAATGTCAGAAGAAAAGAAAAATTCTATATCACATCGGAGTGTTGCTTTAAATAAAATGCTTGCTTACATAAAAAATCATCTTGGTTAATTTGACACAAAAAGTACATTTATATTAAACTTAATATACACGTTGATTAGGATTTACCTCTAAATTTTTGATAGGGAGATATATAATGAAGTCGAAAATTATAATAATTACGTTGATTATATTTGCGGCAATCGGTTTGAGATTTGCATATTCCGCAATGTTTTCAAACAAAGGACGAGTAAGACAGGCTCCGGAAGTTGTAGTTGACAAAATCGCTGAAGGTGAAGTTGTACCGAGTTTTGAAGCGCCTGCTCGTATCGTTTCAAAATATCAAGTAAGTGTACTTGCCAGAATTTCTGGTTACTTGCAAAAAAGTTACTTTAAGGAAGGTGACTATGTAAAAGCCGGTCAAACGTTGTTTTTGATTGAACCTGCAGAGTATCAAAATGCATCAAGTGTTGCTGGTGCAAATGTTCAAAATATTCAAGCGCAACTTGATTATGCAGATAAGCAACTAGCAAGGGCTCAAGAACTTGTAGCAAAAGATTATATTGCAAAGTCTAGATATGATGAAATATTGGCAAATAGAAACGCATTGAAGGCGCAATTGAAGGCTGCACAGTCAACATACAGTGATTCGAACAGAAATTTAGGTTATACAACCGTAAAAGCACCGGTAGATGGGCGAATTGGTATCATTGATGTAACGGTAGGAAACTATGTTTCTCCTACATCTGGTTCATTGACGACTATTAATAGTACAAATCCGATATATGTAACTTTTCCGATGCAGTCAAATGATTACATTGCTTTGACAAAATCTGATACTGATGCGAGTCAAAAACGGAAGGTTGAATTGTATTTTCAAAATGGGGAAAAGTATGAATTAGACGGTGTTCAAGACTTTTTGGATAACAAAGTTGATGATTCTACCGGTACTGTTACAATGCGTGCAACCTTCCAAAATCCTAAAAACAGACTTTTACATGGTGAATTTGTAAATGTAAAACTTTATGCAAATAATCCTGTTAAAGTGCCTGTAGTGCCTGTTGTGGCTGTTCAAGAAAACCAAGAAGGTAAATATGTTTATAAAATTGATGATAAAGGTTTGCCACAATTAACTTATATAAAAGTTCAAGGTCAATCAGGTAAAAACTGGATTGTAAAAGACGGCTTAAAGGCTGGCGATACTATTATTACAGAAGGAATTTTGAAAGTTATTCCTGGAACACCTGTTAAAATCGTTTCAAAAGAAGAAATGGCAAAACTAAACAAATCAATTGTCCAAAATTCAAATAAGAAAAAATCAAAGAAAAAATAATATATAAATTAGGGAAACAATAATGTCAACAGAAAATAAAGGTAATTTGTTTATAAAACGTCCAAAATTAGCGATAGTAATATCACTGGCAATTTTACTTGCCGGAATTTTGATGATAAAAACGCTACCACTTGAGGAATATCCTTCAATTACACCACCACAGGTTGTTGTTCAGGCAACTTACGCAGGTGCAAGTTCTGACGTTATTGAATCTACTATTGCGGCACCGGTTGAGGCTCAATTGAACGGTGTTGATAATATGATTTATATGTCGTCAACCTCTCAAAACGGTTCCTATAAGTTGACATTATATTTTGATATCGGAACAGATCCGGATATGGCGGTAGTAAACGTTCAGAACCAGTTGCAACTTGTAACTCCTCGTTTGCCGGAAGAAGTTCGGCGATACGGCTTGTCAGTACGTAAAACGACCGGTGGTCCTGGATTGTTGATGATTTCTGTAAACTCTCCGCATAATTCTTATGATAACTTATTTATCGCAAATTATGCAGATATCTTTATTAAAGATGAAATTGCACGTATTAAAGGTGTAGGTACTGTTAGTGTATTTGGTTCATCATCTTATGCAATGCGTATATGGCTTGATGCTGATAAAATGGCAAATTATGGACTTTCCACAACTGATGTAACTAACGCAATTCAGGCACAAAATATTCAAACCCCTGCCGGTGATTTGGGTGTTGAACCTATGAAAAACAAACAGTTAATCAAACTTACTATGCGTACTAAAGGTCGTTTGAAATCCGCCGAAGAGTTTGAAGATATAATTATAAAATCATTGCCAAACGGTGCGCAAATTAAGCTGAAAGATGTTGCAAAAGTTGATTTAGGTGCAGAAAGTTACTCATATTTTTCACGTATTAGCGGTAAAAATTCTGCAATTGTTACAGTCAGTCAAATGCCGGAAGCAAACGCTATTCAATTGTCAAATAAAATTCAAAAGAAATTGGCAGAATTGAGCAAAACTTTCCCAAAAGATATTACATATAAAGTTCAACACGATGAAACGGAATTTGTACGAGAATCTATTCACGAAGTTGTAACTGCAGTAGCATTAGCCGTATTATTGGTATCAATTGTAACTTATATGTTTTTAGGTACTGCAAGAGCGGCATTTATTCCTTTTGCTGCAATTCCGGTTTCTTTAATTGGTGTATTTATTTTCATGAACTTATTTGGATTTTCAATAAACTTGTTGATTTTATTCGGATTGGTTCTTGCAGTTGGGCTGGTTGTAGATGATGCGATTGTTGTATTGGAAAACACTCAAAGACACATTCAGGACGGACTTGACCCGAAAGAAGCGACAGAAGTAACAATGAAAGAGGTATTTGGTGCAGTTGTTGCAACATCATTGGTATTGATGGCGGTATTTGTTCCGGTATCGTTTATGGGTGGTATTACTGGTCGTATGTTCAGACAATTCGCACTGTGTATTGCTTCTTCAATCGGTTTGTCAACGATGGTTGCATTGACTTTAGCCCCTGCTCTTTGTTCTATGATTTTGAAAAAAGATACTCAGAAAGCGGATTTCAAATTTATTCAAATATTTGATGAATGGTTTAACGGAGTTCGTGACAAATATATTGAGGGTACTAAGGCGTTTATTAACTCGTGGAAATTAACTCTTGGAGTAATTCTTGGAATAACTGTATTATCAGGTTTTATGTTCTATCTGATTCCAAAAGGCTTTTTGCCAGCGGAAGACAGAGGTGCGTTGTTTACTCAAATTCAATTGCCTGAAGGCTCATCTGCTTCTAGAACTGATAGTGTAGCAAAAGATGTTGAAACTAAATTGAAAAAACTTCCCGGAGTCGCCGATACGATTTCATTGATTGGGTTTGACGGTGAAAATACGGCATTTATCGTATCTCACTTAAAGCCGTGGTCACAAAGAAAGTCAAAAGAAGAATCTATAGATGGTATAACCGGAAATATCAATGCACAATTTGCACATTTTCCTGGTGCTACAATTGCGACCTTCTCCCCACCTGCTATTACAGGTTTGGGTATGTTTGGCGGTTTTGAATACCAATTATTAGATAAGGGCGATAGATCTGCTGGTGAAATGTATCAACAGGCTCAAAACTTGATGAATAAAGCACGACAAAATCCAAATTTTACTATGATTTATTCATCTTATACTGCGAATTTACCACAATTAATGATTGATGTTGATGTTGATAAAGCTATGGCTCAAAATGTTCAAGTCACCGAGATTTACAACGCTATTGCTGCATATTTTGCAAAAACTTATGTTAATGACTTTAATAAATACGGTCGTGTTTATCGTGTTTATGTCCAAGCAGATGCGCCATATAGAGAAAAAATCTCAGACTTGAATAAAATTTATGTAAAAAATAACTTTGGTAAAATGGTACCATTGATGTCAGTTGTAAAAATTTCTAACATTGTCGGACCGTATACCAGAACTAGATTTAACATGTATCCGGCAATTACGATTAACGGAAGTGCACGTTCAGGCGTAAGTTCAGGTAAAGCAATGGAGATGATGGAAAAACTTTCTGATGAAGTTTTGCCGGATAATATGGGTTATTCATGGTCAGGTTCATCTTTACAAGAAAAACAATCCAGCGGACAAATCTTACCGATTTTGGTAATGTCTTTGGTATTTATTTTCTTGTTCTTGGTCGGACTGTATGAAAGTTGGTTCTTGCCAATAAGTGTACTATTGGTTACTCCTGTTTCGCTTGTCGGAGCGCTAGTTTTTCAGTATGTTGCAGGTTATTCAATGGATTTGTATTCTCAAATCGGTTTGGTTATGTTAATCGGCTTGAGTACAAAACAGGCGATTCTTATTGTTGAATTTGCAAAAGATGCTCATGAAAGCGGAATGCCGATACGAGAAGCTGCGATGCAGGCTGCAAAATTACGTTTCAGAGCGGTAATGATGACAAATATTGCGTTTATTTTAGGTTTGTTACCTCTTGTATTTGCGCAAGGTGCAGGTGCTGCCTCTCGACACTCTGTTGGTATGACAGTATTTGGTGGTATGATGGCGGTTGCATTCATTGGAACCTTCCTAGTTCCGGCATTTTACGTTATGGTTGAGGAATTTAAAATTTACATGTCAAGTAAAGTTTCAAAAATCAAAGAAAGTAAAAAAGATGCTTAAAAAATTATTGATAATTTTTATAATGATAATGATTTCACCAATTACCTTGGCTAAAAGTTTGGGTAATGATATCAATACGGACGAATACCCGCAAGGTGAACATGTTTTGCCTGAGGTAAAAGTTAATCCAAACTATGTCATATCAGGCTCTATTGAAAAAAATATTGATATGACTCTTGATAACTGTTTGAAACTTGCACTTGGTAATAATCCGCAAATTAACGCTGCTTTTCAAGATATTTTGGCATCTGATGCCAGAATTAAACAAGTATGGTCAAACTTTTTCCCCACAATTTCGTGGCAAACCGGCTATACTCGTTTAAGACAATTGCAATTGTCTGACGCTTTAGGACAAAGTTTGGAGTTTAATTACTATTTGCTAGGTCAAATTTCACTGCAAGAAATGCTCTATGACTTTGGAGTAACTCAAAATCAGGCAACAATCAGAAAATTAGATTATGAAGGTTACAAAAAGACTTTTGAAGCCGTTGTTAATGATGTAATTTATCAAACTAAAGATGCTTACTACAATGTTTTATATGCTTATGAAAATCGTCGTGTAGCGCAAGATACCGTTGATAAATACCAATTATTTTACAATCAGGCAAAAGCGTTTTATTTGACAGGTGAAAATCCGAAAGTCGATGTTACAATTGCAGAAACAAACTTGAGTAATGCAAAATTAAAGCTTATTCAGGCTGAAAATGCAGTTAACTTGGCGATTGCAAAATTGAATAATGTTATGGGTGTGCCTTATATCGAAAGATACGATATTGTTGATAAATTGCAATATAAACCAGTTAATTTGTCCTTTGAGCAGGCAATTGATACAGCAAGAGATTCGCGTCCTGAATTGAAACTTGCAGAAATTAAAGTTGAAGGTGTTAATCAAACTATCAAATTAACAAAAAAATCGTTCTTCCCAACATTGAGTTTTGAAGGTCAATATCAACGAGGTGGTAAGTCTTGGAACTCTAATTATGGTTTTAATATTGGTGGTTATTTAACTTTCCCTACAATTAACGCAATGCTTATCAGAAATGAAATAAAAGAAGCCAAATATTTGTATGATAGAGAACTTGCGAATGCTCGAAATACACAAAATAGTATCTATTTAGAAATTCAGAATGCCTATTTGAAACTTGAAGAAAAACGTAATCAACTTCCGGTTGCAATCTTAAACGTTAAACAATCTCGTGAAAATTACGAGTTATCTTATGGACGTTATCGTGTTGGTGAGGCATCTCCAACTGAATTAAAAGATGCTGAAAACACTTACGAACAAGCGCAATTAACCTATTATACTGCCTTGTACGAATACAATTCTGCTCGTGCTGAACTTGAAAAATCTATAGGCAAAAATATTCAAGAAGATGATGAAACAATTGAACTTGAAAAATAATGCTTAATATTTGTTTACAAAAATAACATCAAAAAGGCAATTTTTTCGAACTTAAATACTTTATATATATGTAAGATATAAAGAATAAGAGAGAGAAAAAAATGATTTCAACTTCAGGACAAGCATTTGGTTCAATAACAAAAAGAAGATCTCGCAAAGGTCAACCAACAGAAATAAATTATTTGAGAAATAAAGACAGAAGAATGAGATTTAACAACTCACAAGATCCTATTTACTACGTGTTTGATTGTATTGAAAACAGACCAATGACAGTATTAGCAAAAGAGTTTGTAAAAGATTCATTCTTTGATGCTATAAACTTTGTAGCAAAGGTCGTTGTAAATCAATAGGAAAAACAGGAAAGAAAAATTTAAGGAAAAAGGATAGGAAACAAATAAAACGGTCATTTAGACCGTTTTTTATTTTATTTGTAGTTATAAAATTTAGACTTTAAAACAAAATTGTTTGCGGATAGATTTCCTCAACATAGTTCGCCCAATCATTTACAGGAATAAATCCTATCGCAAATTCCACTTCATTTTCTCCAAGTTGCTGCAACCCAGGAACTTCAATAGGCGGTCCTGCTGGAGTTGTTCTTGCCGGATTTTTAGGATTAGAAATAATTCCGGTACTTCTGAGCAAAGTCAATGCTAAATGATTGTCTTTAACCTCATATTCTGTTATACCTTTTGTTACAATACCCAATCCGTTTGCCCAAACAAAACGTTGGAATGGTGCAGTATTTGTTTTTGCTTCTATTCCTTTTTCTGTTGGCAAATTTTCTCTAATATCATAATCAGGGTCAAATTTTCTGGTTATAAGCATGTTCATGTCTTCTGATTTAACTTCTTTTACCTTGTTCGGAAAGTTAAATCTAACTTGCCAACGCTTGTTAGATGACAAATTCAGCCATTTTATTTTAAATCTTAGAAGTTTAGATTTTTTATATAATGAAACATCAACAGTAAAGAAACTTGTCATAATACGCAATGTTGAACGCAAAGGACCTTCTTCAATGACTTTTGATGATTTAATTTCAGCAATTTCTTCAACATCATTTTTGACCGGTCCAAAGTTGTAACTATCACCGTAATCTTTACATCTCACAAACTCAACAAAATTAGCGTAGCACTTTGCTTTGTCGTATATATTTATTTTTCCGTTTTCAACACTCAAATTGATATTTAGATTGAATAAATTTGTACTGCTAATAATCAAATCTTGCTGTTTCTTGTCAGGATTAAATTCTTTTAACATAGCGTAAATTGTTGTATAGTCTTCAGTTACAGGAATTTTATTTGTATCATACAACAATTCTCGCGGAAAACCTTTCTTCTTTTCAATAATCTGAGCATTTTCCTCAATTTTAGTTCGTTGAATTTCCAAAATTTTATATTTGTCAGGATATTTGAAAGACATAGACAAGTTTTCGGGTTGAGTCATGCTAATTTCATTGATAATTGTATCTGCAATTTGAAGAATTTTGTTAAATCTTACTATATTTTCTTCATGAACCATGTCTGTTGAACAACCGCAAATACTGTCATGTGCCTGATTTTGCAACAAGAGTTTATATGCATAGTCTATTGCCGTATCATAATTTGCTCCAAAATTGTATTGAAGTTTGTCTGCCAGTTCCAGTTTATAAGAACATTCTGTATTCAATCTTTTTAATTTTGTTCGAGAAGAATAAACTCCTTGCAAAGTAAACGTTTTAGAGTTATCACGTAATTCGGTATTTACATTGTCTTTAAATTTAACTTTTTCAAAATAATCAAACAACGAACCAACCGTAATTTTATAATCTTCTAATATTTCATTTACTGCTTCAATTTGTTCCATAATATCTGACGGAACACCTAAGTGATCAGCACCAATCGGCAATAGTAAAGTATTACAGGATTTTTCTGCAATCAAATCCAAATTATGTTTTAAAAATTCTGCTTTTTCGTCAATAGTTTTATCTGTAGAAAAAATATCGTTAAAATAACCACGTACGAGATTTACAGTGTTAATTCCACCAAATTTAAAATTAGCAGGTATTTTATCTCCACAACCTCGCCAAACTACCGCCTTATCTATTCCATACTCTTTTAAAATTTCCGGAATATTTTGGCTATGCCCAAAAGTATCGGCAAGATATGCGATAAAATCTTTACAACCATAGTTTCGTGCAATTTGCAGACCAATTTCGAGGTTTTTTCTAAAGCATGTACCATCAGTTAAAAATTCATCAACCAAGCAGTAAAATGGTCCAATAAACAACCTATTATCTGCTATCAACATTTTTATCAGAACTTCTTTTTCCGGTCTTAATTCTAAATAATCTTGCAATGCTGAAACTTGCCCATCAAAGTAAAATGACGGAATTTCTCTATTTTCAAGCATTTCCAAAACTTTGTCAAAGACTCTCACAAGTCTTAGTCTAAAAACTTCATACTCTCGATACCATTCTCTATCCCAGTGGGTGTGAAGGTATGCGATAACTTCTTTTTTCTCTCTTTTTGCATTTAACATATTTTTATAATAACACTTATGTCAAAAATTTACCACTTTGTAATATTACCGATTTGCACAATGTAAAAATATCACGTCCGAATTAGGATAACACTTGAGAGTGAGGATTATATATGAATAAATTATTACTAAGCTTTGCCGCATTTTGTTTAGTTCTGGGTTTAACAAACGCTGTCATGGCAGGTGGAAAACTCGAAACTCATAAATATATTTCATCTAACATGGCCAATAATGATACTTCGTACAATGACACCGGCGACCTTTATTCACAAGACTTGAACAGGGTTGAAATATACTTATATCATAAAATTTATCCAAGACAATCTTTATCAAACCGACTTGGCAGAATTGAGCAAACCCTTTTCCGCCAAACATACCCTTCTATGAGTTATTCAGAACGTGTGAATAATATTTTATCATGCTATCAAGATACTTATAATATGAAAAACTATGTTGCTGACTACTATTCACCAAATCCGTTTCGTAGAATTTACAGCAGATACAACGGTTATCCGACAGGTTTAACTCCGCCAATTACCCCACCGATATTCAACAATGCAATGCTTCCGGGATATCACAACGCATATTATGGTAACAGAGGATATCGTTATAACAACATTACGCAACCTACAATGGGTGCAGGCATACACATTTTAGACTAATGTAAAAATTATATTAAGGAAACCTAAAGTTAATATTTTGATGATACTATAGATATTGTACAGAAAGTAGGGAGAAGATACAGTATGTGTGGTATTATAGGTTACGTTGGTAGAAAACCTGTTGTAGATATATTATTAGATGGTTTAGAACAGTTAGAATATAGAGGATATGATTCTTCTGGTATTGCAGTACAATGTGCTGATGGCATTAAAATTTATAAAGCAGAAGGTAAATTATGTAATTTACGTGAGGAATTGAGTCCACATGCTTATGAAATTGCAAAATCAACAATGGGGATCGGACATATTCGTTGGGCAACTCACGGGAAACCGACAGTAATCAATGCTCACCCACATACATGTAATTGCGGAAAACTTGTAATTGTTCATAACGGTATTATCGAAAATTATAAAGAATTAAAAGTTGAACTAGAGGCAAAAGGTTGTGTATTCCGTTCTCAAACTGATACTGAAATTGTTGCTCATTTAATGGCACAAATTTATGGTGAAGTTAAAGACTTGACCAAAGCGGTTCAACTTGCTGCAAAAAGAATAGAAGGTGCGTACGCATTTGGCGTAATGCACAAGGACGAAAAAGATAAACTTGTTGTAACCAAAAGAAATGCACCTCTTGTTATTGGTGTTGGAGAGAACGAATTTTATGTTGCATCTGATATTCCGGCATTTATTAAACACACAAAAAATGCTATTTATCTAACAGATAATCAAGTTGCAACATTGACGCCTAATACAATAAAACTTGAAGATGCAGATGGTAATATTTTAACTCCGAAAGTTGAAGTATTGCCTTGGGAACCTGTTGCACTAAGCAAAATGGGTTATAAGCACTTTATGCTTAAAGAAATTCATGAACAACCTGATGTAATCAGAAACATTTTGGTTGGAAAACTTCACACTGCTGATTCACCTGTATCGCTAGATGAAGTTAAATTGAATATTGAAAGCCTTAGAAATCTAAACAGAATTCAGATTATTGCTTGCGGAACATCTCTTCACGCTGCAATGATAGGTAAATATATTATTGAAGATTTTTGTAAAATTCCTGTTGATATTGAAGCATCTAGCGAATACATTTACAGAAACACTGTAACTGATGAGCATACTCTTGTTATTGGTGTTTCACAATCAGGTGAAACTGCAGATACTTTGACTGCTATAAAACAAGCAAAGGCTAAAGGTTCTCACATTTTAATTATTACAAACCGTCCTGATAGCGCTATGGCAAGAGAAGCAGACAGTTTGGTTCCGGTGAGTGCAGGTATTGAAGTTTCAGTTGCTGCAACAAAATCATATATTGCGCAATTGACTTCATTCTACTTATTGGCTTTATATTTGGCTGAAATTAAAAACTCTATGCCACAAGACGAGTTAGTAGAAATCAAGTCAGAATTGTTATTGTTACCGCAAAAAATTGAACAAATTTTGGCTCACAAAGAATGTATTCAAAAATGTGCGAGAAAATATTCTTCAACAAAAGACTTTATCTATATTGCAAGAGGTATAAATTACCCGACGGCACTTGAAGGTGCGTTGAAACTTAAAGAAATCAGTTATATCAACGCTACAGGTTATCCTGCAGGTGAATTAAAGCATGGACCGATTGCAATGCTAGACGAAACAATGCCGGTATTGTCAATTTTGATGAAGGGTTCTGTTTACGAAAAATTATTATCTAATAGCGAAGAAGCAAGAGCAAGAAACGCAAGAATGATTGCTTTGACGAACTCAGATGACCCGAAATTGGACGATTTGTTCGATTACATAATCAAAGTTCCTGAGGTTAACGAAATCTTGTCTCCGATTATCGCAATGATTCCTTTGCAACTGATTGCTTACTATATTGCGGAATTTTTGGGTAAAGACGTTGACCAGCCTAGAAATTTGGCAAAATCGGTAACAGTGGAATAGAATATGAAAACTAGAATAATTTCTGAAATCGTAAAACTGGAGAAAAACTTCGATTTTTCAACGGAAAATATTGAAAATGAACTAAATCAACGGTTTGGCAATGTACTTCGCTGGGCTATTACAAAAATTGATGATAATTTCATCACAGTAACTTTTACTTACGAAAAAGCGGTATAGAGTCTATCTACACCGCTTTTATCTAAAAATTTATCAAAGATAATTAAGCATCTAAAACAACGTTTTTGGTTGTTCCTTCTATTTTTGCAGCATCTTCGTATTTTTGATTAATTCTGCCTGCTTTATTTGCGTAATTGAATAAAGTGTCTAATACGTAAGCGCCTGCTGCAATACCTACTGCCAATGCGCCTAAACGTTTTTGACATAAAGGATATTTTAATAGTTTTGTAGCAAAATCTTTTGCTCCAACTTTTTTAGCAATATGTCCAATAGCTTTGCCAATAGTTTTTGTTCCATAAGTTACTGCTTTGGCAACTTTTGGGCTATGTTTTGCTGCATAAGCAACACCTACTGCGCCGGCACCGACAGTACCTATTTTTAAACCAGTTTTCATATCATTTTTAAAGTGCTCTTTTGCACATTGAGCTCTGTTTGTCATAGAGCCTTTGCTTCTGTCCAACATAATTGCTGCTGCATGTCCTGTTGCTACTCCGATTGTCATAAATACCTACCTTTCAAATTTACTACAAATTTACTACAAATTTACCTACTCTTTTATAAAGTATTTTTTCGTAGTAAAATTGACTTTGGATTTTTATAAAATTTTGAAATCGGCATTATCATTGGATTTTAAGTGCTTAATATTTCTTAACTTATTTAATTTTCATCAATTTCAATGGCATTAACAGGACATGTTATGGCTGCATCTATGCACAAGTCTTCAAAATTTTCTATCCTTGAATTATTTACAATTGCCTTATTTTGATTGATTTCAAACACTTCAGGGTTAATTATTGCGCAAGCGCCGCACCCTACACACATATCTAAAATTTTAATGTTCATGAAAAAAGCCTCCCTAATGTTCTTATCAATTATGGAAGCTTTTTATATATTTTTTATTCTCTAATTACATTAATAACAAGACTAATCTTCGTTAGTAATGATTTGAGCGCCATTGTTTTCAACAGATAGAGTCTTAATTTCGCATTTGATATTTTGGTCTGCCCAAGTATCTTTTACAACATTTCGAATTTTATCCAAGTTGTTCTTTTCAGATATTACCAAAATTGAAGACCCAGCGCCACTCAAAACACAACCTAAAACATTATCAAAATGTCTTAAATTGTTGATGATTGAACTCAATCCCGGAACTAATTTCATTCGGTATGGCTGATGAAGTCTGTCTTGTAGCGCCATTTTCATTAGTTCAGAATCTTTTGTATGAACTGCTTCGACAAACAACGCAAGTCTTTTTGCATTAAATATTGCATCTTGCATTGGAACCTCTGCCGGTAAAACAGAACGTGCAATATCTGTTGATAATTCAAAATCAGGAATACAAACAGTTATCGCCCACTCTTGTGGCCAATCTAGTTTTCGGTAAACTACGCTACCATCATCTTCTTGAGAAGAAATTACCAAACCACCAACAATTGCCGGAGTAATATTATCAGGGTGTCCTTCGATTTCGCAAGCAATTGATAATAATGCAGGTTCATCTGCCGGACGTCCTAAAAGTTCATTTGCGGCAAATAAAGCACCGACAATAACAGAAGAACTGCTGCCTAATCCTCTTGCGACAGGGATTCCTGTGTATATATTAATCTTTAACTCTGCTGGAGATTGTCCAATCATATTATATAAAAGTTCTACGGCTTTATAAACAATACTGTTATTATCAAGCGGAATATGCTCTAATGATGACTGTTCAACCATATCACTATTAGGGAAAACATTTATTTCCACACCAGTTCCAGGAAGAACAGTTTCTTCAATAGTAATAGTATTGTATATAGGTAGTGCCATTCCTAAACAATCAAACCCTGGTCCGAGATTTGCAGTTGTTGCAGGCACTTTTACTGTAATTTTCATATTTTACTTACCTTTCTTCTTTAGATATTATACCAAAAACACAAAAAATGGCTTATTTAAGTTATTTTAACAATTTGTCATATTTCAAAAAATGTTCTAAAGTGTTGATATGAGTGAATTTTATCCATATTTTACTAAAGACGGTTCGGTCGGATTGTACAGCAAAGATTTTAATGATATCTACCACAGTGCAACCGGTGCTCTCACAGAAGCCTATGAAAAGTTTATTTACCCGTCCAATCTGCATGATATACTGTCAAAATATGATAATATAAAGGTTCTGGACATCTGCTATGGCATCGGGTATAACACAAAAGCCTTGCTTAATTGTATTTTAGACTATAGAAAAAATATTTCTTCTAAAAATAATTTTCAAAACCAAAAAACAAATAAATTTCAGAAATTTTTCAAAAATTTTCCTAGAAAAATCACAAAGAAAAAATTTAGACTTGCAAAAGGTTACGCTCCGATACATACCAATAAAACACCACTCAAAAATACAAATAAGTACGAAGCGATATATACCGATAAAACTACAAAACAAAATAATCTATTATCATCTAATAGCGAAACGATATATTCCAATAATATTAAACATAATAAAACAAGAAATTATAACGCTTCGTTACATGTAAATAAAACTACCTCGATAAAAATTATCTTTAAGAAAATTTTACAAAGATTTATTAAGCAAAATACTGCTAATCGCTCAAACACTATCAGTAATAACACATCTCGTATCTATATTAAAGCAATTGATTTTGATAAAACACTTTCTTATCTATCTCCGTTCATAAAAACTGGCGAAAAGAGTTATAAAAAGTTTAATAAAACAATACCAAATGATAAAATTCACAAATATTTAGACACCGACGTCAAATGTGAAATTCTGAAAATTCCACCTGTGATAAACTACCTTTTATTAGAGTTTTTAATGAACAATAAACCCGAGATTTTTACTGATAAGACAGTAAATTCGATATTATCTGATAAAATTTTTAAGCCGTTTTTTGATTCAAATATTAGGGGCATTTTTGAACTTTATAAACACAAGATGACTAGTTGTAAGCATAGCAATGGGTTCTTATCGCTCTTACATAATATATATTATCAACATGTATCATTAAGTTATAAAAGCAGGCTAAAAACATATCAGCCACAGGAAATTATTTTTGACTTAAAAAATGATGATGCAAGAAAAATCATACTTGAAGATAATAATTTATACAATTTGATATTTTTAGATGCTTTTACTCCATCAAAATGTCCTTGCTTGTGGTCGTTTGAATTTTTCAAACAACTTTATGACCATTTAGCCCCTGATGGTATGTTATTAACTTACTCATCTTCAGCATCTATTCGTGGTGCGATGACAGAAGCAGGATTTCATATCGGACAAATTTATAACGAACGAACAAAACAATATTTTGGTACTGTTGCAGCAAAAGACAAAACTCTCATAAAACATCAACTCTCAGAATTCGATTTAGGGCTCATTAAAACAAAAGCCGGTATATTTTATCGTGACCAAAATTTAACGGCGCAAAATGAGGCGATTTTATTGGCTCGAGAAAACGAAGTTAAAACTTCGACAAGAGAATCAAGTTCACATTATAAAAAACTATATTTTACAAAAAATTAGACAAATGTTATTGGAATATATCGCAGCGTATTATTTTGAGTATGCAAAATTTTGCACATTTTCAAATAGTCATAATTTGTAAATTATTTGCACCATCAGGCTAACATGGAATATCATATAAATAATTACCTTGAGGAGAATTTTAATCATGACAAAAACGTACGATATAGTTATTATTGGTGGAGGTACAGCCGGTTGTGCAGCAGCGTATATTTCCGGACTGTTAGGCTTAAGAACCTTGCTTATTGAGCGGAGTTCTGCACTGGGTGGCGCTATTACATCTAATCTTGTTGTACCGGTCATGAATGTCGGCAACCATCAGATAAATAACGCTTTTTACAAGTCTTTTGCACTTAAAATGGCTGAAATGGGCGGTCAAACGACTTATCAAGGTAATATTGGCTGGTTTAATCCAGAAATCGCCAAAATCGCTCTTGATGAAATGCTTAGTTCGGTTGATGTTGATATTAGATTTAATACTGAGGTTACAAATGTCAAAATTGAAGATAATAATATACATAAGTTGAACATTAACTCTACAATGTTATCTTCATATAACTATTCGATATATACTAATAATAATACTCTTACTTTTGATAATACTTTATCGGTATGTATCGAAACGAAGTATATTGTAGATGCAACAGGCAATGCTGATTTTTCAAAAAAAGTTAACTGTGAATTTTTAGATGATTCTGCGGAATTTCAACCGATGAGCCTAAGATTTTTGATGAGCGGTGTTGATATTGAAAAGTTTGGCAAATGGCTTATTTCTATTGACAAAGACCGTAATGTGACAACTTTTGAACATATAAACGGAATTCCACATTTATCTACAGCATACACTTGGGACGACAACAAGAAATGGGCTTTAGCACCATTATTTGACAAAGCGGTTAAAAATGGAATGCTAAAAGACGCTGATAGAAACTATTTTCAAGTGTTTACCGTAGCGGGAATGCCGTCTACGATTGCGTTTAACTGTCCTCGTATTATTGAAAATCTTAATCCGAACATGACTCAAGATATTAGCAAAGCCTTAATTGAAGGTAGAGCAAGCATTTACAGACTATCCAAATTTTGCAAAGAGTACCTTGTCGGATTTGAAAAAGCTTTTATTTCAAACATTTCTGACGGAATAGGCGTAAGAGTTTCAAATAGGGTGAAAGGCAAGTATGTTTATACTATTGACGATTTACGCTCGGGCAAAAAATTTGAAAATCCCGCACTTATTTCAAATTATCCGGTTGATGTTCACTCAAAGGATAAAAATAGTTCAACCTTAGAACTTGACGGAGAATATCAATTACCAATAGAAAGTTTGATGGCAGCAGATTACGACAACTTGTTTGTCGTAGGAAGATGTTTATCTGCAGATTACTTGGCTCAAGGGGCATTGAGAGTTCAAGCAAACTGTTTTGCAATGGGAGAAGCGGTTGCCAGATATATCTACAAATTGCAACAGTAATTAACTTTCGGATAGTCTTGAAGATAGAATATTCATTGCATCAAGTAACGGGTCAATGGTCGTTGAAAATGGCGGTGAATACGTCAAATCATTTGCTGCAAATTCTTTAACAGTCAATCTGCCAACAAGAGCAGTTGCTAGTGTGTTTATGCGCTTATCTGCGCCAATAGAACCGACTGCCTGCCCACCCAAAAGCAGTCCTGTTGCTTTTTCTGCAACAATTTTGAGTGTAATTTCACTTGCTTCAGGCATGTAGCCAACCATATCATGTTTGTTTACAGTTACTGTTTCAGGCGTGTAGCCGTACTCTTTGGCGACTTTTTCTGTAAAACCTGTCATTGACATTGTAGTATTAAGACAGCGTGTGACAGAAGAACTTAAAACTCCTTCAAATACAGTGTAAATTCCTGCAGCATTCAAGGCGGCACATCTACCTTCTTTGTTTGCGGTCGAACCCAGCGGAACCCATACCGATTTTCCGTTAATCAAATGCGGTTCTTCACAGCAATCTCCGCAAGCATAAATATTAGCAACTGAGGTCTGCATAAGTTTATTAACTTTAATTGCGCCGGATTTTCCTATTACAATCCCTGCATCACGTGCAATTTCACTGTTTGGAATTACTCCGACACACAAAACAATAATTTCCGCATCAATTTCTTTTCCAGAAGAAGTCAAAACCTTTGTTGCAAGTCCGTTTTCACCAACAATTTCGACAACTGCTTCCCCCGTGAGAATTTGAAAATTCTTTTCGTCAGACAATTCAATTCGCGTCTTTATTTCATCAGACATTTCAGGATCAAAAGAAGGCATAATCTTGTCACCACGTTCTAGCAGTGTGACATTCAGCCCATTTTTGACAAACGCTTCAAGCAATTCAAGCCCGATAAAACCACCACCAACAATGACAGCGTTTTTACTTTTGAGCATTTGTTCTCTAATTTTTATACCATCTTCAATTTTTCGCAAGGTATAAATGTTTTCAAAATCTCTTACACCCTTAACATTTGGTATAATAGGTCTTGCACCTGTTGCAATAATTAAACGGTCATAAGGGACACAAATACTGTTGAGTTTGTTTTGTACAGTCAAAGTTTGTGATTTTATATCAATTTTTGTGACTCGATGTTCTAAATATACATCAATTCCCGCTTGATTAAAATCTTCCACTGACCGCACAAGCAGACTTCTGTAATCTTTAAAATTACCTTGAATATAAAAGGGTAAACCACACGATGAATATGAAACATGCGTATCATCGGTAAATATTTTTACACTTGAATCAGGTAGTAAACGTTTAATTTTAGCGGCAGCTTTTGATCCTGCGGCAACTCCGCCTATCACAACAATATTCATAGTAAAATTCTATAAAAATCAATAGAAATTCACATTGCCTAAATTACTAATTTGTGCTGTATGTATTTAAAATCATACCTTTCATAAATTCGCAATAAATGTCGCTATCTTTTTCGTCTGTTTCAGCTTCTGCTTTTTCAATTAAACTCTTTAGTGCTTCTATAAGCTCTCGTCTTTTTAGTTCTTCAAACATAATCTATACACACCCCGTGTTGATTTAATGGTATCTTACAGATTATTTATCGGAAATGTTTAATAAAAACTTTAAAATATCAAAGCAAATATTAAGAGATATTAACCTAATCTATCTCATTATAGACAATTTTTTTGCGAAATTTCCACTGTAAAAGGGTTAAAACAAGAATTATCGCAAATAAAACATAAGCAATCGCACTAGCCTTCCCAACATTGAAATACTCAAAAGCGTTTTGATAAATTGAATAAACCAAAACATTTGTACTATTAAATGGTCCGCCCTGAGTCATTAAATAAATCAAATCAAACACCTGAAATGAACTTATAGTCGTGATTATGACAACAAAGAATATTGTTGGCGATAACATGGGAATAGTTACATGTCGAAAAGTTTGAATTGAATTTGCTCCGTCAATTTTTGCAGCCTCAAACAGACTTTGTGAAATTGAAGATAAAGTAGAAAGGAAAATTATCATATTATATCCGATAAGCTTCCATACAGAAACTGCAATTAGTGCCGGCATGGCATATTTCACATCATAAAGCCAATTGATATGTAAATGTAACAGCTTATTTAACAAACCGATATTAGGATCAAATATCCAGCCCCAAACAATGCCTATAACTATCATTGGAGTAATAAATGGTAGAAAATATGCAGTTTTAAAAAACTCACTTCCTCGAATTTTGGAATTCAAAACAGATGCCAAAATCAACGGAATAATAACTCCGAAAACCGAAGTCGAAATTGCAAAAACTATTGTATTTACCAAGGTTTGATAAAAAACTTTATCGTTAAATAAATTTTTATAATTTTCTAAACCAACAAAAGATATGGGATTAAGTAAATCCCACTTAGCAAAACTTAAACCAAATGAGCAAAATACAGGAATAATAATAAATATCAAGGTTCCAAGTAATGCTGGCAACAAAAAGATTGTTATTGCCAGATTTTGATTATTTGCCAGATTTTTTAATAAGTTTTTCATGGTATGATTTAATTATAATCTAAATAATAGGAGAAGTGAATTATGCAAAAATATGAACATGCATTTGGAAAAAATGATATTCGTGGAATTTATAATGATGATATAACTGAAGAACTTTTTTATAATATAGCAATAGGTTACACCTCTTGGATTTCAAAACAAACTCAAAAACAGCCTGAAAACTTGAAAATTAGTGTTTGTATGGATGCAAGATTGCATTCTCCAAGCCTAAAACGTGCAATTTTAAATGGATTGTCTAATTCAAAAGTTGGTCACATAGAGGATTTAGGTTTAGCGCCGACTCCTATCGGTTATTATTCTGAATTTGCTCACAATCTTGATGGAGCAATGATTATTACCGCAAGCCATAACCCTAGTGAGTACAATGGTCTGAAAATGACATTTAATCATCAATCTTTGAATGAGGCTCAAATCAAAGAAGTTAAAGAAGAAACTTATGCAAAATGGTCTGAATTACCTGAAAAATTGAACGACTATGACTACCAAACCGAAATTATTGACGAATACATTAACGAAATGAAAAAATCTTTCGGTAAAGTTGGAGTTGGAATCAAGGTTGTTGTTGACAGTGCAAATGCTACAGGTGGTATCGTAGGACCTAAATTATACAAAGAACTCGGTTGTGAAGTTGTTGAACTTTTCTCTGAGCCTGATGGAAGATTTCCAAACCATCACCCAAATCCAAGCATTCTATCAACACTTGAAACACTTTCCAAAACTGTTGTTGAAAATAAAGCAGATGTCGGAATAGCTTATGATGGCGATAGCGACAGAATCGGTGTTGTAGATTCACACGGAAAACCTTTAACTGGTGATAAATTGCTCTTAATTTATGCAATGGACATCATTGACCAAAAGCCAACCGTTGTGTCTGAGGTTAAATGTTCTCAAGTCTTGTTTGATACTATTAATAAAGCTGGCGGAAATGCAATTATGTGTAAAACCGGTCACGGCTACATTAAAGGTAAGATGAAAGAAACAAATGCGGTATTAGGCGGAGAAATGAGTGGTCATACTTTCTTTAAAGACAGATACTACGGTTTTGATGATGCTATTTATGCCGGCTGCAGAATGATTGAAATTATTGCAAAAAATAAAAAACTAAACCCTAATTTCACAATTGATGAAATTTTAAAACCATTCACTCAAGTATTTACAAGTGATGAAGTTCGTTTTCCTTGTCCAAATCACTTGAAAAAAGAAGTATTGGAAGCAATGAAAAATGAAGTAAAATCTAACCCTGATATGTTTGGTTCTAAAATAAAAGATATTGTCACTCTAGACGGTATGAGAATCGTTTTTGAAGGCGGTTTTGCTCTAATTAGACAAAGTAATACAGAACCGGTATTTACGTTGCGTTTTGAGGCTCCTACGCAGGCTGAGGCTGAACAATTCAAAAAGGCAATGACTGAGTTTTTAGATAAAACAATTAACGCAAGAGTTTAATTGCTAAAAATCAAATAAAATTTTCAATAAAAAAGAGGTCTTTGTGACCTCTTTCTTATTACTTATTAGCATATTCACTGTATTCCTTACCAACTTCACGCCATTCATCTTCAGTAACGCTATATGCGTGATTCCAAAATTTTTCAATTGCGTAAGTTTCACGGTCTTCTTTATGCAAAATATGGACAACAACATCTCCGTAATCAAGCAAGTTCCAACGACTTTTGGAGTCGTTTTCAATTCTCAACGGGAGTTTACCTAATTTAGTTTTAACATTGTCCTTAACAGTTTCCATCAAAGCCTTAACTTGCGGAGTTGAATCACCGGTAGCGATTACAAAATAATCAGCCAAAGAAGATACATTACTAATATCCAAAATGACAATATCTTTTGCCAATTTATCATCTAAAAACTGTGCTATTGCACATGCAAACTTATGTGAATCTAATTCCATATTTTAAACCTTTCTATTCAATAATATCAACTCTGTGTTGGTGTCTTCCGCCTAAAAACTCGGTATCAAGCCAAGTATCTACAATTTCCAAAGCCATAGTTTCGCCAATCAAACGTTGTCCCATACATAATACATTTGAATTGTTATGCTGTCTTGATAACCTTGCTGATGTAGTTTCAGAGCATAATGCTGCCCTAATTCCTTTTGTTTTGTTTGCAACAATAGACATTCCAATACCGGAACCGCAAATCAAAATTCCTTTTTGAGCATTGTTTTCTACAATATTAGCAGTAACTTTTCTTGCTATTTCAGGATAATCGCAAGAATCTTTAGTATAAGTACCGACATCAATGACATCAATACCTTTTTGTTTCAAATGGTCACTAATTAAATTTTTATATTCAAATCCTCCATGATCTGAACCGATTGCTATAACTAATTTTTCCATTGTATTCCTCTTTATTTTTACTATATTTCAATGATACAATTTATTTTGCCAAATGTAAATAAATTTACAAAAAAGAAAGAGGCTTTCGCCTCTTTTGTAATGGAGTTTAACGTTATCACAATTATTTTATTAAGAACTGCTAACCATTTGCATTGCTTGTTGTAGCAATTCTTTGTTAGATGAAATAAGTTTATTAACAACTTCCATCTGTAATTTTGCCATTTTATAGTAAGAAATATTACCTTTAAAATCAGCATTAGAAAGTTCTAACAGACCTGAACGGATTTCACCACAACCCAAAACAGGTTTGCCTGATTCTTCGGTTTCTAAAAACATTCCGTCTTTATATTCATACAATCCTGCGGCATTGTGGAAATTCCTTGTTGTAATTCGGTATAGCGGAACAACTTTTTTGCCGTTTTCTGCTTTACCAACAATAGTACCATCTTTTTGAATTTCGTATTCGTCATACTTACCTAAATATTTACCATTATTCGGGTCAATCCACATTTTGATATTAGTTGTCGGGATATCTAATGCTCCGCCCTTCAAGGCTGTTTCTTGATATAAATCAGCACTTATAGGTTTTGTACCTTGCATAATTTCGCCCTTATCATTAAGGATATAACCTTGAACAGTATTGCCGTTTGAAGCCTTATAAACACCTTCTCCGTCAAAAGTAAATTCACCTAGTCTTGTGTAAACACTCTTACCGTCAGGTGTTTTTGTCAAGAAAAAGCCTTTACCTTCTAAAAATACGTTATCATTAGAAGTACCAGGAGTTGACTTACCTTGGCTCATCTTCTTGCTATAGTCATCATTAATTGCACCACCTAAAAAGGTTTTGAAACTTACTTGTTTTTCTTTAAACCCAGGAGTATAAACATTAGTCATGTTATCGGCGATAACATCCATCCAGTTTATTGTTGCATATTGGGTATTTATTGCTGTGATAAAAGCATCATTCATATTTTGTTAAACTCTCCTTTTATTATTGTTGCTGTTGTTGTCTATTGCGTTGATTTTCACGTTGTTGTTTGCCGCCACGATTAGAGTAACTCAAATCAGAATACGGTAAATCGTTTTCGTTAAATGTATTTTTCAAGGATTCGATATTGTTTCTCAAATATTGTTCAACTGCTTTGTCACCCGGAATAAAGTTTGCGGCCAAGGCTCCATCTTTACCGACTCTTAAAACAACAGAAACATCTTTATCAAAATCAATTCTCACTGGTTGATTTTTTTCACGAGATTCACTCAATGCATCAAGTAACGCTTGTGATACTTTAACATTTTGTTGAACTTCTTTAACATCAGCACCTTGTTGAGTCATTTCTGTAGCCTGAGCTGTAATATTTTGCATTGAAACATCATTATTTTGAGTCAAATTAACAAAGAATTCAGCATCAGATTGAGTCATTGAAATACTGTTAGTTGAGTTATTTAACTTCATAGTTCCAACAGTCTGAGTAGCCTTAACATTTGCGACATGGTGAGCAATTGTTGAGGTATTTATCATTTGTTGAATATCATTTGATAATTCGTTATTGTTAATATCAAAACTAGACAATGCATTATTGAAAATGACATTACCATTCAACATATTATTTTCATCAGCAACTAACGAATCAGTGTTGTAATTGCTATCCGTTGATTGAAGTTGTGAAGTATCTGTCGGAACTTGTAAATCATTATCAAGTTCAGTACTAATTGAATCCAACTCATTTTCACGTTTTTTCTCTGATTTTACATCAGTTTTTTTAGAAATCGGATTATCAATTTTATTTTTGTTTAAATTCGCTTGAGCAAATTGTAGTTGTTCTTGTTGCTGAAGATTTTGATCCAAACCTAATTGATTTTTCTTATCTAAAATTTGTTGATTTTTAATAAGTTCAATATTATTTTTTTCAATATCTTTTAACAAATTTTCTTTATTATCAACAATATTGGCTTCTTTTTTGTCAGAAAGAGTGTTTTTATCATCAACTTTTGCATCTTTTGAATTTTCAGCCTTTGTTGCTTCCTCTGATTTTTGAGTTTTTGAAGTTTCTTTGGTTTCTTTTACATCTTTAGATTCGACTTTGGTATCTTTTTCAGTTTTTTCTGTAGTTGAAACTTTATCCATTTCATTTTTGAAAGAAGAATCCGAAGTCTTTTTTGAACTTTCAGTATTGGAAGACTTTGAAACCTGAGATGTTGCAGATGAACTGCTTACTGATGATACTGTTGAATTTACGCTCATAATATTATTACCTTCTACTTATTGTTATTCAATTCTTCTTCTGCCGCTTGCTCTTGAATCTTTTTAAAGAACCTTGTGACACCCAACTCGGAAAATTGCTTTAATTCTGCTGCTTTTTCTTCTGCCAAGTATAGTTCTTTATTCTTTTCTTTGTGTTTTTCAAGAACTTTGACTGCTTGTTCACATTTTACGAGTTTTTGAACTTCCTCGTCGAGTTTTTTTTGCAACTCTTGTCGTCTTGCTTCGAGTTCCTCGGCCTTCTGCCAAAGATGTTCCAAAAACTTGTCGTAAGTATCGTACATCATTGGGTCAGCCGACCGCATTCCTTGTTTTGTATCAAGAATGTCTTGATTATTTTTTTTTATGTCATTCTCGGCTTGATTTACTGCTTGTTGCGCCTTTTGAACTCTGGTTCTTTGTTCTTCTTTTTGATTTATTCTAAAGTCCAAAACTTTTTGTAATCGGTACCTGAATGGCATGGTTTGTCTACTCTCTTTTTTAGTATTATCCTTTATTTTTCAAGAGTAATAAACATCTAAACGTATGATATTGTTATAATGATATATTTTTTTAAGTCAACAAAAAAGTGAGGACAATATTTACATCCCCACTTTTTAGTTTTATTTTTTTGAGCAAAATTTTGATTATTCCTGTTCAGGAGCAGGTTCTGAACCTTGTTCATGAATAGATAGAGAAATTCTCTTATCTGCAGGATTGAATTTCACAACGTAAGTGTCAATTTTGTCACCAACTTTTATGATATTGCCTGTTTCATTTTGCAAATCAACAACTTCATTATGTGGTAACAACGCTTCAACCCCTGGTAACACTTCAATAAATGCACCAAAATGTTTCAATCTCGTAACAGTTCCTTGAACCTTGTCACCTTCTTTAATCTTTTCAGCGGCTTCAATCCACGGATCAGGTTCAAGATTTTTCAAACTCAATGAAACTCTTTGTTTGTCATAATCAATTGAAATAACTTCAACGTCAATTTTTTCACCGACTTTCAAAATATCTGTCGGGTGATCAATCCAACGCCAAGAAAGTTGAGATAGCGGAAGTAATCCGTCCAAACCGCCAATATCAATAAAAGCACCAAAATCAGTAATTCTAACAACTTCACCTTTAACAACTTGCCCCGGTTCAATTTGAGAGAAGATATTTTTTCTTGCTTCTTCAACAGTATCTTCATAAACCTTTTTATTAGACAAAATAAAGTTATTTTGTTGAACATCAAGTGTCAAAATTTTCAATTCTAATTTTGAACCGACTTCAAGTTCTGATTCTCTTGCTCGTAATTGAGAAGTCGGAATAAAGCCTCTAATACCTGAAACATCAACCAAAACGCCACCTTTAACAACGTTAACGATAGTTCCAAGTATAACTTCATCATTTGCTTTAACTTTTTCAAGTTCTTTCCAAGCATAAGCATTATCAACTTTCTTTTTAGACAGTAAAAATTTGCCGTCTTCATCTTCTTCTCTGATAATTAAAAATTCACACTCTTGACCTTTTTTGAAAACATTTTCAGGTTGTTCGCCTTTGTCAACGGCTTCATAAGTCGGAACAACGGCAATCGCTTTTGCCCCGATATCAACTAAAACGCCTTGTGCATCAAACCCGCAAATAATACCTTTGACCAAATCTCCTTTTTGAAATTTGTAATCATACTGTTCTAACAGTTTTTCAAAATCTAACTCTTTTGATGTCATATTCACTCCATTATCTATTACTTAACTGTAACTTGCTATAAGCATAGCAAATTTAGCCAATCTTGTAAAGGTTTTGTAATATATCTTAACTTTACTTAAAGTTATAATTACAAAATCACTTATAAAAGTAATAAAAAAGTGGACAATATAAAATTTGCATATTGTCACACTTTTTGTGAATATTATTTACATAAGTTTACGCTTTTAACGATTTTATCAATTCGTTGATTGCAGCCTCTTGAACCAAAATTTCTTCAATTCTGTCTTTAGTTTGTTTAATAATTTCAGGTTTTGCATTTGCAGCAAACTTAGGATTGTTCATTCTGCCTTCTAATGATTTTCTTTCATTTTGAAGCTTTCCAAGTTTCTTTTCTTGTCTTGCAATTTCTTCATTGAAATCAATCAAGTTTTCAAGCGGAATTACAATCTTAGAAGCGGAAACAACGGCTGTTGCAGACTTTTTAGCTACAGGAACGCTGTCATCTGCATAAGAAATTTTCTCAACCTTTGCCATACGTCTGATATAGCTTTCAATCGCTTCAAAAATAGGTTTTTCGTCTTTAGATGCTCTGATTTCGATATCAAAATTCAAAGATAACGGAATGTTGAAGCTTTGTCTTACGTTACGCAAAGACTTGATTGTTTCAAACACAAGTTCCATTTCCTTAGCCTCAGCCGGATATGCCAATTTTTCCTCATAAACAGGATATGGAGCAAGCATAATTGCTTTGATATCGGTTTCTTTTGGAATTAACTGCCATACACGTTCTGTAATATGTGGCATAATCGGGTGAAGTAATCTCAATGACATATCAAGAACATATCTCAATACTCTTTGAGTATTCAATTTCAAAGCCTCGTCCTGAAGTTGAATTTTTGCAATTTCAACATACCAATCACAATATGAATTCCAGAAGAAATCATATAAAATGTGAGCAGTTTCACCGATTCTGTAGTTTTCGATGTTTGAATTAACTTCTTTTGCTACAGTGTTAAGTTTATCTAAAATCCACTTATCAGCAATAGTTAAATTATCAAAATCAATATCTTTATTATCAACCCCATCAAGGTTCATTAGTACAAATCTTGAAGCGTTCCAAATTTTATTGGCAAAGTTTCTGCCGTATTCAAAACGTTCATCACTGATTTTGATATCCTGACCACCGTAAGTACACAAAGAAGTCATTGTAAATCTCAACGCATCGCAACCGTACTTGTCAATAATAACAACAGGGTCGATTGTGTTACCCTTTGATTTTGACATTTTTTGACCTTTTTCATCACGAATCAAACCGTGAATATAAACAGTTGAAAAAGGTGCTTTTCCGGTGAATTCCAAGCCCATTGTAATCATTCTGGCAACCCAGAAGAAAATAATATCAAAACCTGTTACCAAAGTGGTTGTAGGATAGAATTTTTTGAAATCTTCACTTTCGGTATTTGGCCAGCCCATAGTTGAGAACGGCCACAAACCTGATGAAAACCAAGTATCTAACACATCTGTTTCTTGTTCCCAAACATTTGGATCAGGATTTTCTTTTGCTACAATCATTTCACCTGTTTGCTTGTTGTGGTAAGCAGGAATTTGGTGCCCCCACCATAATTGACGAGAAATACACCAATCACGGATATTTTCCATCCAGCCTAAATAGTTCTTTTCCCAACGTTCAGGAATAAACTTAATTCTGCCGTCTTTAACTGCTTTGATTGCTTCTTCTGCTAAAGGTTTCATTTTTACAAACCATTGTTCAGAAAGTAACGGTTCGATAGTTGTTCCACAACGTTGGCATTTACCCACGTTATGTTCGTGGTCTTTAACTCTCAATAAAGAGTGATTATCTTCAAGCATTTTAATAATTTGTTTACGTGCTTCGTATCTGTCTAAACCGTGTAAATTAGATGGAACTTCGCCACACTCTTTCATTTTGCCTTCACCGTCAATTACCCAAATTGGCTTAAAGTTATGACGTTTACCAACTTCAAAGTCGTTAGGGTCATGAGCAGGAGTGATTTTAACTGCACCCGTACCAAAGTTTTTGTCAACGTATTCGTCTGCTATGATAGGAATTTCACGACCTGTCAACGGAATAACAACTGTTTTTCCTACCAATTCTGAATATTTTTGGTCAGATGGGTGAACAGCAATCGCTACATCACCGAAAATTGTTTCTGGTCTTGTTGTTGCAACAATAATAGCACCTGATTCACCTTTTAACGGGTAAGAAATTTCCCACAAATGTCCTTGTTCTGTTTCATATTCGGTTTCAACATCAGAAATTGCAGATTGACAACGAGGACACCAGTTTACAATATATGCACCTTTGTAAATCAAACCTTTTTCGTATAATTTAACGAAAACTTCTTTAACCGCATCTGAACAACCTTTATCGAAAGTAAATCTTTCTCTTGAACGGTCAAATGATGCACCTAAACGTTTGCATTGGTCCAAAATTCTTGATTTGTGAGCATTAGCCCATTCCCAAGTTTTTTCCAAGAATTTGTCACGACCCAAATCGTGTCTTGATAAGCCTTGTTCACGTAATTTCTTTTCTACAACGTTTTGGGTAGCAATACCGGCATGGTCAGTTCCTGGAACCCATAGAGTTTCGTAACCGCTCATTCTGTGGTAACGAACCAAAATATCTTGCAAAGTTTCGTCAAGAGCATGCCCCATGTGCAATACACCGGTAACATTTGGCGGTGGGATAACTATTGAATAAGGTTTTTTAGGACTTTTTGCATCAGCCTTGAAAAATCCGTTATCTTCCCAAAATTTGTAAATATCTTCTTCAGTTTCTTTTGCATTATAAACTGTAGGTAAATCTTCTAATTTAATGGTCATATTCGTCCCCTTCTTTAAATACTTATAAAAATAGGTTATCACAAAAGAACGATATTTTTCACTTATGTAACAAAAAATAAAACTAATTATATTAACTTTTGTTATATAAAAAGTGTAAAAAATTTGATTTAACAAATGTTTTGAACTACACTGTGCTAAAAAAGGAGTGCCGGGTTGGAATTAAAAGACTTACCGGCTTAGAAAATAAATTAAGGAGAAAAAAGAAATGACACCAAAAAGATTTTTGTTCACTTCCGAATCTGTTACGGAAGGTCACCCCGACAAAGTTTGCGATCAGATTTCTGATGCAATTTTAGACGAGTTTTTGACAAAAGACAGACAATCAAGAGTTGCTGCTGAAACTACAGTAACTACAGGTATGGCACTTGTTTGCGGCGAAATTACCGCTGATTGTTACGTAGATATTCCTCAAGTGGTTAGAAATACTATCAGAAATATCGGTTATACAGGTTCAAATGCCGGCGGTTTTGATGCTAACACTTGTGCTGTATTAACAAGTATTGATGAACAATCAACAGATATCGGTAACGGAGTAAACAAAGCGTTTGAATCAAGAGAATTTAACGCTGACACATCTGTTACAGAAACTGAAGAAATCGGTGCAGGCGACCAAGGTATTATGTTTGGTTACGCTTGTAACGAAACACCTGAACTTATGCCGTTACCTATCAGTTTGGCACACAAATTATCATACAGATTAACTCAAATCAGAAAACAAGGTTTGGTTGATTATCTAAGACCTGACGGAAAATCTCAAGTTACAGTTGAATACGTTGACGGTAAACCTTCAAGAATTCACACAGTGTTACTTTCAACTCAACACAATCCTGAAATTAACGGAATTTCTGATAACAAAAAAGTTCAAGAAATTATTAGAAATGACTTGAAAAACCTTGTAATTGATGAAGTTTTCGCTCATGAAGATATTAAAATTGATGACGATACAATTATTTTAATCAACCCATCAGGAAGATTTGTAATCGGTGGACCTCAAGGCGATTCAGGATTAACTGGAAGAAAAATTATCGTTGATACATACGGCGGCTACTCAAGACACGGTGGCGGTGCTTTCTCAGGAAAAGATCCTACAAAAGTTGACCGTTCAGCAGCATACGCAGCAAGATATGTTGCTAAAAATATTGTAGCAGCAGGACTTGCTGAAAAATGCGAAATCGAATTAGCGTATGCTATTGGTGTTGCAGAACCAGTTTCAATCATGGTTGATTCTTTCGGCACTGGTAAAATTTCTGATGATGAAATTTCTGAATTGGTTGCTAAAAACTTCGACCTTAGACCGGCTGCAATCATCAAACAATTTGATTTGAGAAACTTACCTGCTAAAAATGGCGGTAAATTCTACCAATTATTAGCAGCCTATGGTCACATGGGACGTACAGATATTAATGTTCCTTGGGAAGCAACAGACAAAGCAGACTTATTGAAAAACAGCGTTTGCTCTTGTGGCTGCGCTTGCTAGACTAATCTAAATACTTAAAAAGACGTTTGCATATTGCAAGCGTCTTTTTATTTGGATAAAAATATTACAAATATTTAATAATCAGTTAAATGAAAATCCTCGTGATAAAATTAAAAATATGAGTAGAAAATCGATAAAATGGATATTGTGTAACCTTATTATAATAGGGAATTTTTTGGGAATGCTTGATTCAAGCACGGTAAACCTTGCACTATACCCGATTTCTCAAGGTTTGCATATTACTATCTCACAAGTTCAGTGGGTAATAATTGCTTATATGCTTGTTTTGACAGTTTTATTGCCATTTTTTGGCAAATTAGGCGATATTTTTCCTAAAAACAAGATTTATGCAGTCGGTTTTTCTGTTTTTGCACTTGGTGCATTTCTAAGTTCAACAACAAACTGTTTTTACCTATTAATTTTTTACCGATGTATTGAGGCTATGGGCGCTTCTGTTATGATTGCGAATGGACCAGCGGCAATTGCAACATTATTCAAAGGCTCTGAGCGCGGAAAAGCACTCGGAATTAATGCCTGTATCGTTGCTGTTGGCGGTATGAGCGGACCTGCAATAGGCGGTTTTTTAATACATTTATTTAACTGGCATGCAATATTTTTACCATCAGTTCCAATTGCAATTGCCGGAGCAATAATTTCATACAGAATGTTACCGTCTTATGTCAAAAAAAAGAAATTCAAATTTGATTATAAAGGTTTTATTTATTTTACAACAGGACTTTTTGCGTTGTTACTTGCGATTTCAGAAGGGCACACTTGGGGGTGGAAATCATTAAGAATAATTATTTTAGGAATCATTACTCTAATTTTTGGAGCATTGTTTTATTTCCGTGACAAGAAAATCAATTATCCATTAATAAACTTCAAGATGTTTAAAATCAGAACATTCACCTTTGGAAACATTGCAGTAATGAGTTCTTATATGTGCATGTTTACAAATGGCGTATTGCTACCTATATTTTTGCAAGAAATCAATCACCTTAACGCTTTTGTTACCGGTTTGTTGATCTTGCCATACTCTATCGCCTCGTCTGCGGTTGCTCCTTTTGCGGGAAGTTACGCTGGTAAACATGGGAGCCGATTGCTAACAATTCTTGGGCCTTCAATATATATAACGGCATTAATAATTTTTACAACGTTCAACACCACAACTCCAAAATGGGAAGTTGTTTTAGCCTCAATAATTATGGGAGTCGGTAACGGATGTTTCCAATCTCCATCTAATAACGCAATTATAACGTCCGTAACAAAAGACGAACTAGGTATTGCAAGCGGAATTTTGTCATTATCGAGAAATTTAGGAAATATTCTCGGAGTAGCCTTGACTATTACCCTATTTGACAGTTTCAGAAACATCTTTAAAAATACTGGAATAGAATACACTAAAGCCTTTTTAGACTCATACCATTTAACAATGGGATTTGGTATTGCTTTTGGTTTAATGTGTTTAATTTGTTCGCTTGTTGCCTATGCTCCAGAAAAAAATAGCAGATAGCAAAATTTCTTTTTACAGTTTTTTTCTAAATGAACTTAAAAAATGATAATATAATATTGAAATATAAAATATTCTGTTTTATGATATAAGTGTAAAAATTACACTAAACAAATTACGATTGGTAGGGAATGTATGACTTGTAACGAAAATATAAGAAATATTGCGATTATCGCACACGTTGACCACGGTAAAACAACACTCGTTGACTGTTTGTTAAAACAAGCAGGTGTTTTTCGTGAGAACCAACACGTTGAAGAACGTGTACTTGATAGTAACGATTTGGAAAGAGAAAGAGGTATTACAATTCTTTCTAAAAACATTTCAATCGACTATAAAGGCACTAAAATTAACGTAGTTGACACCCCTGGACACGCAGATTTTGGTGGTGAAGTTGAACGTGTATTGGGTATGGTTGACGGAGCATTACTTATTGTTGATGCTGCCGAAGGTCCTATGCCGCAAACTCGTTTTGTATTATCAAAAGCTTTGGAATTGGGTTTGAAAATTATCGTTGTTATCAACAAAATTGATAAACCTGCAGCCGAACCTTTAACTGCATTAGACAAAGTTTTTGATTTATTCACTGAATTAACGGACAGAGAAGATTTAATCGACTTTCCGTTCATTTTTGCAAGCAGCCTGAACGGTTTTGCAATCAATGAACTTGAAGACGAAAGAAAAGATATGGTACCGCTTTTAGACAGTATCATCAAAAATATCCAACCGCCAGAAGGCGATGAAGATGAACCGTTCCAATTCAGAGCAACAACTCTTGACTATAACGAATATGTAGGAAGAATTGTTATCGGCAGAATTGCACACGGTAAAGTTCACTCACAAGACCAAGTTTGTGTTATCCACGCTGACGGAAGCCAAGAACGTGGTAAAATTGTTAAATTGTTCGGATTTAAGGATTTGGGCAGAGTTGAAATACAAGAAGCCTCAGCAGGTGATATCGTTGGTATCTCAGGTTTTGCTGATATTCAAATCGGTGAAACAATTTGTGACCCGACAAATCCTAAAGCTTTGCCTTTGATTTCAGTTGATGAACCTACTTTGCAAATGAATTTCTCAGTAAATGATAGTCCGTTTGCTGGTACGGAAGGTAAATTCGTAACATCAAGACAAATCAGAAAACGTCTGTATGATGAACTTGAAAAGAACGTAAGTTTGAGAGTTGAAGATACAGAGTCTACTGACAGATTTAGAGTTTCAGGCAGAGGCGAATTGCATTTGAGTATTCTTATTGAAACAATGCGTCGTGAAGGGTATGAATTTGCAGTTTCAAAACCTGAAGTTATCTATAAAAAGATTAACGGTGAACTTTGCGAACCTTACGAAAATCTTATCATTGATGTTCCGGAAGAATACGCAGGCTCTGCAATCGAAAGATTAGCAGGCAGAAAAGCAGAAATGAAGGATATGCAAACTTCTAAAAACAGAACTGTTTTGACCTTCCATATTCCAGCAAGAGGTCTTATCGGATTTAGAAGTGATTTCATCAGAATGACAAGAGGTGAAGGCATAATGTATCATACTTTCTTGCACTATAGACCTTATGCCGGTGATATACCTCGTCAAAGAAGCGGGTCAATTATCGCTCACGAACAAGGTGAAGCAATACCTTACGCATTGGCTCAATACGAAGACAGAGGTGTATTCTTCGTTACTCCGAAGACTAAAGTTTATAGAGGTATGATTATCGGTGAATGCAACAGACCACAAGATATCGTTGTAAACATCTGTAAGACTAAAAAATTAACCAATATGAGAAGTTCAACAGCAGATGTAATGGTTACATTGCAAGCACCGAAAATTCTTTCACTTGAAGAAGCTCTTGAGTATATCGGTGACGAAGAACTTGTTGAAATTACTCCTGAAAATATCAGACTTAGAAAAGCAGATTTGACAAGAAAAATCTACAACTAAGTTCAAGGGTTGTTATAATTTAAAACCTCAAATAAAACAACAAAATAAAATGACATATAAAAAGACCTGCCTTTTAAAGCAGGTCTTTTAGTTTGATTATTTGGCTTTCACTCTATTTAAGAGTTATGCTATATTGTGCATCTTCTAACAACATATTCAAGTATAGAAGTTTGTTTGCTGTTGCAGGATCCAAGTTTACGAATTGTGCTCCGGCTTTGCTATCTGTTGTTGCAACAATCTTAACATCAGCATCGATATCCAAGTCACCGTAAGTTAAGTGTACAGGAACAACATCACCAACTTGTAATGTGTTGTCTTGACCGACTGCGATACCACCTCTTGAAATATCGAGGATACTGTTAATACCTGAGTTAGAAGTTTCAAGAAGTACAGGTTGAGTAGAATCTGAAACATTAAATCTCATATATTGACGTTTATCAATTGCAGACAAGTCAGCCATATCGATTTTTCTTTGAATGTACATGATGCTTGGGTCAACAGTTGGAATAATAACAGGTCTGTCTGGAACATCATCGTCAGTGTCAGTGTCAGTGTCAGTGTCAACATCAATATCTGTATCAATATCTAAGTCTGTGTCGATATCTGTATCAATATCAGTATCTGTATCAATATCGTTGTCCACATCAATATCAGTATCCGTATCAACGTCTGTATCTGTATCAGTATCACCAAAATCAGGATCAACAATAGGTTTGTCGTCGTCATCAGTGTCTGTATCAATATCTGTATCAGAATCTAAGTCAGTATCAATATCTGTATCCAAATCAGTATCGGTATCAATATCATTATCAACGTCGATATCTGTATCTGTATCAATATCAGTATCGGTATCAGTATCACCGAAATCAGGTTCTTTGTTTTCACCCGGAACATCATCGTCAGTATCTGTATCGATATCTGTATCAGTATCAATATCTAAGTCTGTGTCGATATCAGTATCAATATCAGTATCTGTATCGATATCGTTGTCTACGTCAATGTCTGTATCAGTATCAATATCTGTATCTGTATCAGTATCACCAAAATCAGGTTCTTTGTCTGGTTCAGGTTCTGGAGTTGGAGATGGTGGAATATCATCATCTGTATCTGTATCGATATCTAAGTCTGTATCAATATCTAGGTCTGTGTCGATATCAGTATCAATATCTGTATCTGTATCTATATCGTTGTCAATATCGATATCTGTGTCAATATCAATATCTGTATCGATATCTGTATCACCGAAATCAGGTTCTTGTGGCTTTTCTTCTTCCATAGCGATAGGAGTATCACTGTTTACGCCGTCATCTTCATCGACATTTGAATTACCGCCGTTATCTGGATAATGGTCTGGACCATAGTAACCATCACCATCACCTTCTTGAGAGAAGCCTTCGCCTTTGCCTGTGTGATAGTAGTAGTTTCTTTCGTGTTCGTCATGACCGATACCTGTAACATCTTTAGGTCTTACTGCGTGACCTGTAGGATATTCCTCAGCACCTTCAACTTTGTTGGTTGAATTGTCGATTTCTTTTTTCGGTCCGTTTTGACCATAATCAACGTGAATACCGTTAGCATAAATTTGGTCAGCGGTGATATCCATATTACCGTGGTCTAACAAAGCATTTTTAACCCTTACTGTTGAATCAGCATAAGCATAATAACCGTCAACATCTGTGCCGTTAGGTCTGATTGATTTGTTAATATCTAATGCTTTCAAAGTTACTTGGTTAGGTAAAGATTGAGATTTTCTATCGTCTAACAAGTAACCGCCATCTGCTTCACCGTTTGTGTATTTACCGAAGTAGTCACCGTTAGTCAAAATATCTTGGTTTTTAATATCACCCAAGTTTTCGATTTCCAAAATTTTACCACGAGTAACAACATTGATTGATTTTTCTGCGGTAATATCTTCAATGTAAGTATTTCCGCCAAATTCAGCATCAATGTTTCCTTCTCTTGAAATCATTGTGCAAACATCGTTACGTTTTGTTTCGCCGTTTTTAGCTTTGTAAGCACTGTCGTTGTAGCTATTTTCTTTAATGTTGATATCATTGTTAGCCAAAACGTCCATTTTGTAACCGTTTCCGACAGTTTTATCTTTAGTTTGAATAAAGGTTACTTTGTTGTCGCTTGTACCAATATTTTTATCAGCGATTAAAGAAATACCCCAACCTTTGATGTTAGTAGCACCGTTCAAGCCAGTATTAGCATTGGTCATGTTATACTTTTTGCCATTATTAGCAGTACCGTAATCATCATCAACTGTTAAGATAACACGACCGTCAGCATCAATAACATCAATGTTCATATCGTTTCCGATAGATGCATAGTTGATAACCAAGCCTTCTGGTTTTGCTGCTTGTTCTGAGTTATCAGCATTTGTTGTTTTTGCGTAAACGTTACCGCCAATATTAGCATTGATTGATTTTGTGAAATCACGGCTGCCATTTGCTTTACGACCAACACCCGTACAACCTGAACCCGTACAAGCATTGTCTTGTGTTGTCAAACCGATAGTACCGTCTGTTGCTTCCATTGTTAAGTTGCCAGTTGCATTCAACAATGTTTTTTCAACGCCATAGTTAAGAATACTTGCATCATTTGTTTTGATGTTAATATTTTTACCTTTAACAAAATTGTCGTTAGTTGTGTAACCTAAAATAACGTTACCTGAATCGCTGTTAATATTAACGATTTCAGTAGCATTTACCAAACCTCTGATATTAACACCGCCAACTTCATTTCTTGAAGATTTGTTGTCACGACCTGTTGCTTTGTTTGTAATATTAACGTTGTTATTACTTGTAATTTTACTGTCTTCGTAAATATTGATACCGTTTGTACCTGATGCGAAGTTTGTCATGTTAATGTCGCCTGTACCTTTTGCAGTAACATTACCATGAGTATTCATACCGTCTGCACCATAGTTATACATATAAATCGTAGTGTCAGTACCATTAATAGAACCGCCGTTTGCAACATTAAAACCTTTTTCACCGAAGTTATACATAGATAATGTAGAAGTTTCATTTGATACATTACCTGTAGCGTTAACGTTCAAGGCTTTACCATAGTTTGTAATTGTTGATTTACCGGTGTTCGAAATTTTACCGTTGATTTCCATTGTAGCAGATACGGCATTCAATTCTTTAGCCGCCGTACTTTCAGGCTTGTTACCGTTTTGGATAGTCAAAGTACCGTTGTTTGTAACTGTACTATTTTTACCAAAAGTCATACCACCGGCACCTAGTTGAGTAATCAACATATCACCGTTACCTGACAAGTTACCGTTGATTGTCATTGATGTAAAGTTACCTGGATCGTCAGCCCAACCTGTAGCACCTGAAGTTACAGGACCATTGTGGATAGACATTGAACCGCTACGATAATTGATATTAGCACCATCAGCGATAGTCAAATTACCTTTGCCGTCTTTTAATTGAGCACGGTTTGTAATATTCAATCTGCCACCGTTTGAAGTAATATTACCGCCAATTACTGCATCTCCGTGTCCGTTGTAAATTTGAATATTTGCTAAATCAACAGTACCGTTTTCATAAGAACTGTCTTGTTGGGTCACTGTAGCATAGTTAGCAACAGTACCTTGCAAATTCAAACCGTCAGTAGCTTGTTCTAAAGCAGATTCTACATAGTTATTAATTGTGATAATGCCTTTACCGCTTGAATTTTTATCACTTGCGACATTTTCAAAATTAACCAATCTTGAGAATAAAGCAGCATTTTCAGGATTATCTTTTACACTTTGACCGACTGTAGTATTCAAACCACCAATCAAAGCACCTGTTTTACCAAGATTAATTTGACCTGCTCTCAAAGCAATATCACCTGATGAGAATACTTTACCGTCAATAGTAATAGTACCGTTGCTTGTCAAACCTACATCTCTGTCTGTCCAACGGCTGATGTCAGATTGTTGCATAATAGTGTCATATTGATCGGCACTGTGAGTGTAAACACCCAAAGAACCAACGTTAAGTACACCTGATGAACCTACAACCATTCCATTTGGTGAAATGAAAATTGCTTTACCGTCATAGAAATTGTTATTTCTGATAGAATTCAATGTACCATTGATATTGAATGAACCGTTATTCAATAAATTGACAAATGTATCAACACCTTCTTTGAAGTTTAAGTTCGCAGTATCACCTTTTGACAAATCAAACTTGTCATATCTTTGAAAACCGATATTTCCGTTAGTTTGCATCGGATCGATAGTAAATGTATTACCGTTTTGAGATACACCTGAACCGACTGAAGTAATAGTACTTGCAAAGACAGATAATGTCATTGTCTGTTGCATTAGGAAAACACCCGTAAGTATTGATGCAACAATTCTTCTTTGTGCTTTTCTACTTCTTCTCATCTTTGCCAATCCTTTCTCGTATATATTCTTGTTCTTGTTTTGCAATTTTCACGTTCCTTATACTATTTGCACATGACACTTTCACATGTTCGTATATTTATATAAACGGTTCCAGGGTGTTAAAAATTTAGTGTTTTGTTACATAAATTTATAAATATTTACAAAATCTTTACAATTCAATATACTTCGAAATTTATAATACACCTATTTACCCTTATTTGTCAAGGGTTTTAAGGTTATTACAAAAATTCCAATAAATTTATATAAAGGATATGTAATATTAACGTATTAATTATTTGACACGAATCAAATCATCTTTAATTAAATTATAAAAATCTTCATCAATACTGTTATAATCAGTAAAATTCACAATAAATGATAAACGGCTTTCATCAAATTTTTCTTTTAACAAAGTAAGTTCAGACAATGGCATTTCTTTAGCACCCTTTATCAAAATATCCAAATCAGAAGTTTTATTAAAGGTTCCTTTTACCCTTGAACCATAGTAATAGAAAGAGTATCTATCAAAATATTCTTTCAAAATACCCGCAATTATTTTCTGTTCATTATCAGTTATCCCAAGTGACATTTACTTGTTTAATTCCTCATTTAATTCGGTGTATAAGTAATTTGCATCTTCCAGCAAATCCTTCATTGAATTCAAAATATTCATTGCCTTCTTTTGATTATATTCATGACTTGTATCATTACGTTGATCATAATAACCACGCCATACTTCCCAAGATTTAATAAATCCATACCCTTCCATTAAACGAAAGATATTATTCATTGTTAACTCCTTGTCATCTTTGCCGTAAACGACTTTTAAATATCGTTTCATTGTTTTCCAAGAAGTTTCAACCGTAAATTCAAATCTTTTAACACAAGAATCTTCTATAAAACCTTGCATTTTCTTGTCAGTATTTGATTTATACGCCTCAATACATTCTTTTAATGAGTCTATACAACTTTTCAAATTTTTTATATCGATTTGATTATTGCTCATTATTGAACTCCATTATTCTTACTCTTGAATTCTAACACGAATATAAAATTATATTTTACCCCTTCACTTCAACAACATTAAACTCGTCGTCCCAAGTCAAAGTTCCTTTTTGCTCAATATTGTGATAATTGTAAGGATTTGATATAAATTCGGGAGTGAACATGTTTTTTTGAGCAAGTAATTTTACAATATCAGGTAAAAGTTTTGTACTTCCGGCGATTGTACCAGCCTTGGATGCTGCACAATTTCCATCAAAATAAATTTTTTCATCTGCAAAATAAAACTCTCTAACTTCACTATGAGTACAAGGCAAACAATCAGAAATCAAAATAACTTTATCTGCCGGCTTTGCTTTGAATAGTAACTTTAAAGCCTCATCAGAAACATGCACCCCATCAGCGATAACCTCGGTATAAAGCTTATCTTCAATTAAGGCTGATAATGCCGTTGATTCACCACGATGAACAACACCTTTCATTGCATTAAATGTATGTGTTACCCCGTCACAACCTATCAAATTACCGCCAACGCAATGTCCTGCCTGAACTTTTACACCTTTATCGTGTAAATAGCCGATTAAATCGCTGTCAGGAGTCACAAGTTCCGGAGCAAGAGTCACAATTTTTATAAAATCATCTTCTAATAATTTATAATTTTCAATCGTTGGCGGAAGAAAATGAATTGCATTGTGAATTGCTTTTTTCTCAGGATTAAGAAAAATTCCTTCCAAGTGGACACCACAAATTTTTGCCATGCCAGAGGTTTGTTTTTCTGCAGCCTGTTTAATAATTTGCACTTGCCTTTTTGTATTTTCAACAGTATCAGTGACTATTGTCGGGAAAATATACCCGATACCTTCTGATAAAAGTTTATGAGAAACCTCAAGCATATCTTCTACAGTCGCTTTATTAAAATCAATTCCGTAACAACCATGAAAATGTTGTTCCATAAGTAATGGTGTTTTCATCATTAAATTACACTTCCTGCAAAAACTTTTCTTGCTTGTTCTCTATCATCAAAGTGAATTGTTTTATCCTTCAAAATTTGATAATCTTCGTGCCCTTTTCCAGCAAGAAGAACAACATCGTTGTTGTTTGCAATAGTTTTCAATAACGCAATTGCTTCACCTCTATCAGGTTCAACAGTTACAATTTCAGGGTCAACAGATTTTAAACCTGCAATAATATCAGTTATAATTTGTTGAGGATCTTCTGAACGAGGATTATCACTTGTGATAACTATTTTATCGGCAAGTTTTTGAGCAATCGCACCCATTTTAGGTCGTTTTGTAGCATCTCTATCACCACCGCAACCGAACATACAAATCAATTTACCGTCAGCAGGTGTAATTTCTCTTGCTGCTTTTAATACATTTTCCAAACCGTCAGGAGTGTGAGCATAATCGACAATTACTAACGGCTTTTTATTTACGATTTCAAATCTTCCGGCAACACCGTGAACATTTTGTAATGCCTTTAATGAAACATTTATATCAATACCCATTGCAAGTGCTGCGGTAAGTGCAGCCAAAACGTTATAAACACTAAACATTCCGTTCATGTGTAAATTTACGGAATATGAATTTTCACCATACACAAGTTTGAATTCCGCACCGTTAAGTGAAAAATTGATATCTTTAGCCATTACATCAGCATCTTTTTTGACGCCGTAAGTGAATTTACGAACACCTTCCGGAACTACACCTAAGAACCTGTCACCATACTCATCATCAATATTTATAACTGCAAAATCACCTTCAGACAGACCTTCAAACAAGATTGCTTTTGCCTTAAAATAGTTTTCCATTGTAATATGGTAATCCAAATGGTCTTGAGTTAAATTTGTCAAAACAGCACCGTTAAATCGACAACCACCAACACGGTTTTGTTCAAGAGCGTGCGAACTTACTTCCATAACAACATTATCAATTTTTTCAACATCTTTAATCATTCGTAATGTTGCTTGAAGTTCAGGCGCTTGAGGAGTTGTGTGTTTTGCGTCACGATATTCACCGTTAGATGCTAATTTATAACCTAATGTACCGATAAGAGCACATTTTTGTCCGTTTTCTTCAAAGATTTTTTGAATTAAATGAGTAACGGTAGTTTTGCCATTTGTGCCTGTAATACCAAGCAAATTCAAACCTTTTGAAGGACTTGAATAAAATCTGTCAGCGATATCAGCAATTTTATGACGAGTTGAATCAACTTGAACTTGCGGAATTTTAACTCCTTCAACCTTATGTTCAACTAAAAGCGCTGCTGCACCGTTATCAATCGCCATTTGAGCATATTCATGACCATCTGTGTGCTCACCTACCATACAGATGAAGATGTCACCTTTTTTTGTAGTCTTGGAATTGTAAGAAATTCCTGAAATTTCAACATTTTTAAAATTGATTAAGTCTTCATACTTTAAATATTCAATTAATTCATCTAATCTCATTTATATATCTCCCATTTAATTATTCTTATTAGCGGACGAAACGGCAGGAACTTTGTCAGGTTTCAAGTCTAAAATTCTTGCGGTCTGTTCGGCAACCTCGTGGAATACTGGACCTGCTACAGTATTACCCCAAACCGGTCCTTTTTTCGCACTATCTACAACTACATAAATCAAAACTTGCGGGTCACTAGCCGGCAAATACCCGATTGTTGAGGTGTACATCGCACCGGAATACCCAGGACCGTTTTCAAGCGGTTTTCTTGAAGTTCCTGTTTTAGCCGCAACATTATATTTATCCATTTTTATACAAGATTTACCATTATTAACGCTCATCGCAAGAAGTTTTGTAATAGTACGAGCGGTTTCAGGCGAAATTGTCGGAATACGTTTAACCTTTTCCGCTTCTTCTTCCGCAGAATATTTTATAACATGCGGGGTAACCCTAACTCCGTTATTAGCAAGAGCAGAAACTGCTGAAACCATTTGCATAATAGAAACAGAAGTTCCGTAGCCGTAAGACATTGTAATATGTAATCCTTTATCCCACAATTTTGGTGGAGCCAACAACCCAGAAGATTCTCCAGGAAGGTCAATGCCTGATTTAGCACCAAAGCCGAACTTTTTGAGCATATCGTAAAATTCATGGTGACTCATCAACGCTCCGACATTTACTGAACCTATATTACTTGAGTGTTCAAACAAGTAAACCAAGTTAATTTTTCCTGGGGCACCTTTTTCCTTGTAATCGTAGTTTTCGATTGTATAACCGCCAAACTTCATTCTTCCCGAATCTTCAATTATTGAATTTTCGTTAATTTTACCGAGTTCCATAGCGCTTGTAACAGTAATTGTTTTAAATGTTGACCCAGGAGGATAAACATCTGTCAACGTCCAGTTTTTAATCTGTAAGTTTGAAGCCTTTTGGAAATGGTTAGGGTCATAAGTCGGATAAACCGCATAAGCAAGAATTTCACCATTTTTAGGGTTCATAACAATTACCGCACCACGCAAAGCATCTTTTTCGGTGATAATTTTTGCTAATTCTTTTTCACAAACGTGTTGAATTGCAGCATCAATAGTCAATGTAACATCTTGCCCTTTCGGGTTACGTGTAGGACCAATCGGGTCGGTCGGAATTTTATAAATAATTCTACCATCACGAGTTTTTTCATACGTTGCACGAACTGCGTGTTCTAACTTGTCCTTTGCCGTAAGTTCAACACCATTTGACACTCCGGCATCAAAATTATAAAACCCGAGAACATGAGAGGCAAACACGCCTTGCGGATATTCTCTCGTGTTCTTTTTATCTAAACTTATTGAACGAAATCCGTTTTCGCTAAGTACAGCCATAACTTTTTTAGCCGTATCCCTATCAACATCTTTTTTTACCGCTATAACAGGGATTTTTGTATTTGAAAGTTTTTTATATAATCCTGCTTCCGGAATTCCAAGAATTGGTGATAGTAAATGTGCAATTTTTCTCGGATTTTCTTTCTTTGAATATTCTACCGGTCTTGCATAAATATTATAGTAAATTCTATCTGTTGCAAGTTTTATGCCATGTCTATCATAAATATCTCCACGTACGGCAAAATCATGATTTGCTCTTTGTATTCTACCTTTTTCACGGTAATTATACGGGTCAAAAATTTGCAATTTGATTAAGTGTAAAACTAATATACCGACAATTAACCAATAAAATGCCAAGAGTATTTTAACCCTCTTGTTACACTCTCTGGTTCTTGGTGTTTTTTGCCTATTCTCAGAACTCTCTGTTCTCATGAATTTACTATCCCTCAATATTCTAATTTTATCACAACGGAACTCAAATATCATAAATATTAAATAAATTTACGAAATTATATTTTTTGTAAAATTATAGTATAGTATTTGTATGAAAAGATATCTTTTAATAACAATCTTAACTTGTTTGACTATTGGAAGCCAAACTGCAAATAGCGTAGAAATAGTTTACCCACAAGAAGAAAATGTAACAATTAACGCTGACTCTACATTTTTTACAGGTCACGAAAAACCAGAAAAGAAACTTACAATAAATTCAAATGAAGTTAAACTTTCCAGACAAGGCGGATTTTTCTACCCTGTCAATTTAGAATTAGGACAAAATAAATTCATTATTGATAATGGAACAGAGCAAAAAACATATATTATCAATAGAGAAGAAATAAAACCTTACGTTGCTCCGGATAAAATTACGTATTTTGAAACGCCACAAACTGTTGCAACAATAAAAGATAATGTACCGCTTCGCTCATTTCCTTATGACGGAGGAATTACTAGATTACAGCATTTTGACAAAGGAATGCCATTAAATATTATTGGTGAATACCAAAACTTCTACCTAGTTCAATTGGCAAGAGATGATTATGCTTGGATTGATAAATATTTTGTTGCTTCAATCAACGGTTACAACAATTCACCGGTAAAAGTTGAAGGCTTTGTATATGAAGAAACACCGCAAGGTCGTATTTTTACAATAAAAGTTAATAAAAAAGTTCCATATATTCTGAGTGAAAGTATTATATACAAAACCGATAAAAGAATGAGTCATTTTATAAGAACGAATGATGGACTTGATTTAACGGTTTATAACGTTAAAAACTATCCTGAAAACAAATACGAAATCCATATAAATAAAACAGGATTCAGCACTGGCTATAAAAGCTACTACAAAAATAACCACGAACTTGTAATTGAAATAAAAGACACAAAAATAGCACAAACTAAAAACTTGCCATTAAAGGGGTTGAATATTACACTTGATGCAGGACATGGCGGAAATGAACTTGGTGCTGTAGGTTGTCTTGGAAATTACGAAAAAGACATAAATTTGCAAATTGCACTAAAACTAAAAAAATATCTGGAAAATGCAGGCGCAAATGTATTTATGACAAGAACAGAAGACAAAGATGTCAGCCTGAATGATAGAGTTGAATTTTCAAAAAAACATAATTCTGATATATTTTTAAGCATTCACAACGACTCTCTCGGAAACGGTTCAAAAATAACAAATCCAACTGGTTCAACCGGATACGTATATTATCCACAAGCCTCAGAACTCGCACAAGATATTCTATCAGAATTGAACAAAAAAACAGGATTAAAAAATAATGGTGTTAACGAAGCCAGTTTTGCGGTTGTCAGAAACACTGAAAGCTTATCAGTTTTGCTTGAAGTTGGGTATATGATTAGCCCAAAAGACATAGAAAACCTTACAAATGAAGAGTTTCAAGAAACAACTGCCAAAGCAATTTTTAACGGAATGGAGAAATATATAAATGACAATAAATAACAGAAAAGTCGGAGCATTTATCGTTCCAACAGGCATTGGCGCTTCAATTGGCGGATATGCAGGAGATGCCGGAGCCTACGCAAGACATTTTGCTAAATACACTAACCTTATTGTCAATCCGAATGTTGTGAATGCCGGCGGATTTTCTGCCATTACCGAAAATATGCTATACACAGAAGGTTACACGCTGGATTCATTTTTCAAAGGTGAAATAAATTTAGTACCTTCAAACAATAACAAAATCGGCATAATTTATGACAAAGCAATTCCGCAAGATATTTTAAATGTACATATCAATACTCATAATGCAGTAAAAGTAGTTTATGGAATTGATATTGCAGAATATGAAATCACTGAAGAAGAGGTCGGTGTTGAATTTTTCATGAATGAAGACGGCATTTCAACCGGCAACGTAAGAAATATCGAAACACTAGGTAAATCTTGCGAAAACTTATTAAATAAAGGCTGTGAAGCAATCGCAATTGTTTGTTTGTTTGAAGATTCTGACGAGGACAATCCCGAATACTCAAATGGAACAGGTGTAGACCCTGTTGGCGGAGTTGAAGCAATTCTCTCTCATTACATTTCAAAACATTACAAGGTTCCATGCGCACATTCTCCGGCGTTTAGAACATGCGAAATAGAAACAGAAATAGTGAACCCAAAATCAGCGTCAGAATATATCACGCCGACATTTTTGCCGTGCATTCTGCTAGGATTGTCACAAGCACCGAAAATCTCAACGAATAAATCTAACGGAATTAACATTAATGACCTTGATTTTACAGTTATGCCATACAATTCGCTTGGTTCAATACCGGTTTTTGAAAGCATAAAACGAAATATCCCGACTTTTGCAGTAAAAGAAAACAAAACAGTTTTAAATATTGACAAAAACGCAATAAAAATGGTAGATAACATCATAGAAGTAGAAACATACAAAGATTGCCTAAACCAAATTCTTAAAAGTTAGCAATTCTGGCTTTGATTTCAATTCATAAAACATTTGTGCTGAAATTTTGAACTGTTCAGGATTGGCGCTAACATAAAATTCTTCTTTATTTTGTAGATTTGAAGAGTTTAACAAACCTGAAATTGCCAAATCTTGCTTAATATATTTTGCAAAATCAATAGCAGGGTCGATAAATAAATCCGATGGAGCAAACTCAGACAAAACATCTATCAAAAACGGATAATGTGTACAGCCTAAAACAATCTTATCCGGATTATTTTCCAGCATTTTTAGTAAATCTACCTTGATTGTTTGACGGCTTTCTGGCGTATTTTTTGTAGAATTTTCCACAATATGAACCCATTTTGGACAATATTGTCCAAAAACTTTCATCTGTGAATTATATTTATGAATTTCATTTTGATATGCTCCGGATTCAATAGTTGCTCTGGTTGCAAAAATACCAAGCCTTTCAACCGGCAAATGCGCCAAAATTTTTGCAACAGATTGCACTATAGGGTACAATTTGAATTCGTAATCATTTTTAATGTCGTTATAAATGGTTGAAGAAGTTGTGTTACATGCCATTACAACCGCTTTACAACCTTTATGCTCAAAAAAGTCTAAAATAACTTTGGAATACTCCAGCAACTGCTCTTTTGACTTATCACCATAAGGCATGTGCAATGTATCGCCATAATAAACAAAGTTTTCATTAGGTAAAATTTGTTTAACTTTATTCAAAACGGTCAAACCACCAACACCAGAATCAAAAAAGCCTATCGGGGAATTGCTATCAAATTGTTTATTTAAGGTATTCATGTATTCCTTCCGCTATTGCTTTTGCCGTAGCCTGTTTACGACTTTCTGAAACTAATTGTGCACGTTCTGCATTATTCGAAATAAATCCAATTTCTACCAAAATTGCAGGTGCTGTCGTATGGTTTATAACATAAAATTTAGATTTGAACAAGCCTCTATTGTAAGCTTTGATATGATTTAACATAGAAGCATGAACCGTTTTTGCCAGTTGCAAACTGTTATCTTTATAATAATGTGTTTCTAAACCGTTTGGAGATTCGGCATTACTTGAATTTACGTGAATACTTACAAAGATATCAGGTGAAATATTTTCACTTATCGCAACTCTATCTTGCAACGAAACAAATTCATCTTTATCCCTTGTCATATACACATCATAGCCTTTTTTGACAAGTAAATCATAAACCTTTTTAGAAACATCAAGAGTTATATTTTTTTCATAAATACCGTTCCTTGTCGCACCACAATCAGACCCGCCATGACCTGCATCAATTACAACAACTTTTTTTGTATGGTCTTTTTTAACAGGTGTAATAACAACAGTTGGAACTGTGACTACAGGCTCTTCAACTTTTTTAACCGTAGGCAAATTAACAGTTTGAGAAACGACTTTTAATCTCAATGTTTTCCCGTCATTTCCGGCATGAACATCAACGACATCACCTTTTTCTAAAGGCAATGAAACTTTTATTCCACCACCGGTTAATGATGCTATTTTCGCATCTCCAAATACCTTTGACGATTTTAAGTTCAAAGTTGAAGACCTATCAGCATTATAAAAATAGAAATCTATACTTGAAGAATTTCTATCAACAGCATAAACTACAGGTTTAGTGAATACAAACTTGTCGTAAATAGTCTTTGAATCAGCAATCTCTTCAATCAAATTATTAAAAACCGCTTTTTGCATTGATACAATTGGTCTTGTTTCGGTAACACCATTTAAAAACTCAATATTTTGCCCGTCAGGAGATATCACAGGTATGTATTTATCCGCATACTTGCTTGAGATAACAATACGTGCTGTAGATTTATCAAATTGCCCGATTTTAACAGTTTCTGTTTGAGTAATGTAAATTTCTTTATTACGAATAGACGGGTTTACTATAGCGTTCGGGATATCATAAACAACTCTTTGCGGATTTGTTAAGGTAAACGGTTTAGTCAAAGTTACAGCACCAAAACCATTCACAAGAACAACACCATTTTTTACGTTTAAATTATCTATATAATATTTAGATTGCAAAAATAATTCTTTTCGAGTCAAAATATAGTTTTTCTCTTCTGTTGTTGCACCCAACTGAAACGCAGAATTTATCTGACTGATTATACTATTATTTGTAATCTGTAAAGGTACTTGAATACTTGAAGTTTCTAAAAAATCTTTAACAGAAGACATTGCATCTGTATAAACATGTTGGAAATAATAACTCTGAATTTGTGCAGTACTAAAACGTACAAACAACGAATTATTCAACCGTTTTAACTGAATATTTTTAGGGTTAAAGCCATCGTTATACAACATTGTAACTCTTACTACATTGGGTTCTACAGAATGTTGTTTAACCAAAACTTCTTTAATATTTGAAGAATTAATAACCAAATCTTGTGCCGGAATTTTTAACTCCGCAGGATTTATATCAAAATAAGCCTTATGATCCTGTTGAACAACATATAATTTTGGAACTTCACTAAATTTATATTCACTATTGTCATTTGAATTTATTGACAAAAATGAAGTTGAATCGTCATAAACAACCGAAGTAATTCCAAAATCAGCAGCAAAAACATTTCCCACAAAGCATAGGATAAATGCAATTACACATAAAAATTTAATAATAAAATGTTTCATAAGTTCTACCTAGAAAAATTATATATCTATTTCACAGAAAATCAAAAATGTTAAATAAGTTAAAATTAAAAAATCCACTTGAAAAAATTTTATGTTTAATATAATATTCATTTGTACGAAATGTGCGCTCGTAGCTCAGTTGGATAGAGCGTTTGGCTACGAACCAAAAGGTCGGGAGTTCGAATCTCTTCGAGCGTAATAAAGAGTTCTTGAGTTTCAAGGACTCTTTTTATTTTGCAATCACGCTCATTCGTTTCGAACTTACTCCATAGAGCTTTAAAAGAAACTTCTCTTTTGATAAACTTGTTTTGCGAAAGGAGATTTTATATGAAAGTTTTAATGCTCAATGGAAGTTCAAACCTAAAAGGTTGCACATATACTGCACTTGAAGAAGTTGGAAAGACTCTCAACACATACGGTATAGACTATGAAATTTTTCAAATTGGTGCCACACCAATAAGAGATTGTATAGGCTGTGGAAAATGTAGAGAAACCGGCAAATGCATATTTACTGATGACAAAGTAAACGAATTTGTCGAAAAATCAAAAGAGGCTGACGGATTTGTTTTCGGAACTCCTGTTTATTTTGCACATCCGAGCGGAAGAATTTTATCATTTTTAGATAGAGCGTTTTACAGTAGCGGAAGCCAAGGAATTTATCAATTCAAACCGGCAGCCTCGATTGCATCTGCAAGAAGAGCCGGAACAACCGCTTCTCTTGATGTTTTAAATAAATATTTTACCATTCGTCAAATGCCTGTAATCAGTTCAACTTACTGGAACATGGTACACGGAAACAAACCGCAAGAAGTTTTGCAAGATAAAGAAGGCTTGCAAACTATGAGAAATATCGGTCACAACATGGCATGGATATTGAAATGTATTGAACTAGGCAAGCAAAACGGTTTAGACAAACCACATTTTGAATCAGGTGAAAAAACAAATTTCATAAGATAAAACATTGAAAGAGGTTTTTCTTTAAAAACCTCTTTTTTGTAAAATATTCTTCACATAACTAGCAAAAATATTATTTACAGACTTTAAAATAAAAAACTAGGAGGAAATATGAATATTACACCAGTAAACAATACTACAAACTTTGGAATGGCAATCAAATTTGACAAAAGTGCAAATGCAATATTAAAAAAGCAAACATACAAAGCCTCTGAAAACACTTACAGTAACTTTTGGAATCAATTGAACAGATTAGTTGATGAGCAAGAAATCAATCCTGTTGATATAGTAGTAAGAAAATGCAAAAACAGAAAAGCGTTAGCGGCAGATATTGTAGACAATAGTGAAGATGCACTAAAAACAGTAACTTTCCGCCAAAGACTAATCAAACCGTTCGGATTAAAATTTTTAGAAAAGGCAATAAAATCGGCAAACAATATCAACGATATTAATAAAAAAATTGACAAATTACCAAAATTTGATGCAGATATTGCCGAAAATATATCATAAATCATGAAAACAACACAAATTACATTTACCGGCATTCCGCCTAAATACGACAGAATAGATAAGTTTATTTCCCGCTCCGGACAACCTGCGCAAGAAGATTTTTCGTGGTTAAAAGAGCAAGGCGTAACAGATATTATAAACTTTAGACGAAATAAAACCATGAAACTAAATTTCAATGAACATGAAGTCGTAAATTCACTAGGAATGAAATATCATTCAATCCCTTCTGCTTCAATATCACCAAAAGAAAAAAATATTTTTAAATTTCTAAAGTTAACAGAAAAGATAAAAGACAGAGGCGGCAGAATTCATATTCACTGTATGGAAGGCGTTGACAGAACAGGACTTTATTCATTTATATATAAAGAATTTAATAATATTGATACAACTAAAAACAACATTGTCGAATGGATAAGAAAAGGACTTCACCTTGAACGCTACCCTACTCTTATTTCTTGGGCAATGAATTTTATCAAAAAGAATAAATAGAAATTTTTTAAAAGTACAAATTCTAACAACTTTTCAAAAAAGGAACACACTATGCTAATTCAACCAATACAAAACCTCATTAAATTTCAAGGATTAGGAAACAAAATTCTTGTACAAAATAGGCGAAAAAGCTATTATAATGACTATCCTCAAAGACATTATGAAAACAATGCACCACAAAATAAGCCCCAACCTGAACCGGAGATTAAAACAGAACCTAAAAAGTGGTATGAAAATCCGTATTATATAAATCAACCAGTAGTCAAAACAACTAATATGAGTGATTACAAAATCTCGCCCGAAGCAAAAAATATCTTACTAGCATTGAAAGATAAAGAGGTGCAAGAAACAAAAGGTAAAAGCCTTGATGATAAGTTTGTAGTAAACACAATCAAGTTCTTAATTAATGAAGCAAATCCAAAAGAAAAATCAACTATTATAAACGACATGACAAAACTTCGTAAAATCAACTACAACAAGGTTGATGAAAATGAAATTTCTATCTTAGAACACATTATAAATGCAGAAGATATTGATTTGTTGAATTTGGCAAATAATGCTTACGCTCGCCTTGATTATTACGCACCGCTTGACTATGCGTACGAAAACATACAAAATCCAGAATTCAAAGAAGAAGTCGATAAATTGAACTTGAATTTCAAAGAGGTTAAAGAAGCGGTAAAAAGTGAGAACTTCGACAAGGTTTCAGTAATAACTGACGATTTTTACTCACCTTTTTATAAAAGAAAAGTTCAAGGAGCAGAAATCGGGAAAATATTGATTAAAAGCAAAAATTCAAACTTTTATGGCAACTTCATGCTGATGTTTGATGAATTTGTATGGCTATGGTAATTCACAGAAAACGCTAAGCAGTTATCACACTGCACCTGTCAAAAAGTTATATTTAGGAACATTAAAACAAGCATAGAAAAAAGGAGAAAAATAATGAATATTTCACAACATTCAAACGTATCATTCAAAGGGTTTGACAACGTATTTGCCACAAGATTTGCATCTAAAGACGGCAAACAATACACCGTTTCAATGAGATTGAACAATGAAGGCGAAAATGATTTAGATAAATTTTCAAAAGTTATGACAAACCCAAAAGAAAAAGATATTTTGACAATCCACTATGAAAAACCAAATGGAGTAAATTCATTTGTTAACGTAAACAATTTTCCATTAATTCTTGATAAAGCAGAATTAGAAGGAGCAGATTTTAAAACAGTAAAAGAAGTTGAAAAAGCATCAATTCCTTTAGCGCAAAATGTAGTTAATTTGCTAAAAAGAGTAGGAAAAGTAGACTCAACACTTAGAGATAGTTCTTTGGCAACATATACAGCTATGGATAATAATATTAATGCTGTATGCGGATTGTATAAAGAAATACCGGGATTTAAACAAAGAGCTATAGAGTTATTACTTCATGATAACAGATGGACCGGTGAAGTTCCAATAATTCACGAGGCTGCAAATAATATAGTTAACGTAATCTCAAATAAGATGACTAAATATTTTAAATAAAAATATTCACAACTAAATTTAATCTAAAAAAAAAGAACCTAGTAATAGGTTCTTTTTTGCAATTATGGTATAATTAAAAAATGAAAAGAGAATTATTATACAATAAAACAATCAAAATCTTCGGACTGATAAACGCCACAATAATAGGCATTATGACAATAATGTCATTGACAATATTGCCTTATAATAACCTCGTTGGCATCACTAATCCTGGGCTAGCAGATTTTTTTATTTTATATCAAGTGAATATTGGTAGGGTGGGAAAAGCGAAGCGGTTCCCACCGCTGATTATGCCGGAATCAATAATTTCATCAAAATTCTACCTTTTTCAGACAAAAAAAGAACCCTTAACGGGTTCTTTTTAAAAATGGTGCCGCAACTCGGAATTGAACCAAGGACACAGGGATTTTCAGTCCCTTGCTCTACCAACTGAGCTATTGCGGCTCGTGTTTGCTCCCAATCGGTACTTCTTTATTATATTTACTGATTTTTCTAAGTCAAGCACATTTTGTTCACAAACACAAATTTATATTCTTCTAATTTTGTGGAGCCAAGTATAGAGTGACATTACGACCTTCTAATTGAGGTTTCTTCTCTAACTGAATAGGATCGTTTGCCAAGTCTGCCAAAAATCTGTTAGCCAACTCAAATGCCAAGTTTGAATGTTGCATTTCACGACCTCTCAACATAACAACGATTTTAACCTTGTTACCTTGAGAAATAAATTTTCTAACGCTCTTGATTCTTACTTCATAGTCATGAACGTCAATCTTATATCTTACTTTAACTTCTTTAATTTCAACAACGTGTTGTTTTTTCTTTGCTTCTTTGGCTTTTTTTGCCATTTCGTACTTATATTTGCCGTAGTCTAAGATTTTAGCAACCGGTGGCGCCTGATTCGGGCTGATTAAAACCAAATCTAAATCGGCTTCTTCTGCCATTGCCAACGCTTTTGAGGTTGGTACTACGCCATGATTTACGCCTTCATTATCAATCAATCTAACTTCTTTTGAACGGATTTTTTCGTTCATTATTGTTCTGTCCTTATCCTTGCCGGATCTAGTATCGTTTGCTATTTTCTTATCTCCTATATTAAGTACTACACAACTTATTCTAGCATAAAATTTTCATTATAATAATTATATTTTTTATATACATTAAGTTTTGTAAACCATTAAAAAGCAATAACTGCAACATTCTCATAAAATATGTGTGAAATATATACACTTTATATTAAAGTTTTTCCAAAAGATAACCGATAAAAAACTTGTTAAGATTAAGGATATTTACCCGAAAGAATAAATGAGGAGTATTAAACAATGGAAAACAAACAAATGAATTTAGCCACAGCAACATTGGAAGACAATCAAGTTACAGCAGACATGATTTCAATTCCACTACAAAAATTGTTTGATGAATGCATGAGCTATATTTCAGTAAGTGATTTTATTATGGAATAAATTTTCAAAATAGAGCACGAGTTTCAGGATAGAAATTCGTGCTTTTTGATACAGAAGTTTACAATTACCCCACTGTTGTATATACAGAAAAAGTTTGTTGTAATAAAATAGTTTCAAAAGGGAGCGCTTATGAAAAAAATATTAGCTAGACTTGCGAAACTATGCTTTATATTAACTTTGTTAAACGGAATTGCTTACGCTGATTTCAAGGAACATTACGATTTAGGACAAACTTACATGTCCCAATACCAATATCCTAATGCCATCAATGAATTTAAAAGTGCATTGAGAATCAATTACCTTGATAATTCAGCACGTATCGGACTTATCAACGCATACCTTGCCAGAGGTACCGAGTATGCCAATAAAGATAAAGAATGGACAAAAGCCGCTGATGATTTCAGGAGTGCTTTATTTTATTTAGTTTACTATCCAAATAGCGGAGCCGCACAAAACTCATCTTCTGCGACTTCAAAAGTTCAAAACAATTTGAACAACTGTTTGGATTTTACAAAATTTGATACCTCTTCGCAAAACAGATTTAACACGGCTAAAAGACTTCGTGCTGAAGGGAATTTTCCTGCGGCAGCGTATGAATTTATGCAATCATTAGGCAGTAAAGATTTACAACCAAAAAGTTTTGAACAAGTCGCTGAAATCATGAAAATTTTAGGAAATGAACCAAAAGCCGCTGAATATTATAAAAAAGCAGTAGCAGTAAATCCTACAAATTTAGATTTAAGACTTGCTTATGCAAAAATACTTGACAATCAAAACAACGAAGAAGATGCAATGGTTGAATACTCTTATGTATTACAACATTTAACATCTGACAACAAAGAAGTTTTGTACGGATTAGAAAGAATTTTTAGAAAAAAACTTGAAAACAACCCTAAAAACGGCGCATTATATGCTAACATGGGTGCAATTTTGCAAAAACAGGACAAGTTAGACGAAGCGCTCACTTATTACAAACAAGCAGAGGCACTTGATCCTTCAAACACAAATACTAGAATTAATACAGGTACTCTTTATCAACAAAAAGGGGACTACAGAACGGCTATCAAAGCCTATGAATCTGTATTGATTCTATACCCTAATAATATTAATGCGAATTTATACAGAGCGCAATGTTACGACAAACTTGGCGACAACAAAATTGCTCAAGAAGGATACAAAAAGGTTCTCGAACTTGATCCGGACAATGATTACATCAAAAATCAACTTGTTGATAACGCTAAGAAAACAATGACAGCTTCTGCTTTCATTGATTACGTAAATAAAAACATGGAAAATATGCACCCTGCAGATATTTTCTACGATTACGCAATAGAATTACATAAAAACGGGAAATTAAACGATGCTATAACTCTTTACAACGAAGCAATCAGACTAAACAGTAAATCTCCTGAAATTTATGTAAACAAAGCATTAGCGCTTGCTCAAGGAAACAACTACGATGCCGCAGTTTCTACATTACAAACTGCAGCAACCGCTTTTCCTAAAGAAGCAACAATTACAACAACACTTAACAATGTAAAAGAAATGAAGCTTAACCAACAACTTGATAAGGCTGCAACAGCATACAAAAATAAAGATTACAAAAATGCGATAAGTTACTATTTGTTAATTCAACCGCCAACAGTTGACACAATGATTGGTGTAGCAACATCATATCAAGAACTTGGCGACCGAGAAAACGCAATCGAATACTACAAAAAAGCACTTGCACTAAAACCTGTAGATTCAGATATTGCCTACTATATCGCATGCCTGTATGGTGAAGACGAAAAATATGAAGATGCAAAATTTTACCTACAAAAAGCAATTGCGTTTAACAAAAATAATACTCAAGCAATCGAATATTTACAATCAATAGAAGAAAATGACAAATCAAATCTGCTAAACTCTGCTATTGCATTGTATGATGAAGAAAAATATGACGAAAGCCTTGTAAAATTCAACGAATTGCTTTCTAAAGATAACAATAATGCATACGCTTTTTATTATCGTGGTATGATATATGATGCAAAGGAAAATAAAAAAGAAGCGATTAGCGATTTGACAAAAGCTTATCAACTTAATAAAGATTTTCTAATTTGCAATTATATGATAGCATCAGACTATGATTCACTAAAAGATTTCAAAAATGCGTATAAATATTATATTGCCTATGCAAATTCAAACGCAGATGACGATCAATACAAAGAATACGCAAAAGCCAGAGCCGAAGAATTAAAAGATTATGCAAAATAAAGTAGCAAAATTAATAGAAAGTAAGGTTTCACTTGCCCCAATGGCAGGTATTACTGACTATGTTTTGCGCTCACTTGTCAGAAAATACGCCCCGACAGCGCTTTTAACAACGGAAATGATAAGTTCTGAATTTTTGGCTCAAAATGTAAAAACAGAGATTACAAAACTTGATGACACACATCATCCGATTGTTTACCAAATCAATGGTCATAAGCCGCACTTGCTAGAATATTCAGCAAAGTATTTAAGTCAATTTGCAGATATGATTGATATCAATATGGGATGTCCTGTGAATAAAGTTGTAAAAGGGCAAGATGGAGCCGCATTGATGCGCAATCCACAACTTGCAATAGAATTGGTTAAAGCAGTTAAAGCGGGAACAGATAAGCCCGTCAGCGTGAAATTCAGACTGGGGTACACACAAGATGAGATGAATTTTGTAGAATTCGGTCAACAAATGCAAGAGGCCGGTGCTGAATTTATTACAATACACGGAAGAACTCGTTCACAATTTTATTCAGGGGTTGCAGATTGGAAAAAAATCAAAGAACTTAAACATAATGTTGATATTCCGGTTTTTGCAAATGGTGATGTAAAATCAATTGAAGATGCTATCAAATGCTTAGAAGAAAGCGATGCTGACGGCGTTGCCATCGGACGCGGAGTATTAGGAGATCCGACACTTATCGGCAGAGTTGCTCACTATTTTGCAACCGGTGAAAAAATTGCACCACCAACTTTAAACGATAAACTTGATATGATGAAATGGCACTTGGATGAAGAAATCAAACTCCGTGGTGAATCTTTGGCAATAAAATTTTTCAGAAAGTTTTACCCATACTATATCGCCGGAATTAGAAATGCCGCAAAAATTCGTTCAGTTATGGTTGTAGAAGAAGATTACAATAAAATTCTTGAATATATTGACTATATTAGAAAAGAAAATGTTTCTGAAAACGAAATATTGAAATCTTTGTAAAAACTGTTATAATAACAATCATGAGAGAATTTTTAGCAATAATTACAACAGTTATATTTTTCATCGGAATATTTATCAATATTGAGCCGAATTCTTTTGCGGCTGAAATCGTACCTGTACAACTAGAGTTAAAAGGTTATGATGAAATAATTCTCCCAACTGGGTCTTTTGTCCCAGTGCTTTCGACTCAAGAAATTTCAACTGAAACATGCCCGGAAGGTTATAAAGTAAAATTTATATCAACAAGTGATTTGTTTATGTACGAAACAAATATTATTCCACGAGAAACAGAATTTTTCGGCTACATTGAAAAAATTAACGAACCTGTTGTCGGCACAAATGCGGCAATGAAAATAAAAATAACAAAAATGATTATGCCAGACGGTTTTGAAACCCCTGTAAAAGGATATATTTACACATCAAATAACAACTTAATCGGTGGAGAATTAACACCACCTGCTGATTGGGTCAGAATGCCACATTACCAAAGTAAATTCCAAGGAATTTCGTGGAACCACAGAGCAGCAACTTTGCAAATGCGTCCGGGAGGAAAAAGAAGTATGGGAGTACACACAAAAATTCCGGCAGGTGATCAGCAAATTATTATACTAACGGCTCCAGTTCCTATTACACATACAATTACTGATTAGAAAATTATTGTAAACTATCCATGTAACAAATTGACAAAAGATTTTAAATAAGTAAAATGGTAGACAGATGTATTAGGGAGAACTATTGTAAATGAAAAAAGTAATACTAATTGCAACATTGCTAGTTTTTGGAAGTTGTGTAATGGCTCGTCAAAATTTTAGTTACGAAGACCCAGCGCCGATTACGCCAAAACCAGTCATTGAAGAACAGTATAAAATTAACGAAAACACACTAAAAGGAAGTGTTTCTGTAGTTCCTGCGGGACAAACCTTCAAGGCTATCTTCACAATGCCGATAAGTTCAGCAACAGCAGTAACAGGTCAAAATGTTACAATGGTTCTTGGTAAGGATTATTACTATAATAATAAGCTTATTGCACCTGCCGGTAGTTCGGTTAAAGGTTCGGTGATTGAAGCATCAAGTGCAAAGCATGGTAGTATCAACGGTAAATTAGCAATAAGATTTACTCAAATTACAACACCGTCAGGTCAAGAAATCCCAATCTCCGGAATTATCAAAACCGATGACATGACAGGAACTTTAGTCGGCGGAACTAAATTTGATGTTACCAAAGATTACGCTACAGATGTTGTTGCAGGTGCCGGTGCAGGCGCTTTAGCCGGTGTAATAATTTCACCACTTGCTGGCGGTAGTATCGGAAGAGGAACAGCACTAGCAACTGCCGTTGGTGCCGGTGGCGGACTTGTAAAATCAATTTGGGATAAAGGCGAAGATGTAAATTTACCTGCAAATGCAGCCGTAGAAATTATTTTACTCCAAGCAATAACAGTAAATCCTACTAATACCGAAAATTAGTAATATAGGCAATATTAATATTGCTGCTTTAAAATAAAATATAAACAAATATGACTATAATATTTGTTGTTAGGGAATAAGATGTCAATACTAAATAAATTTACAGAAAATTTGAACAGAGAGTTTAACACAAAAAGCACAAATTCGTCAGAATACAGAATGCCTGCAGTTGTGAGAGATAAAGACAATAGCATTTCAATGAAAAAGGCTATGTTGATTTCTTTAATTGCTCACCCTGTAGCAGTTGCTTTGTTGTGGTTAATAATAACAATATTAGCACTTTTGGGAATTCAACTTACAATGTTAAACAAGCCCAAACCTCATGTCAATGATATTGAATTTGTACTTGTGGATAAAGAAGAAAAACCAAAAGATGCGAATACAAAATTTAGAGCAGATAAGAATTCTCGCACAGGTGGAATTAACGACCCTAAAAAGCCGGTATCGTTACCTTCTGCAGCACCTTCAAAACCTGCTCAAGGCGGAAGTGCCGGTCCTAAGACACCTGTAAAAACTCAATCTGCACCTAAAAAGCAGTCAATTATGAGTAAGATTACCCAAAGTGTCGCTCCATCACCTGCGAAGAAACCGACTCCGCAAAAACAAACAACACCACAAAAGAATGTAACGCCGTCACATGAGGTTCAGCAAGCGGTTCAAAAACCACAATTGGCAAAACCTCAACCACCGACAGCTAGACCATCTATAAAACCACCAATGACACCAAAACCGACACAACACCCAACAGGAACTCCGTTTAAAGTACCTGTTCCGGCAGGCGGTACAAAAACAGGTCAATATTCAACAGGCCCAATAGGCGGCTCAGGTTCATCAAGCAAAGGTGGCTCAAGAGGTAGCGGAACTTACGCTCCTAATCCTACATTTGCACCGGTTGGCAGCGGTTCAGGACATAAAATAGCATCAGGCTCAGGTTCTGGAACCGGCAGAAGTGGTTCCGGTGCAGGTACAGGCGGATCCGGTTACGGCAGAGGTACAGGAGCAGGAGGCGGAAATCCTGGTGGCGGCGGAGGTCGTCCTGGAATTGATGCAATCCGTGAACCTGATTTCGGACCATATATGAAAGAACTTCAAAGAAAAATCAAAATGAATTGGGAACCTCCAAAAGGTAATGAAAGTAAACGTGTAGTATTACTATTCAAGATTGCAAAAGACGGAAAATTATTGTCAGTCAGCGTTTATAAGTCATCAGGGCTCCAAAATGTTGACCAAGCAGCAATCAATGCAGTAAAACTTGCCGCTCCATTCAGAGCATTACCGGTTGAATACAGAGGAGCAAATATCGATATCCAGTTTACATTTGACTATAATGTTTACGGAGCAAAAGTTAGATAAAGTTATTACAACAAGAAATGAGGATAAAAAACTATGGAATTATTATTAGATTCAATTAAAATGGACTGGCCTGTACTATTACCGATTTTCGTATGCTCAGTTTTAGTATTGGGCGTAGTAATCAAAAAATGGTCTTTCTACCAAAAGAACCAACGTGACATTACAGTTTACATGAGAGAGTTAAACAAATATCTTTCTAAAAACGATTTGTCAGGCGCTCAAAACACAGCACTAAGATGTGGCGGTGTTATTGGTGACGTTATCGAAGAAGCGGTTAGAATTTTCAAAGAACAAAAGAACGGTTTTTCAAGATCATTCGATATTTCTGCAGCGTTAGCAACAAGAAGATTAGAAAGCCACTTAACAATCTTAGGTACAATCGGTGGTGTTGCACCATTCTTAGGTTTGTTTGGTACAGTTGTAAGAATTTTGTTAACATTCAACATTTTGGCTGATTCAGGTAACCAAGCAGCAACAGTTGCATCAGGTATCGGTTCAGCGTTGATTGCTACAGCATTCGGTCTTGGTGTTGCGATTGTTGCGGTTATTTTCTACAACTCATTCCAATCAGTTGTAAAACACTATGAAGACGATTTCCAACTTATCAAATTGTTGTTCTTGAGCTTCATTGATAGCGAAAACGAACCTAAAAGCAAATACTCTTCATCAAAAGTAAACTTATAATTATCGGGTAGTCAAAATGGCATTTAATAATAAAAAGAAAAAACAACAGTTATTTACAGAAATCAATATCACACCGTTAACAGATATCTTTTTGGTATTGTTAATCATAATGATGGTAGTTGCACCGTCTTTCCAATCAATGGACAATGCGGTTGATGTACCTGAAGTTAACAACGGCGTAAATATTGATGAAAATAAAGTAACCGTATCTGTAACAAAAGATGGCGTGATGTATGTAAATGGAGAAAGTACACCAGCCAGTCAGTTAACCGACAAACTACTTGCGGCTAAAGGTACAGATGAAGAACCAGAAGTTATTGTAAAAGCGGATAAAGCAGTAAAAAGTGCCAAAATTATGGAAATAATGAACGCGGCACAAGATGCTGATTTCAAAAAACTTGTTGTTGCCGGTGAACCTTTAAACAAAAAAGACCAAAAAGAATTGGAAAAGAAAAACGTAAATCTTCCGGAGGATAACGAATAATGAGAGATACTTTTAACGAAATTAATATTACACCATTAACGGATATCTTCTTGGTTTTGCTTATTATAATGATGGTAATTGCACCAATGTTGGACAAACAGGGAATTAGTTTGTCAGTGCCTGAAAATGTCGAGCAATCTCAGATTGACAAAGACCCGCAAATTTTAACAGTAACAGTAACTTCAAACGATAAGTATTATATCAATAATGAAGAAGTTTCACCGGATTCGCTTGGTACAATACTTAAAGGAGCAATAAAGGATTATCCTGACGGAATGTTAATACAAGCGGACGGAACGTCCTCTCACGGAGCGGTCGTAAAGCTTATGGACAAGGCTCGTTATGCGGGCATTAAAGCCATTTCATTAAATCAAATTTAATAATAAATCATAGTTTAAATCATAAAACTACCTCGTTAGGGCTTGTACCAAACGAGGTAGTTTGTATTTTTGAAGAACGATTAGCCAACCTTTGGACCGCCATATTTTTGATAAAGAGTTTCTACTTCTTTTGGAATTGGTGTACCTTGAACCTTTAAACTAAAGGTTTCTGCAACAAACTCAGCAGGTGAACTCAATCCGTAAATTGTTCCGTCAGCAAGTTCATTACTTGTATTTTTACCTAAGAAATCTTTAACGATTTTGTTGTCTTTAACGTCCTGTAAAAATTGTTTTGTAACATGTGTATCCTTTATTCCACGAGCCTTTAACTCACTTAATCTACCCATATTGGTAAAATTTTTGTGATTCAAATGTCCGACTTCATGAAAAATCAAACGCTGAAAAGCATTTTTATCTCGTTCTAAATTCTTAGCACAAAGAGCTAATACTTGTTTTAAACTAATATGATTTGTAGTTGCCATATCAATTAGTTTTTGGAATTTTTGCCCTAATTGCATAGTTCCATTCTTAAACATCATTGCGTCACAGGCTAAATCATCTTGAGTTTTTAATATTGGATTTAGTTCAACCTTTTTGGGCAGGCGAATTTTGCCTTTCATTGAATTTGATAATTTTACAAAAGACTCATTTAAAAAATTTGCAAAGTCTAAATTGTTGCCAATATTCAATTTTACACCTAAAGTTTCTTTGGCAAATTTTGCCGCATCTTCCATTGAATTTGCTTCTTTAAAATTGATATGCTCAGCCAGTTGCTTAGCCTGTTTAAATTTACCTTTGGCAATCAACAACCCGATTGCGACAACAGTTGTTAAAGCCGCCCCCGCAGTAACTACTGATGGTGAAATTTTTGTTTTAAGCAGATTAATCTTTTCCTCATTTTTATTCTGAGGAGTTGGGATTTTATTGTTCAAAATGGGGTTTGTATATTGTTTTTCCCTGTTGTTAACTTGATATCCAGAGTATGGCATACCTTGATAACCATTAATTGACGAGATTCCGGACATATTTTAAACCTTTCCTTTTCTGTTCCTACAAGTTAAAAATCGATTTTCCTTACACTGATATAAAAACAAAAGGCTGCTAAATATTGCCCCGCCCCGCCACACCATACCATACCATACCATACCATACAGGGATTATATCAAGGGTTTCCGACATTTTAAAATAATCTTTACATTTTGTAATATTAGTGTTTTAGTTGCATTTTTGGGAGCAAAATAGAGCTATCGTCATTCTGAAAAGATTAAAAATCAAGCAATTTTAATTGCGTAGATTTTATCTTATTCAGAATCTGTTATAAAGAATAATGCCGTTGGCGTGGCAACGCCAACCTACCTTTCCAATTCATGCCTTTTCTGGATTGCACAATTGTGCTTACGCACAATTTCGCAATGACGCACCGTCCCCGCAAATACCGTCATTGCGAGCGATTAGCGAAGCAATCCAGTATTTTATAGGGTGTAGGGTGGGAAAAGCGCAAGCGGTTCCCACCATTTAACCTCTTACGCATTGAATGTTTTGAAAGAAGAATCTACGTTCTTTGAAATTACCTTTTTAACCGCTTCCATTTCAGTAGATATTGCAGTTTCTTCGGTATCCAATTGTTTTAATTCCAATTCTAATGATTTATCTTGTTGTTGAACAATCTCTATCTTTGAATTTATATCTTGTATCTTTTGGTCATATTGATACT
>CAKUUC010000002.1 GCA_934692625.1 uncultured Candidatus Melainabacteria bacterium
TAATAAAACGGTTTCCTTTTTCATGAATTTTAGATATTAGAGATAATATAGCACTCATATAATTATTATAGTTAGATATCTAACTATTGTCAAGATGTTTTTTCTTTTTTGTATCAGAACATTACATTTTTTGAAATTATATTTTTACTTCCCCTAAAATTTTATAAACGTCAAATAGCTTGTTTTAAATAGGTTTCCGACTACTGGGAAATTTTTAAATATATTGCTCGTGAAGTTAAAGTCAATGGTGGAACTTCTTATGAAATATTGTATTCAAGTTTAGAGCCGGAAATACAAGAAAAATTAAGCTTCAATATGGCAAAAAATTTTTTTACGTGTTTTAATATTACAGAACAAATAAACAGGAGATATGTAATGAGAATTAACACGGAGTATAACAACCATAAGAGCAATGTAAATTTTGGTGCAAAAATTCTCGCAACAGATGCTACACTTGAGGCATTTAAGTATGCTAAAGAATTATTATACAGCAATAATAAAGAAAAATTTTTGGTTGTTGATAAATTTTGTAAGGGTATGGATAAAGCTCTAAATTTTCCATCTAAGGAAAAAGGTTTTGTTAACTATGTTGGAAAAGACTGTATTGGTTTTGGTGTGCCGGCTTGTCCTAAAATTATCTCCACTAACTATAAATTAAATGCACCTTGGCAAAATGCACATGGAGATGTTTCGTTAGGAGAACGAATCATGTTAGAAAAGCCATCAGTACCACAAAGTGTTGGTGGAGATACAATGGCTTTGTATTTAGATAGTTTCAAAGGGCGTACGAACTTCCCTTCAAAGTTAAAAACAACCCCTTTAACTCCGCTTCCGACAAAAGAAGATGCAATACAAAAACTTCAAAATAAATTGCTAGAAATGCTTCCAAATCTTGGCTTCTTCCCAGAAAAATTATTTGCAAGAAAGGAAGGAAATCGTGAATTAAATAAGGATTTGTGTAAACTAACTGAGGCACATGCATGGAATAACATTGCAAAATGGGAGCCACTTCCTGTTGAAGAATTAAATAGAATAGATAACATTGACAGAAAGAATATTAAAGAATTTGCAGAAAAACACGTAGAAGAATCTATTATACAAGATGAAATTAATGAAAAAAGTCAATTTTCTGGTAATGTGAATAAGTTCAAATTTCTCAATAGGTTATTAGAAAACTTTGCTCCTAACTCAAAACATGCAAGAGCAATTGAGGAAGAATTGTATAAAGTTCGAGAAGTAGAACATAAATATTTGCAAAGCTTAAAAGATAGGTTAACTCCGGTTAAATCAACAGATAATCTAGATCCTAAAAATAAATATTCGTATTTTATATCAACATCATACGAAAATTTATACAAAGAAAACGGCATAAGCTAAGTTGTGAAATTGTTATTTATCTTTTCAAAAAATTTTGAAATTATGTTATATAATTTTGTTTTTTGGGGAACTTAAAATTGTAAAAATTTTGTCAATATCTATCAAAAAAATATTTGGTCTGATTTATTATTTAGTATAACTAGACACTTAGTTTAATAATGTCTGACATTTAAAATAATAAATTTTAAAAACATCATTCGGCTTTGGAAGTTTTTTGTGGTGGGAACCGCTTCGCTTTTTCCACCATACAGCTTTATAAATCCAAATGTTACGAAATATTAAATTGAATTTAAAATCCTCAAACCCCTTGCTATAATTGCTTTATGGTATGGTATGGTATGGTGTGGCGGGGCGGGGCAACTTTCTGTATCTGATTGTTTTAATATCCATGTAGGTAAAATTTTTAAAACAGAAAGGAAAAAGAAAAATGGAAGTAGCAGCAGTAAATTGTGCAGGTAGTAGAGCAAACTATGTAAACGAAGACAAAAAGTCCAATCGTGCGGGTAAAGCGTTTGCATCGGCTATGATTCCGGGCTTAGGACAAGTTTGTGATGGCAGAGTTGGAACAGGCGCTGCTTATTTGGCAGGAACACTTGCAGCAAATATTGGTGCGATAAAATTGTATACAGGTCGTAGAAATGAAATTAAAAAATATGTTGACCATATTACAAAAGATTGTAGCCATGAACAGGCTATGAAAATTATGGATATAAAATTCAAAATGGCTAATTCAAAAACTAAATGTGCGTATCAAAAATTTGTCGATGATTTAATTAAAGTAATGGGCAAAAAAGCAAATCCTGATGTTGTTAAATCTCTTACCGAATTTGGGGCACGTACTAATCCAAAATTGGTTGGCGCAGGGCTTTTGGGCTTGGCAACTGTTGGTTTGTGGTTGGCAAATGTAATTGATGCAGGCAAAGCACATAAAGAAGCCTAAGTAAATTTTATAGGTGGGAACCGCTAAGCGCTTCCCTTTTAATATAAAAATATTATTATTTTATAAGTTCAGAATTGTAGAAATGTAGTGTGGGAAAAGCGAAGCGGTTCCCACCTATAATTCTATTGAATTTTTATTTCAATGCAGGATTGGGTTTGCCATAATATTTTACAGGGACATGTGCCGCACCGACGCAAGAATAACTGTAGTAATTTGAATTATCAATCACCGCTTTGGGGTTTATGTATTTAGGTTCTTTTATATCAACTTTTTCAACTTCATTATAGAGAACTTTGCCGCATAATTTTAGTTTTTGTTCGTATTTTTCTCCTGTTTTTACCTCTGGAGTCGCTATAGCAATACGGTTATTTAATCTTCTTTCGAGCATTTGGGGACTCATATAAAAATTAAGCGGTACGGTATCTTTTGCAAAACATTTGTATTCAGGATTATTGACAATTTTTTTACCTTCTTTTGCAAAAGAATCTACCACTGCTATTGTTTTTGATGTTAGCAAAGGGTGGTTAGTCTTTTTTAGGATTGGTTTTTGACAAGCGGTAAAGCCGGAAAGAATTGTTCCTGCCATAAATGTTTTTATATAATTTATTTTCATATTTCAGTTATACCATAACAAAATTTATCTTTGCAATATTGCTTTATAAGTGGTGGGAATCACTCCGTTATTCCCACACTATCTTTTTCGTTGCAATCTGAAACCTATCCACTGGTGGAACTACTTTACTTTTCCAACTCTACATTCTTTAATGTAGACAAATATTAATAAAGTCCGTATTTGTAACCTTTATTTTGTGCTTTTTTCGGATCCCAACCAACAGACATTAATAATGCAGCACACGCTTCACCAGAATAAAAAGTATTGCAACTTGGTCCACTTGCGTATCTATTTATGTCAATCGTACAGCCGGCTCGAGATGGGTAAAACCCTGGTGGCAAGTTCGTATTTTGTTCCCAGCAGCCTGTATCTGTAGTTGAAATATAGAAATAAAATAAGTCATAGCCTGATTTGTTTGGTGGATTAGTGCCGTTTACATCAACAATTATTGAAACACTACTTCGTCTATTAAATGCTCCGGGTTTCTTTATACCAACGATTGTTCCATTCATTAGTATAAAAGAATAGTAGTCGTTAAAAGATGGTGCAATTTGACCATTAGCGTATGTGTATTTTTTAGCAAAACATTCTGTTCCATCATCACAAGTTTTTAATACTTTTAAATATGGCAATAAGTATTTTTCAGAAATTTCTTTAGGTGTATTGGGCACAATAGCCCACCCTGAAACTGAACCGTTATCGACTTCAGAAGTTTTTATCGCTTGAGAAAGTAGCGAATAAGTCACCTTTAAGCGATTAATATTTGTTGAAATTCGAAAGTCATGAATCAATGCAGGTATGGTCAGTGCCGCAATTACGCCAACTATTCCGAGGACAATTAAAACCTCTGCTAAGGTAAAACCAAACCGCATTTTATGTTTCATCTAAACGCTCCTTTACATATTGATATAATTATATGTATTTATACACATGTATGCTTATTATTACACATGACTTACCCATAGTCAAGACTAATGTGTATATTTGATATGGGAGGTTCGTAATAATGAGTGTTAGAGAGGATGTAAAATTATTACTGGCAAAAGAAGCAGTGACTATGAAATCTATTGCCGAAAAAATGAAAGAAAAAACAGGTTATCCATATAATTTAAAAGTACTCTCCGACAAACTTGCACGTAAAACCTTGAAATATGAAGAATTTAAACTTATTACTGATATTTTAGGTTACGATATCGAATTCAAAAAACGCTAACATTTGCACTATATTATTATTTTACGAAAAAATACATCCTACTAATATTTATTTACCAAGGCGAATTTCATCAAAGTCAATATAAATCCTATATCCGAGAATTTCACAAATCATTTTCATCTCTGTATAACGTAACGATTCACTTGCCAATTTATGCGAAAGCAAACTTTGTGAGTAATTCTTCCCACTATATTCGCTCATTCTCTTCGCTAACTCTGTCAATGTCATGCTTTTTGACGTCAACATAATTTTTACTTCTTCTCGAACATTCATATAAAAATTATACATTCCGATTGACAAGTTATGAAATATATTGTATTTTTATGATAAATATTCATTATATTGAATATAGTTCATATAAAATTAATAAAGGAGAAAACAATGCGCAAAGGTTTTACATTGGCAGAAATGCTGATAGCTTTGGGAATTATTGGTGTGATTGCAGCGATTACACTACCGGCACTATTTACTAATATAAAAAGTACCCGATACAAAACAAATTTTAAAAAGACTGTTTCTACCCTGAGCCAAGCCGCTTCTATGTCAATGCAAAACTATGGAGTTGATTATGGGATTGCAAGATACGCATGTGTTTGTGGGACAGATAAACAGTGTTTGCAATTAAAGCCAGATAAAAACCCTGGATTTTGCGCTATTTTCAATGCAACACTAAAAGGGATAGGCACTCATGGTAAAATCGGAAATTCCAGACCCAGATATAATATTAAGCGTAGTTATACAATAACTGATAATTATGGGACTGATTTATCTCTAATATTATCTGATGGGACTTTAGTATTGTATTCAGTAGCAATGAAGACAGGTAGTGATGCGTGTACATTAACAACCGGAGAAAAACTTACTCAAAATTGGATTGATTCACACCCGCAATGTAAAGGATTGATAGATGCAAATGGAGTAGGATTACCAAACCAAGAAGTTAAATGTTCCGATACTGAAACTACAACAGATGTTGAACATCCATGTGTAGTAAAAAAAGGAAGCGATATGTCTGACATTTACCCGATTGTATTTCACGATTCTGTTGTAGAACCGGCGTCAAATGCCGCAATGTATGTTTTTAAAAATTAAACATCTCATCTAAAACCCACTCAAAGACTTGACAAACATGTTATAATTAATATTATGGGTAGAAAAAGATTATGCCTAGTTTTGATTTTAGTTCTATTTTTTGGAATTCCCAAAACATACGGACACACCGATGATGAATTGTTTAGAGCAGTAGATGTTAAAAACGGGAGTTCATTATCCATTGTCGACTGTGTTGCAGTTGCGTTCAAAAATAGCCCCAAAATCAAACGAAAAAAATACAATCTGGACATCGCAAAAAGTAACCTCGGCATAGCTAAGGCGCAATATTTTCCTGTAATAAACGCAGGTGTTGGATTTTTTAACGAAAACAATTCCGATAATATTTACTACAATTCACACTATCGAGAGTTACCATCAATCGGAGTTTCCGTAAATAAACTTATTTGGAATTTCGGTAAAACAACCGCATATATAAAAATGGAAGATTTTTACAAAATTGGTGCTGAATACGAGTTTATCGACAGTCTATGTTCAACAATTTTTGATATAAAAGCAAAATATTATGCCTTATTAAAAGCAAAAGCTTTTGAAGACATCGCAGAATACAATTTAAAATTAAATGACGAATTTGTAACTTTAGCAAAATCAAAAAACAAAGTAGATTTAACAACAGCAGAATTAAATTTAACAGACGCCAGAGTAAATTATATTGATGCTCAAAACACTTATGAAAACAACAAAGTTAACCTGTCTAATTCTATGTATTTAGACAATGAGCCAGATTTTTCAATAAAAACAACTCCGACTTTCGATTTTAATAATGATGTTATGAAAAATCCAACGATAACATTAAACAAAGATTTTCAAACTAATAAATTTACGTTCACGCGAGAAAATGTGGTACAAACTGCCTATGATAACAGTCCGGATTTAAGTGTTTTAATTGCAACAAAAGATGCAATGGAACAATCACTTTTATATATAAAAAAGACTTATTTGCCGGATTTAACCGCCACAGCAGGTTATGGGTTCAACAATTCTAATCAAACAACAAACAACCATTTGCAAGTCGGCGTGAATTTGTCATCTTCTGTAAACTTGATGGAATTAAAACATAATTTGAAAGGTGCAAATGCTCAAGTCAAATTGGCAGATAATGAAATTCTAATGTTTAAAAAAGATTTGTTTTTTGAACTAAATCGAGCATTTAATAACTATGAACGAGCAGAAAAGGAAATTACGGCGACAAAAATCGAAGTTATTCAATCCTTCGAAAATCTTAATACCGTAATTGCGCAATATAAAAATGATGAATTAAATTATGTCGCTTTGCAAGATGCAAGAAAAGATTATATCCGAGCATTAAACAATTATGTAGAAAGTCTTTACGATTATAACTTGTCGTTAATACAAATTGAAATGGCAACACATATCCATTTGGCAGATATTCACCACAAATCTGAACACGCTATGAAATACCACTTCCACGATTTGGTAGAAGATTTGAACAAGGCGCTTGATTGTGATGAACACGAAATTCTTAAGCCAAACAAGAAAGAAAAATTATAAAATGATATAGAAGAAGGCGGAATTTCATAAATGAAATTCCGCCACTTTTGTTAAACCTATCAAAAATTTAGAATGGTTTTGTTTGATTCAATTTTAATCTCAAATCTCTAAATCTCGCAATATCGTCTTGAGTTTTGCCTGAATCTCTGAATACTGCTTGAGATGTCGGGTGAACCATCAAAACGTAATCCATGTGGATTTCCAAGAAATTGTATCTTCTTGGAGATTGATTACCAGTTCTAGGATAAATTTCAGCATTAGTTACTGCCAAAAATCTACGTTCCTTATCATTCAACAAATCTGTCAACTCTCTGTTTGTATTCGTATATTTTGAAACATGCACAACCCCTTTGATATCGTGGTCTGCTGTTAAAATTGTAACCTCTATTGGTACTGTATCACAATGTTTAGCCATTTTGCTCTCGTCCTCTATTCCTAATATTTAAAGTATATTATATTTTTAAACAAATGTCTATATGTTAAATTTTGTCAATTCTTTTTCTAAATCTTCCGCCATACGCTTCGTGAACATCAACAACAGAAACAAACGCTTTTGGGTCAATTTCTTTTATTATATCAAGCATTTTCGGCATTTCTAAACGTGAAATTACGCAATAAATCAAGTCTTTATCTTGACCTGTATACCCACCAATACCTTTCAAATAAGTCACACTTATATCAAGTTTTTCAATAAGCGCATTACCGATAGTGCCGGCTTCGTCACTGATAATTCTAACAGATTTTGAACTGTCAAAACCTTCTAGTACAATATCAATGACTTTTGAAGCAACAAAGTATGTCAAAATTGAATACATTGCGCTTTCCCAGCCAAAAACCTTTCCTGCCGCAAAATATATGAACAAGTTTATGCCCATAATAAATTCACCAACAGAACACCCGAATTTTTTAGCAATACTCAATGATAAAATTTCCGTACCATCTAAAGATGCTTCGTTTTTTAAGATGAACCCGACACCTACACCTAAAATTATTCCGCCAAAAATTGTAGCAAGGAAACTCTCTTCCGTTACTGTATATTTAGCAAAAATATTAAGCGCAAACGCTAGAACTATACAAGCATAAATCGTCTTTATAACAAATTTAATCCCCATTTTATTATACGCAAGCAGAATAAACGGAAGATTAAGTAATACAACAATTATACCCAAATTCCATTTTGTTAAATAACTCAAAATCATTGAAATACCAATAATGCCACCATCAATTACTGAGTTTGGAATTAAGAACGATTCTAGAGCAAAAGCAACAATAAAAACGCCAATAGTTATAAAAATACAGTTTTTTAGAAGTTTTAATACTACTTCTCTCTTTGTTACTTTTGCGACTGTTCCCATTGGTTATTCTCCCTTTTTCTTCAAGGTGATAAAGTTTTCTATATTAAAAATTGATTTTTTCTCTTGTTGTTCAAGTTGTTTAAGTCCTAAAATATTTTCTAAATCGGTTTTTAATGTTGGAATATCATCATACTTTTTCAAAGAACCATCAAGAGTAATTGAAACATCTCCGGTTTCTTCTGATACAACAAGACAAGCAGCATTGCTGGTTTCTGTCATTCCGATTGCTGCTCTGTGGCGAGTTCCGTATTTCCAACTCAATTTCGGGTCATCAGTAAGCGGCAACAAAACACCTGCTGAAATTATTTTAGTTCCGCTAATTACAACCGCCCCGTCATGAAGTGGTGTATTTACATGGAAAATAGTAAGCAGCAATTCGGTTGAAACATCAGCATTAAGAATTGTGCCAACATCGTGATAAGTATTGCTCAAGTCATTTTGGAAAACAATCAACGCACCAGTATGAGATTTTGACAAATATTTAACCGCTTCAATTATTTCTTTTACAACATCAATTGATTTGTTGTTCTCTTTAACTTTTTCACTTTCAAACAGTCTTTTGAAAAAGTCAATTTGCCCTAAATATCCTAAAAACCTTCTCAATTCAGGTTGGAAAATAACGATTAAACTTAATGCAATCAAACTAACAATTGAACGTAAAAATACACCCAAAATAGTTAGATTTATCGCAATTAAAATTTCACTTGCAGCCCATAGAAATACAAGAACCACTGCACCTTTGATAAATTTTTCCGAGTGGGTATTTTTGATAAATTTTTTGTAAAAAACAATCAATATTGCTACGATGATACATATTTCAAAGATATTTTTTATACTAAAAGTTTCTTTGATATATATGTGCCAATTTCCAATGATATTTTGTAGTAGCATTACTATGTAGTCCATCATTTTTTCAACCTATCCGGAATTATATCGTGTGAAATCAAATCTTCTAGCGATTCTCTTTTTACAATAACTTCTGAGTGAGAATCGTTAACCAATACCATCGCTGGTTTTGTAACTCTATTATAATTAGATGCCATTGAATAGTTATAAGCACCTGTGTTATAAACACAAAGAATATCACCTTCTTCAACTTTTGGCATCTCAATATTTCTGATTAAAATATCGCCTGATTCGCAAAATCTACCGGCAAGAGTCACTCTTTCGTTTTCAACTTTTTCTTTTTTGTTTGCAATTTCTGCAGTATATTTAGCCTGATACATAGAAGGTCTTGGATTATCAGCCATACCGCCATCAATTGCGACGTATTTTGTACCGTGTGGAACTTGTTTTGAACTACCAATAGTATACAAAGTTATTCCGGCAGTAGAAATAATACTTCTTCCCGGTTCTAAAAAGATTGTAGGTTCTGGAATATTATACTTTTCAATAACATCATGAAGTTTATTTATAATCAACTCACCAATTTTAAATGTTGATGGTGGAAAATCTTCATCTGTATATTTTACACCCAAACCACCACCAATGTTTATTTCATCAAGTTTAAGTCCATATTTTCTATCAAGTCTTGAAATTTCTTTTGCTAAAATTTCGATTTCATCCGGATAAATATCTGTTTCAAAAATTTGAGAACCGATATGAGCGTGCAAACCGTGCAATTTCAAATTGTGATATTCATTTTGCAACAACTCGATAACTTCATCAATTTGAGTCAAATCAAAACCGAATTTTGAATCCAAATGTCCTGTTTGTATGTATTCATGAGTATGACATTCAATACCAGGAGTAACTCTTAACAAAATATCAGCAACTTTATCTTTAGATTTTGCAATTTCATTTAGGAATGCTAGCTCTAAAAAATTATCGACAGAAATTCTACCAACACCTAAATCCAATGCTAACGCTAATTCATCATAAGACTTGTTATTTCCATTAAATAACACTTTTGACATATCAACACCAGCGTTATGGACTGTAAAAATTTCGCCGCCGGAAACAGTATCGAATCCAAAACCTTCTTCATCTAAAATCGAAGAAATTGCACTTGTACAAAGCGCCTTTGAAGCATACATCATACGTGTTTTCGGATACTTAGCAAATGCTTTTTTGTAATCTGCACAAATTGAACGAATAGTAGCCTCATCAATTACATATAGTGGAGATCCAAACTTTTCTACAAGTGAAACAACATCGCATCCGCCAACTTCAAGATTTCCATTGGCGTTTCTTTTTAGAGTAATTGGCTTTATTGATTGATTTGTACTTGTTTCTGTCATTTGTTATTCCTTTTTGTCGGTTTATATCTCTTGCACTTATAATATCATAGTCAGAGTTGTTTTTATACTGAATTTATACACTTAATAAGAAAAATATTTGTCAAAATCAACATCGTCAAAACTACATAATAAAAGATAAACTTCATCATCTTCGTCCATTCTTTGAAAGTTATATTCATCAAACTTCCAATATTTGGGATTCATTCCTGTTGCCCTGACGATATTTTTATCTTTTAGTATTGATAATTTTTTCTTGACAATATCAATCGGAAGACCTACGAGTTTAGCCAATTCTACAGCGGTAATTCCTTTTTCTGAGGAATATTTTTCCGGCGTTAAGAACATCAATTCTAACCCGATGGTTTTCAAATCTTTATCTTCTTCATTTTGGTTATGGCTATCCATATTCTTATGATAACCGAAATATGAGTCTGATATATCCTTTGTTTAACTGAATTTCATTAAACAAATTTTACCAAATTATTCCTCATCCTCATCATCTTCATCTTTTTTAATTTTTTCCAAAACAAGTTGCGCCATTTCTTTTGCAATAATTTTTTGAGTATCTGCGGGACAATTTTGCAACATATTCATAGCAGTTCTCAATGTAGTATCAATATCATACCATCTGCCTCTGCGATTGTCATCAAGTCCGGAACCTACAGCATTGATAATGTCATCAACAGCTTCAAATTTTTCATCTTCAATATTGTGTTCAATAATAATTTTGATAAGATTTAATGCAACTCTAATTTGAGTTTGATCATCAGTTTCTTCCAAAGTTCTCACTGCTTCTGATAAAACAGGGTCTTTGTCATACCAACGTCTGTAGTGATTTGAGTATTCTTCCTTCATAAGTGCCTCCTTTTATTCTTATATTTATCCTTGTTTAAAAGTTACTCCTTTTGTACCCTTCGGGTATTGCCAATCAATATTTTGTTTTTCACATGCGATTCTGCACGCCCCACATTCAAGACAATTTTCGTAATTTATAATAATCTCTTGGCGTTCTTCATTCCACTCGTAAACCTGAGCAGGACAAATGTATGTACAACATTTTGATTCACAAAATTTACACTGCTCTTTGTCTTTTATTTTCAAGTGAGATGTGCTGTCCGGTGAATATTTTAATGTGTATAATTTTTTATCTATATTCATATTAAAATGCTCCACATTAACCTTATTACGGCAATAATATCTTTAAATAGTTCTGTAATTTTTCTGTTTGTGAATAAACTTTTAATAAAATCTCTGAAAAGTTTTCGCTTTGGAACACTGTTTACTGTTGTGAACATTTCAAAAAATGCATTAACTTTTTTCAAATAATAAGAAAAGAAAGCTATTTTTCTGGAATGTGCAACGTCCATCAAATCTTTGTACGTTTTTAAATCTTTTAAAACAAAGCAATTTTTTAATTTCTTTTCATAAGATTTTAAAACTTTTTTAGAAAAATCATTGAGATTAAGGGCTTCAATTGCGGTTTCTGCAGCCAACTTACCGCTAATCATTGCGAGGTTTGTACCTTCCCAATGCAAGTTATTTACAAGCATTCCGGCATCACCAACAATCATTACACCATTATCAACAAGTTTTGGAACTTTTTTGTATCCGCCTTCCGGAATTAAATGTGCGGAATATTCTTTGATAGTTCCACCTTCAATTAGCGGAGCAATTGTCGGGTGTTGTTTTAATTTGTCCAACAATTCGTAAGGTTTGATTTTCTGTTCGGTTAATTCATTCAGAGTGACTCCGAGTCCTATTGTTACAGACTCTTTGTTTGTATACATAAACCCAAGCCCAAGCATACCGAGCATTGAACCGCCAAACAACTCACCGATAGCTCCTTCATCATCTTGAAGGTTAAATCTTTGGTTGATAACGTCTTTATCGAGTTTTATAACCTCTTTAACACTCAAGCCTACATCTTTAGGTTTTAAATCTTTTCTTAATCCAAGTTGTTTTGCAAGTAGAGAGTTTACACCATCTGCTAGAATTACGATATCAGCATAAAAATCTTCAAGTTCGGTTTTGACACCGATAACTTTATTTTTTCTTTTTATAACTTCTCGGACAACTGTTTCTTCAACCAGTACGACTCCGGCTTTTTTTGCCTCATTCGCAGCCCAACGGTCAAATTTACCTCTAATTACGGAATAACTTGAATTATCAGATTTTCTGTAAGAGATTGTTGTAGAATCTTGTTCGCCCAATATTGAATAATTGTGAACGACAGTCCGCCTTTCAACGGGGGCTTCTGATTCAAAATTTGGGAATATTTCTTTTGTCGGTTGCGTATAAATAGCGCCACCAAAAACGTTTTTGCTACCGGCAAACATTCCTCGCTCAATCAGCACAACCTCTTTGCCGCTTCTTGCAAGTGTTATTGCGCAAGCAATACCGGCAGGTCCCGCACCTACTACAATTACATCAGTTTTGTTTTCTTGTTTCAACATATATAAGCAATCTCTTTTTCTGATTATACACTAAATTTCACCTCTTGTAAAATAGTTAAATCGAACTAATTTTAGTGGTCATTAGGTGTAAAAAAATAAATTGTAAAAATACGTAAAGTTTTAGCAAAAAAAACTTGCCTTTTGTTTTAGTATGAAAGAGAATACATGAAAAACGGATGTGAAAAATGATTATTAACAATGCAGTAAATTTTCGAACAGATAAGCGAAAGTATAGACAGGGCGCACAGGCTCCTAATCCGGAGTCCAGAAATTCCACCCTTCAAAACACATTACAGAATAACTATCACGATATTAAGAGACCTTTAAAACAGAATCCACATGATTTGAGTTTTGAAGGTCTTTCTTCATTCGGATTATATAAACAAATGGACAAGGTTTATAGCAAAGCCGAGTTCTTGGAATTCGCCGACAAATATCTTGGTAAAATGGGGAGAGAATTACTTGAAGATATTACGGTCAAAAATAAAGCAAGAACTGAGAAGCTCATAAAAATTGACCCGTCTGATCCTGACAAAATTATTGTCAGCAAAAAAACTATTCCGCATTTGGCATTAGACGGTGTTCTTTATCCGTTCAAAATATTACCTGGGGATTTGTTGAACGGAACTGTTGAATTGTTAGGAAAAGTTCCTGGACTAAAAAATTGGTCAGCAGAAGTTTTACAAAAACCTCTTTTCAAAAATATCAGACAACGTTCAAAAATTGATTCTAAGATAAATTCTTTGACTGGTTTGTTGACATTCCGTGATATGAAATTGGAAGGTGCTAAAAAAGCGTTAGCAAAAGAATTGGGCAAAGATGTCAGTGCATTAACTCCTGACGAGTTGGCAAAAGCAGAAGCAAAACTTCAAGATTCATTAGAATCAAATCTTTTCCAAACTTTCTTAAAACAATTTGACCCAAAATCAGGAAACTATGATACAAAACACGAACGTGCATTAAATAGACTTGTATCAGGTATGCCACCTGCGATTTTCTTAGCAAATGATGCTTACAACTTGTCAAGAATGATGGACGATGATCCAAAAGCTGCTGATAAAGAACGTAAAACAAGATTTAAACAGGAAACAAGCAGAATTTTAACAAGCGGTTATTTAACCTTAATTACAATGGGTGCTTTCCAAAAATTCATTAACAAATCAAAAGCAGGTATTGTTTTGACAACAGGTATAACAGTTTTAGTTACAGAAATGTTTTCACGTTTGTCAAACGGAAAACACATTTCAAGATTAACTCCGGAAGAAGCACGAAAAGAAAATGAACAAAATCACGCTCCGGAAGCTCAAATAAAACCTCAACAAAATCAAAATATATCTTCAACAGGTGCTGCCGCACCAACACAGAAACCAAAAGAACAGCAAAAACCTTTGCTTTCATTTGATACTTTAATGAAAGCATCAGCGGTGATTTTGGCTGCTGGTTATGGAATAAAAGGTTTCAAAAATCTTCCAATGATTAAAAATGCAGCCTTGAAATATTTTGACAATATTAAATTAAATAACCCAGAAAAATTCGCAAAACTTGGAATTAAAGATATAAACGCAGACAATGCGGTTAAAACATTTGAAAGCAAAGTTTTATATAGACCTTTCACTGATTTATACAAAAAAATGACTAATGTTCCTTTCCAAGTTGATAAAGCAAAATTTGACGAAGTTATTAACGTTTTAAAAGAATATGACACTAAAATCGCAAGTATGTACGAAAAAGTCGGACATTCAGCAATTAAAAATATTAATGGAAAAGAATTTATCGACTTAGGTTCAAAAGATAGAACTATTCCAATAAATCTCTATATAAAGAAATTTGATTTGAACGTAAAACCGTTCGTAAACTTTGTTATTGCGCCATTCAAATTTATGTGGAATACAGTAACTCTTCCATATTGGATGGTTGATGAAAAATTGTTAGGGGTATTTAAAAAAGCAAAACCTAAAGCACCACAGAAAGATATTGAAGCATTAGCAAAAAGTTTTGATAGAATTTGCAACCAAGCATTGAAGAAAAACTTGAATAAAGAACAATTCAAAGATTACTTGCAAGTAAACTTCTTGAAAGCATTCAACCTAGATTCTTTGTCAAGCGTATCAAACGCAGAATTGTCAAACCTTGCCAAAACTGCCGCTTCCGTTGCGACAATTTGGTTCTTGATGACTGATAACTACAATATGGTAATGTTGAAATCAAACGGTAACGACAAAGACGGTGCAAATACAAAATTCAAAGAACGTTTTGTTCAAGAAGGTTCAAGATTGTTCTATCAAACATTGTTGATTGACTTGTTCAATTCAACTTTCAGAAACCAATATAATTCATCGCTAATGGGTATGAGTTTAGTAACCTTGGCAGATACAACATTAGGTGAAATGTTGACAAGAAAATCTGTAGGAACTGCTTTGAAAGCACATACAAGAGATGAGTTGATTGATATGGAAACAAAACAAAATAACTCAACAGGATTCAAGAAAAAATATTACAACTTTATGCAACGATTAACAGGAAAACGTTCAATCAAATCTTACGAAGTTGATGGCAATAATAAAACTACAGCAACAACTAATGTAAACATTCCATCAATTGCTGGGAATAAAAATATAATATTTAAACAAGGTGAAAAAGAAGTGTTTAGCGATTTTACCGCAAATTTATAGGGGTTATATGTAAATTCGGTTAATGAAGTTTTACAAGGTTAGATGAAAATCTAACCTTTTTTATCTTGAGTTTTTTGTAATATAACTTTACGTAAATTTTGAAAAATGGCACTTTGTACAGAAATTTTTACTTTATTAATATAAAAGGAAAGTGTGTTATGAACATTCAATCAACAACATTTGGTAAGACAAATAGTGATTTTTGGTTAAATAACAGGCCAAATCAGGCAAGTCCAATTTCTGTGCCGAAATGCGAAAGCGATAGTGTTAATTTTACTTCGGGTTTAAGTGAAGATTTAGTAATTAACAAAGAGAAATCTATTGCTGGTCCGATTTTTGATGGAAAATTAAACGACAAGCAAACTTCAATAAAAGTTATTTCAGATAATGATATTACTTATATGGAAGGTTTAATTGGTGATAAAAAACTTTGTCTGCAATCTGAAAATGACCATTATGTTGGTGAATATAATGGCGAAAAAGTTGAAATGTTCATAGATTACGAAAAGCCTTCTAAATTAAGTAAGTTTTATCATACAACTATATTGGGTCAGGCTTACCGACCTGATTATTTCAATATTCAAGGTAAAATTGGAGATAAAGAATTTAAGTTGGCTTTGCCAAATATTGATGTTCCTAAAGATGAAGATGTTCGTGATTTATTAGCAATAGCATTATTTGATAACGGCTTACAAGCAAGAACATACAATGGAAAAATTGTATCAATGTACCATTCAGAACTTGCTAAAGTAAAATGGAAGAAACATCAACAGCAACGTAATAAATTGATAGATGAAAATGTTAAACCATTGATTTCACAAGGAATAAGTACCGCAACAGGTATTATTATAGGTTCATTATCAACTGCCTTAGTTGGAAAATTCCTAAAAAAATAAATCTTAGTGAGTCATATTTTTGAAAAATGCTGATAGCCATTCAAAAAGTGTTCTGGTAGCCGGAACATCTTCTTTTGGAAGAATTTCAAAACCTTTTAGTCTGTTGTTCCAATCATTTAATTCTTTACCGGAAAGGCTCATGTCAATTCCCATTGGTAAATCTTCTTCCGGAAACGGAAAATTTCGCTTGCCTGTTTCTTTTATTATGTTGAGCATTTCTTTCATTGCACCACAATACAATGATTTGTTTCTATCTAAAAAATAAGTACCATCTCTTTTTGACAAAATTGGTGTAATATTCCTGCGAGATACTCCTCGAGAATCGTACTCTGGGAGTGCATAGATTGTAGATTCAAAATTCTCGAGATTGTCTAGTTTTATATCAAATGTGGTTCGAGGTCTAAATCCCATTTTTGTGTGGAAAACAACGGACGGAATCATAGAAAGTAAGGGAATTTCTTTAATTCCAAATCTCTGCGCTACTTCGCATGCTACTTGTAACAATCTGATTTGAGTTCCTGCAATTTCATTATTATTATTTGATTCAACAAATCCGAATTTCAAACGGCTTGGTTCCCCATCATTGAAGTCCGTTAAACCAAAGCGTTTTATACCTAAAGTCTTTTTAGTATCAAAATCTTTTAATCTGTACTTTCTTGTATGGTCAGATTTTATGTTTTTACCTCTTGTTACAATGTAATCTACAAGTGCTTTGATTGGATTTCCGGTTTTTATATCCATAACTGTAGTTTCGCCGGCATGCAAATTCTCCGGACGAAATGTGTCTGTATATAAGGTTTCCAAAGTCTTTGAATGTACAGAATCTGAAATTTCTCGATAGGTTTTTGTTGTATTTTCAAATAGTACTTCAAGTGACCTTGCCGGATTCATTTTTTTATAAAAAGGAGGTAAATCTACTAGCATATTTTTAGTAAAACCTGTAAAGCAAAAAATTGCTAAAATTTTTAGAAATTTTAACAATTTTTTGCCAATATGAAGTTTTATTACTTATTAAAAGTAACGACCTTCCCACATTTTTTCAAGCATATCGGTACCTTGTCCTACAGCTTTAGTACTTTCTGTCATTGATTTGTCAAAAGTTGTGTTTGGATTAAGGGCGCCATTTATTGCTCCGCCAGTCAATGTTAATACTCCGGCTGCTGCCACTAATGGAGTCATTATAACTGCTCCGGCTCTATTAACAGCCAATTTTGCTCTACTTGGTTCTTTCTTTTCAAATGTACTATTAATAATGTAATAAAAAGCTTAATGAAGGAATAAATTTAAGCAAAAATTTTTAAACCCTATTTTTAGAGCCTGTAGTTTTATTAAAATACATTAAGTTTTATTTTGACGTAATTGGAGTGTTTATTGTGCTTTCACGTATCCCATTTTTTGAATATCTTCGTCTGTTCTGTTTCCGTAAATAGTTATTTTAGCCAGTTCTTGTTCAATATTTTGGAATTCTGCCTCTGTCAAAATAATATCTGCAGCACCTAGATTTTCATCAATTCTTTCTATTTTTCTCATAATGTGTTATGATATAGAAAATTAATGCATAATAAAAACAAGTAGGTTAATATGAATATAACAACAAACTATTCTCAACAAAATTTTCAAGCAGGGTTAAATAACAACAGTGTTACGAAAAATACTTTGAATAAAATAGTGAAAAATAGTACTAATGATATTAACAACGATATATTTGAATTAACTTTTAAACCACTGAATGATACTATTAAAAATAAAAAATCTAAAACAGAAAAATATACTCAAACTATTGCTATTCAACGAAAATTTGAAATGAATAATTTGCAAAAATCAAACAATGCAAAAATTTCCAATGCACTTTTTGACCTTATTTTTTAGTCTAGAGGTTCTATCTTGCTGCCATTTTAGCCTAGCTCCTATGTGTATTGTATAATATTATATAATAAGGAAGCAAATTTTAATGAGGAAAATAATATGACGACTTTGGATAGACTGGATATAGGAAAAGATGCAATTATTGAGTCTATTGAATGCGAAGACAAGGCTCTTCGTTCACATATTTTAGATATGGGCTTAACTCCTGGGGTTGAGGTTACTCTTGTTAAAACTGCTCCGATGGGTGATCCGTTAGAAATTTGTGTCCGAGGTTATGAACTCACACTGAGAAAAGCAGATGCTTCAAGAATTAAGATTTCCGGAATTCATGATGCTCACAATTGTCCACGAAAAAATAATAATAATTTTAACATCACTGAACACTCTCAAAAAGGTGAAACAAAAACTTATACAACCAGAAAATTGAATAAAGGAACGGTTAAAAAAACATTAAAACTTGCTCTTGCCGGAAATCAGAATTGTGGAAAAACAACTCTATTCAATCAATTAACAGGTTCAAACCAACATGTCGGAAATTTCCCTGGGGTTACTGTTGATAGAACAGATGGTACAATTATTGGACATAATGATGTTATTATAACGGATTTGCCGGGGATTTATTCACTTTCACCTTATACGAGTGAAGAAATCGTGACTCGTGATTTTATTTTGAAAGAAAAACCTGACGGACTTATTAATATTGTTGATGCGACAAATATTGAAAGAAATTTACTGTTGACAATACAACTAATGGAACTTGACGTTCCTATGGTTATCGCACTTAACATGATGGACGAAATTACAGAAAATGGCGGAACCCTTGATATTAATGGTTTAGAATCAGCATTGGGTGTTCCTGTTGTGCCGATTTCTGCACTAAAAAATCAAGGTATTGATGAACTAGTTGAACACGTCATAAATGTTGCAAAGTTTTCTGAACACCCAGGAAGACTTGATTTCTGTGAAGAAAATGACGGTAAAGGAGGTGCAGTTCATAGATGTATTCACGCTTTGATGCACTTGATTGAAGACCATGCAAAAGATTGTGATGTTCCTGTTCGATTTGCTGCAACAAAATTGGCAACCGGTGATGAATTAATGATTAAAGAGTTGCAACTTAATGCAGATGATATCACAGCCTGTAAAAGTATTGTTGAACAAATGGAAAAAGAATCCGGATTGGATAAAGAATCTGCAATGGCTGATATGAGATTTTCTTTCATTGAAAAATTATGCGCAAAATATGTTTTTAAACCGGAAGAAAATGCCGCATATAAATTATCGGCAAAAGTAGATAGGTTTTTGACCGGAAAATATACGGCAATTTTGTCGTTTTTATTAATAATGTCTTTAATTTTCTATTTGACATTCGGATCGTTGGGAATATTTTTGTCAGATTTGATGCAAGTCGGCATAGATTATATAACAAAACTCGTAGATAACGGTTTGACATCTTACGGATTAAATCCGGTTATTCATTCATTGATAATAGATGGTATATTTGCCGGTGTCGGCAGCGTTTTGAGTTTCTTGCCGGTAATTGTTGTATTGTTTTTCTTCTTGTCAATTCTGGAAGATTCCGGGTATATGGCAAGAGTTGCTTTTGTTATGGATAAACTGTTAAGAAAAATCGGTTTGTCAGGAAGAAGTTTTGTGCCGATGTTGATTGGGTTTGGGTGTTCCGTTCCTGCGATTATGGCAACAAGAACACTTCCTTCTGAACGTGATAGAAAAATGACAATTTTCTTAATTCCGTTTATGAGTTGTTCAGCGAAGCTTCCTATTTATGCATTATTTACGGCAGCATTTTTTAAACATAATCAAGTTTTGGTTATGCTCGGCTTGTATCTAATCGGAATTGTTGTGGGTATAATTTTTGCTTATATTATGAAATTCTTTGTGTTTAAAGGTGAAACGGTTCCTTTTGTTATGGAATTGCCAAACTACAGAATGCCTGGGATTAAAAATGTATACAGACTTATTTATTACAAAGCAAAAGGCTTTATGACAAAGGCTTTTACAATAATTTTCTGGGCTACAATTATTATTTGGTTCTTGCAAACATTTGATGCAAAATTGAATTTGGTAACAGATTCTTCTCAAAGTTTACTTGCAATACTTGGTAATTTAATCGTTCCGTTATTCAAACCATTAGGCATTTCAGATTGGAGAATTTCTACTGCATTTATTACAGGCTTTATGGCAAAAGAAAGTGTTGTTAGTACGTTGACGGTTTTGCTTGGTGGTGATGTGACAAAACTTCCTATCTTATTCTCAAAACTAACTGCATTTGTCTTTTTAATCTTTTGTTTGTTGTATACACCTTGTGTTGCAGCAGTTGCAACCGTTAGAAGAGAATTAGGCAAACGTTATGCTGCACTTGTTATTTTCGTCCAGTGCTTAATTGCTTGGATTGTTGCATTTATTGTTTATAATCTGGGTAGTGTTCTTATTCATTAGTCTGGAATTATTTAAAAATATTAATTACCTCCGACTTAATCCCAAAATCCAAATCTTCAGTAAACTTTGTCTTTTCACCATCAATATGGGCAAAGCAATAATGATTTTTAATCTTAAAATCTTTAGCCTTAATGTATTCTGCTATTCGTGAATTTGACTTTAGGTTCAACAAAATCTTCAAAAACTCAATGAAAAACAGTATCGGATTTTGAGTTTTTAGGATAAAAATATCCAATAAACCGTCATCTAACTTTGAATTCTTTGCAATTGAAAACAAATTTTGATACATATTTCCGGCATTTGCAACAATGATACAAGAAGCATTAATTGTTCGCTCCTCATTATCAATAATCACTGAATACTCTTTATTTTTAAGCCTTAGTGCAAAAATTATTCCGGCAATAAAGTATGCAAAATATCCAAATTTGTTCTTTAGTGTTTGAGGAGTTTTTCCGATTATATCAGCGTCATACCCTAGCCCGCAACGTAGAACAGAAAATTTGTTATTAACTGTCATAACATCAATTTTAGTTGAGTTTTCTCTGTCAATAACTTTCAATGCTTTTGACACACTATTTATCCCAAGATTTGCCGCTAACAAGTTTGCAGTACCTGTTGGAATAATTCCTAAAGTTTTATTTGTACCAACTAAATACGGCAAAACCTTATTAACAGTTCCGTCTCCACCCACAACAAGAATTGTATCAAAAGTTTCTATATCAACGTCTTGTAACTGGTCGATAGTTATAAATTGAAACCGTGTTTGTTTTTTCAAAAGCAATGTTTGAATCTTTCGCCTGCATTTTACGGCTCGTTTTCTTCCGGCACTAAAATTTGATACAACAAGAACGTTATTCATTATCTACTCCTTTTGAAAAAAGTTTTGTATAAATAGATAACAAAAATAACCCCAACAAATACGCCCCGATTACATCTGTAAGGTTATGAACTCCGAGCCAAATCCTTGAAATTCCGACAAGCAAAATCCAAATTACGGATAGAATAATCCCAACATATTGCCAAACGCTGTTTTTGCAATACTTGTAAATAAAATAAATTACCATTCCCCACAGGCAAATCGTAACCAAACTATGACTTGAAACATAACTAAAACTATGCGGATGAATTACACGTTGCATTTCAAATGGCGGTCTTGCTCGATGAACAAGTGGTTTAATTATACAGTTCAAAAGAAACGTTACAAGCGGAATTGAGCATAAAAAGACGATTGATTTATACTCTCTTTTCTTGAAAAAACAAATACTCCCAACAATCAAAGGTAGTGCAATCATCACCGAATACAGTTTGCAATCAGGTAATAACGGAATCCATAATGGCAGATTTTTCAAAACACTTTGCAAATGCAAAATGAAAGCCTTGTCCCATAAATCAATTATGGGACAAGTTTCCACGATTATTGAAAATATTATAAATATTGCAAGTAGCAACAATGATTTTTTCATACTATTTTCCACAACCTGCACAATGTCCTGAACATTTGTGCTCCGGTTTTACTTTTGAGCAGAAATTATCTCTATCAACGTAATATTCGCCCTCAAGAGGGAAAATTGTCATCCAAAGATTATTTCTCCAATCCTCGTCAAGAATTTCCTTAACTTCTTCTGAATACTTGTCGATTTCAGAAGTAATTTTAGGGTCTGTCAAATATGCAGCCGCATTTTCGTGAGTTTCATAAGGTTTAAATTCTTGATAGTATTTTCTCAAAACATCAGGTCTATCCACAATCATACAAGGTCTTAGCATATTTCCGTCTTCATAAGGAATACCATCTCTGATTGCTTTCATAAACGGAGCCGCTAAAGCTTCTGTAAGTGTGCAATTATTCAAATTGTGAGTTGCCAAGTGTACAAATGTGCAAGGTTCAACGTCACCTTTAGGGTTAACGTGAACATATTGTCTTCCGCCTGCAATACAACCCATCATTTCAGGACCGTCGCCCCAAAAATCTACGGTCATCATTGGCAATGTATTTCTTGCATTGTAAACAGCTTTCAAGATTTGTTGTCTTTGTTGAGCATTCGGCGTCATAGAAATATCAGGACTATCGCCAACAGGAACATAGTGGAAGAACCAAGTCCACAAACAACCTTTATCAGATAGCATTTTCATGAATTCGTCAGATGTTACTTCATCGCAGTTTTGGCTTGTTGCAACAACAGAAGCACCGAAGAAGATTCCTGCTTTTTTAAGCATATCCATCTTCTCCATAACCATATCGAAACAACCTTCACCACGAACGGCATCGGTATTTTCTTTTAAACCGCCGATAGAAAACATTGGGTGAACGTTACCAAGTTCTTGCAATTTTTTGATTGTTTTTTCGTTGATTAAAGAACCGTTTGTGAAAGTGATAAACGCACAATCGTTAAATTCTTCTGCCAGTTCTAAGAACTCTTTTCTTGCAAAAGGTTCGCCACCTACAACAGGAATAATGTGAATACCCATAACATCACGCGCTTCAGTGAAGATTTCTCGCCACTTTTCTTTTGTCAAATCTTCTCTGACGTCATATTCATGAGCCCAACAGCCTTTGCAATTGAAGTTGCATCTTTTTGTAATTGAAGATAACAAAACCGTTGGAGGAAAAAATCCGTTCTTTTCGTTGAATTCAGAACGTTTTCTCAAATTGTCCCCATAATATCCGTTAACAAAGAAGTTCTTAATCCATTTGTTACGGCAGTTTGGGTGCAATTCTGTCAAAATCTTTTTCCACCACAAAAGATGCGGATGTTCTGATTCAAACAACCATTGCATTCTTCTAGCGTGGTTAATTCCGCCTTTAGAACCTGCAATTTTTTCAAAGATTTTTGCAAGGTTGATAAGTTTTTGCTTGCTATAATGTTTGCCCAAATAATTCAAAGTTTGGTCTATCACAAAATTATTGAATTTTAGTTTTAATCCGTCAAAACAGCCCATCGAATTTGACTGCCAAACAGTTGATTGTTTTTCTACTCTCATTATATTTCCTCCTTTAAATTCTTCCATAACAATCTTCATAGCGAATAATATCATCTTCTGAAATATAATCGCCTTTTTGTATTTCAATTATTTTCAATTCTTTATCATACGGATTTTGTAAAGAATGTTTTGTTCCTAGTGGAATATCAATGCTATCACCGGCATAAACATTGTATTCTTTCCCGTCTTTTAACACTAAAGCTGTACCTTCAAGCACAACCCAATGTTCAGAACGATGATTATGAGATTGAACCGATAGTTTATGTTTTGGCATAACACAAATTGTTTTGGTTAAATATCCATTACCACTATTCAGGCAAGTGTAATATCCCCAAGGTCTAAAAACAGTTTTATGTAATTTTATAGTATCAGATTCTTTTGCTTTTAGTTTTTCATATAGTTTTTTGACATTTTGCGATTCATCAAGTTTACAAGCCATAATTGCATCTTCTGTTTCGACAAGAATAATATTTTCTAAACTGGAAACTGCAACAACTTCTTTTTGAGAATAAATAAATGAATTTTTTACATTATCTACAACTACTTTACCAGTCAATACATTTCCATTTTCATCTTTTTCTTTTACATTGAAAATAGATTGCCAAGAACCTAAATCATTCCAATCAGATTGCAATTTAACAAGAGCAATTTTGTCAGACTTTTCCATAATTGCGTAGTCAATTGATATTGATGGCATCTTTTCATAAACAGAATAATTTATTTGTGTAGACTTTGAAAAATCCAATTCTCCTAAATGCATATAAATATCTGGAGCATATTTTTTGAATTCATTTAAGAATGTAGAAATTTTACCCATAAAAATACCACCATTCCAATAGTAATTTCCACTGTCTAGATATTTCTTTGCTGTTTCAAAATTAGGTTTTTCAACAAATTTTTCAACTTTATAACCTACAGATAGGGCTTTTTCTGTTTTTATATAGCCATAACCAGTTTCAGGATATGTCGGTTTTATACCAAATGTAACAATATAACCATGTTCAGCAAGTTCTTTACCCTGCTCTACTGTTTTGTTAAATCCATCTATATCTTTAATTAAATGATCTGATGGTACAATTAGTACGACATCGTCTTCACAACCTTGTTGAATAAAATATTGTAAAGTTGAAGCAATTGCAGGTGCTGTATTTCTCCCGAATGGCTCTCCGATTACAATATTTGAACTATCAATTTTGTTTAATTGCAATTTGATATTTGAATAATGCTTTATGTTTGTTACTGTAACGATATCTGCCGGTTTTGAAAATGTACACAAACGATTAAAAGTCTTTTGTAAAAGACTTTGTTCTTTGTCAAAGCTCAATAATTGTTTGGGATATTCTTCTCTTGATAATGGCCATAAACGGCTTCCACTTCCACCTGCTAAAATTATACTTTTCATAATAATTTCCTCTTATACTAAACCTTCGGCTATTACCGTTTTATTCATTCTTTCTAACAATTGTTTTACTTTTTTGTATAATTTTGAATCTGTTTGTCCGATTTTTGCAGTTAAAATCACTTTTGAAGAATTTTCTACACCTTCTTCAAAATCATCTGAAATATCTGCTTTTACAAAGTTTATGTTTTTAAACTTCTTCAACTGATTGATAATTGAATCGCTCATACCTTCAAAAACAACAATTGAAACGCTTTCTTTTTTCTCTGCTAATAACAATGATTTTAAGTCGATAAAATCTTTTTCAATGTCATAAATAATTTCATCACCTAGCATTGAATAAGTTAGTTTCTTGTCTGTATTTTCTCTAAATAGAGCAGCAATCAAAGATGCAATTACACCAAACACAATTCCTAACAAAATGTTAGTGAAAAGTTTTGGTGAAGTTTGTTCATAATCTTTCAACTTTCTTGGTTCTTTTAGAACAATAACTTTTGAAGAATCAGACATTTCATCAACCAATTTTGCCCATTCAAGCTTAGATGAAAGTGCTGCAACTTTTGATGCATCTTCTGTTACGGCAATTTTGGATTTTTCACCTGCAATATATTGACCTTGCAATGTTGACATTGCTTTTTGTGCAGAGCGAGAAAACGCACTCATTGCGGCAAGATTTCCGGAGCCTGCCATAGCATTTTCAGGCAAACCGCTAACACTATTCATTTTTCTGTTTAAATCTGCTTTTGCCTTTTTGTACTCTGATTCAATAATCTTTTTGTCAGATTTAGATTTTGTAGAATTGATTTCTTTATTTAATTCCAAATAGTGTACAATTATTGAATTTACAACGTTATATGCAAGATCTTTATCTTTGCTTTTGTATTCAATGGTTACAACATTTGTTCCTTTTTTATTTTCAAATGAGATTCCTTTTTTGAGGAATTTTTCAGTTGTTAGATATTGACCTGTTTTCTTGGTCGGAATTATTCCGAAGAGTTTTTTGAATCTCAAATCGTTTTCTTGAATAACTTTGTCAATAACAAGTGGAGATTGCATAAGTTCAATATCGTTGGCTAATGTTCCACCGCCGGACATAAGTGCTGCCATTCCGCCGCCTGCTCCAAGTTCAGAAATGACATAAGGGTTAATCTCTGCCATGTTGGAATTATTTGACTTGTTGATGTATAAATCCGCATCGACTTTGTATTTCTTCGCAGAAAAAAATGTAAGAGCTATGAAAAAGATGAGCACACAAGTAAATACACTTGCGATAAGTTTTTTTCTGCTCCAAAGTGCAAAAACTATCTTTTTCAAATCAATCGTCAATTCTTCGTCTAATTCATCCTGTTGCGGATAGTAGTTTAATTGTTGTTGCATAAGTTCTCCTTTATGTTTTGATATTTTAAAAATTTAAAAGCTTGTTTTGTATACATTACTGCAACATATAGAGAAGATACAAAACAAGCAATACAAGCACTGTAAATTCCTAAATTTCTACATATTATTAATGCACTTATAGAAATAAATATTGCAATTGTTTGATGTGGGATTTTATATTTTTGATTTCCAGATGCAGTAATATATGCACCATAAACATTAGCCATGGCTAACCAAATATTTGTCATTGTTAATAATAATAAAGGAATATAAGCATGGGTGTAATATTCTTGACCATAAAAAAGTTTTAATAAAATTTTACCCGTACAAATAAAAAATAATAAAATTCCTAAATTTACCAATAATAACATTTTAAAATTTTTATTTAAAATTTTAAGGATTTGTTCAGAGGTATTATTAATTAATTCAGGTAATATTTTTTGATTTAGAGCTGCTATAAATAAATTAATAATTGAAGCTATCGTAAAAGCGGCAAAATACAGAGCAGCTTCTTCTTTTTTTAGATAAGTTGATACGTATAATGATGGTATCTGCGAATAAAAATAAAATGCCACAATTACTCCAATATAAGCAAAGATATTCTTATCGATTTTATTTATAAACTTTTTAAAGTTAGTTAATACCAATATATAGTTTATTTTTGCATAAACTGAACATTGTATAAAATTTATAACTCCTAAACAAACATTTAAAATAAGAAAATAAACCAAAGGCAATTTTAAAACATAAGAAATTATTGCAATTAGTATAATTCCAATAGAATAAAGAATGTTAATAGTTGATATTATATTAAATTTTTCACTCGCTTGAAAGTATGGTAAAACTAGTCCAAAAAATGTACCGTCGAAAAAGGTTCTTAACACTATAAGTATAAATAGTAAATGATTATCTATTTTGAAAAATAAAGAACAAATAGCACACACAATCGCAATAAATATTGCATTTAACATAAATAATGAAATTTTTAATCTTACATTATTAACATTTGCTTTTGTAGAAACTAAAATATATTCGTTAAAGCCCATATTCGCAAACATTAAAATAAATGTTGCAATATTTTTATAACTAGAAAATAAGCCATAATCATATACCGTTAAATATCTGGCAATTAAAAACAGCACCAAAGTCCCAGCAATTTGTCTTGCATATAGCGAAATTGCATAAAAATTATTTTTTAAAATGTGTTTTAATATAGATAACATTACTTATAAAACTTTCTATTTTTTAAATATCTAACAATTGGAACAAAAATGGGTTCTACTATCAAACGATAAAAAATTGCATTTTTTTTGTAAAATTTATCTTGGTTTTGATAACATACCTTTTTCATTTGAACATGTTTTTTTTCTGCGTCTTTCTGTTCGTCAGTTTTATTTATATTGTTTTTTAATTCAGTATTTATTATTTGTAATATCTTTTTACGTTCTTCTGCAATTTGTTTATTTATATCATCCCAATTAATTTTCAAGTCGAAATTATGATTTTTATCAAAATCTTCAAAATTTTTATATATAGGAATTTTTATATTGAACTTTCTCTTAATTGATTCAAAACGTGATATATCACATTTATTTTTAATACAAATGACTGGTCTGTTGAAAATTATGCAAAAAGCGAAACAATGAAAAGAATCCGTTACAACATATTTTGATGTTAAAATAGATTTTAGCCAATTTTCAACTTTTACTTTTGAATTATATTTCTGAATTGTAGCAGAGTGGTTTCCGTTGAAACAATGTTCTTCTAGTGATTGTTCTTTTTTTAATTTATCTATAATTCTTGTTGCGTCTTCATTTGGATACAAAATATAATTCATTATTGAATTTGAATAATCTATATCATCTGCTTCATGTATTAATTTTAAATATTCTTTTTGTTCCAAAAAGAAAACTGGGTCAATAATCCATTGTGCATCTATTCCAAATGCTTCTTTTAACTTCTTTTGAGAATGATATTCTCTGACAGATACAAAATCAAATCTTTCCAAAAGTGTTTTTATTATATTTAAAGATTGTTCTTCAGCATTCCAATCCCAAGAACCGAAAGAACCTGCAATTAGTAGTTTTTTTGAATTTTCGTTTGTAAAATTTAATAAACTTCTATAAACTACATTTCCTATAGCACCATAATCCAATTGGTTATCAGCACCAACTATATATGTATTGGCAATTTTTTGCAAGGATTCTAGCTGTTTATTATTTATGCATAATGGTGTTTCATCAAAATATTTTTTAGCAAATGGTTTTGCATAACTAACTGGTCGATTAAATTGAATTTGTTTAACAGAATATCCCAAATTTCCAATTGTTTGATATAATGCATATGCCGTTAATATTGAACCATAATTTGCCCAATTGTACCAAGTCATTAGTAAAATATCAGTAGAATTAATTGAAGATTCATAAAATATTTTTATAATTTTTTTTATAAATTTAGGAGTGTGATTTTTTAAAATATTATAATAATATTTATTACCTAATTTATGCTTAAATAAATCTTCTATTCCTTTATAACCAAATTTTTTATACTCAGCTAAATATGTATCATCAAAAATATTATTTTGCGAAGAAGTAAGTGGATTATTGTATTTTCGTAATCTATTTACATCAACACTTTCTATAATAATATTATTTTCGGAGAGTTGTTTAATAATCTTTTCGGCTTTATTTGTATTAACGATAACAAGAGAAATTCCATTATTAATATTAAACTTATTTTTAACTTTTGGATATTCTTTTTCTATTCCCCAAGCATCAGCAACTGTAACATCAGAAATTCGTTCTAACCCTGTATATTTACATTCCTGACAACTTCTATTTTGTAGTTTTTTATTTATGAAAAGATACAAATAAGAAGTGGTATTATTGTATAATATTTTTTGTTTTCCATTCTCAAAAGTAATAAGAGCATTTCCACAAGACCACCCCATACGCTCTTTGTTCCGAAATTCAAATTTTATTATTTTTTGTCCAAACTTTTTCTCTAAAAATTTTATAAAACTGTTAAATATTTCAAGAGAAGGCGTACCGGTGCAACTCAAATCAACTGTTAATAAATTATCATAATCTTGTTTTAAATAAGCTTTTAGCCCTGCAATCTGACAAGGTGTACCAGAATATAATACAAATCTTCCTTGGTCTAGAAATTCTTTCGCTTCTTTTATTGTATTTCCGATACGGCTTTGAACATATTTTGAACCTTGAAGTTTATACAAATCTTTTTCATTTTCTATATAGATATGCTTAACATCAAAACCATCTTCAACTCGCTCCATTGAACAGCCAAAAACAACACCATTTTGTGATAAGACATATTTTGCCAACTCTGCAAACATCCCACCACTAGATGATTTTTTTATTAAATTGTTATTTTTTGATTGGATTATAAAAGCCATTCTAGATTATTTCTCCTAATTGTTTTGTAATATTTTCAATACTAAATCTTTTAACATTTTCACTACCTAAGCTTGATAGTTTTGATAGTAATTCCGGCTTGTTAATAAGAACTTCAAGTTCATTTGCAATACTATTTGATGTTGGATTGCAATATTTAACACTATTCGCCCCAATTTCTCTAAAGACAGGTATGTCCGAACATAGAACAGGACAACCACAATATTGTGCTTCTATCAACGGAATACCAAAGCCTTCGTATAACGAAGGATACATATATAACAATGCATTTGAATATAAAGTTGGCAATTCTTCATCTTTTATATAACCCGTAAAAATAACATTAGGGTGCTTGGTTAGTTTTTCTCTTTGTTCATTTCCCATTCCTCCGACTAGAACAAGTTTTAGATTAGGATATTTATTAGAAATTTGTTCAAAGGCTTTTATTAATTCTGGAATATTTTTCCGCTTATTTAATGTTGCAACTGATAAAATATATTTTTTAGGCTCTAAATTATACTTTTCAATAATGTTATTATTTATTTGGGCATTTATAAAATGTTGCCCGATTGAATTATAGACAACCATGATTTTATCTTTGGAATAATCAAATTTATCAACTATTTCCTGTTTAATAGTATCTGAAACTGTTACTATCAAGTCTGCACGATTCAATGCAATATTTATAAATAATCTATAAAGTTTTTCTACATAATTTGTAACTTCATATTTTCTATAAACAGCTAAATCATGAATAACAGTTACATATTTAGTCCCTTTGTTCTTAAAAAAGGGCATAATAAAGCTCGGAGATAAAAATATACTAGGTTTAGTTATTAATGTCTGAACGAAGACTATGCTATTCAGCCAGAGTAATTGCCAATAATATTTAAACTTGACATTTGGTGCTAAGCACAATTCAATAGCCTTGTAATCTTTTTTTAATTTTTCTAAGCATTTTATTAAAACTAATACATATGCTCCAATACCCGTTTTTTGTTTTAGTTCAAAGGATGTGTTAATTATTATCATGTTGAAAATCCCCTTTTGCATTCAATAATTTAATTCTTTTTCTTTTTATATCTATAGCTGAAATTAGCATTGTATACATTATCCAAAATAATGGTTGTAAAAACTCTGTTTGTGCTTGAAAAGTTAGAATTACAAAAAGTAACTCTGCAACAAAAAGAGAATTAATCAATTTATCTAAAAAAAAGGTTGTTTTGTATTTATATAATTTTGATTTTACAAAGAAATAAAAAGGATAAATTAATAATAATAAATACAACAAAAAACCAATGATACCAGAATCTGCAAATATTTTTAAATTATTATTTATTATTACATTTTTTGTAGGCATATTCCCGTAAGCGTAAGGCGCATATTTAGCATAATAAAATCCATCATTACCTGCTCCAATACCTATAAATGGGTGTTTTTTTATAAGATCTATTGTAATTTTATTCCTAGTAGTTCTTAAGTCGCCAGCTAGTGCACTGTTATTAAAATCTCCATCAATACGACTTATAATATAATTTTTTATTGTGTATTTATTATATCCCTTCGTCCCTCCAAATTGAATATTGCAGCTAAATAAAAGAACGAACATAATAGAAAATGCTATTATGTATTTATTATGTGTTTTAACTCTTTTCCAATTTTGCAGAATTAATATTGCAAAAACTATAAAAGGAGTTAATATTCCAATAGGTGATAATGTCGTAAAGGATATCAATAATAATAAAATTAAAATTAGATATAGGTAAATATTATATAATCGTTTTCTTTTTAGAGGATTCCTAAAATTCTGATAAATGAATAGGGGAAATATAAATGAAAGGAATGTCGCATGTGGTCCACCTTCATAAAAAATTCCTTCGGTACGTCTTAGTCCTAAATAAGTAATTGGCATTCCGCTATGTCCTGAACACAGAGAACCAAAAGGTAAATTATATTTATAGGCAAATAATTGATATATAGAATAAAAACAAGATATAATAGCTATTGATAGTAGTATTTTATATAAATTTTGTAAATCTTGTTCTTTTTGTAATATAAAAATTAAAGTGTAAAAGAATATAAAATAAATTGCAGGTCTTATTATTCCAGAATAAATAGAAGACATCGCTGAAGAATCCCAAAATTTAGAATATTGCATTACATAATATGCAAATTGAGACGATTGATATTCTATTATTTCTGAATAATTAATTAGTACTGATATCAATGTTATTAAAAATAAGCTTATATATATGTATATAATATTTATTTTAAAAGAAGAAAGTTTTTTATTCTCTGCAGGTTGGCTACAATAGAATATCACCAATAAAAAAATAGCTATATTAATTAACATTAAAAATGATGGTAAATTAAATATCAAACGAATTGTTAATTGCAATGGTAACAATGCAACTATCAAAATTACGAATTGTTTAATATTTTTATAAGAAATTTTTAATTGCAATGTTTATAATATCCTTTCTAATTCTAAAGCAATTTTGGGTAATAAAAAACGTTTTGTATTATTCAAACCTTTAAGGATTAAATGATTTTTTTTATCAAGAATAAAACTTTTTAGACTATTTTTAATGCCCTCCTCTGTTGGTTCGCAATATAATGCGGAATCACCACAAATTTCTCTGAATATTGGAATATCAGAACAAATAACTGGCAATCCAAAATATTGTGCATCTATTAACGGAATACCAAACCCCTCATATAATGAAGGAAAAACATAAAATAAAGCATTTTGATATAAAACTTTTAAATTATCATTAGAAACAAAACCGCTTAGAATGATATTTTTATTGTTAATATTTAAAGTACAATTTCCTTTATTACCAACTAGTACAAGTTTTATATCAGGATAATCTTGTGAAATTTTTGAAAATGCATTTATTAAAGTTTGAATATTTTTATGTCGATGAACAGTTGCTACAGATAATATATATTTTTGTTTTATAATATTAAGTTCTTGTAATATTTCAGTAGTTTCTTTTGTTGATTCTACTAGAGAAACAGAGTGGGTATTGTAAATGACATCAATTTGTTTGTTTTTAATAATATTTCTTTTTTCTAATTCATTTTTAGTCGTTTGTGATACTGTAATTATCCTATCTGCAAAATTTGCAGCAGTAAAAAATGCAAAATGGTCGTGTAGCCTTTGTATTTTAGTCCTAGTATTTGGATATACTAAATGTAAAATGTCATGCATTACTGCAATATATGTAACATTAAAAGGTTTTATAAATGGAGTTATTGTAGCTGGAAATATAACAATACTTGGTTTTCTTTTGAAAAGCAAAGATATTATAAAAAATGTATTCAACCATAGAATGTAAAGAATTCTACGCAAAAATGTAATATTTATATTATCTAAAAATGTTTTTCTTGGAACTTGGACATCATATCCTAGACTTTTAAGCATTTTTATTATACTTAATGTATACTGTCCGACACCTCTATTAAGATTTATACTTAAACCATCTTCTACAATAATTGTTTTATTCATTGACACTCTCTCTTAACACCTTTTTATAAATTAAATTTCTCATCCAATTAGGCATAACCCTTAGTGGAAATTTCAAAAGAACATTTCTTAAAAACTCCCAATAACTTATAAATCCCATATCTAAAAATGCTTTCATGCAAACATATTCATACTTGAAAAAGTATTCAAGACCTTGTCTGCGATTCATCATCCATTGTCCCGAACGAACATTAACAATGATGTCTGGGATATTCTCGACCTTATAACCATTAAATAAATAACGAACAATAAATTCATAATCTTCAAAGCCATAATCAATTTTGTAGTTTCCTATTTTTAAGGCTAATGATTTCTTAAACATTATTGAAACGTTATTCATCGGATTTCTGAACTTTGCAAACTCATAAATCTCATTATGTTCAAGTGGCATAATTCTTTTAGAAATAATATTTTCAGGAGTTGTATCAAACTCCGTAACTTGTCCACCTAACATATCAATATCAGAATGCTGTTTTATGTATGCAATTTGTTTTTCAAATCTATCAGGTAATGAAATGTCATCGGAATCCATAAATGCAATCCATTCATACTTACATTCTTCAACCCCAAGTGCTCGGACTTTCCCAATACCAATGTTTCTTTCTAATCGTATTACACGTACTATATTAGAATATTGTTTTTCAACATTTTCAACAATTTCTTCTAAATCGTCACCTAACTTCCCATCCTCAATAATCAATATTTCATTAGGGAACAATGTCTGATTTAGAATACTATCAAGTGCGAGTCTAAAATTTTCAGCTTTTTCTTTTGCATACACTGGTATAAGCACTGTAAATTTAATTTCACTATTCATTACAAATGTCTCCCACTAATTGCCAAGAATACCGCTTTTACCAAGATTCCTATTTCCCAAAGCACATTTCTGTGTTTGATATAATACAAGTCATAGGCTATACGTTCCATTTCCTCATCAACAGAATACGCAGCAGGCATACTCACATGAGCCCAACCAGTCCAACCTGTTTTGACCCACATTCTGCAAGCATAACAAGGAACTTTATCAGAAAATACATTCATAAATTCTTCCCACTCTGCTCTAGGACCAACAATTGACATTTCACCTTTCAAGATATTCCACATTTGTGGTATTTCATCAAGTTTAGCCTTTCTTACAAATTTACAGAATGGAATCACTCTATCACTGCCGTCATTTAGCATTTCAGCATTCTTCGGCACATAATCATTCACATACATTGTTCTCAATTTATAAATTTTGAATGTCTTTCCGCCTTTGCCTACTCTTGTTTGAGTAAACATTGGATCGCCACCGTCTGTTAGTTTTACTCTAATTGCAATATACAAAAGTATGGGCAAAGTTACGGTCAGAATAATTGTTGCAGCGATTATGTCGTAGATACGTTTGCAGATGTCGTAAGCAAGTGAGCGATTTTTCATAAAATTGAAAAACAAGCCATTGATTGACATTCTATCGATAAAATATTTTCCGGTAACCATTTCATAAAATTCAGGCATTGTATAAAGTTTCACTCTGCGAGGAATAGAATTAACCATTTCTGTCAAAAATGCCTCTTCCATTCTTCTATGAATTGCAACAATTACAATATCAACAGACTTTTCAGCAATAATTTTAGCCAAGCCATCTTGCATTGTATAAATTTGAGTTGAATCAGAAACGCAAACTTCATCGTCAGTCGTATCTTTAACAAATCCGACAACATTCATTCTCAACGCTTTTTTCGCCATAATTCCATCGGCAATTAATCTTGCATTTTTGTTTGTACCAATTACCAATATATTTTTTACTCGTTTAAAGTTGAACAAATAATAATGAAAAATTATTCTATACAATTTTAATAAAGCGAAAATAGTAATTGTATTAAGAGCCAGAAATTTTGCAAGGCTAAAGTTCAAGTTGAAAAACGCAAGTAAAATTGCTGCAGGAATTTGAGAAAAAATTACGCCTTCAAGAAGTAAATAACAATTCTTTAGTGTGTTGTTGAATTCTCGTATTTTGTAATTAGCCTTTAAAAACAGAGTAAACAAGCCTGTTGCAACGATTAACAAAACTGCAGGAATTAGCATTTTAGAAGTTAAATTGAAATTTGCATACCAAAAGTAGCTTGATAATCCGAAAATTAAAGCGTCATACAAAAACATTATTATTACTGATTTTGATAAAGTTTTCATTTCTCTCCTACCATCTTGTTACTACAAACGCTGTTGCTAAGATTGACGCTAAGCCTTTAAGTGTATCGCAAAGCGGAGTTAACCAATCATTGCCTGCAATTCTGCGAGGAACAACAATTGTATCACCTTGAGCCAATCTGCTCCAACCATGGATTTTTTCGGCTCTACCGTTTACTCCAACTTTGTACAATCTAAATCTATTCGCATTTGGAGTATATCCGCCAACTTGTTTGATATAAGATTTCGCTTTTGCTCCTGATTTGTAAACAAAAGATTGTTCGTTATAAACTTCGCCAATAATACTTACTTGGTTTGACATTCTTGGAATGTAGATGTCATCACCGTCTTGAAGTTCAACGTTATCTAATTTAGAAATTTTATCTAAGTCATTATTTTTGATATTTAAAGCAATTTGACCTGTGTATTGGTTATCTAATTCACCTTTTTCATCTTTCAACATACTAATCATATCCATTTTAGTTTGTTGATCGGATTCAGATTGTTTGTAACCACTTGCCAAACGACCTTCAAGAAGTTTTATATCTCTGTCGTTATTTTTTCTTGCAAGTTCAACTTGTTTGTATTTCAAATTATTTCTTTTGAATACAATTCCTCGCAAATCAGCATCTTTCTTCAATCCACCGGATTGTTTAATAACATCAACTAAGTGTTTACCTTCAACAAATTTATAAACACCCGGAGTTTTTACAAAACCTGAAACTTTAACGGATTTCAAAACTTCATTTTCTCTCAAAGTTCTAAAGAAAACTTTATCTTCCGGTGCGATAGAAATTGATTTAATTCTATCAGAATTAATCATAATGTCGTACAAATAGTAAACTTGAGTATCTCCGTTATTATTTGTAATTTCGACAGCAACATTTTCTGCCGGAATTAATTTATTAGTGTTTGCAGTTGCTCCTAATAATTGGGTTTGATTTTCTTCAACTGAACCATTATAAGCAACATTTGTTTCCGGATTTTTTGAAGAATTTTCTTCTGCAACATTATTATCTGTATAAGATTCTAAGAATTGAATTTCAGGCATTAAATCAAACAAAGTCATATTTGATTTATATGTAAGATGTTTGGGTTTATTGATACAACCATAAACATCTACAAACTGAGAATTTGTGTTTTTATAAATGCTAATAACATCTTTTGGTTTTAATACAGGGTCGTTCATTCCTGCAAAAAATTCTTTTAAAAATACCGGAATTGTTTCAATTTGATTGTTTGGACCTGTAACTCTTCTGATTACTGCTTGATTAATAAATGTTTCTTCTAACAATTCATCTTCACTTTTCAAGATATCTGAAAGTCGCATTCCGTCTTTATAAGCATAAGTTGCAGGGTGTTTAACATTACCTTGAATAGTTACAATATTTTCAGCGGTGTTATAAAGTTCTCTAAATTCAATAGAATCACCACTTGTTAGTTTGGTATTTTTTGCATCGTTCCAAGAAACATTTTTGGCTAATCTTTGTTTTGTTTGAGTATCAAAACCTGTCAAAGTCAATTCTGAAACTTGCGTTGCAGGAAGAAATCCTCCGGCAAAAGAAACTATATTTTGAAGATTTTCACCGTCTTTAAATTCGTAAATTCCAGGAACCGTTACACCATTTTTTAATGCTGCAACATTGCCGATTTTTCCAACAAAGATTTTATCATTAGGTCTTAAGATAATTCCGCCGTCATTACCTAAAAATAACGCATTGTATAAATCGACATTTTTACTCATATTATTTGAAGCATAAGTATATTTGATATTTCTTAATGTACCTGTTTTTTTAACTCCACCTGCTGCATTTAAAGCATCTAGCACAGATGAATTATTCCCAACAAGAACTTTTCCAGGTTTATTAACTTGTCCATAGACGAAAACTGAAAATTCACCGCCTGATGCAACAGTTAATTTAACTTTCAAACTTTTATATTTCTGACGAGCCAATCGATTTGCTTCGTTTTCAATTTCGCCGATTGTTCTATTTTCAGCTTTTATTACACCAATACCTGAAATAAATAAATTTCCTTTAGAATCCACTTGAGTTGACATTGACGGAGATATCAAGTTTGTTCCTGACATTGCCATAATGTCAACAGATTCACCCATTGTATAAACATTAACTTTTTCTCCGATACTCAATTTATATGAATCACTGTATTTCCCGCCAGTTGTTGCGCCGGTTGAAGATTCAGTGAACATATTGTAACCTGCTTGACGTAACGGTTCTCCAACAACTTTTTCTTCTTTGCCATTGAACATCTGTTCAATAGGACTCATAGAAGTTTTTTTAGTGTTTGACTCAATAGACTCTTGATAATTTTTCTCAAAAGCATTCAAATTCACATATTCGTCTTCATTTTGAACTCCACGCACACGAGCCTCAGCACCTGAAACACTAGCCGCAAAAGCTACCGGTTCAAAACAAAAAGTTAATAATAATATTGATGTAATTATTTTCTTCATTTTTATTCCTTATTTTCTTTTTCCTTACACATATTCCTTAATTACTAAGTAATAGCAATTTCCATCAAAGACTTAATTGCAGGCCATTCAAGTTTCCACAAGCCTGATGCATCAAGTGCATAGTTTCCAACACAAGCAAGTTTGCAGTCTTTACATTTATTTACTGTTTCAATAAATACAGGATCTTGAATTACACTTTTTAATGAACGATTACGAACGCTGATAAACGGTTTTCTATCGTAGCAACGTAACATATCACCGTTTGAATAGATTACTGTTGCGATACGAGGCCAATGGCATTCGTAATAAGTCTTTTTGTTGATAATATAATCCATAAAATAGTATGAATTTCTTATCGGATAACCTTGCTTTTTAAGTTCCTTAATCTTGATAAACATTTCTGCTAATTGGTCGTTTTCAAGTTCTGTTTCAACAACGTTCTTAGCTTCACCCGGAACTGATGCGGCTTTATTTACGGTAAAGTACAACAAGATATCAGCGTCTTTACAATATTGAGCAACTTCTTTAATTTGTTCAAAGTTAGTTTGAGTTGAAACCGTACAACAAACATATATTCTCATTTTTGGAGAATGGATTTTGTGGTATTCAACACCTGACATAACTTTGTCACAAATCCCCGGCATATGACGTATATCATCGTGAGCTTTTCCAACTGCATCAAGTGATACAAACATCAAATCCGTATATTGACCAAACCCCGGATTTTCTTCCAAGAACCAACCGTTTGTTGCAATTTTTGTGTATAAACCTGCATCGTGTGATGCTTTACAAATTTCAGTAAAATCTTTTCTCAAAAGAGGTTCGCCACCCCAAAGAATGGAATCCATATAACCAATTTGACCTGCCTCTGTTAAAAGTCTGATAATTTCTTCTTTTGGCATATCATCTTGACCTTTTTTAGATTTCCAAAAACAGAAATCGCAATCGCAGTTACAAGCACTTGTAACCATTAGTGAAAAACATAATGGTTTTGGATTTTTAGACAATCTGCTTGCGATACATTCCAACGCACCGCCGCCCAAGTGTCTGTAATATTTCAGCCTTTCTAAGGTCATATTATTTCTGGATTTTTTAAACATTAACTAACCCCTCTTCCTTTATATTTTTTAGTTTTTTCATTTGTTTTCTTTTAATTAAATCAATAAACGCTTCAATTCTTGTTATGTAGCCCGCTTTTCCTGTTTGTTCATCAAGAACCAAAGTTAATACTGGAATATCTTCTTCCTTGCTTACTTTTGACAAAATATTTTGTGAAACGATTTCAGGCATACAAGAAAACGGCATTATGTGAATTACTCCGTCAACATTGTGTTTTGCAGCATATACAGTATCACCGATTGTTTCTATACACTCTCCGCCGATTGCACGTTTCATGTACTTTTGGGCATAACGCACACATCTGGCTCTATGCGATTCTTTTTTGTTCAAAAATGACGGTTTTAAAACACCTTCAAGCCAATCCCCAAACCAAATTTGGCGTTGAACTTCTATTCCCATTTCACCAAGTGTTTTCTCAATATCTTGATTTACATACGGATCAAGAAGTACGAAAAATTCACCAAGCAAATACACGACAGGAACGTATTTTTTCTTGTCAATTTCAATGTTCTTAAAATCTTTTCTAATCTTTTTGACTAACTGTTTTGCACCCCAAACAGAATTAGTTTCATCAATAACTTTTAGCCATTTGTTATAAAGCTTTTCGGATTCACCTTTTCTGATTTCTCTTGGGCGATAATAGAACAACAATTTTTGAGCTTCATCTATAGCAAAAAATTTATTGAAACCTAAACTAAAACCTTTGTAATATCTGAACGGATTTAGGCAATGTGTAACATGCCAAAATGCTTGCAAGGTTTGTTTCATCTTACTTTGGTACATATCAAAAATAACCATATCAAACTCATAGCCCATTTTCTTAAGAGTTTTTTGAGCCATTTTTGTATAATTACCCAATCTGCAAGACCCTGGGGCTTGAAACATCATCAAAGTGTTTGCACCGTTTTCAAGAGCCATAATATAGTTTGCTAAATTCAATTTATACGGTAGGCAAATTCCCTCAATACTGTTTTTCACACCCATTTCAAGAGCTTCATTACTGTTTGCAGGCGGAATAACGATTTTTGCCCCTAAAGATAGTAAAAGAGCTTTTAGCGGAATATCGATTCTACCCATACGAGGCCATGCAATAACTCTGTTTTTCGCAGAAATATTGTTGTCCATATTCCTTGAATATTTATTCAGTTGTTCTTCGCTAATCTTTGCTTTCAAAATATTCCTCTAATAAACTAATATTGGATTTGAGTACGCAAACCCTCTTTTCCCAAATTTGATTTCCACTCTGTATTTACCGACCTCATTTAGTAGCATTTTGATACTATTTGAAATTACAGATTTGATTTCTTTTCCGTTATGGAAAATCTTGATTGAACCTTTTTTCTTTGTCTGAACTTTTAACAAAGTTTCGTTATCTAAACTTATACATTCACCGCCGGTTACAGTTTGATTTTTGTTAGAAATTTTGATAACAGGTATTTCTTTTGAAACCGCTCTATTAATAATCAAATTTTGTCCTGCTTTTACGGCGGTTAAGATTTGTGATTTTCTTGTCGCAAAATCTTTTGCAAACGGTTTATCTGAACTTATAACGTTCACAATAGTTTTGAACATATCTTGATAAGGGAAGATTGTAACAGGAATTACATAACCTTTGATTTTTAATGCGTGAGCATCAATTCCACCGATTGCAGGAACGATTTTGTCTGACGAGTTATTCAATTTATCCCACCATTTTATAGTTGTCGCATTTGCTTCTTTAACAAGATTGTGTTTAAACAAATACGCATAAGCCAAACTAAAAATATTTCTATCATTCAAATTATCAGCCCATTCAGAAAACCAATTCCAAATCTCAACACCGTCAGGTGAGATATTTTTGTTTGTCCACTTAATCGGTTGATGTTTGTTTAATCGTGGTTGCCCCTTACTATTTACACCCTCATCTGCGTGTGCTGCGAAACCAAAACCGCCATTAAGTTTAACGGCTTCAACGTTGTGTTTAGCGTCTTTATTCGGTTGAATATATTTATTTATTCCAAGTGCCAAATAATGATTTTCGCCTTTTGGAGAAATCTCTTCCCCTTTAATAATGTAAACTCCGTTATAAATACCTTCTTCAATCTCAAAAGAATTATGGTCGGTAACAATTATCCAATCTAAGCCTGCATTTTTTGCAGCCTTGCTAATTGATTCTATATCGCCAGTTCCGTCAGAATAAACGGAATGAATATGAATTGCGCCAATTGAACTATATTTATTTTGTGTATTCAAATTTTCCATTTATACTTTCGTTAAAACCTTTTCTTCCTTTTTACGTTGTTCCAATTTGCCAATAGTTTTCTTTTCTGATTTTTGCAGAAGTTTTGCTTTCATTTTCTTTCTGCTTAGCATATCGACAAAAGCTTCCAACCTTGTAACAAAACCTGCTTCGCCTGTATGTTCATCTATCGTCAAATGAATCATCGGCATATTGCGTTCGCCTGCGTGATATTGGATTTCATCAACCATCAATGAATCAGGACCGCAACCAAAAGCTGAAAGTGCAATAATCCCATCAACACTATTATTCAAAAGATAATAAGCAGCTGTTCCCGTTAAATCCAATTCGTTTGCCCAATATTGAATTTCGCCCAATTCTTTTATTGAATTAAGCTGTTGTTCTCTTGTAATATCTAAAGCGGTAAACGCCTTAACGCCAATTTTCTCTAATTTATCCAATAAACGCATTGAAAGACGCTCATCATACAAATTGTAACCGTGTGCCATTACAACGACTGACAAAGGTTTAACAAGTTCCATTTTCTTCAATGCTTGTTTATTTTGAATCGCACTTTCTATTGCAACCTTTTGAGAAACGCCTGATTTTGCCATTTGGATAAATCTGTCATAAAATTCCCAACCTGAAGCAATAGCTTTTTCAATCAAATCTTCATCAAAAATATCCAATTGGTGGGCTGTTTCATAGCAAAATTCTTTTATGCCCAACCCCTCTGTTTTATCCAAAGTCGGTTCAATCATCTTAAAATGTCTATCAATTACATTTCTGATAATTTCCGGCAAACCTCTAATCTTACTACAATTATTGATTTTATAATCCGTTGATTGAAGTGATGGAACAAAGATTGTATCAATACCTTTATCTAACAAGTTAATCAAATGCCCGACAAAAACTTTTATAGGCAAACATGTATCAGACACAACATGACTTGCACCATCATTAATAAGCTTAGTTGTCGTTTTATCTGACAACACAATTTCAAAGCCTAAAGTGGTTAAAAATCCATAATAGAATGGGTAGTTATTGTAATATGATAGAGCCCTAGGAACTCCTATTTTATATCTATTTTTGAACAAAAATGTCATTTTAGTTTAGTTACCTATTCGCAACAAAATAGTCATTATATTGCAAATAGTCATAATGTTGCACGTGTTTCATACTTATACTTTAGAGTATACTATAAAAAAAAAGGCTTGAGTGAAATTAGCCGCATGGCTAATAAAATTTTGTCAAATTGTTAAAAATCTATGAATATCAATAGTCTGCAGTTACTGATATATGCAACATTATAACTATTTTTGTTGCATTGTAAATTTTGTTTACAAAATGAAATTTTTATAACTCTCAAAAATTTCATCTTCTTCAATTCCGATATATCTTAATGTAATTTCCGGATTTGAGTGGTTAAAAATTTTTTGTAAAATTACAACATCTTTAAACTTTTGATAATGATGATATCCGAAAGTTTTTCTGAGAGTATGAGTGCCGATTAGGCTTTCTATGCCGAGTATCTGGCAGGCTTCATTGATAAATCGGTATGCCGCAGTTCTTTCTAGTCGATTTCCTCGTATTGACTGAAAAAGTGGTTCTTCGTCATTCATATTTTTTGTGAATTCTGTAAACATAGGTCTCAGTTTTGAATTTATTGGGAACTTTTTAAATTTTCCTGTCTTTTTTTCAGTTATTTGAATAAAATTTCGACCTTTCACATCACCAACATTGAGGGCTAAAATATCTGAAATCCTCAATCCGCAATTTATCCCCAATGTAAATAATAACAAATTACGACTGCTTTTTTTCTCCAATAATTTCTCAATTCTTCTAATATCCTTTATTGCTCTAATAGGTTCTACCGTACTCAATATTAAACTCCTTTCTGTTATTTCTCGTACTTAATTCTTACAGTAAAAGTATTTAACTTTATCGTAATATGTTTTATCTTTGAAAGTAAGTCTTAAATATTATGAAGTTGGGCAAAATTATTCGAAATAACGAGAAGGAGTAAACCGGGTTCGAAATTCCACATACAAAACAAATCAAAAAACTTTAAAAATTCGGAGAGGGTGGGATTCTACTAGAATTGCCCGTGAGGATATGGAATCCGAACGGAAACAATTCTGTATGCCTAAAGGCTAAGCCGTTTACTCCGAAATAACGAGAAGGAGTAAACCGGGTTCGAAATTCCACATATAAAACAAATCAAAAAACTTTAAAAATTCGGAGAGGGTGGGATTCGAACCCACGGAAAGCTTAACGCCTTCACGGACTTTCGAGGTCTGCACCTTAAACCACTCGGACACCTCTCCTTACATTTTCAGTATGGCAGAAAAAGCAAAATTTATCAATTTATTAATATATCTTTGGTTGCAGAAATTTAAAAGCAGACTTTTGGAGAAAGTCTGCTTTTTGTAGGAAAAGTATTTTGGGAATTAATTATGCTGCTTGTTGAGCGATTGCTTGTTGTTCAGGGGTAATTGTTTGCTCTTGGGGTGTTGGTTGTTGTGGTGATTGAGCGACTTGTTGCGGGGCTGGAGTGTCGTTTTTACCGAAGATGTTACTTAATAATGAGCCGATGCCAAAACCTGCAAGCCCAATGATTGGACAAGTTACAGCCATTTGTTTCCAGTTTATCGCTTTCAATACACTTGGATTTTTAATAGCAGAAATTAGTTTGTCTGCAAGTGGGGTTAAGGCGCCGATGATTGCACCGCCGGCTTTCCAAGATATTCCGCTTGAGTTTTTATTTTGGTCTTTTGGAACCAAATAGTTATCAAGTTCGCTCAAATTTGGTTGTTGTTGTGCGCCTTGCATAGAAATATCTTGCGCCCCGTTGTTTTGTGTTGGCACTGCTTGAGGGGCAGTTTGTTGAGGAACACTTTGGGCTTGTTGTTGAGGGGCTGTTTTTACGATAGATTGAGTATTTGGGTCATACGATAGTGAATTAAAATCCATACCTGACATCATTATGTCATCTTGAAAATTGCTGTTTGATTGAAAAGGTGAAGAGAACACTGAATTAGTGTTGTTCAAACCAAAAGGATCCGAACCTGCCCAAATAGAATTGTTCGCTACAGGATTGCTAACTGGTGTGGTTGTTGCAGCTGGAATTTGAGTTGTTGCTGCTACATTTGTGTTTAAATTAACTGCGTCTGTCATACTTATACCTTCCTACAAAAATAAATAACTAACCTTAACCTTTAACTATATATATAAAGTATTTTTGTGAGCGAAAATTTCTCAAATTTGATAATCTTGTTACAAAACTTAATTGAATTTTTATAATTCTGTTTTGGGAATAAAGAGTGGGGAATGGTGGAAATTTTTTATTTTAATTTGTGACAGTTTGTTACAGTGAATGGATTTTCGAGTTTTCGTGTATTAGGATATTTACAAGGGGGATATCATGCCGGCAAAAACAGTTGATTCAAAAAGAAAGATAGATGAAAATTTAATTCCACAAAATATAGAGGCAGAACAGGCGGTGCTGGGGGCAATTTTGGTTAACCCTGAAACTTTGGCAAAGATTTCAGATACCTTGTTGCCGGTAAGTTTTTATAAACCTGCTCACAGATACATTTTTGAGGCGATGTTGCAACTGTTTAATAACAATGATGTAATAGATATTGTATCTGTTTCTGACGTGTTGAATTATAGCGGAAAGTTGGAGGCTGTTGGAGGTAGAGCGTATATTAATGATTTGGTAGAAAATACGATTACCACGACAAATATTGCGTATTATGCCAAAATTATTCAAGAAAAAGCGGTTAAGAGAAGATTAATCAATGCAGGTTCTGAAATTGTTAGTAAGGGGTATGATTTGGAACCTAGCGACAGGTCGTTAGAAGAGGCTGAACGGTTGATTTTTGAAATCGGTTCAAGCAAGGCTACGGCTGATTTGAAACACGTAAAAGATTTGGTCTTGGACACTTGGGAAAATATTGAATACAGATATGAACATAAGGATGAACTTTCAGGATTAAGGACAGATTTTACAGAATTAGATTCTATGATGAATGGGTTGCATCGTTCTGATTTGATAATTTTGGCGGCACGTCCTGCGATGGGAAAAACCGCATTTGCACTGAACATTGCTCAAAACGTTGCGATAAAAGAGAAAGTTCCGGTTTGTATATTTTCTCTTGAAATGTCCGCTTCGCAGTTGGTACAGAGAATGTTGTGTTCGTATGCTGAAGTTGATTCACAGCGCTTGAAAACAGGTAATATGTTGCCACAGGATTGGGAAAATTTGTCTGCTGCGATGAATGATTTTAGCCAAGCGCCGATTTATATTGATGATACGAGTGGTTGTACGTTGACTGATATTCGTACAAAGTGTAGAAGGTTAAAAACTCAACAAAAAGATTTGGGTTTGATTGTAATTGACTACTTGCAGTTGATGGAAGGTGGCGGAAAGGATGACCGTTTGCAACAAATTTCTGCAATATCCAGAGGTTTGAAAATTTTGGCAAAAGAACTTGATGTTCCGATTATTACGTTGTCTCAGTTATCTCGTGCGGTAGAAAGTCGTAATGATAAACGTCCGATGTTGTCGGATTTGAGAGAATCAGGGTCAATCGAACAAGATGCCGATATTGTAATGTTTATTTATCGTGAGGATTACTATAATAAGGCTGAATCGGAAGAGGAAGAGAATGTAAAAGCGACATCAAAAGGTTTGTCGGAAGTTATTATTGCAAAACACAGAAACGGACCTGTAGGAACGATTAAATTGTTGTTCCAAGGCAATATTACGAAATTCAAGAACCCAATTGAACAAGCATTTGATGCGTTTTAATGTTGTTGTGGCGCATTATAGAAAACCTTGCAAGGTACACCAAATAGTCATTCCGGACAAGCACGAGCAGAGTGCGCAACGAAGTGAAGGCACGTTTAGTGCGAGTGCGAAAGATCCGGAATCTGTTTGTAATGTAGGTTGGCATTGCGATGCCAACAGCGTTATTCCTCAAAAAAAATCCGAAAAAGTATTTTTTCGGATAAGTGTTGTATGTAAAATCTTTAAAAATTGGCATAGCGTGCCAAGTTATGAAAATTGTTCTCTTGCAACTGATATCAATCTGTAATATGTTGCTAAATCTTTTGCTGATGCACTTTTTATAGCCAAAATCAGTTCATTTTGTAACGCTTTTGAGGGCTTGAAATGTTCGAAATCAAACAATTCTTTTATCGCAATGTTAAAAAATGTTGCGAGTTTTTCAATATTTTCTTCTTTGGGAAATTGGCAGCCATTTTCGAGTTTGCAGAGGTTTGTAGTTTCCATACCAATGGCTTCGGCAAGTTGGGCTTGCGTAAGGTGTTTGCTCTTACGAAGTTCCCTAATTCTAAGTCCTAAAAGTTTGCTGAGTTGTGCCATTTTCTACCCTCTATGTTTTTGATTATCTCATACATTTAGTTTAATAAAATGATATAATAAGCCAACATGTATTGACAAAGTTGGCACGATACGACATAATAATATTATAAGAGTTATTATCCGAAAGGATTAATAAATTAGTTGTATGTTGTATGTAAAAGAAAGGAATTTCAACATGAGAACAAAAAGATTCGGTTTTACTTTGGCAGAAGTATTGATTACTTTGGGTATTATTGGTGTAGTTGCAGCAATGACTATCCCTACATTGATTTCAAACACAAATAGCGCAAAGTTTAAATCACAATACAAAAAGACATTGTCAACATTGAACCAAGCTGCATTGATGGCTACTGCTCAATATGACTTAGACTATGCTTCAATTACAGGTTCCGGAACATGTAATGCTTCTTCAAAACCTGATGAAGTAGCAAACGTTTGTGCATTGTTTAATGGTTCATTATCAGGTATTTCATATTTAGGTAAACTAACAACTATTAAAGTTGCTTCGAATGCATCAGGTAAAGGTGAGGATGCCGGTTATAAGCCAACATTGACTTCAAAGCTTGCAACTACAAATATGGAGGCTATCCAATTAGCCGATGGTTCTATGGTTGTTTATAATCCAAAAATGGCTGGCTGTACATTAGGAGTTGGTGGTGATGTTACTGCTTTAGCCGCACAAGGAACGCCAGCTACTGAAGGAAAAGAGGCAGTTGCAGGCTCTAGTTGTTATGGTTTTATTGATGTAAACGGTACAACTTTACCTAACAAAGAAGTTACATGTAGTACAGCAAAATCCACTACGGTTTCATCTACTGTTGGTGATTGTGTTGTAAGAAACAACGCTACAGATATGGGCGATGTATTCCCTGTTGTGTTCCACGATGGTACTGTTGAACCTATCACAAACGCTGCAAGATACGTTTTGAATCAATCTAAATAGGTAATTTCTAAACCCTCCCCTTGAGGGAGGGTCGAAATCTGTGATTTCGGGGTGGGGTTAAAAACGTCAGTTATAATGGTTTTACAGAAGTGCCAGATTCTGAATAACAAGAAAATTTATTTGCTCATTACATTCGCAAAAATTTTCTAAGTTTTCAGAATGACGAAAGTGTTGTCAGCCCCACCAAAAGTCACTCTGAATAAGCACGAGCGCAAGTGCTGAAAACGAAGTGAAGGCACGTTTAATGCGAGTGCGAAGGAGCCAGAATCTGTTACAAATTTGCTCAGTAAAAGCAAAATAAAAAGACTTATTTAATAAACATACGTTTTAATGTGTCATTAGAAATTCACCTTTCTTATGACACTTTTTTTATGTTTACCTGTCAGGCAATGCCTGACCTACGACTACTTACTACGCAATTAAAATTGCTTGATTTTTAATTTTTTCAGAATGACGAAAGCCTTGCTAAGCACACCGAATAGTCATTCTGAACTTGATTCAGAATCTCTTTAATAATCAAAATAAAACAAAAAATTAAGCCACTAAAATCCTGTTAAACCTTGCCATGAAGAGACCCTGAAACCAGTTCAGGGTGACCTTTTTGTTTGTTTTTGCCCAGATTGTTACAAAGCGAACCAACGAACCTGAGGTGAGTTGTGTGAGTCTGTATGCGTAGGCGAAGCCGAAGAAGAATAAGGTAAAATCTACGCAATTAAAAATTGCTTGATTTTTAATCTTTTCAGAATGACGAAAGCCTTGCAATGCACATCTAATAGTCATTCCGGCCTCCGAGCTGGAATCTGTTTCTTTTTGTGTTTAACGGCATAATTCAACGTGTCAGGCAATGCCTGACCTACGTTTAGGAGCTGAAATTTGTGTTCAATGTTGAAATGTATCCTTATATCACGTTTTCGCTATCGTTATTTTCAACGAGTGACAAGTCAATCGGTAACGAAAATCCAAATGTTGAACCGTGGTTTGGTTTTGAATTAACAAAGACGTGTCCGTTATGGTGTTTTTCAATAGTTGTTTTTACCAAATGTAAGCCTAAGCCGGTACCTTTTACGCTATGGGTTTTATTTTCAACTCTATAAAATCTTTCAAATACTTTCTTTTGAAATTCCGGTGCGATGCCGATTCCCTCATCGCGCACTGTAACCGTAACCAAATTTTTGTCTGTTTCTTTATACAATTTCACTTTGATTGTAGAATCTTGCGGAGCGTATTTTATCGCATTAGACAAGTAATTTGTCAATGCTCTTGCGATACTGTCGTAGTTGAACATCAACAGCGGAATATCAGGCTCTTTTTCTACTTCAATTTTTAAATTATGTTCTTTTAGCAAAACTTCTACCTGAGAAACGCAAGCATCAACAAGTTGCGAAATATCGTTTTCTGATTTTTCAATTTTAGCGTTCGAATCTAGTCTTGAAAAATCCAAAATATCATTAACCATACTATTTAGTCGTATAATTTCGGTGTTAATAGTTCCGATGAATTCTTTTTGGGTTTCGTAGTCAAACTCGTTGCCGTAATTATATAACGTATCAATATAACTTCTCAAAACAGTTACAGGTGTTCTTAATTCGTGGGAAACATTCGAGATAAATTGTGATTTCATCTGATCCATTTCGGTTTCTCTTGTAACATCAATCAATACAATAATGTACCCTAAGTAGTCATTGCTTTGCGAAAACATTGGTGAAATTATTGATTTTATTACTCTGCCGTCAATCTTAATATTGAATGTTACCGGTTTGGAAGATTTTTCTCCAAGTGACAAGTTTTTGTATTCTTTGATTTTTTCAGCAAAACAATATTCGCCTTCTGTGTCAACGTATTGTTGAATATCTGTGTTAAGAAGTTGGTCATCTTGCAAAGCCAAAAGTTCTTTCGCGTGGTTATTAAGTAGGACAACGTTATCGTTATTATCGCAAACGACAACCCCGTTGACTATGCTCATCAATACCGCTTCAAGTTTGTTGCGTTCAAGTGTTAATTGTTCGACGTTTTGTTCTTCGTAAACATTCAATCTCACTGACATATCGTTAAATGCGTTGAACAAATCCCTAACTTCTTCGCTTACGTCTTTGCCTTCTATTCTGTAGCCAAATTCGCCTGATGAAATTCTATGAACTCCATCTTGCAAAATTCTCAATTCTCTTGTTATTAAATAAGTATTTATAAGAATTACAAAAGCAAATACCAACCAAACAATTGCAAATACAAACAATATTGACATTCTTGTTGTTGATGAAATTTTACTGATAAAAGAGCCTGAAAGTCCGATAGTAACTGAACCTATTGTCGTATCTGTTCTATAATCTATCATTGGCGATGATACTGAAATGCCACCTTTTTTTGAGGCTTTTGAAGTTTTTTCTTTTGCACTATAAATAACTTTTCCGTAGCTATCTCTGAATTCAATTGATACAATATCCGGATGCGCTTTTATAATTGAATCTGAATGTGATTTCAAAATGCCTGAAATTTGTGATTTCGATGCATTTTTTGTAATTTCAACGCTTTCAATTGCCAAAGTTTTTGAGATAACTTGTCCAAAACTTTGGTATGCTTCGTTGATGTTTTTCTGGATATTAACGATGGCAAATAGTGCAATCGCTATTATTAATAGTGTACTTAGTACCAGCCCGAATATAATTAATCTGTTTTGAGTTGTAAAACTCGGTCTTTTGCTCTCGTTCATAGTTCGATTATATCACATGAATATTTTTTATGAACAAAAATTTTGGGGTAATGATAAAAAATGGCGAACTTCATTCGAAGTTCGCCATCACGATATTGTTTAAAGGTGAATTTGATTATTCTTTAACGTATTCTGCATCGATTACGTCATCATCATTGTTCTTTGAAGAAGATTCAGATGAAGCTGATTCAGAATTTGCGCTTTGAGCATTAGCACCGTCTTTTTGAACTGCTTCGTAAGCTTTTTGTGAAATAGCAAACATTGTTTGTTGCAATTCTTCTGACAATTTTTTCAATTCGTCAACAGATTTGTTTTCATCAATTGCTTTTTGTAATGCAGTCTTTTGTTCTTCTAATTTAGATTTGTCAGCAGCATCGATTTTACCTTCAAAGTCTTTGATAACTCTATCTGCTGAAGCAATCATGCTTGAAGCATTGTTTCTGATTTCTGCTTCTTCTTTTCTTTTCTTATCTTCAGTAGCGTTTGCTTCTGCTTCTTTTACCATCTTATCGATATCAGCTTCAGACAAGTTAGAAGAATTTGTAATAGTGATTTTTTGTTCTTTGTTAGTAGCTTTATCTTTAGCAGATACGTTTACGATACCGTTGGCATCAATATCAAATGTAACTTCGATTTGAGGAATACCACGCATTGCAGGAGCAATACCTTCAAGTCTGAACATACCTAAAGATTTGTTATCTCTTGCCATTGGTCTTTCACCTTGAAGTACTTGAATATCAACGGCTGTTTGGTTGTTTTCTGCAGTTGAGAATGTTTGTGATTTAGAAACAGGGATTGTAGTGTTTCTTGGAACTAACGGAGTCATTACACCACCCAATGTTTCAATACCCAATGTCAATGGAGTTACATCTAACAATACGATGTCTTTAACTTCACCAGCCAATACCCCTGCTTGGATTGCTGCACCAACTGCAACTACTTCATCAGGGTTTACTGATTGGTTAGGTTCTTTGCCTGTGTAATCTTTAACTAATTTTTGAACTGCTGGAATTCTTGAAGAACCACCAACTAGTACAACTTCGTTGATGTCTGATTTTGAAATGCCGGCATCTTGAATAGCTTGTTCAACAGGTTTTTTACATCTTTCAAGTAAGTCAAAGCTTAATTCTTCAAATTTTGCTCTTGTTAAGTTCAAGTCTAAGTGTTTTGGACCGTTTGCATCAGCGGTGATGAATGGCAAGTTGATGTTTGTTTCAAATACTGAAGACAATTCACATTTTGCTTTTTCTGCAGCTTCTTTAACACGTTGCATTGCTTGTTTATCACCTGTTAGGTCAATACCTTCTTGTTTCTTGAATTCTTCGCAAATCCAATTCATAACTTTTTGGTCAAAGTCATCACCACCTAAGTGAGTATCTCCTGAAGTTGATAATACTTCGTGTACACCGTCACCGATTTCAAGAACTGAAACATCAAATGTACCACCACCTAAGTCGAATACCAAAACTTTTTCTGATTTGTCTTTTTCAAGACCATAAGCCAAAGCAGCAGCTGTTGGTTCGTTTACAATTCTCAAAACATCTAAGCCTGCAATCTTACCTGCATCTTTTGTTGCTTGTCTTTGTGCATCGTTGAAGTATGCCGGAACTGTGATTACTGCAGATGTAACTTTTTCTCCAAGGTAGTTAGATGCATCATCTGCCAATTTTCTCAAAATCATTGATGAAATTTCTTGCGGAGTATAATCTTTTCCATCAATGTTTACTTTGTAATTTTCGCCCATGTGTCTTTTGATTGAAGCGATTGTTTTGTCAGGGTTTACGATTGCTTGACGTTTTGCTAATTGACCAACCAATCTTTCACCTGTCTTTGAAAAACCTACAATTGAAGGTGTTGTTCTTGAACCTTCTGCGTTTGCGATAACGGTTGGTTTACCACCTTCCATTACTGCTACTACTGAGTTTGTTGTACCTAAGTCGATACCAATAGTTTTAGCCATAATTTTTATCTCCTTTACTTAAATTTTCTTTTCACTCTTTATATTATTGTTATAACATCATTTTTTAAGAACCTTAAAAAAATAAACAAAAAATTAACATTTTGGAAAATGTATTAATATTTCGATATTTATAATGCTTATATTAATTATTATTTTATTGAGTTTTGCAATATATATTATCCATGATAGAATAAAGTTATGGAAAGAAAACCGATAGTAGCAATAGTTGGAAGACCAAATGTAGGTAAATCAACCTTCGTAAACCGTCTTGTCGGTGCAAGACATTCGATTGTTGACGATTTGCCTGGGGTTACTCGTGATAGAATTTATTTTGATGTTGAGTGGCAAAACAAAGCTTTCACTGTAATTGATACCGGTGGTATTATTCCAGGTGATGAAGATGATATTATGGTTTCTATTTTTGACCAAGCAAAATTGGCTTGCGAAGAAGCCGAAAAAATTATTTTTCTCGTTGATGGAAAAGATGGCATCAATCCGATTGATTATGATATCGCAAATATTTTAAGACAATCAGGAAAGCCTGTGTTTGTTGCAGTAAATAAATGTGACAATCCAGAATCTTTGTTAATGATTAGTGATTTTTATGCTTTGGCGCTCGGTGAACCTATTGCAATTTCAGCCTTACATGGTAGCGGTGGTGTCGGTGATTTGTTAGAACTTGTGACTTCTGATTTCGAAATTTTGGAAAATACAGAAGATGATAAAAGAATTAAAATTGCGATTGTCGGTCGTCCGAATGCCGGAAAATCTTCAATCGTAAATGCACTATTAAATGCAGATAGAGTAATCGTTTCTGATGTGTCAGGTACAACAAGAGATAGTATTGATAGTCATATTACATATAAAGATACTGATTTTACAATTGTTGATACCGCAGGTATCAGAAAAAAATCAAAAGTTGATTACGGTGTTGAAAAATTTGCGGTAGATAGAGCAATTCGTTCAATTAGGGATTGTGATATAGCACTATTAGTAATAGATGCAAAAGAAGGGATTTCAGATCAAGATAAGAAGATTTCATCAATTATTACCGAATCAGGTAAAGGTTTGATTGTTGCAATTAATAAATGGGATTTGATTGAAGATAAAAAAGCAAATACTATTAATAAATTTGAAAAAGAATTAGCAGTTGATATTCCGTTTTTGAGTTTTGCTCCGAAGATTTTTATAAGCGCAGTTACAAAACAACGTTTGGGACAAATTTTTGAAGAAAGTGTAAAAGTTTACGAACAATGCACAAAACGTATTTCTACCGGCTTGTTGAATAAGGTTATCAATGAGGCTTATGCGCTTAATCCGCCGACAAGTTTTAAAGGTAAGAGATTGAAAATTTATTATATTACTCAAGCTAAAACTCAGCCACCTACATTTATTTTGTTTGTAAACAATGAAGAATTGTTGAAAGATAGTTACAAAAGATATTTGGAAAATAAATTGAGAGAAGCGTTTGGTTTCTTTGGTACTCCGATTAGAATTTCTGTAAGACAGCGTGGAGAACAAAAGAAAAGATAAATTTTATAATTTATTTATCTTATTTATTATCCTGTGATTTTTCCAAGTACGACTCTTTTTTGGGCGCCGGTACAACAAGGCAAATTGTTTGGTATTCCATAATATGTGCAATATCCAAGCAAAGCAAAAGCCATCACTTCTTTAAAATTGTTTGAGATATTGTAGTCTTCGCAAGTCTTTAAATCAATGTGTTTAGGTAAATATGTCCTCAACATTTTCATTAATGTTTTATTATAAGCGCCCCCGCCACAAATTACTGCTTCATGTATTCCTACATTAGGGTAAACAAATCTTTCATAACTTTGAGCAATCGTTCTTGCTGTGAGTGCTGTAACTGTTGCTAGAATATCTTTTGGCTCTTGCTGTGCGTATTTTAATGTATTTTCAATATATTCGGGTGAAAAATATTCTCTGCCTGTAGATTTTGGTGGTTCCATAAAATAATATTCATCTTGCAATAAGCATTCAAGCCAGTTGTCTGAAATTATTCCGCTCGCCGCAATTTCTCCGTCTTTATCGTAATTCTTTCCGAAATATTTGCGAGTGCAATAATCAATCATAATGTTGCCAAGTCCGGTGTCAAACCCAAATGTGTCATAATCTTGGGATACAACTGTAACATTTGATATTCCGCCGATATTTTGGATTGCAAAGTTTTTCTTTTTGTTTTTAAACCACATTTCATCTGCAAAGCAAACCAAAGGTGCACCTTGTCCATCTTGAGCAATATCCGCTTCTCTAAAATTTGAGATTGTCATACACTTAGTTTCTTGTGCAATAACTGAACTTTCACCTATTTGCAAAGTACTTTTCAAGCTTATATTATCTATTGTTTCGTCAAACGGGTAATGATAAATTGTTTGTCCATGACTAGATATAAAGTCAGGTTTTCCGAATTCAGAAATTAGAACCTTAGCCGCATCAGCGAAACATTTGCCGATTACAAAATTCATTTGGCAAATGTCTTTTATTGTAGCGTCACCTCTAAATAATTGGAAAATTTTTGCTCTTACATGTTCTGGATATTGGTAATTTATACCTTGAATTAATTTAACGGTTTTGTCAGGATAGACTTCGCAAAATCCTGCATCAATGCTGTCGCAAGATGTTCCTGACATTAATGCTATAACTTTTTTAGGCTCTAACTCATTTATCATAATATTTTTATAATATAAAAAAGCCTGTTCTCTTTCAAGTACAGGCTAAAAAAGTTTACAACTATCCTTACAACTCTCTTCTAAAGCTTTGCTTTTCCCAAAACAAACTAGATATACACTAATTATTTCTTTATAAAATAAATATCCCTAACCATCAGTCAACGACTGCCTCAATCATCTCTTTCCCTTTGGACTTCTTCACCATCACCTCTGTTTCTACTTCGTCCAACTTTTCTTTACATTATTCGTTGCCTGTTATGTCGTCAGACAACCTATGTTAATCCTTCCTTTATCTGGTAGCCTTTTTTCTAAATTCGGCTTTCCTTATGTAATCTACTCTAGACCTAATCGATGTTAATTACAAGTAAATAATTTGTTCAAAATTTTTACATTTGACCATGCCCCCCGATGTCATGGGTAAAAATCCAAGTTTACTATTCTTAATGAAGCAAATTTAATGAAAACATGTAAAATTTTTAGCAAAATTTATTTGACAAATAATTATTTCGTATTATTTTTCAGGCATGTAATTTTTGATATGTTGGAAATCGTGAAAGTTTGTGATAGATTGAGTTACAGGAAGAAAATATTTATGAAAGAATTTCTAAAAACAAATACGGTTACATACAATTTAATGTCTTTTACTGCATTCAAATCTATGATAATTTTTTCATTATTATTAGATTCTCCAAAATCGTATAAAGAAATTCAAGAATATCTCAAAAATCATGAATATATTAAAGAACAACTTTCTGTTGATGCCTTGAGAATATATTTTAATTCACTAAAACAAATCGGGTGTAATATTAACAAAATATATGAAGATGGTGTTGTTAAATATTCAATAACCTCACATCCTTTTCAACTACAACTTAATGATAAACAAGTAAAAGATATTATTAAAGTTTATAGGGCTATTTCTAAATCAATAGAGGTTTCAGATTTAATTTCTTTGCAAAATTTTTTCAATAAAATTTCTAAATATGTTCAGAATGAAGATTTAAAATTAAAATTGAAAAATATTTCGCCACTTAGTAATATTGATTTCAAACTTGTGAATAATTTGCTCAATTATGCGGAAAATAATACAGAATTGACAATATACTATAATTCTCCGATATCTGGCAAAAAGAATATCACAATTTTGACAGACAAAGTCTGCGTTGATGAAGGTAAATTGTATTTGTATGGTGTAAGTTCAGAATACAAAAATTATTCAAAGTTTTTAGTTTCAAGGATAATAAAAATTGTTAGTGTAAATTTGGCAAATAAGAGTTTAACAAGTCCCGAATTTGTTGTCGGTTATAACTATGCAAAAAATGATATTGATGATTTTGAACTTTTGCCAAATGAGAAAGTTATTTTAGAAGATGAAAATAATTTAAAAATAGAAATTATTTCAAAAAATAAATTAGAGATTGTTCAGCGTATATTATTCCTTTCTCCAAATTGCAAGGTTTTGTATCCAACAGAATTCAAGAGCGAAATTATCTCTGTTTTAAGGAAAATGAAAGAGGGATATTTTGAGCAATAATAAAAAATTAAATGATGGTTGTTTGAAAATATTTGAGTTTTTAAAGCTTCTTTATAACGATGAAGCGGAATATTCGAAAGTGTTTGAGATTTTTCAAGATGAAATAAAAGAAACTTCGACCAATAATATTCAGGTAACTTTGAATAAGTATGTAAATACACTCAGAGTGTTCGGATTAAAAATTAAAAAAGAAAATGCAAAATTTATTCTTGAAAACAGTTTGTATACTTTAGATTTGTTACAGGCTGATTTGAATGCATTATGCATAATAGAACAATCTTTGCAAAATTTTCCAAATAAAAAACTTGTCGATAACGTTGAAGATGTTTTGTCGGAAATAAAATTCAGAATGCAAATGAAAGACAAGTTAAGATTACATTCTATGACAGACTCTTTGGGGTATGATTTCACATTTTTCTATTCGAATTTACGGGAGCAAATTGATGAGTGTGAAAAAATTTGTTCGGATAAATTTGTTATAAATTTAATTTATTCGCAAAACGGAGAAGAAAAAATTTGCAAATGTATTCCGAAAGAAGTTATTTATGATAGTAAAAATGCATATTTAAGAGTTTATAACACAATGAATCATGCTCCGTTGGAAGTTCCGATAAATAGGATTTTATCGATTGCAAAATTGCCACAAATTGCAGGAAATTCTGAAATGCCAACAACTGTTGTTTATAAATTGAAAAATCGTTTGGCAAAAACTTACAAATTAAAAGAGAATGAATATTCGGAAGGTTTTAATGAAAAAGGCGAACTTATTGTGATAAATAAGAATGAAAATCCAGACACGTTGTTACATCGTCTTTTACGTTATACATATAATTGTGAAATAATTTCACCAAAGACCTTACGAGAAAAAATGACAAAAATAATCAGTGATACGATGAAAAATTATCTTGGCTAATAAACTGTTTTGCGTATGTTTTCAAATTGGCGATATTATTTTTCACTTTGCCAATAGCTTAATGGTTTGTACAACATATCCCAATAAGGTTTTGAGTCTTTAATAGGATTTTTATTTTTGTGAGCAAAACGATAACAACCTTTATTGCTTTCTGAGTGGTGTAACGTTGGATTGCACAGAGAGTTGAATCCGTCATCTGCTGAATTGTATGTGAAAATGTCATAGCCCCAACGGTTTGGACCTTTGAACGGTCCATTAGTATCAAATGAAAATGCTACATAGGCAGGAAAAGTACTACCGTTTACGTTAGCGCTCCATTTTGTAATCATTGCACCGTTTGGCAATATATAACCTTCTGCTACGGGACATCCTGATAATGTTTCACCCATCATTCCGTGGCAATTGAGTCCATGTACAATCACGTGAAAGTAGAATTCGTTTCCGGTAAATCTTGTCGCTCCTTTAAATTGTCTAACCCACGCATCATTTATTGCAGGAACTTGTGCTTTTAAATCTTTGAACGCTTGTCCTCTTCCTCCGTCTGTCGCAGCCCCAGATAAGCGTAAATCTTTCAAATCCATACCGACTTCATCTGAAGTTTTTAGGATTGCTTGATTTAATATCGAGTCAACGGTTTTGAATTGAGTTTCCAGTGCTTTAACTTTGTAAGTATTTATTAAAGATGGTAATGTCATTGCTGCTACGATTCCAATAATTCCAAGTGTTATCAATACTTCTGCGAGTGTAAAACCTCTTTTCATATAACTCCTTTGTAATGTACTATCTTACATATTTATAACTATTATTGTTGCAAAATGTGTTTATGTCAAGACTTTTGAAATTAGGACAGAATATTAAGCGATATAGAAAGCAAAAAGGTTTGTCGCAAAATGAACTTGCTGAAATCGTTAATTTTTCAAGGGAGCATCTTGCTTGTATTGAAACAGGCCGAGAGTATATAAGTTTGCGAAAATTATTTCAAGTTGCAGATTCTCTTGACATATCATTAAAAGATCTTATTGATTTTGACTAAATTTATCTTTAAAATAATTTCAAAATTTATTCTCAACTTAACCCAATGTAAAGATTATTTCCCAAAAGTTATGTTTGTGCTATAATTAACACAAGGAGTATAGACACTGGAGGATAGAGGGTTGACTCAACAAAACATGTTTGATCACGGGAAAATCGTTCCTGTTAATATAAGAGAAGAAATGAAGCGTTCGTATATTGATTATGCGATGAGTGTAATTGTAGGACGTGCGTTGCCTGATGTTAGAGATGGTTTAAAACCGGTTCACAGACGTATTTTATACGCAATGAACGAATTGGGTATGTATCCGGATAAGCCGTTCAAGAAATGTGCACGTATTGTTGGTGAAGTTCTAGGTAAATATCACCCACACGGCGACAGTTCTGTTTATGAAGCGTTAGTTCGTATGGCTCAGGACTTCTCTACAAGATATCTTATGGTAGACGGGCATGGTAACTTTGGTTCTGTCGATGGTGATGGGGCTGCTGCAATGCGTTATACAGAGGCTCGTATGCACAAGATTACACAGTCAATGCTAGCAGATATTGATTGTGAAACAGTTGAGTTTGAACCAAACTTTGACGGTTCTTTACAAGAGCCATCAGTGTTACCGGTAAGACTTCCAATGTTGTTGCTTAACGGTGTTTCTGGTATTGCGGTTGGTATGGCTACAAATATTCCGCCACACAACCTTAGAGAAGTTGTTGACGGTACAATTGCTTTGATTGATAATCCGAAAATTACAGTTCCTGAGCTTATGGAATATATTAAAGGGCCAGATTTTCCTACTGCTGCTACAATTATCGGTTTGAATGAAATTAAGCAAGCTTATGAAACTGGTAGAGGTTCAATCAAGATGTCTGCTGTTTCCGGTTTTGAAGAAATTGCAGGTGGTGGCGGACGTCAAACAAGAACTGCGATTGTTGTTACTGAAATTCCTTATCAGGTAAACAAAGCGCAACTTATTGAAAAAATTGCAGAACTTGTTAAAGACCAAAGAATTACAGGAATTTCTGATATTCGAGATGAATCTGACCGTGAAGGTATGAGAATTGTTATCGAATTAAAAAGAGATGCAAAACCTGACGTTGTTCGTAACAACTTGTACAAATATACTCAACTTGCTACAACGTTCGGTGTTAATATGGTTGCTCTTTGTGGAAAACAGCCACGTTTGATGAATTTGTACGAAGTATTGAACGAATTTGTGGAACACAGAATTGAAATCGTAACAAGAAGAACTATTTTCTTCTTAAAGAAAGCAAAAATCAGAGCGCACATTTTAGCAGGTTTGATTATTGCGTTGGGTTCGATTGATGAAGTTATTGAACTTATCAAATCATCAAAAACAACAGATGTTGCACGAGAAGGTTTGATGAGCAGATTTGGACTTGATGCTGACCAAGCAAACGCAATTTTGGAAATGCAATTAAGACGTTTGACAGGTTTGGAACAAGACAAAGTTAAGGCTGAATATGATGAATTGTTGAAAAAGATTGCTGAATATGAATCGATTTTGGCAAGCCGTCAAAAGATTTTGGACATCATCAAAACTGAATTACTGGAAGATAAAGAAAAATACGGTGATGATAGAAAAACTCAAATTTTACCTGACCAAGGCGAAGTTACTATTGAAGATTTGACTCCAAATACTCCAATGGCAGTATTTATTACTCACCAAGGTTATTTGAAACGTATTTCTCTAGATACGTTTGAACGTCAAAACCGTGCTACTCGTGGCAAATCGGGTATTAAGACAAAAGAAGATGATGACATTCAACATTTCTTTACTGCAATGATGCACGACAAAGTGTTGTTCTTCTCTTCAAAAGGTACTGTTTACAGTTTGAATGTTTATGACTTCCCTGAAGGTGGTCGTCAATCAAAAGGTTTGCCGATTGTAAACGTTCTACCGATTGACCAAGATGAAAAAATTACGGCAGTTGTTCCTGTAAGTTCATTCTCAAATGATTTGAATTTGATAATGTTGACGAAAAAAGGTAACATCAAACGTATTGAATTGGATAACTTCACAAATATCAGACGTAACGGTATTATTGCGATTGGTTTGGACGAAGGCGACAGTTTGTGCTGGGTAAAACTTGCGACTGCAAAAGATGAAATTATTATCGGCACATCTTGTGGTATGGCTATCAGATTCCCAATTCAAGATTTAAGACCGTTGGGAAGAAGTGCAAGAGGTGTAATTTCTATGAAATTACGTTCCGGTGATGAAATTGTAGGTTGTGATATTGTTCCGCAAGATTATGATGCAGATTTGTTAGTTGTAACTTCTGACGGTTTCGGAAAACGTACAAAATTGTCTGAATTCAGAACTCAAAACAGAGGTGGCATCGGTCTTATCGCAACTAAATTCAAGACAAGTGCATCAAGACTTGTTGCATTGACTATCGTGAGAGATTCTGATGATATTATGTTAGTCACTGCAAACGGAGTTGTAACACGCTTGAATGCAGGTTCAATTTCTCAACAAGGTCGTCCTGCAACAGGTGTAAGAGCACAAAACTTGGGTGATAATGATGTTGTTTGCTCAGTTAACAAAATAATTAACCCTGATGAAGATGACGTAACTATCAAAGTTCCTCAAAAAGAAGCAGAAAAACCTGCAGAACCGGAAGTTCAACAAGCCAGTCTGCTTGATGAAAGTGATAAAAAGTCAGAATAATAAAAAATAAAGATATAGGCTTTTTCGGAAATCTCCGGAGAGCCTATATTTTATAAATCAATTTATGAATGGCACAAATATGAATATAAAAATTAAAATAATATTTTTGCTAATTTTATCTTTTACAATATGCCCCGTTTTTGCATCAGGGTATTATGTTGTTAATAATTTAGATAGAATTTTTGCACCCTCAACACAGGAAAATTCTAATGCGGTGTGTTTTTTCTATAAAGACGGAAAATATAAATGTGCTTGTAAAGAACCAACTACTTTGAAAATCTGGACATCAGGCGATATAACTAGAATTAAAGGCTTTTCGTTTAGTAAAAGTTATGGAAATATAAAAGAATGTAGTGATGTCGATTTTTCACTTGGCTTATAGGTTTATTTCCGCTCTTTGCTTGAATTTTTTAGGAAAATAATGTATAATCTGTTTGTTTTTAGTAAGAGCATGCAGGTGTAAAAATGCCGTTCAAATTTCAACCACAAGCGATAGAAGAAGTAATACTGGTAGAGCCTAAAGTTTTTGGTGATGCTCGAGGTTTTTTTATGGAAACTTACAAAAAATCCGATTTCTTTGCAAATGGTATAACTGTAGAATTTAATCAGGATAATCATTCAAAATCTACAAAAGGTGTGTTGAGAGGGTTGCATTTCCAAAAAAGTCCGCACGGGCAAGCAAAACTGGTAAGATGTTCAAAAGGTCGAATTTACGATGTTGCTGTTGATATTCGCAAAGATTCCCCAACATTTGGCAAATATGTAAAAGTTGAATTGTCCGAAGAAAATAAGAAAATGTTGTTTATTCCGGAAGGTTTTGCGCATGGTTTTGTTGCTTTAACCGATGAAGTTGAATTGTTGTACAAAGCAAGTGGAGAATATTGTCCTGATGCTGATTGCGGAATTTTGTGGAATGATAAAGATATAAATATAGATTGGGGTATAGATTTTGCTCCGATATTGTCAGAAAAAGATAGCGCTCAAAAAACGTTAGCAGAAAGAATGAAGGAGTTATAAAGTGACAACGATATTAGTAACAGGTGGAGCCGGATTTATTGGAAGTTGTTTTATAAGACATGAATTAAAAAAACATCCTGATTATAAAATAATAAATTTAGATGCATTAACGTATTGCGGCAATTTGGAAAATTTGAAAGATGTAGATTATAATGTGAACTATGGTTTTATTCACGGAAATATTTGCGATAGAAAACTTGTTAGAGAATTGGTTGCCGAAGTTGATTATGTTGTTAATTTTGCAGCAGAATCACATGTTGATAATTCTATTAAAAAGCCTGAAATCTTTATAAAAACAAATATTCAAGGAACACTGAATTTGCTGCAAGCGTGCAAAGATTTGGGCATTGAAAGATATTTACAGGTTTCTACAGACGAAGTTTATGGTTCGTTAGGCAAAACAGGATATTTTTATGAAACTACTCCGCTTGCTCCAAACAGTCCGTATTCAGCAACTAAAGCAAGTGCAGATTTGTTGGTTAGAGCCTATCATGAAACTTATGGTGTTCCTACTTTGAATACAAGATGTTCAAATAATTACGGACCTTATCAATATCCTGAAAAATTGATACCGTTCTTTATTTCTAAATTATTAAAAGATGAAAAAGTTCCGGTTTATGGTGACGGGTTGAATGTTCGAGATTGGTTGTATGTATATGACCATTGTGAAGCTATTGATGTTGTTTTACATGAAGGTAAAATCGGTGAAGTCTATAATATTGGCGGTCACAATGAAAAAACTAATCTGGAAATTACTCATATAATTCTTGATGCGATGGGCAAGGACGAAAGTTCGATAGAATATGTTCAAGATAGATTAGGTCACGATAGACGTTATGCGATTTCTAACGATAGGATTACAAAAGAACTTGGGTGGGAACCTTCTGTTACTTTTGAAGAAGGTATTAAAATGACAATAGACTGGTATTTGAAAAATCAGGAATGGATTCAGCATATAGAAGAAAAGAAAGTGAAAAAAGTTAAATGACAAAAATTTTGGTAACAGGTTCAAAAGGTATGCTCGGGCAAGACTTGTGCAATATCTTGAAACTGAACGGGTATAGTGTTATCGGCACCGATAGAAAACGTTTAGATATAACCAAAATTGAACAAGTGAAATCTGTTATAAGTCAAGAAAATCCAGATTATGTTGTTAATTGTGCTGCATATACAAATGTTGATAAAGCGCAAGATGATATTGCAACTGCTAGGATTGTAAATTCCAACGGTAGTGAAAATTTGGCAAGAGTTTGTGCTGAGAATAAAATTCCGCTAATTTATATTTCGACAGACTATGTTTTTGATGGAACAAAAGGTGAAAAGTATCTTCCATCAGATATTCCAAATCCAATAAATAATTATGGTTTGACAAAGTTGGAAGGAGAAAAAGCAGTTCAAAAATATTGTCAAAAATATTATATTTGTCGCACAAGTTGGTTATATGGAAAATATGGCAAAAATTTTGTCGAAACAATGCTTTCTTTAGCGAACAATCCTGAAATAAAAGTTGTAGATGACCAAAAAGGTTGTCCGACATGGACAGTGGATTTGTCTAATGCGATAGTAAAAATTATAGAAAAAAATTTTTCTTATGGAATTTATCATACATGTGGTGGCGGTTGTGCTACGTGGTATGAATTTGCAAAAGAAATATTTCGCCTTGCGGGACTTGATGTGAATTTAAAATCTTGCAAAACTGATGAATTTCCACGACCAGCCAAAAGACCAAAATATTCCGCTATGGATAATGGAAATTTGTGTAGAGATTGGCAGTTAGCATTAAAAGAATATATGAAAAATAGAAAGTAGAGGTAAAAATGAAGGGAATAGTATTGGCAGGTGGAAGTGGTACGAGATTATACCCGAGTACACTAGGTATTTCAAAACAATTGTTGCCTATATATGACAAACCTATGATTTATTACCCGATATCCGTTTTAATGTTGGCAGGCATTCGAGATATTTTAATAATTTCAACACCTTCTGATTTACCTAATTTTGAAAAACTTTTAGGCTCAGGTGAACAATTTGGGGTAAAATTTTCATATAAAATTCAACCGAGTCCGGACGGATTAGCGCAAGCATTTATCTTGGGTGAAGATTTTATTGGAAAAGACTCTGTAGCGTTAGTGTTGGGTGATAATATTTTTTATGGCCCCGGATTTACGGGAATGTTAAAAAATGCCGTAAATGTTGCAGAAAACGATAGTGAAGCAACTGTGTTTGGCTATTCTGTCAAAGATCCTGAACGATTTGGAGTTGTTGAATTTAACAAAGATGGAAAAGTTATCTCGATTGAGGAAAAACCCAAAGAACCAAAATCAAATTATGCAGTAACAGGTTTGTATTTTTACGATAATAAAGTTGTTGAGTATTCAAAACAATTAAAACCTTCTGCTCGTGGTGAATTGGAAATTACCGATTTGAATAAAATATATTTAGAAAATAACAAATTAAATGTTGAATTGTTTGGACGTGGGTTTGCATGGCTTGATACGGGAACGCACCAATCCTTGATGAGAGCAAGTAATTATGTTGAAACAATTGAGGAAAATCAGGGTATAAAAATTGCTTGTTTAGAAGAAATTGCATATAGAAAAGGCTGGGTGACTAAAGAAAAATTACTCCAAAATATTCAAAATTATCCGAAAAATAATGAATATTTTGAATACTTAATTTCATTGTAATTTTTAGTCGATATATTCGTCAGTTTCAATTCTTTCGATTAACTCTTTATATCCGCTATGGTTTGAATTCCCGTCATAGCGAAGGAGTCGTCTTTTGGCGATTTCTTTTAGGTATGCGATTTTGCTTTGATTACCTTTTTCTACAAAGAATAGCATTGCTTGTTTTCTATGCTCAAAAAGTTCATTTTCAGGCATTTTTGCAAGTACATCACCAAATGTTTCAGGACGAAGTTTTCTGTCCCATTCATAAAACGGTGTGTCTAAGAAACAGAAGGTTTTTGCATAAGATAATATGCAAGGTGTCCACGATACATCTTCATATTTCAAAAGCCCAAGCGGGTGTGCTTTTACAATTGATGCACGATATAATTTGTTCCAAATTGCACAGTTGTAAAAATTTGGAGTGTACATAATGTCTAAATATTTGTCAATGTCAATAGCAGTGTCTGTTTGGAACGGTAAATTGCAGTGAACTGTGTAGCCACTGTCAATTAATCTGTATAATGGTGCAATTGCAATGTCACAATCATTTTTAGTAATGGTTTTGTGCAATTCTTCCAACATATTAGGACGAATCATATCGTCATTGTCCATAAAGGCTATATATTTGCCCTTGGCTGCTTTTATTCCGACATTTCTTGTGTCTGCGACTCCGCCATTTAGTTTTTGGACAGAAACGATGTTATCATAATTTTCTGCAAACCAATCAATTATATCCTGAGTTGAATCAGTGCTTCCGTCGTTTACTATAACTATTTCAAAATTGTGAAACGTTGAGGCTAGTGCAGTATCAATGCTTCGTGCAATATAATCTTTTGCATTGTAAGCAGGTATGATTAATGATATTTCTGGTTCTCCGAATTCAATATTTGAACAAATTACGTAATTAGAAGTTGCGATAATTATTTTTCCGTTTGGTGAATTTACATAAGCTTTTACACAGAATTTTGTGTCAATGTTGAATTTATCTAAGTATGCATAATGTCTAAGATTGTCACTTGTTTCAAATATCGGAAACTCTCCATCTTGTGCGTAAACCAAAAAGCCATCGGCATTTCCGTCAAATAACCAAGTTAAAAACATTCTGTTATTGAATGATTTATGAATAGATAAGGCTTTAAATTCATTTTTTGCACATTCAAATATTTGTGATGAATTGAGTACAAGTCTTGATTGCTTTGAATCCAGTGCGTAAGGTTTTATTTTATACGAAATGTTTTCTTCAAATTGAGTTGTTAAGTAAGTTTGTTCGGAATTTAGTTTCCCGCCAAAGTTTTTGTCGCCATTATCTGCGTATAATCTGTAGGCTTTTGCGTTTGGGTAAGCACTGTAATGGATTTGTACCGTATTATCGTTGTTTTTAAACGCAACAGTGTCAATATTTTCTAAAATAAAATTTTTAACAGATGTTTGGTCAACAATTATTCCATTTTTTATTGCTTGAACAAAACATGCATTTTCTCCGTAAGGAAGGAGTGAAAGTGTTGCAAAATTTGTATCATAGACTTTTGCATATTCTACAAAAGTGTCGTTGATTTTGCAAAAAATTCTAAAACAATCTGCTTCAACTTTACTCCAAGATAAATATACTTTTGCATTCTTTGTGCTAATACTTAACTTCATATATAAAACCTCTTTTTTTCTTATTATATCAAAATTCTTGAAATTGTTCTATGATTTAGTTTTATGAAAAGATTTTTCTGTTAGTTCAAACCATTTTGAGTTAATATAAGTGTTATAACTCTTTGCAAATTCTATCAAAGCACTAACTAAAACTCTTCCGCTGTCTGATTTTCCTAAAAACAAATAATCACCATTTGAGTTTTCGCAAAACAAAATTTCTCTATGTATAATTTTATCAATGTGAGTTTTAGGATTCTTCATAATGGCAATTCTTAACCAATCATGCAAAAGTTCCAAAGTGGTAGTTTTTCTCATCATCAATTCTTCATTATGCAGTTGTAAATATTTTGCTAATTCTCCAAGTATCATCTTATTCCTCAAAAGGGGTTGCCGTTGTAAGACAAGTTATATCATAAATTCCGTGTTTGTTAAACTCTTTTATCATTTCTTCAAAAGTTGAACCTGTTGTGCAAATATCGTCGATTAAAAGGAGTTTTTTGTCCGGAATTATTTTTGAATTATCGACAACAAATGCTTTGTGTAAGTTTGCTAATCTTTGATTTTTGTTCAAATTATATTGAGGTTTTGTGTCTTTTATTCTTTTTATACACGTGGTGTTGACTTCGTAGCCTGAAAATTTAGCAAATTCGATTGCGACTAAATCCATGTGGTTGTATTTTCGTTTTTTCTTTCTTTTGGGATAAATCGGAACCGGTACGATTTGAAAATCTCCTTTAATCTCAAGTCTTTGCCAGTATTCCCACATGAATTTTGCCATATAGTATGCCAAATCTTTTTGTTGATGATACTTCAGCCCTCTAATCATTTTTTGTAATTCTTTTGAATACACTCCGGCACAATAAACTCTTGAATTAAAGATTATGCGGTTCGTTTTTGCCGGTAAAAAGTCGAGTTTGTCGTAACAATCAGAACACATTTTGACAGACTCAATTGAGCGTCCGCAAAAATAACACTTCTTTTTGTAAATCCAATCCAATAATCCGACAAGAAAGTTTTTCATAACTAAATGCTAACATATAATTTCTTGATGTAAAAATATTTACCTAAAAAAATAATAATTGTGATAAAATTTTATTATGAAAAAGATTTTATTAGTTATATTTTTTGCAATATTTTCAGTATTGCCTGTAGGGGCAGAAGAGCAAAATTTGACATTTCTTTATATAAACGGGTCAAACAATAACGATTCCAAAATGAAAGATTGGTATATCAAAGGGGTTAATAAATTGCACCCTGTTATAAAAAGAAAATTTGAAAAAAATAGTGCTGTAAAAAAATGGACAAAAGACAATAAACTTGTTATTGACGATGAGCCACAAATATTTTTCTGGGGGTATGACAGCAAGACAGATTTAGATTTTGTAAAAGACAGGTTGAATATTTCAAAGGCATTTAGTTCGACTTTAGCTTATGAAATCCGTAGTTTGTTAACTCAATTCATGCACGATGCTATTTGGGTTCAAAAAACTCATAATATGTTACCGTTGCTAGATTCATTGAATGATGAAGTAAAAAAGTTAGCAAAAGAGGATAAAAAAGTTATTCTTTACGGATATTCAGCAGGTACATTTATTAATTATCAATATATGTTGTATAAATTACCTTATATTGATGTTGAAAATATTTTTGAAGTTTTGACAGATGATGAAGATATTTTGAATTTTGTGAAAAATAATCCGCAAAATAAAACTTGTCTATCTGCCTTGACTTATGAAAAAGGTAATATCGGTGTGTTATCAAATACCGGACATTTAGTATTAAATCAGGATAAAAATCAGTTAAAGGCAAATTATTTGAAACTTGATGAAGCTACAGAAAAATATTGTGCACCCGAAGGAACAGTAAAAGCATTTGTAAATTTTGCAAGTCCGATACCTTTATTTTATTCTGATATTTCTGACAAAAATTATGAAATTACTTTTTATAACAAGTATGCAATAAAATATATTTTGGAAAACGGATTGTATTTTTTGACGGTTAATTTTAGAGAAGATCCGTTAGGTTTTCCTTCTGGCAGAAATTTAACTATTCCGCAGTTTGAGCAGGCTCTTGATTTGACAATAGAAAATCCTAAAGGTGTGATTTATGATAATTCAAGTGTTTGGTCAAAACGTTCTGCTTTGTTGGCGCATACTTCTTATTGGTCAGCAAGGGGAGTTTTTGCTAATGCAATTGTTAAAAGTTTTGTCAATGGAACAAAATTTGAATATGATGAAAAATATCAAAATAAAGTGTTAAAAAAGAAAAAAAAGAAATCAGAGGTGTTATAAATGAATAAAACAGAAGAAATGTATCTATTCGATCCGGGGTTTGCTCAACATACAACAATTTTATCAATCGGAACAGAGTATATTTATGATTCAATAAATCAATTTAAAAATTTTGGACAAAGAAAAATGAAGTTCAAAATGATGTATCCTCAATTGGTTAAAATGGCAGAAGCAAATGTCGGTTTTTGTTTGGGAAGTTTACTTTGGGCTGTTTATATTAAAGGTGCTGGGGATAGCAAAATTGAAGGTAATCCTTGTTTAGGCGGAACTTACGATAAAGATGAAACTGTTGAAGAGGCGGATTTTTCAATCGAATTTTTCAACCAATTGAAAAAAGATGCAAAGTATTACATTGGTGTAGATTATGAAATAAATCCTCAATATATAAAAGTTTTGGAATTATACAAAGAGTTTTTAATATTGAATTGCGGTTTTGTTAATACTAAAACCTCATCAGACGTACAACTTCCGGAAGGTTTTGAAATTCCAACAGAAGAAAATTTAGATAAAATTCACGCAAAAATTCAAGAAGTTGTTAAAAATGGTAAATTATTAGATTTGTTTGAAGTTTGGAATTTGGCGTTCAATGGATAAGACAATTGATTTAAAAACAAAACTTTATCAAATGTTTATTCTCGGTACGGTTGGTGAAAACTATCGCACTGCACTAAAAAACGGACTTGGGGGCTTGATATTTTTTACAAAGGATATCAATTCTGTTGAGCAATTTAAAAATTTAGTCCAAGATGTTAAAGCCGCCGGCATGATTTCTCCGTTTTTGTCTATTGACCAAGAAGGCGGACGGGTTGAACGAACTGAAAATATTCACGGTGGTAAAAAGTATTTGTCAGCAAAGTTTGCGTTTGAAAAAGGTTTAGATTTCTTGCAACGTCAAACTGAAGAAATTGCAAAAGAATTAGTGACTTATGGTATAAATTTGAATTTTGCACCTTGTATTGATACAAATACAAATCCACAAAATCCAATTATCGGAGAGCGAGCATTTTCGTCTAATCCGGATGACGTTATTTTAGGGGAAGAAGTCGTTTCAAAAACTTATAAAAAATATAGAATTATTCCTTGTGTTAAACATTTCCCAGGACATGGTGATGCTTCAACGGATAGTCATTTAACTTTGCCAGAAATAACATTGACATTGAGCGAGATGGAAAAATACCATATAAAACCGTTCAAATATGCAATAAAAAATGGTGCGGATATGGTTATGGTTGCACATTTGCATTGTGAATGTTTTGAGAAAGATGCCATTCCTACATCTTTAAGTAAAACGGCTATTGATTATCTGCGCAATGTTTTAGGCTTTGAAGGTGTTACAATTTCTGACGATATGATAATGAAAGGTGTTTCAAAGTTTGGTGATGTTGAAGCCTGTGAAATGGGAATTCGAGCAGGTTTGAATTTGTTTATTTATCGAGATTCAACAGATAATACAATCAAAATAATTGAAGAAATTTATAAAAAAGCACTAAAAGACAAAGACCTTCAAAATAAGATTGATGATTCATACAATAAAATAATAGCGTTGAAGAAAAAATATGGCATAATAAAATAAATTTTTATTTTTGATAAAAAGTTATTTATTTAAAAATACTCACAAGACAAGTTGTGCGAGATTTATTCCAAAATTTTTCAGTTTGTACTATAATTTTCGTGTTAGTAGTTAGAGGGGTCCACCTCAAGAGGTAAATCATTCTTTCAAATGTTTTTGACTGAAACGGTATTTCCGAAAAGATTTACGAACTTTAAAAGGACAGAAAGAAGAAAATGGAAAAGAACAACGAAACTTTGTCTATTCTTAGACACTCAACATCACACATTATGGCTCAAGCAGTTCAAAGCCTGTTCCCATCTGCAAAGTTAGCAATTGGACCGGCAACAGCTGACGGTTTTTATTATGATTTTGATTTGACTGACGGGCATGCTTTCACTCATGAAGATTTGGAAAAAATCGAAGAAAAAATGAAAGAAATCATCAAACAAAATTTAACATTTGAAAGATATGAAATTCCTGATGTTGACGCTCAAATTAAAGCATTCAAAGATGAAGGCGAAATCTACAAAGCCGAACTTTTGGAAGAACACAAAAACGACAACCCAACCCTTTATATCACAAAAGATAAAGACGGAAATGCATTGTTTAATGACCTTTGTGCAGGTCCTCACCTTCCAAATACATCATATATCAAGGCAAATGCAATCAAATTGTTAAAGGTTGCCGGTGCTTATTGGAGAGGTAACGAAAAAAATAAAATGCTTCAAAGAATTTATGCAACAGCATATTGGTCAAAAGAAGATTTGCAAAATTATTTACACTTCTTGGAAGAAGCTGAAAAACGTGACCATAGAAAATTAGGTACAAAACTTGATTTGTTCTCAACAAGAGAAGAATTAGGTGGCGGACTTGTTTTGTGGCACCCAAATTTGGCTGTAGTTAGAGAAGAAATTGAAAATTACTGGAGAAGTGAACACAGAAAACGAGGTTATGTAATCGTAAACACTCCTCACATTGCAAAATCAAAACTTTGGGAAATCTCAGGTCACGCTGACCACTATAGAGAAAATATGTTCTTTATTCAAAAAGATGCAGATAGTGATGAACAATTCATCTTGAAACCTATGAACTGTCCGTTCCACATTTTGATTTATCAAGCAAACAGATATTCTTACCGTTCATTGCCGTTGAGAATGGCGGAATTAGGTACGGTGTATCGTAAAGAAAAATCAGGTGCGTTGTCTGGTTTGACTCGTGTTCAAGGATTTACTCAAGATGATGCTCACATTTTCTGTACTCCTGAACAATTAGTTGACGAAATCAACAGAATTATTGACTTTGTTGCAGATACATTAGATATCTTCAAGATGAAATTTGAAGTTGAATTGTCAACAAGACCTGAAAGTTTTATCGGAGAAATCGAAAACTGGAATAAAGCAGAAGCCGGTTTGAAAGAAGCTATGGACAGGCGTGGTATGAAATACGACATCAACGAAGGTGACGGTGCTTTCTACGGTCCTAAAATTGACTTCAAAATTAAAGATGCTATCGGTAGAACTTGGCAATGTGCTACAATTCAGTTAGATTTCAACTTGCCTGCAAGATTTGATATCAAATATCAAGATAAAGACGGTCAGTTGAAAACTCCGTTGATGTTGCACAGAGTTATTTTCGGTTCTATGGAAAGATTCCACGGTATCTTGATTGAACATTACGCTGGTGCATTCCCTACATGGCTTGCTCCAACTCAAGTAAATATCGTTCCAATTTCAAACGAAAAACACGCAGATTTTGCTGAACAAGTTTATAGAAAAATGCGTGATGCAGGAATCAGAGTAAATCTTGATGACCGTTCTGAAAGTATGAACTACAAAATCAGAGAAAGTTTGCAAGATAAGAAAATCCCTTATGTTTGCGTAATCGGCGACAAGGAAATAGAAGCAAATTCTGTAGCAGTTCGTGCAAGAGCAATCGGACAAGTCGGAACCTTTGGCGTAGATGAATTTATTGATATTATCAAGAAAGAAATCGAAACAAGAGCAAACGACTCATTTGCAAAAAAAGAAGATTAATTGAATAATTAATTATACAAAAAGAAAGACAAGTCTATTTTTAGGCTTGTCTTTTTTATATTTTGAAGGTTTTTATTTTACAATTCTCTTTTTTTATATAAGATATAAATAGCAGAATAGAAGGAAAAAAGATGAAAAAAGTTTATATAGAAACAATGGGCTGTCAAATGAATAAATCAGATACCGAAAGAATGCTCGGTATGTTGGCTCAATTTGATTACGAAGAAACGACAGTCCCAAAAGAAGCTGATTTGTTAATGGTTAATACCTGTTCAATCAGACAACTTAGTGAAGATAAAGCGTTCAGTTTGATTGGAACTTGGGGCAAGTGGAAAAAATCTCGTCCTGAATTAAAAATAGGTTTTTGTGGTTGTGTTGCGCAACAAAAAGCGGAACAAATCTTTAGCCGTGCAAATTATGTAGATTTCGTTTTGGGAACTCATAAAATTTACGCACTCCCTGAAATAATTAAAGAAATTTCAAAAGGCGAAAAGGTTTGTATGTGCGAAGAAACCAACGCTACCGAAGATTCAGAAGCTGTGAAATTTGAAATTAATCGTGTAAAATCTGTTAATGCATGGATTCCGATAACAGAAGGTTGTAACAATTTCTGTACGTATTGCATCGTACCTTATACCAGAGGTCGTGAACGTTCAAGACTTCCTGAAACTATTTTGAAAGAGGTTAAAGATGCATTAAATTCTGGTTTTAAAGAAATTACTTTGCTTGGTCAAAATGTTGATAGTTACGGCAAAGATTTTAAAGATAGAGAATACAGACTTGCAGATTTGCTTAGAGAAGTTAATGCAATCGAGGGCAAATTCAGAATTCGTTTTGTAACATCTTATCCGACAGATATAACCGACGATTTAATCAAAACAGCGGTTGAATTGGACAAAGTGTGCGAATATTTCCATATCCCGATGCAGTCAGGTAATAGCGAAGTTTTGAAGAAAATGAATCGCCGTTATGATAGAGAAACTTATATAAAAATTGCTGAAAAAATCAGAGAAATGGTTCCTGATGTGACAATTACAAGTGATTTTATCGCAGGTTTTCCGGGAGAAACCGAAGAACAATTTGTGGATACATTGACCGCAATGGAAGAAGTCGGACTTGACTATTCTAATACGGCGGCTTATTCTCCTCGTGAAAAAACTGTAGCCGCAAAATGGGTGGACAAATTTATTGATGAAGATACAAAGTTTGAGCGTTTGGCAAGATTGAACGAACAAAACCGAAAATGTTGCTTGACATCAAATCAAAAATTCTTAGGTAGAGAAATGGAAGTCTTGATTGAGAATTTTGAAAATCACAAAGGAAAAAATGTAATTACAGGTAGAACTCGTAATAACAAAATTGTACATATTCCGTATGACAAGGATTTGACGGGTGAATTTGTGATTGCAAAAATTGTTGGTGTTAAAACTTGGTATTTGAATGGTGAATTGGTTGAAAATAAATAAATTATTGAAAAAATATTTAATAGTGGTGCTTATCGGATTTTTCTTTTTAAATCCGATTTGTGCTATTGCTGCGACTCAAAAGGTTCCGACAACAAAAACTTCAACATCTGTTAGCAAAAAACTCGATTCTGATGTGTTGCAAGGTTCCGTATCTGTTGATATTGTCCCGTATTGCGACAATTGGTCTTCTCAGTATGCTTTTAATAAAATTAATACAATTGGAACAAAGCTGTTGATGGCAAACGGGCTTGAGCAGCACATGCAATTTGTTGTGAATAATGATACCGATGCGAATGCTTCTACAAATATTAATAATGTGATATCTGTAAATATGGGTCTGTTGAAATATGTTGAAACAGAAGATGAATTAGCGTTTGTAATTGGGCATGAAATGGGACATGTCACCAAAAGTCACGTAAAAAAGAGCGCAGCAAGAAAGACGGTACTTGCAACCGCAGGAATTGCCGGAAGCTTGGCTACGGTTTTGGGCGTAATTACTGATTCTTCAAGATTGACAAAGTCAGGAGCAATATTAACCGGTAGTGCATTGGTTGGAGAAGTTGCTAATCAAAAATTGTCACGAGGACAGGAAACAAAATCAGATTTGGCAAGCATTGATTATATGGTGAAAGCGGGTTATAATCCACTTGCAACAATTTCAATTTTGAATAAGATTTCTGGTAATTATTTTGATTTCTTTTCTGACCACCCGTCAGGTAAAAATAGAATAAAAAAATCGTATAAATATATCGAAAAAAATTACCCTGAATACATTCAAAAAGGTTACAATTCAACATCTTATGCTCGAGCAATGCAGATGATTAATAAATAACCTCCTTTCGGTCTGGTACTGCCTGACAAAAAATATTTGAAAGTAGTTTTGCGTACATGCTACGCCGACAGTGTAATTTTAAGCGTCAGACAGTGCAGTGACCTACGTTTGGGATTTGAAATAGGTGTTTTGTGTTGAAATGTAATACAAACATTTACTAGGTACGCCCAAGAGTCACTCTGAACTTGATTCAGAGTCTGTTATTACGAGGGAATAGAACAAATTTTCAAACAGATTCTGAATATGCTAAAAATCATTGCAATTAAAAATTGCTAGATTTTTAATCTTTTCAGAATGACGACTTCTTTGTTACCGAGATTTCAGTATTTTAACGGTCGAAAACTATCAAAATTTACAACACAAATTCCACCAAGTTTTTAATTTCGATATCAAGGGCAGTGGCGATTTTGTTCAGAGTTGTGAACCTAATATCAGTAGTTCCGCATTCAATGGTGCTGATTGTTCGCATATTCATATTGGCAAGTTCAGCGAGTTTTTGATATTTTTTATTTTTTTTCTGGTTAATCTGAGTACTACGCTAGACAAACATACTGATGGAGGGTGTCAAGTGGAACTTGCAAGTATTCAAAAGTGGAACTCCGGCGCATTATTCCCAGGAGGATTGGCTGCTTGTTATATTCCACATGGAACTTTATCTCGAAAAGAATTATTAGACCCTAATACTCACCGCTCTTGTAATCCTAATACTGCTGCTAATGAAGGTGGTGGTAATGCTTGTGCTGCCCTTATTATGAAAGATAATTGGAAAATCTCTCCAGACTATCCGTGGTAACTTTTAAACTGATTGATATGATCCTAAAAATCTGAAAAACAAAGTTTTGGGTTTAATTTCTTCAAGGATAGAAAGCATATTTCCAGAATTAATATGTCCGTCAAAAGTTACGATAAAAATATATTCTCCGTTTTCGTAATGCGATGGACGAGAAGAAATATATGATAAATTTATATTATTTTCTAAAAAGATTTTCAAAACTTCAAGCAATGCCCCAGGGGTATGATTTACCCTAAACGCAATCATAGTAGTAGCATTTGGTGTTGGGGAAGTTTCCAAATCTCCTATAATTACATACTTTGTTTTGTTATTTTTATCATCATAAATGTTTTCTTTTAAGATATTCAGCATGCAAGAGTCTGCGATTTTTTTATTCCCGATTGATGCGTAAGTAAGGTTGTAATTTCTTAATTCACAAGCAGATTCAAGCATAGATGGAGCTTCTATGATGTTTAAATTCATTGGCAATTCGTTTCTGATAAATTCGTTACATTTACCAATTAATCGTGGTGTTGCGATTAACCCTGTAATGCTGTAAAACTCAGTGTTTTTTGATAACAAACAGTACTCAATCGGCAATGTCATTTCATAAATTATTTTTATATTCGGATTTTTAGACTCAATCAAACTGTCTAATGATTCACGCACAGTACCGTCTAGTGTATTTTCAACCGGCAAAATTCCGACAGTGTTTGGGTTTGATTCTACATAATTTATGATTTCTTTGATTGTTTTTAGTGGAGTAGAAAAGCAAGTAATGTTGTTTCTCGCACAAAACTCATCTTTCGCCATTTCGGAAAAAGAGTATTGTGGTTCTAAATATGCAATATTTCTTATTGATTCAAAATCAGGCATTTGCTAAACTCCATATTTTCAATTACAATTATATCAGAAATAAAAGAAGAAGGGTATAAATGACTAAAATTAAATTTGGAACAGACGGTTGGAGAGCTGTTGTAGGAAAAGATTTTAATGCGGAAAATGTTGAAATAGTTACAAAAGCTATTGGCAAATATGTATTTGATAATTACGGAATTTATAAAACTATAATCATCGGTTATGACCCAAGGAATATGGCTAAGGAATTTTCTATGCAATGTGCAGAAATCCTTTCAAAAATCGGGTTTAAGGTTTTGTATAGTGATAAGGTTATTCCGACACCTGTATTGGCCTTTAATGCAAAACATTTAGATGCTTGTGCAATTATGTTTACGGCTTCACACAATCCGCCTGAGTATTTGGGAATGAAATTTATTCCGGATTATGCAGGTCCTGCGACTAGTGAAATTACAGATGAAGTTGTTTCAAATTTTGGTCAGGATTTCAAAACAAGCGTTAAAGGTAAGTTGATCTATACCGACTTTTCAAACAATTATTTCAAACACATCAGAACTTTGATTGATTTTCAAAAGATTAAAGATTTTTCTCCGAGAATAATTTTTGATGGCTTGTATGCTGCAAGTATCGGGTATTTTGATAAACTTTTATCTGATAGAGGAATTGAATACGATAGTATTCACATGTTCCACGATCCGAATTTTGGTGGTGGCATGCCAGAACCTAAACCGCAATATTTGGGCGAGTTGATAGATTATGTAAAATCGCACAAAGGTTATGTCGGGTTTGCGAATGATGGGGATTCCGATAGATTTGGTGTTATTAACGAAAACGGTGAATATGTAACCCCGAATGAAATCATTGCGATTTTGTTGATTCATTTGAAAAAACATAAAAAATACTCGGGTTGTTTGGTCAAAACTGTTGGGGCGAGTTTGATGCTTGATATAGTTGCAAAAAAACTTGATGTAGAAGTTGTCGAAACTCCTGTAGGGTTTAAACATGTTGGCGAAGCAATGAGAAAATTCAATCCGATTATTGCTGGTGAAGAATCCGGAGGTTTGAGTATTCAAGGTCATATCCCTGAAAAAGACGGAATTTTGGCGAATTTGCTTGTGCTAGAGGCAATGGCTTATGAGAACAAAACTTTGGTTCAACTTCAAAACGAATTGCATAAATTTGTTGGTAAAACATTTATTAATACAAGGGTTGATAAAAAGTTGAATAATGTTGAAGAAATCAAACCTGTACTTGAGGAATATTCTCAAAAAGAAGAAGTTGCAGGACTAAAGGTTGCGAGAAAAGATTTTAAAGACGGAGTTAAGTTGTATTTTGAGGATAATTCTTCGTGGATACTAGTCAGACCTTCTGGTACGGAGCCATTGTTGAGAATTTATATCGAAAGCGACACCGCAGAAAAAATCGAAAATTTCAAGAATGCAGTCGCGTAAAGTTTTGTTGGACGTTATTGCTGTTTTTGATTTTGTCGGTATGCCTATTTGTTTATTTCTGCTCAACTTTTTTCTGAGTTGAATATTACTTTTTGTAAACTTTCTGAAATTCACCCGCAAAAATTATATTTACATGCTTTAATTTATTCTGTAAATACAAAACAGGAGATTAAAAACATGGAAATCAGAAATTTTACCCCGTCAAATAACAACACTTCTTTTGGTATGGCTTTCAGACAACCAAAACAAATGAACGAATTTGCAGATTATGTTACTTGTGCTGCAAAACATCGTTTGGCTAAAAGAGGTTTGAAGCAGTTTATTAAAGAACAAGCAAAAAATGAGCATTTCGATGTTGAGTTCGTTCCGGGAAAACCAAGTGACAGATTCAAAGGGTTTAAAGAATATGGTAGCTTCAAAGTTATCCCTACGTCAGATGAAGCAATAAAAATTATGCCTAAAGAAACTATGGTAAGAGCAGAGGGTGGCGAAGCGGATACTCGTTTGTCACAATTATCTGATGAATTTGCACGCGTTGCAGAACAAGAAACCCCGCATGGTTTAAAAGCATATTTGTTTGTAGCCAAATATGCGGCTAAACTTGCAGCAACTGTTGGAAAAATGTTGCTTAGTCCAAAAGAATTTTTACCTGCAAGTATGCGTGAAGCTGGCGAACTGGCAACAAAAATGAATGGTAAAGTAGAAGCAAAATTGACAAAACGAGCTGAAATTGCAGATGTTTTTAAACCGGAAACAATCAAATTTAAAAAATCTGATGTTCCTACAGAAGTATAATTTATTTCTTGTAACAAAACTAAACAAATATCTAAAAACACGGTTGACACGGTATTTTGTTTATCCTAAGATAAATATGCTTGAAGTATAGTAATGTAAAATATCCGAAATGTTTTAAATAGCGAACTTCAAGGCGGTAAGAAATCAAAAGTTTTAACTCCGCAAAGTAGTACATAGAAAAAGAAAAAGGAATGCAAATGGCAAGTAGCACTAAGAAAAACAGAATCAGAGTTTGTTTGAAAGCTTATGATCACAAACTTATTGATGTATCTGCTGAAAAAATCGTAGAAACAGCAAAAAGAACAGACGCTAAAGTAGCTGGCCCTATTCCTTTACCTACAAGAAGACGTATCTATTGTGTATTGCGTTCACCACACGTTGATAAAAAATCTCGTGAACACTTTGAAATGAGAACACATAAGCGCATTATCGATATTTACGAACCAACTCAACAAACAATGGACGAGTTACGTAGATTAGATTTACCGGCCGGTGTGGATATCGAAGCAAGATAGTTGCAAGATTCCGGTCTTTGAAAATTGAATAAGCATTATGCATAAATAATGTGATCTACTACCCGTAATAATCGAAAGATTAGAGGCGGTGGAAGGTGAAAGTCCTTCAAAAGGTAAAGAACAGTTAGCAAAAGTAGCGCTCGCAAGAGAAAATGCAGACTCGAAAATTAGTACAACCCACGAGGTGAGGCTGAACACGAGCGAGCAAGAAAGGTAGAATATGACACTAGGTGTAATAGGAAAAAAAGTTGGAATGACTCAAATCTTTGATGAACAAGGTTTGGCTATTCCTGTAACAGTTATCAAAGTCGACGAAACTGTTGTTACTCAAGTGAAAACAGTTGAATCTGACGGCTATAACGCTATTCAGGTAGGTACAATTGCTGCTAAAGAAAAACACTTAACTAAAGCACAATTGGGCCATTTCAAAAAGAATAACTTGTCTAACTACAGACATCTTCAAGAATTCAGAGTTGAAAACCCACAAGATTACAAAGTAGGTGACAAGGTTGAACTTTCAGTATTGGAAAATGTTGAAAAAGTTGATGTAACAGGTAAATCAATAGGTAAAGGTTTCCAAGGTACAGTTAAAAGACATAACTTTGGCAGAGGACCTATGGCTCACGGTTCTAAAAACCACAGAGAACCTGGTTCAATCGGTGCAGGTACAACTCCTAGCCGTGTTATCAAAGGTAAAAGAATGGCTGGTAACATGGGTAACGAAAGAGTTACTATTACTAAATTGAAGTTAGTTAAAGTTGATTCAGCTAACGGATTGGTTTTAGTAAAAGGATCAGTTCCTGGCTGTGAAGGCAGATTAGTTACTATCGTTCCTACAAGAACAAAATGGAACTAATTGAGTAAGCCGGTGTGAGCCGGAGTTGGGTTGCGATAAGCAAGCCAAGCAGGGCGAAACACTACGATGCCGCCGTTGTGAATGAAGCGTAGCGAAATGAACGAAACAATCTTTGATTGTACAGGCGGTAAATAAAACCAAAACTCAAAATTCAGTTAAACTGAGAAATCGACAAGGAAAAGTCATAAACACCGGCCGGTCGTGCCAGATAAAGCGTAAGCAAGCGGTAAGCGGTCTTAAACGGAAATAGTTAGTAATAAAGGAAATTTCAAAAATGTCAAAAGAAATATTAAGTACAAATGGAGAAAAATTAGGCGAAATTACACTAGAAAAAAGTGTTTTCGGTGTAGAACCTAATATTCATGTAATGCACTTAGCATTAAGAAGACAATTAAATAATGCACGTCAAGGTTCTGCATGCTGCAAAACAAGAGCAGAAGTTGCAGGTGGCGGCAGAAAACCTTGGAAACAAAAAGGTACAGGTAGAGCCAGAGCAGGTTCTCTTCGTTCACCTTTGTTTGCAGGTGGTGGTGTAATCTTTGGACCAAAACCAAGAAGTTATGCGTTCAATATGCCACAAAAAGCAAGACAATTGGCTCTTAAATCAGCATTGTCTGCAAAAGAATCTCAATTAGTTATCGTTAAAGATTTCTCAACAATCGCTGAACCAAAAACAAAATTGATGGTTAGCGCTTTGAAATCATTGAACGTAAGCGGTAAAATTTTAGTTATTGCTGATACAAAAGCAGATGAAAACAAAAACTTGGAATTGTCTGCAAGAAATATCCCTAGCGTAAAACTTTTATTACCGACAAACTTAAACGTGAAAGATTTATTGGAAGCTGATTTTGTTGTTATGACTGAATCTGCTGTAAATGAAATTACAGAAAGGTTACAATAATGAGTAAAGAAACAGAAAGACTATACGACGTAATTAAAAAATCATTAATTACAGAAAAATCAGTGGCAGCAACAGAAAATGCACAATATACTTTCGAAGTAAAAAAAGATGCAACTAAAATTGAGATTGCTAAAGCTGTAGAACTAGCTTTTCCAGGAAGAAAAGTTAAAAAAGTAAGAACCGTTTATATGCCATCTCACGAAAAGAGAATGGGTTATAAATTCGGTAGAACAGACTCAAGTAAGAAAGCCATCGTAACAATCGAAGGCGAACCATTAGAATTTATAGGAGTGTAGAAAACAATGGCTATTAGAAAAATTAATCCGACATCTCCGGGACAAAGAGGTATGACAAAGAGTGATTACCAAGAAATCACTACTTCAACTCCTGAAAAATCTTTATTAAGATCATTGAAAAAAACAGCAGGAAGAAACAATACAGGTAGAATTACTTGTCGTCACAAAGGTGGCGGTGTAAAAAAATCTTACCGTGTAATTGATTTCAAAAGAGATAAATTTGGTGTACCTGCAACTGTTAAAACAGTTGAATACGATCCAAACAGAAACGTAAGAATTTCATTATGTTTCTATGCTGACGGTGAAAAAAGATATATCTTGACTCCGGAAGGTTTAAACGTTGGCGATGTAATCGTTAGCGGTCCGGAAGCACCTGTTCAAACAGGTAACGCTTTACCGTTAGAATTAATTCCGTTAGGTTCAATCGTTCACAATATTGAATTGATTCCAGGACGTGGCGGTGTTATGGTTAGATCTGCAGGTAACTCAGCACAAGTAATGGCTAAAGAAGGTAATTATGTAACAATTAAACTTCCTTCAGGTGAAATGAGAATGGTAAGAAAAGAATGTATGGCTACCATCGGTACTCTTGGTAACTCAGAATTCAAAAACTTATCAATCGGTAAAGCCGGCAGAAAACGTTACATGGGCATCAGACCTACAGTACGTGGTGTTACAATGAACCCTTGCGATCACCCACACGGTGGTGGTGAAGGTAAAACAGGTCCAGGCGGACACCCTAAAACACCTTGGGGTAAACCTGCTCTTGGTCATAAGACACGTAAAAAAGGTAAAGCTTCTGATAAATTAATCGTTAGAAGAAGAAAAACTAGATAATAAAAGCATTTGGAGAAATGGTAAGTAATTTACCATTCTCTCCATGAAAATTTACAAGAGTAAAAGGAGAAATAAATGGCACGTTCATTAAAAAAAGGTGCATACGTAGAAGAAGCTCTACAAAAGAAAATAGACAAAATGAATGCAAATTCAGAAAAGAAAGTTATTAAAACTTGGTCAAGAGCATCAATGATTGTACCAGATATGTTAAACCATACAATCGCTGTTCATAACGGAAAGACTCACGTACCTGTTTATGTAACAGAACAAATGGTAGGACATAAATTGGGCGAATTTGCACCAACCAGATTATTCAAAGGTCATGCCGGTGCAGACAAAGCAAAAAGAGGTTAGTACAAATAATCCAAAGTGATATTTATATTAAATAAAGGATAAAAAAATGGAAGCAAAAGCAAAACAAACAGACATAAAAATGACAGCAAGAAAACTTCGTCGTGTAATTAACGAAGTTAGAGGTAAAGCTGTTGTTGAAGCTCAAGATATGTTACGTTTTATGCCTTATTTTGCAGCAAGAGTAGTTGAAAAGAACTTGAAGGCTGCAGTAGCAAACGCTCGTGAGCAATATGGCGTAGCACCTGAAGCATTAAAGATATCTCAAATCTTTGCTGACGAAAGTGTTACATACAAACGTGCAAGAACAAGAGCACAAGGTCGTATGTATTCAAGAATGAAACGTACATCACACCTTACATTAGTAGTTAGTGATACAACAAAATAGGAAATAATAAAATGGGACAAAAAACACATCCAACCGGATTCAGAGTAGGCATTATTCAAAACTGGGCTAGCACATGGTATGCTAAGTTCAAAGAATATCGCCAATTTGTAAAAGAAGACGATAAAATCAGAAAATTCGTAAAGAAAAAATTATATGCTGCTGGCGTATCAAAAATTTTGATTGCCCGTAAAGCACAAAATACAACAATCACAGTTGTAACAGCGAAACCTGGTATCGTTGTTGGTCGTGGCGGTCAAGGTATTGATGAACTTCGTCAAGAAGTAACAAAATACATTGGCAAACCTGTAATCATCAACGTAGTTGAAGTTGCAAGAATTGATGCAGATGCTCAATTAGTTGCTGAATCAATCGCACAACAACTTGAAAAACGTATTGCTTTCAGAAGAGCAATGAAACAAGCAATGCAAAGAACCATGAGATCAGGCGTTCAAGGTATCAAAGTTATGGTATCTGGTCGTTTGGGTGGTGCTGAAATCGCACGTTCTGAATGGGCAAAAGAAGGAAGAATTCCTCTTCAAACATTAAGAGCAGATGTTGATTATGGTTTCACTGAAGCTGATACAATCATGGGCAAAATTGGTGTTAAGGTTTGGATTTTCAAAGGCAACTTGATGCCTGGCGAAATGGCTGACCCTAATATCAAACACAAAAACAGCAAGGACGAAAAATCAGGAAGACGTCCAAGACGTGGCAGAAATGTTGATACAACATCTCAAAGCTAGTAAAAAGGTATAAAATAATAGGAGCAAAATATAATGTTACAGCCTAAAAAGACTAAATACCGCAAAATGATGAAAGGCAGAATGAAAGGTACCGAAACAAGAGGTACAAAACTTGAATTCGGTCAATATGCACTTCAAGCAGTAGAACCTGGTTGGATTACAAGCAGACAAATTGAGGCAGCACGTCGTGCAATGACTCGTGAAATCAAACGTGGCGGTAACGTTTGGATTAAAATATTCCCAGATAAACCAATCACTGCAAAACCTGCTGAAACTCGTATGGGTTCTGGTAAAGGTAACGTAGAATACTGGGTAGCAGTAGTAAAACCAAACAGATTACTATTTGAACTTGATTATTTTGATAGAAGCGTAGCAGTTCATGCACTTGAATTGGCTGCTCAAAAATTACCTATCAAAGTTAAGATAGTTGAACAACCAAGAGAACAAGCATAATAACTAAACGAACCTTTTTGAGAGTTAAACTCGGGTCGTAAAAGGTAAGTTAGTAAAGATAAAGGAAAAAAGTAAAATGAAATTAAGTGAAATGCGCGAAAAATCAGTAGATGAGTTACAAAGTGCAATAGTAGATTGGAAGAAACAATTATTGGATTCAAGATTGCAACTTTCAACCCACAAATTAGAAAATACTGCAAGTATTTCTAAGACTAAGAAACTTATCGCTCAAGCAAAAACAATAATAACAGAAAAAGGGGTACAAAATGCCTAAAAAAGAAAAACAAGGAATTGTAGTAAGTAATAAAATGGACAAAACTGTTGTAGTAAAAGTTGCGTCTTACGAACCACATCCAAAATATAAGAAAATTATGGAATTTAACAAAAACTATAAAGCACATGATGCTGAAAACGTTTGTAACGAAGGCGATATCGTAAGAATCGTTGAAGCTAGACCTATTTCAGGTGACAAACGTTGGACAGTTGCTGAAGTAGTTGAAAAAGCAAGATAGTTAATAATCAAATATCTTGTCCTGAATAAATTTCAGGTTCCCGAAATGGGATTGCAACATTACCAAAGTGTAATGAGAGGCAAAGAAGTAGATAAAAATACTAAAAGGAAAGAAAAATGATACAACAAGAAACAAGACTAGAAGTCGCAGATAATACAGGTGCAAAACAATTGTTATGTATCCGTGTTATGGGGAGTTCAAATAAAAAATTTGCAGCTGTTGGCGATGAAATCGTTGCTTCTGTAAAAGATGCAACTCCAAACATGGCTGTGAAAAAAGGTGAAGTTGTTCGTGCAGTTGTTGTAAGAACAAAGGCTGACATCAAACGTAATGACGGTTCAGTTATCAGATTTGATGAAAATGCTGCAGTTATTATTAACAAAGACGGCAACCCAAGAGGTACTCGTGTTTTCGGACCTGTTGCTCGTGAACTTAGAGATAAAGGTTATATGAAAATAGTTTCTCTTGCACCGGAAGTTATCTAATATACACAAGAGCATGTAATAGATTTTACTTCGGTAAAATCAGTCCATGAAAGATACAAATCAGGAGAAAAAAATGACAAAACAAGATAAGAAAAGCGTACATGTAAAAACAACTGACAGAGTAGTTGTTATTGCAGGTAAAGATAAAGGAAAAATCGGCAACGTAAAAAAAGTTGATTTGGAAAAAGGCAGAGTAGTTGTTGAAGGTGCTAATATGGTAACTAAAGCACAAAAACCTCAACCGGCTGCAGGTATCCAAGGCGGACTTATCAAAATGGAAGCATCAATCGATTCTTCAAACGTTATGATAATTTGCCCAGCGTGTGAAAAAGCTACAAGAGTAGAAATGAAAGTTGTTGATGGTAAAAAAGTTCGTGTTTGTAAAAAATGCGGTGAACAATTAGATGCATAGTGTAAACCAAGAGGTTTGACATCAATCATCTTAATATAAGGAAAATGAAAAATGACAGTAACAAAAAACTTAAAAACTAAATATCAAGAAGATGTAGTTCCGGCTATGAAAGAAAAGTTCGGCTACAAGAACAATCACCAAGTTCCAAAATTAGTTAAAGTTGTTTTGAACATGGGTGTCGGTGAGGCTTCTCACAATTCAAAAATCGCTGATACGATTGAAGCTCAATTAACAAAAATTGCTGGTCAAAAAGCAGTTGTTACAAAGGCTAAAAAATCAATCGCATCATACAAATTAAGAGAAGGTATGCCGGTTGGAGCAATGGCAACATTGCGTGGCGACAGAATGTATGATTTCTTGCAAAAATTGATTTGCGTTGTACTTCCAAGAATTCGTGACTTTAGAGGTATCAGTGCAAAGAGTTTTGATGGTCGTGGAAATTATACTTTAGGCTTGAAAGAACAAGCACTATTCCCTGAAATCACTTACGAAGAAGTCGATTTAGTTAAGGGTATGAACGTTTCAGTTATCACAACCGCTGAAACAGATGATGAGGCAAGAGAATTGTTAAGACTTCTCGGAATGCCTTTCAAAGGTAGTAAACATTAATAAGTAACAAAGGAGAAATTCATGGCTAAGAAAGCGATGATTAACAAAGAACTTAGACGAGAAAAACTTGCTGCTGCCGGAAAATACCCAACAGTAAGACTTCACAACAGATGCAGCATCTGTGGAAGACCTCACGGATATCACAGAGATTTCGGTTTGTGCAGAATTTGTTTAAGAAAAATGGCTCACCAAGGTTTGTTGCCTGGTGTTACAAAAGCAAGCTGGTAGTTTGTTTTTGCCAAATTAATCAAAATTTAGAAAAAGCAGGTTTCGAGCCTGCTTTTTTTATTGTTTGAGGTTTTATTTCAAAATTTTTTATAATAAAATTAACTTATGGATATCTCGCTAAAAAGTACAGAAACACTTGAATTTAATAAAATAAAAGATGAACTTTCTAAGTTTGCTAAGTTTGAGCAAAGTAAACGATTGTGTCAAAACGCAAAATTATTTAATGAAGCGTTAAAGATTGAAGAACAATTGAATTTGACAAATGAAGCAAAACAAATATTAGATTATGCTAAGGATACCCCGACAGAGTATATTGGGGATATTTCGAGAATTCGTGCTAATTCTGCAGTTACATATTTATCAGAAATTGAGTTGATTGATATTGCAAAGACGATGAAATCATCAAGATTATTGAAAAAATTTATCACAGAAAATTCTGATGATGAAAGTTTGATGCGAGGTTTGGTTTCTGAATTGATTGCAGAAAAAGATATCGAGGATAAAATTTTTGATACTTTTGATGAAAGTCTGAATATCAGGCAGAGTGCAACTCCTGAACTTAAAGGATTGTACGCTTCATTGCGTGATACGGAGCAAAATATTAAGGATACGGTGACATCTTTATTAAACAATCCATCTTTTTCAAAGTATTTACAAGATAATATATACACAAAACGTGATGATAGAATTGTTTTTCAGGTTATTGCATCGAATAAAAACAAGGTTCCGGGGATTGTACATGATGTGTCTGCTTCTGCTAAGACGTTTTATATTGAGCCTGCACAGTTGGTTTCCCTAAATAATAAGGTTCGAGAGATAAAATCTGCGATTCATGCAGAAAATATCAGAATTTTGGTCAGTTTGACAAGTTTGGTTAAAGATTATTTAGATATTTTAATGACTTGTGAAAAAATTATGGCAGAGGTCGATTTTCATTTTGCAAAGGCTCGTTATGCGGTTAAGCTTCACGCAATAAAACCTGAATTGACCGAAAATCGATATATTTATTTTGAAAATATGAAGCACCCACTGTTGCTTTTGGTAAGTGAGAATGTCGTTGCTAATAATTTTGAAATTGGTAAGGATTATAAATCGATAATTATTACGGGGTCAAATACTGGTGGTAAAACAGTTACGCTCAAGACTATCGGTATATTTATATTAATGGCAAAGGCTGGAATGTTTTTGCCTTGTACGTGTGCAAAATTGTACCCGTTTAAAAATGTTTTTGCAGATATTGGTGATTCTCAGAGTATTATGCAAAGTTTGTCAACTTTTTCTTCTCACATGACAAATATAATTGAAATTTTGCGAAACAGTAATGAGGACTCTTTTGTGTTGCTTGATGAAATTTGTGCAGGAACTGATCCTGTAGAAGGGGCGGTTTTGGCGCAAGGAATATTAGAAAAACTAGCCGCAAAAGGTGTACTTAACGTTGTGACAACGCACTATGGAGAATTAAAGGCTCTTGAATATACGAATAGTTATTTCAAAAATGCTTCTGTTGAATTTAATACTGAAACATTGAAACCTTCGTATAAACTTTTGATTGGTATTCCAGGTTTGAGTAATGCTATTTCAATTGCTGCAAATTTGGGCTTGGATAAAGATCTTATTGAAAAAACGAAAAATATTTTGCGAACTCAAAAGGATCCGTCAGTTGCTGTCGTTGAAAAATTGCAAGAAACTCATCAGGAACTTTCTAAAAATTTGGAACAGGCTCAAGCACTAAAAGAATCTTCTCTTGAGATTAAAAAGGAATATGAAGAGAATTTGAACAAGGTTAAAAAGGATAAGAAAAAGACCTTGAAAAATCTTAAAAATAAATTTGATATGGAAATCCTTGAGGCAAGGGGCGAGGTTAAACGAATATTAGATGAGTTGCGAAAAGAAAAATCCGAAAAGATTGCAAGGCGTGCTTATTCAAGGCTTGCAAAATTAGAAGAAAATTTCAGGGGCGAACTTGATAAAGTTACTGACAAAAACAAATATATTGAAATTGATTGGGATAAGGTTCAAGTTGGCGATTCATTGATGCTCAAAAATCTACACCAAAAAGTTACCGTGGTTTCTTTGCCGGATAAAAACAAGCGACTTTTTGTCGATATGGGTTCTATGAAAATGAAGGTAAAAAAAGACGAACTTGCAGTACCTGACGAAAAGTATAAAGAGTCAAATAAGGTAAAAATTCCGGGAACTTCGTTTAAATCTTTTGAATTACATCGTCAAAACTTATCACAAACTTTGGATTTACGTGGATATAGGGTTGAAGATGCACTTGATGAGGTTGAAAGTTATCTTGACAAAGCGAGTCTTGCAAATTTGACACCTGTATACATAATTCACGGCCACGGAACCGGAGCGTTGAAGCAGGCTGTGCGTGACTTTTTACAAACCTCACCTTATGTTGCAAAGTTTAGACCTGGGGAAGATACTGAAGGCGGCGACGGCGTGAGTGTTGTTGATATCAATTAAAAATATGCTATTATATAAATATGAAGAAAGGGTTAATATAATATGGAATTAGTAGAATTAAGAAAAAATAACGAGTTGGTGGATTTGTTCTGTACGATGGCAGAAATTCCGTCACCGTCTTTGCAGGAAGAAAACGTAATTGATTGGATTTGTGATTACTGTTCTGTACATGGTTTGGCTTGCGAAAAAGACGATTATAATAATATTTATATTACAGTAGAGGCGACTGATGGGGCAAAACAGCCGATTTTGTTATCATCACATTTAGATGTAATCGGTGATGATTCGCCGATTGAACCTTATCTTGACGGTGATTTAATCAAGGCAAAAGATAGAACTCTTGGCGCTGATGATAAAGCGGGTGTTGCAAATGCTTTGTTTTTTGCAACTGAGCTTCAAAAAAGAACGGATTTAAAACACGGCGGACTCGAAGTTCATTTTACTCGTGATGAAGAAAATACTATGACTGGTATTAAAAATACGGATTTTTCAAGAATAAACTCAAAGTACGTATTGGTACTTGACAGTGATGCATTAGGGCAATGTTTGGTTTCCGGTGCAAGTTATGTGATGGTTGATTTGAAAATCTCTGCACCAAAAGGCGGTCACTCCGGTAACGATATTGGTGACACTACTCGTGAAAATGCCGCAAAACTTATTGCAGATTTAGTTTCAGTACTTCCGCAAGGTGTATTTTATAGTGAAGGTGATAAAGTTGTTACTTCTTGTAATTTGGGTGGTATTGAATCCGGTGACGTTAATGTAACTAATGTTATTAATACTGATGCTCACGCAACTTATTCTATCAGAAGTTCTCGAAAAGATAAGGAAAATGAATTGATTGCATTGATGCAAAATATCGTTGACGAATTTAATAAGGATTATCAAGGTATCGCAACTGCAATAATTACTTTTACTGAAAAAATGCCTATGTTTGAAAAAAATGATGATGATACTGTGCCGAATATTTTTGAAAAAGTTGCAAAAGAACTTGGTATTGAACCTGAAATTTCATCATTTCACGCCGGAGCAGAAACTCATATTTATGCAAACAGAACCAATGCTAAAGGTGAAAAGTTCTCTCCATATTTGCTAGGTTTGGCAACAGTTTGTAATATGCACTCTGCTCGTGAGTATGTAGATTACAAAACTATGATAAAAGGTCAAGAATTGTTGAAGGCTTTTTTCGAGGCATTCAATAAATAATGAATTTTGTAAAATTAAATTTAGCAAGAAATTGTCTGAAATATTTGATTAGATTATACGGGATAAATGAGATATTTATCCCGTTTTATACTTGTCCGACAGTTTGGAATGCTGTGCGACAAGAGGGTTGTCATATTGAGTTTTATCATATTGATAAAAACTTTTTACCTGTTCAAACTTTTCCAAAATACGCTTTTATTTTATATACAAATTATTTTGGTTTATGTACAAAAAATTGTCAAAATTTGGCAAAAGCTTATCCAAATTTGATTGTTGATAATTCCCATTCTTTTTTTAGTGAACCTATTGGACTTGCTAGTTTTAACTCTTTGCGAAAATTTTTTGATGTTCCAAATGGTGCATATTTATTCACTGATATAATTTTAGAAAATGAATTTGAACAAGATAATTTGGTTTTATCTAGTGCAAAATTTAGTCAAAATTATCCACAATTTTTGCAAAATGAATTGGCTTTAAATAAAGAAATAACAATAAAAATGCTATCAGAAAATGTTCAAAATAAAATGAAAAATATTGATTTTTGTTTTGAGAAAGATAAAAGAATTCGAATATTTAAACAGTATGACAATATTTTTCGTGGGGATAATGAAATTGCTTTGAGCTTAGATGATGAGGAAGTGCCTTATTGCTATCCGTTTTGTACATCAAATACAATTTATAACAAAATCTTTAAGAAAAACGGTATAATTTTGCTAAAATTATGGAAAAATTATCCTAAAATTTTCGGAGAATATTATTTGAGCAACACCGCCGCTATTCCGCTTGATGATGAAATTTTAGCAAATAAAATAATTTCAATTTTTAGTTAAACTTTTATGAAAAATTTCTGCGTTTCATCAATAAAACAATCGGGGCAACAAAGAAACATGCGATTGCAAAAATTCTGAAAGTATCAATGTATGCCCAAAGTGTTGATTGCTGCAAAAGTTGATTATAGAGCAAGCCTTTTGCAGTGTACGCTGCAGATGCTAAGTCCGTATTTGATAGGAAACTTCCAGTGTAGGCTTCCAATCTTTCCATAAATGCAGGGTTTAATTCTGTCAATTTTCCGACCATCATATTTTGGTGAACTTGTGAAAATCTCGAAATACAAGTTGTTACAAGTGATGTTCCGACAGCCGCTCCGACGTTTTTCAACAGGTTTTGAACCCCGCTGGCATTAGTCAATTGTTCGTTTCTAAGTGTTCTGCAAGACAATTCAACAAGTGGAACCATTGCCATAATTAGCCCCAGTCCGAATAAGAAGTTCGGGAAGGCGATGTTTCCGAGTGCAATTTGCAAATTGATGTCGCCAAATAGTAATCCACCGGCGCCAAGGATACAAAGTCCGGAGATAACCATTTTTCTTTCACCGATTTTTGTAATAAATATTGCACTGAATACCGTTGCAACAAGACAACCAGCGCCTCTTGGTACCATTGAAATACCACTTAAAAATGGAGTGTAGCCCATCATTTGTTGTAACATTGACGGCAAAATTGCACTCGATGCCATCATTACACCCATCAAAACTATTTGAATTACCGTGCCGAAGAAAAAGTTTTTATCCTTCATTACCGACAAGTCAACAAGTGTATTTTTTTCTTTGATTTGTGTAATTAGGAAGATTATACCTGAAATACAGGAGATTGCAGTCATCCAACAAATCCAAGTTGAACCGAACCAGTCGGCATCGTTACCTTTATCTAGAACGATTTGCAACAATACTAACCAAACTGCAAGGAAGAAAAATCCTAAACTGTCGAATTTTAGACCGGATTGTTTTTTTGCATAAGGTGGATCTTCTAATAGTTCTTTAGCAGCAACAAGTACCAAAAATCCGATTGGAATATTTATATAATAAATATAAGGCCACGACCAGTTTTCTGTAATCCAACCGCCGATTGCTGGTCCGATAATTGGTGCAAATACAATTCCCAATCCGAATAGTGCCATTGATTGCGGACGTTTTTCTTTAGGAAAACTTTCCATCATTATTGATTGTGATAATGGTAAAATTGCACCGCCACCGATACCTTGCAAAAATCTTGCAAGTACCATCATAATTAACGAGTTTGAAATTCCGCATAAAAATGATGCAGATGTGAAAATTATGATACTTAGCATAAAGAAGTTTTTACGTCCCATAAATTTACATAAGAAATCAACTGCCGGAATAATAATACCGCTGGCAATCAGGTAAAAAGTTATGACCCAAGTTACTTCATTGTGACTACACGAAAACGAACCGGCCATATAGGGCAATGCTACGTTTGAAATCGTTTCATCCAGTGCGTACATAAAAACTGACGCCATCAATGGAATTGAAATTAGCCAAGGGTTTTTCGAAGGGTGCCATTCTTCTGTTTGTGGGGCTTTTTCTTGTTTTATAACTTCTTCGCTCATTATTTTCTCTTAAATTTTTTATGTTATTTTATTCAAAAACTATTTTACTTGTCTGTTCAATTTGTTGTCTAAATGTTCTAAGGCTTGATATAACTTGTTTAATTTCCTCATCGGAAATTGTTGCTTCGTATTTTTCGATTGCAGGTTTGAGATTTTTTAGGATTGAATAATAAAGTTCTTCCCCTTTTTTCGTAATGTCTGCAACTTTTATCAATTTCCCGTCACGCTCTGCAACGTGGCGTTCAAGCAATCCTTTTTCTTCTAGTGCCATAATAAATCTGCCGGTGTGGGCTTTCCCTTTTAATATTAAACGAGCCAAGTCTGCTTGAGATAATCCTGGTTTTGCAATGATTGTATCTAAAATCGTAAATTCATCAATGGAAACCTCGCTAGTGTAAGATTCCAATAACCTGCGAGCGTTTTCGTGGCAAACTCTTGCTGTTAACTCTATTTCATAGGGAAAACTATTTATGTAAAATTTTTGTTTCATACTTCTTCCTCAGTTTTGTGATGTGTCAATGTATATATCTTTGCATAGATTTATCTACTTGTCAAGAACAATAATTTATTGTTCTTCAAAATGTATAAAATCAAAAGTTTAATTAGCCTAAATCCACTAAGAAAACCTTTGTCAATCTTAATTTCTACAAAATTTCATTCTTTAAAATAATAAAAACAATAATGCAACAAAATAGTTATTTTGTTGCGTAATGAACTGTCTGTATTTTGCTAGATATAGGACGTATACGTTTTTAACAATTTATATTGGCCATGTGGCTAATTTTATTCTGCCCCCATTTGTTATAGCATAGTCTGAAATAGAGGTATTTACTCTTGCAACAAAATAACTAAAAAGTTAAAAAATTAAGAATAAGAAATAGAATAAAGAGCATATTGCTAGAAAGTATTTGGGATTGTGAACGAGTGCTTGCCGATAAAAAGTATAGAAGAGATTAACCAGATAAAGGATTTGTATCGCAAAAAGAAACAAATTCGGGAATTGCTAATGTTCACTTTGTCTATTAATACGGGTATTGACTTGTCAAGATTGTTGGGACTTAAGGTAAATGATGTTAAAGAAAAGTATTATTTGATGATTGCACCGCAAAAATCAGTTCCATTGAATGAGGAATTGCAGGAGTTGATATTTGAAGTTTGCGAAGAGCAAGATAACACAGCGCCGTTATTTAGAAATAAAAAGGGTAAAAATATTGATAGAGTCACAATTTTTTATTCATTTAAAAATATTTGTTCAGAATTAGGATTGAGTGCAAAATATTCAGTTGCCTCTTGGCGCAAAACATTTGCATATCATTATTACCAAAAATATAAAGATTTGTCATACCTGCAATGGTTGTTTAATCAAGGCTCAGTTGAACGTACTTTAAATTTTATTGGTGAAAATGAAAATATGAATTTGAGATTTAAGGAAGGGGTGAAGTTGTAAGTGGGAGTATATTTTCGACAAGCGTACGATAGTATAATTAACCAAATTGAAATCTTAGCACATCGTGGATACTGGCTAGAAGAAGCTGAAAAAAATTCAAAAGAGGCATTTGAAAGAGCTTTTGATAATGGTTTTGGTATTGAAACTGATTTGAGAGATATTTGTGGCAAAATTGTTATTTCTCATAATATGCCTAAAGGTGATGAGATGAGTTTTGAAGAACTCCTCCAAATTTTAGATGGTAGAAATTTACCATTGGCATTGAATATAAAGGCTGATGGACAAGCTGAAGAGATTAAACGTTTGCTTGAAAAATATAATCATCAAAACTATTTTTGTTTTGACATGAGTATTCCAGAAATGGTTGTCCAGCACAAAATAGGGCTAAAAGTTTTTACCGGAATAAGTGATATTATTCCAGACCCAATTATGTATAAAGAAGCAAATGGAGTGTGGTTGGATTCTTTTAATAGTGATTGGTTTGGACAAAAGGAAATCCAAAAAATCTTAAATCAATGGAAAGATGTTTGTATTGTATCCCCTGACTTACACAAAAGAGAGTATAAAAATGTATGGAAGAAATATAAAAATATGAAAGGGATAATGCTTTGTACTGATTATCCTACAGAGGCAAAGGAGTATTTTAATGAAAAGAATTAAAGCCATTATTTTTGATATGGATGGAGTGCTAATTGAGGCTAAAGACTGGCACTATGAGGCATTGAACCAAGCCTTAGAATTGTTTGGTTATACAATTTCAAGATATGACCATCTTGTGACTTTTGACGGATTACCAACAAGAAAGAAACTTGAAATGCTTTCAATGGAGAAAGGTTTGCCAAAGGGCTTGCATAAATTTATTAACCACATGAAACAAATTTATACAATGGAACATGTCTATATGAAGTGTAAGCCAAGATTTAATCATCAATATGCTTTGTCAAAATTGAAAAATGAAGGATATGGGCTTGCATTAGCATCAAACTCCGTAAGAATAACCATTGATATGATGATGGAAAAAGCAGATTTGCAAAAATATCTTGATTTTACTCTATCTAACCAAGATGTTACCAAGTCAAAACCTGACCCTGAAATTTATCGAACAGCTATTAAAAGATTTGGGTTGCAACCGGAAGAATGTTTGGTTGTTGAAGATAATCCGAACGGTGTAAAAGCAGCTCTTGGAAGTGGTGCAAATCTTTTAAAAGTTGAAACGGTAGATGATGTAACTTATCAAAACATAAAAAACAGAATTAGGGAAATAGAATCGGACAGCAACATTCTAGTTGCAGGAGGTATCAAATAATGAATATTTTAATACTAATGGCAGGTTCTGAGAAAGACTTCAATGAAAAAGGTTATCCAAAATATTTAGTTGAAATTCAAAACAAACCAATGATTCAAAGAACAATCGAACTTTTGGAATCAGTTGGAGATAATATAACTTGCATAATAAGAAAAGAAGATCAAGATAATAATTTTCTTGGTGACACTTTAAAAATTCTTTGTCCAAAATGTAAAATTATTGAAGTTGCAGGGAACACCAAGGGAGCGGTTTGTTCTGCTTTGTTTGCTATTGACGAGATTAATAATGATGAAGAGTTGCTTATTTTAAACGGCAGCCAACTTATCAAAACTGATATAAATCCTGCAATCGAAAGTTTCAGAACTAGAAATTTAGATGGCGGTATCGTTACGATCAATGCAGTTCACCCAAAATATAGCTCTGTATTGTTAGACGAAAACAATCTTGTTGTTCAAACAAGTGAAAAACGCCCAATTTCAAGTATTGCGTCAACCGGTTGTTGTTATTTCAAAAAAGGTTCTGATTTTGTAAATGCAGCCTTTTCAGTTATTGAAAAAGATGTAAATACACAAGGAAAGTATTATATCAGTGCAACTTTTAATGAAATGATTTTGAACAACAAAAGTATTGGAACTTATGAAATTCCAAAGAAAGATTATTTGACTTTTTCAAATTATCAAACGTATGAAAAACACTTAGCACTAAGAAAAGTATAGGAGAAAAGAAGAGATGATAAATATAGTAATTCCAATGGCAGGAGCCGGAAGCAGATTTGCAAAAGCAGGTTATAAAAAACCGAAACCGTTTATTGATGTATTAGGCAAGCCAATGATTTGTCATGTTTTGGACAACTTGAACATGCCAAATGCAAAATTTATTCTGCTTGCAAGGGCTGAACACTATAATAATGAACAAGACACGGTAAATTGGATTAAAAATCATTATAATGTTGAATTTGTTTTGATTGATAAATTGACAGAGGGAGCAGCTTGCACAGTATTGCATGCCCATAGATTGATAAACAATAATACTCCTCTTTTGATTGCAAATTCAGACCAGATTGTAGATATGAATATCGCTGATTATATTAATGACAGTGACAATAGAAAATTAGACGGTTCTGTTCTTTGTTTTGAAGATGATGACAAAAAATGGTCTTATGCACGCTTGAACGAGGAATGCTTGATAACAGAAATCAGAGAAAAAGAAGTTATCTCCGAACATGCAACTGTAGGAATTTATTATTTCAAAAAAGGTTCTGATTTTGTGGAAAACGCTATTGATATGTTTGTAAGAAATGAACGCGTGAATAACGAATTTTACGTTGCACCTGTTTACAATTATGCAATCGCACGCGGAGGCAAATTCGGAATTTATTCAATCGACAAAACACAAATGCACGGAACCGGAACTCCGGAAGATTTGGATAAGTATATTGCTTTGAAAGATAAAAAAGACAAAACTGATTATTTAATGAGACATATGTAAGGAAAATTTAAATGAGAACAGCGAAATTAGAAGATATGGTAAAAGGTTGGATTGTGGGAAACTTTGAACCAACCCTAATGAAAACAAATGATGTAGAAGTTGCAGTTAAAGAATACAAAAAGGGTGATTATGAAGACCGTCATTATCACAAAATTGCAACGGAAATTACAGTAATTACTCAAGGCAGAGTAAAAATGAACGGTGTTGAATATAAAAAAGGTGACATTATAGTAATGGAACCAAACGAATCAACAGATTTTGAATGCCTTGAAGACGGAACACAAAATGTGGTTGTAAAATACCCAGGTGCAAATAACGATAAGTATTTAGGATCTTTTGAGAAATAATAAAAACTTTACCTCGTAACTTTAGTGTTATCGCTAATGAGGTAAGAAGATTACTTTAACAACAAAAGGAAAAAAATGTTTGAAACTTTGAAAAATTTTGTAAAAGGATTGAAAATTATTAATACCATCAAGAAAGCTTTTGAACCTAAAGAACGAGTTAATATAGACATGTCTAAATCAGGCAACAATGATGAGATTAGTGATTCTAACAATATTGTTGGAAATAATAATATTGTAGTTAGTAGCAATAATTCAGGAAATATTATCACTGGGAGCAATAATACTAATAGTGGAAATTCTATAAAAAATATAAATTATAATTATATTACCGGACAAGGGAATTCCTCAAAAGCTAATAAAATTAAAGATGAAATTATTTACGATATTCAATTATTGACAGCTTTATTGAAGAGACATTGCATAATCGACCCAACACTATCAGAAGAAACAGAGAAAGATTCAAGAAGAAACGATGGACTCAGCAAAGAAGAAATTGCCAAACTCGAAAGAGAACGAATTGATATTGAAATAACCCGTCTATTTAGAAAAATAAATAATAATATAGAACTGTTTGAATTTTATTCTTCTGAAGATACTTCACTAATAAAAGATTTGAAGAGTTTTATGGGAAAAATGTGGAGCTATGCATTTCATATTAACTTCTTTGTCATGTATAAATTCTCTTTTTATTTTTTACATTCCGATAATGATTATTTTTTTACAAAATTACATGAGTTGCTACCTGCAATACAAAAAATATCAGATGATATAGATAAGCAAAAACAAGAAATTTTTAAAAAATTAAAGAACATAATTGAACAAGGATATGAATAAGTACTTTATATTCGCTTAGCAGTCAATTTTATAGGAGATTAAAAGATTATATATGATTAGTTCAAAAGATATATCTGTAGTAGTGCAAGGGGCGGTGGATTATAAAAACACACCGAAATGTTTAGCGAGCATTAGAAAATGGTTGCCTGATTCAGAAATAATTCTTTCAACTTGGGAAAATAGCGATGTTGAAGGTTTAGATTATGATATTTTGGTCTTAAATCAAGATCCAATGGGGTTATATAATAGGGCAAATAATACTATAAATAATGTTAATAGGCAAATTATATCTACATTTAATGGGATAAAAAAATCAAGCAAAAAATATATTTTAAAAATTAGAAGTGATCTCCAGTTAAAATCCTCAAAATTCTTAATCTATTTTGACAAGTTTCCAGTAAGAATATCGGATTACTCTATTTTTAAAAATAGAATTATTGTTTCAACCTTGTTCACAAAAAGATATTTAGACTATAGCTCTAAAATTCCTGTACCTTTTCATTTGTCAGATTGGTTCCAATTTGGGGAAAGAGAAGATATATACAGATTGTGGAATATCCCATTAGCAAATCAAGAAAACGATATTGCAGTAAATAAAAATATAGAAAAATGTTTTTACAACTGTTGGATTAATGATCGATATACCCCAGAGCAATTTATTTTTTATAATTCGATAAATAATAGTGGAAAATATAAAAACAAAATATTATTTTCAAATATGCTTGATCTAAATTCTACAGTTATTGGTTTCTCAGAACAAGTAATAATGAATAATTTTATTTTAAAATCTCCCAAATCATTAGATTGTATGGTTTTAAAGGAGCCTTATTTTTCACAAATAAAAAAATATGACAAATTTATAAAAGAACAGGCAAAATGTATTTATACAGAACACGATTTTAATAAATTTTATAAAAATCTTAGAAAAGGAGTAAAAAATGAAAATTAGTATTATAATTCCTGTTTTTAATGTGCAGGATTATATTGCAGAATGTTTAGATTCAATTATAAAAAATAACTATTCTAATTTTGAAATTATTTGCATTGATGATGCTTCAAATGATAATTCATATTCTATTTTAGAAAAATATGCAGAAAAATATGACTTTATAAAAATATATAGAAATGAAAAAAATTTAGGAGTTGCAGATACGAGAAATAAAGGATTAGCCTTGGCTTCAGGAGAATATATTTGGTTTGTTGACTCTGATGATATGATAGATGAAAAAGCCTTAGTTAAAATTGATAAATATATAAATCAAAATTTTGATATTATTTGTTTTTCATCTATAGTCTTTGATAAATATACAACAGCACAATTTTTAGATAGAAATTATAAAAATTTTTTAAAAACAATAAATACTCAACAAAATTGGACTTCACCTTTATTTCTCATAACAAATCTTTGGTTAACATGCATAAAAAAAAGTTTCATCTTGCAATGCAATATACAATTTAGCTCAGGTTCTACAATTTTTGAAGATTGGGATTTTTTATGGAAGTTATCGGCCCATAATCCGAGAGTTTATTATTTGAATCAAAGTCTATATAAATATAGAACTGGTACTGGTACTTCTTTAGTACAATCTTATGATGATAAAAATATTGAAGAGCTTTTTAATACTTATAATTCTATAAAAAAATATTTAAAAAAGAATGAAATTTTTGATAAAAATGAAAGATTTTGTTTTATTCGCGCAAATGATATATTTTTGTGTTTTCTACATCGTAAGTATTCGTTAAAAGGTTTAACTAAATATATATATTTATACCATAAGTTTTTAAATCAAATACATCCTTATCTTCTTGATAGCATAATCCCGTTATATCCTAAAAATACACAAAATAAAATTGAAATAATTAGAAAGCATCCTATTTGGGGAATTTATTTAATTTCTTGTAAGATAGATAAATATGGTAGCAAAATGTATAAACATTTTAATCGCTTTATTTATCCTTTTAGGATTATAGTTAATTCAATTTTAGGTTTTATAAGTTTTGGCTATAACCTTTTTATTGTAATTTTGAAGATTGTTTTTATATCAATAAAGATAATATTATACTGGATACGGAAGGAGTAGAATATGCTAGATAGCAAGGATATTTCTGTTGTTGTTCAAGGGCCTATAAGTGGAGAGATAACATTAAAATGTATTAAAAGTATTCGTCAATTTTTACCTGATGCTGAGATTATATTGTCAACTTGGAAAAATGAGGATATTTCACAACTTGATTATGATAAACTGGTGCTTTGCGATGATCCCGGTGCAACGTTACTTTGTGTTAGACACGAAAAACAAATTTACAACAACATGAATAGGCAGCTAGTAACTACCAAAGAAGGACTCAAACTTGCAAATCGAAAATATATTCTAAAATTTAGAACTGATTTAGTACTTACTAATGCAAACTTTCTTGATTTTTGGAATAAATTTCAATGTCGTTCAAATGAATATTTATTGTTTAAACATAAAATAATTGTACCAACCCTATTTAGCAGAATTAAAATAGATATAGGAAAGCGGACTTGGTTGGAAACACCTTTTCATGTTTCTGATTGGTGGTTCTTTGGCTTGAATGAAGATATTAAAACATTCTTTTTAGATACGGAAATTGTAGAAGAACCTTATTTTACACAATATTTTTCAGATGAAAAAAATATAAATAAGAATAATCCTTATGGAAAAGCCAAACATCGTTTTTCTCCGGAACAATATTTTACATATTCTTGTTTTGCAAGAAATTTTAAAGATATAAAAATGGAAGATGCAGCAGATTTGAATGATGAAATTATAGAAAAATCTAGAAAATGTATTATAAATAATTTCATTATTTTGGAATATAAACAATCAGGAATATATCTTCCAAAATATCCATTTAGTAAAAATGAAAAATGTTCAGGAAACCAATATTTAGGTTTGTACAATTTTAATAAATTTGAAAAAGAGTATAAAAAATATTGTGATTTCTCTTACCAATTAACTAATGGTAATAAAAGCAAAGAAGAGGAAAAACTTGAAAATTCCTTATTAAGGCTACAGAAACATTTTTACAGGATTTTTTACGAAAATTCTCCATTGAGTAAAAAATTTGAACAAATATTTTTAGGTGTTCCAATATCTTTTGTTTCTTTTATCTTTTCTTTTTTAAAGTATAAGGTGTTTAAGATATAAGTTAGTAATTTAAAACTAGAATAGGAGGTTAAAATATAATGGGTAATAGAGAAAAAATATGCAATAGTGTCAGACGTAATATTCTAAAAATGGTTCATCATGCTAAATCAGGACACATTGGCGGAAGTTTATCATCCGTTGAATTATTAGTTACATTGTTTGAAATAATGAAAAAAGATTCTAAAAATCCCAAAAATGAAAATAGAGATAGATTTGTGTTATCAAAAGGACATGCTTCTCCTGTTTATTATGCCGTACTTGCAGAATATGGATTTATTCCAATAGATGAGTTGATGACATTTAGAAAATTTGGTTCACGTTTACAAGGTCACCCATCTAATCTGTATTTAGACTGTGTTGAAGTTCCAACAGGTTCTCTTGGACAAGGTTTATCAATGGCTTGTGGGATTGCCTTATCTTTGAAGTTGGATAATAATCCGGCAAAAGTCTATTGCTTGTTGGGTGACGGGGAATTACAAGAAGGTTCCTGTTGGGAAGCTTTTATGAATGCGGATACCCACAAGTTAAATAATGTTGTTGCAATTATTGACAGAAACAGACTTCAAATAGACGGAAATACCGAAGATATTAAGGCTTTAGATAATTTGAAAGATAAAATTGCAAGTTTTAATTGGAATGTAATTGAAATTGACGGACATAATACTACTCAAATAATATCTGCTTATTTGAAAGCAAAAAATTCTGATAAACCAACTGTAATAATTGCAAATACCGTAAAAGGCAGAGACGTTTCCTTTATGGAAAACAATCCTGCTTGGCATGGGATAGCCCCAAATGATGAAGAATTAAGACTGGCATTGAAAGAATTAGAGGTGTAAATAATGAGTATGGTATTTGGTACAGAAAATAAATCTCTTAGAAAAGCATACGGAGAAACTTTAGTAGAAGTTGGTATTGATAATAAAAATATTGTTGTGTTAGATGCGGATTTGTCTTCTTCAACACAAACAAAGTTGTTTGCAAAACAATTTCCGAACAGATTTTTTAATTGTGGAATAGCGGAACAAGATATGGTTGCAACAGCTGCAGGGTTAGCATCACAAGGTAAAATCCCGTTTGTTTCTACATTTGCAATGTTTGCAACAGGAAGAACTTATGACCAAATAAGAAACTCTGTATGTTATCCAAAGTTCAATGTAAAAATAGTTGCAACACATGGTGGTGTTACTGTTGGTGAAGATGGTGCAAGTCATCAGGCGTTGGAAGATGTAGCCTTAATGCGAAATTTACCAAATATGACAGTAATCGTTCCGGCAGATTATAAAGAAACTCAAGAGGTGATTAAGTATGCTGTAACTCATAATGGTCCGATGTATATAAGAATCCCAAGAACAAATTTGCCTGATATTTTTGATGCTTCTTATCGTTTTGATTTGCAACCAAAGGAAATAACAAAAGGTAATGATATAACGATAATTACCAATGGAGAAACTTTAAAAGAAACACTATTGGCAGAAGAAGCTTTACATAATAAAGGTGTTAAAGTTCAATTAATTCATTGTCCTGTAGTAAAACCAACACCTTTAAGTCTAATTGAAATGATAACTTCTAATTATGTTGTTACTGTTGAAAATCATTCAATTATTGGAGGATTAGGTAGTATGGTTGCTGAATTGATTGCAGAAAGTTGCAAAAATATTCGTCTTAAACGAATTGGTGTAAATGATGTATTTGGACAAAGTGGAACCGCAAGTGAATTATTAGATTTTTATGGATTATCTTTTTGTAAGATTTTGAATGAAGTATTGTCGTTAATATAGTCCATGTTGAGTAAGTTTACAACTCGAGAAAAAAGTATTGCAAAATTTGTTCAGGCTATACGAATGCTCAAATTGCTGAAACTCTGAATATAAGTTTGTATATGGCTAAAGACAATATTTTCATCATTCTTCATAAAATGGGTATTAAAAGACGGATTCTCGTCACACTCAAATATTCTATAGATTTATAGAAAAGAAACAAAAAACGACTTGAAGATATCAAGTCGTTTTTATTGTTATATTTGATTCATTTTTATTATGTATCAATGTTAGTTGCGTAAACCGCATTGGTTTCAATGAAATCCCTACGTGGTTCAACTTTATCACCCATCAAGATGTCAAATAACTGGTCGCAAAGCATTGCATCTTCAATATTTACCTTTAACAATGTTCTGGTTGCTGGATCCATTGTTGTTTCCCAAAGTTGTTGCGGCATCATTTCTCCCAAACCTTTGAAACGTTGGATTTGCAAACCTTTTTGACCTCTATCATCAATCAATTTTTGCAATTTTTCAAATGAATTGATTTCGTGTTTTTCTGTATCTGTTTCAAGCAGTAATCCGTTTGTTTCTTCAATCAAAAAGTCACGAATTAACGGATAAGATGCTCTTAATTTCTTAAATTCAGTACTCTTGATGATACTTGGATTAAGTATTACGTGTTCTTCATCATTTAGATGTAAAATGAATGAATATTTTGCGTTTTCAGGATTATATTTAACTTCAACTTTATAATTTTCGGCTTCTTGAATATTGTAGTTTTGAGCGTGGTCTGTCAAATAGTGATTCAAGTAATCGCAAATTTCGTTCATCTTAGATTGGCTGTCAAAGTCTTCCAATTTAATCTCAGAACGTACCAAACCTCTTAAAAATACTGCCGGATACAAGTTCAAAATCGGGTTATTGTAAGAGCGATAAAATTCAGACATATTTTTGATTAATTCAAGTAATTCTTCGCCTGTTTTAACATTTTTCTTGCTCATATCAGATAGGCTTAAATTCTTGATACCACGTTCTTTAAGCATTTTGTCTAAAACGTGTTCATTGAATAAGTATTCTGATGTTTTCCCTTGAGTAACCTTAAATAATGGCGGTTGAGCGATATAAACGTAACCTTGTTCAATCAACGGTCTTGCATATCTGAAGAAGAATGTTAGCATCAATGTTCTGATGTGAGCACCATCGACATCGGCATCGGTCATAATGATGATTTTGTGATATCTCAATTTATCAATTTCAACTTCTTCTTCGTTTCTGCTGATTTTTATACCGAATGCTTGAACCATTGATTGAATTTCGTTGTTTCCGTAAATTCTGTCAAGTCTTGCTTTTTCAACGTTCAAAATTTTACCTCTTAATGGCAAAATTGCTTGGAACATTCTATTTCTGCCTTGTTTTGCAGAGCCACCGGCTGAATCACCTTCGACTAGGAAGATTTCGCATTTTTCAGGTTCTCTGTTTGAGCAGTCTGCAAGTTTACCGGGAAGAGTTGAGTTTTCCAAAACGGTTTTACGTCTGGTCAATTCTCTTGCTTTTCTTGCGGCTTCTCTTGCTCGTTGTGCTTGCAAGGTTTTTTCAATAATCATTTTTGCAATTTTAGGGTTAAATTCAAGCCATTCTTGTAATTTATCTCTAACTGCATCTTGAACTGCACCCATAGCCTCTTGAGAACCTAATTTTTCTTTTGTTTGACCTTCAAATTCAGGGTTCGGAATTTTAACCGAAACGATTGCGGTTAAACCTTCACGAACATCTTCACCTGACAAGTTTTGTTCAGAATCTTTCAAAATATTGTTTTTTCTTGCGTAATCGTTTAAAACACGAGTGATTGAGTTTCTGAAACCTGTTAAGTGAGTACCGCCTGAATGTGTGTTAATGTTGTTTGCAAATGACAAAACGCTTTCTGTATATGATTCTGTGTATTGCATAGCAACTTCAACTTGCAAGTCGCCAACTACTTTGTCGATATAAATAGGTTTTTCGTGTAGAACTGTTTTATTTTTGTTCAAAAATTCTACATAACTTCCGATACCGCCTTCGTAGTGGAATACTTCAACATCTTCTGAATCATGACGAGAGAAGATAATTTTTAAACCTTTGTTCAAGAATGCCATTTCTCTCAATCTGTTTGCGATAACGTCACAATCAATTTCAGTTGTTTCTGTGAAAATTTCAGGGTCAGGCCACCAAGTTGTTTTCGTACCGGTTTTGTCGGTTGCTTCTCCTCTTTCAACAGGTGCTAAAGGTTCGCCTCTCATGTATTCTTGACGCCAAACGTAACCTTGACGTGAAACCTCTACGATATATTTTTCTGATAATGCGTTTACAACTGATGCACCAACACCGTGCAACCCGCCTGATACTTTGTATCCGCCATCGCCGAATTTACCGCCTGCGTGAAGTACTGTGTGTACGATTTCTAAGGCCGATTTTCCGCTGTCAGGTTTGATGTCAACCGGAATACCACGACCGTTATCTTCTACTGTAACGCTATTATCTTTGTGGATTGTAACGTGTATGTCAGTACAAAAACCTGCTAAAGATTCGTCAATGGAGTTATCGACGATTTCGTAAATACAATGGTGCAAACCTCTTTGAGATGTTGAACCGATGTACATGCCCGGTCTTATTCTTACGGCTTCAAGACCTTCCAAAACTCTGATATTATCCGCACTATAATCAGCAGATGTATGAGTTTCGATTTCTTCATATTGTTGTTCTTGTTGCTTGTTCTCTACTTCGTTAAGAGCTTCAAGACCTTTATCATTTATAACTTCTTGTGAATTTTCTGACATACTCTTCTCCCTAATCTATCCAAATTTAGTATTATTATAGCATGAAAGAACCCTGTTGCAAAATATTTTTACTCAAATCTTTACACCATGTATCAATTTTGATTTATATTAATTAAATTAATTTCATTGTTTAAGTTTATTTTTATGGCATAATTAATTATGTAGTGTACAGTATGAAATGAGGTTAAAATTTATGGCAGTAGATAGTCTTCGCCAAACTTCTCAACTTAAAAAAGAGATTTTGGTCAGATTAATAAAAGCTTATTTAGGTGACAATTTTGAGGAAGAAACAAGATTAATTCCTTACGATATGCGTCCAAAAGGTAGTGAAGTACCTTACAGATGTTGTATTCATAAAGAACGTGCAATTCTTAGAGATAGAGCGATTGCAGGTTTGGGTTTGTCTATTGAAGATGCAGATGATGCCACTTTATTATCAACTTATGCAAAACAAGCGGAAGAAAGAACTCAACCGGAAGATCACCCGCTAACAGTTTTGCAAACTGCTTGTAAAGGGTGTGTACCTTCAAGAATCTATGTTACAGATTTGTGTCAAGGTTGTGTAGCAAGACCATGTCAACAAACTTGCCGTTTTGGTGCAATTCATGTTGAAAACGGTAAATCAGTAATTGACCAATCAAAATGTAAAAATTGCGGTATGTGTGCTCAGGTTTGTCCATACCAAGCGATTGCAAGAATTATTGTTCCATGTGAAAATGCTTGTCCGGTAGGTGCAATTGCAAAAGATGAAGAAGGTCATGCTCATATTGATTTTGAAAAATGTATTTCTTGCGGAAAATGTGTTGCAGCATGTCCGTTTGGTGCAGTTCACGAAAAGAGTCAAGTAATTGATATTTTGAAAAATATGAAACAAGGCAAGAAAATTGTAGCAATGGTTGCTCCGGCAATTTTTGGACAATTACCTTGTACGCCGCAACAACTTAGAGAAGCAATTTTGTCACTAGGTTTTTCTGATGTAATTGAGGTAGCAGAAGGTGCTGAAATTACAACTAAAAATGAAGCTGCAGAATTTGTAGAAAGAATGGAAAAAGGCGATGCGTTTATGACAACGTCTTGCTGCGCAGGTTATAATGAACTTGTAGAAAAACATATTCCTGAAATTAAACCATTCCGTTCGGAAACAAAAACTCCGGCTTACTATACTGCAGAATTGGTTAAAAAAGAAAATCCTGATGTTTTGACAGTATTTTTCAGTCCTTGTGTTGCAAAACGTCGTGAGGCTGCTCAAAATCCAAACATTGATTACATTTTGAACTATGAAGAATTGGGTGCCTGGTTCACCGCTCTTGATGTTAAAGTTGACGTTTTGGAAGGCTCAGAGTTTAGAAAAGAATCTGCAGCAGAAGCAAGAAACTTTGCCGTAACAGGTGGAGTTGCCGGTGCGGTAAACGCTTTGTTAGATGATGAACACAAAGCAAAACCTTACATCGTTGACGGTTTGACAAAACAATCAATCAGAGATTTGAAAAAATTTGCTAAAAACGGAACTTGCGAACTCGGTAACTTAATCGAAGTTATGGCTTGTACCGGCGGTTGTTTGGGCGGTTCCGCAACAATCAATGCGTATAGACCGGCTTTGAAACAACTTTCAGGTTTTGTTAAAGAAAGTCCTGCAATTAAAGATGTAATCGACAAAATCTAAGTTGAAGGATTAAGATAGCATAATGAATAAGAGCAGTAACCTTTTGGCGACTGCTCTTTTTGTAAGGGAGAGAAAGGGATTTTTATGGTTTTTTCTTGACTAAATTTGCTAATGCAACAAACGGTTTTTTGATTATGTTCAAAACTGTGGTTGCACCATTTTTTATAGCGTTTCCAATACCTGAAAATTTAGGTATTTTAAACTTCGGCATTTTTAGTTTTGGCATTTTGAATTTAGGAAAACTAAATTTAGGCAAGTTGATTTTTGATTTTAATTTTGAAAAATCAGGCATTTTAATTTTTCCTTTGCCCATTACAAGCGCAGCAATCCCTGCACCTATAGAACCGACAATTACTGCACCGGTTAAAACTTTTTTCCAAGTCGGATTATTAATATAATTACCTTTTTCATCGGACTCTTTTTGAAATTCGTCGGCTTCCGGTGAAGTTGCATTAAAATTTAGTTTTTTCGGTAAATATAACGGTTTGTCATCTAAATCTGACATTTTAGGATTTCCGACAAATCTCGCTTTTTGACCGGTAATACTTGCGGCAGCATCATAGTCTAACAATCCGCTTGCTGCGCTCATATCAATTGCGTAACTCCAACTTGAATCCATTAATTCTTTTTCCTTTATTTTCCCTACATTTATAAAAAGGATTTTTTCGTTCAAAAATTGCCTGTTTGTGAATAAATGTTAACAAAAATGTCGCTCTTGAACTGGTTTCAAAGGTCGATTTATATTAAGGTTTTACAAGAGTTTTAGGGACTTAATTATTCGTTTTATCTTTATTTTGGAAGAGATGCAGAAATACAGCACTCGTATTAATCGTGCCTTCACTTCGTTTTAGGCAATTGAGCTCATGCTTGTCCGAAATGACTATTGGGTGAGCTATCAAGGGGGTTGCTATTCTTATTGCTTGCATAAAAAAACAGACAAGCTTTTGAGAACTTGTCTGTTTTTATTTATTCATATTTTACTTATGCTACTTTTTTGTTTTCTTCAGGTTTTTGTTCTGGTTTAGCAGGAGTATCGTTTTGTGCTTTGTCTGTTCCTTTTTTCTTGTTTGCCATTAACTTTTCTCCTAACCAAGAAGCAACTGGTGTTACTGCAACCGGAGCGATAAATCTGTAAACTGTTCCGAATACGAACAATTTTTTACATACGCCCATACCTCTGATTTTAGATTCAACGCCTGTATTAGGAACGTTATCTTCAATGTATTTCAAGGCTGTTACAAGTTTTGGTCTTTGTTTTTTACCAATTTTTTTCCATTCTAAACCTGTTTTTGCTTCTGCTTCTTTTATTATTGCATCATTTAGTTTTGCAATTTTTTCAGGTAATTTTTTATCACCGATTTGTTTTGCTGCATATTTTTGAGTCAAACCTTCCCACATTTCGTCCAAACTACTATCAATTAAATATGAACCTAAAGTAGAAACACCAAATGTAAGACCTTGATTAATTGCCAAAGTTTTCTTTCTGTCTTCGTCCATATTTTTTTGTCTTAAAGTTTGAATCATATACATGCCTGAAATGATTACAGAACCCATAACCTGCATGTGGTCAACTACACTGTCAAGTTTTTCTGCTGATTTTGCTAACCATTGAGCAGGTTTTGAAGTGTATAATTTCACTGTATAGTGTTCCGCAATTCCTGTTGTGAATTTGTCAAAACCTCTTTTCATTGGGTCTAAGAATTTTGATTTAATTGGGATTGCTTCAAATATACTGGATAATTTATTACCGGTGAAGGCAACATTATTATTATTTCCATAATTTGTTCTATTATAATAATTGTTATTATTTGGATTTTTCTTTGTTTGATATCCGTATGGAGTGTTAGATCTGTTTGTATTTAGTGTTACATTCATTATTTTAACCCTCCTGCGAATTTTTGTATTTCAGGTTTTATAACTGAAGCCATGCCGGCAAAAGCTTTTTGTGCCATTGGCTGTTCCTGTTGTTTTGATTTGTCTTTTTTCTCTAAGCCAAATACATATTTCATAATCGGTTTGATAAGTTTAACGGTCAAAATTGCTTTTGCAATACCGAAGATGAATACATCAGGTGCCATATCTGCAATTTTTGTAATATTTTTGAACGCCTTAGAGTGTTCAAGTTCTTCAAGATTTTTAACGTTAAACATCTTCTTAACGTTCTGGATTGTTTTTTCTGATAATTTATTAGTGTCCGCTTTGCCTGCTGATCTTAAGATGTCTTTTGCTTTTGCTGCTGCCTGTCCTAATGGATACATAACTAAACTTGAGAAGCCAAATCCGATAACTGCTGATGCTATCGCATGCCCTGAAGCGTAAACTCTGTCTTCTCTATCTTTAACCCCAGGCATTAACATAATTGCTAAAGGTCTTGGACCTGCGGCAAGTAGTAATGCTACAAGGTTTTGAGCAATAACTGTGTGTTTGTCACATAATTTGAACATTTTATCAAGAACGGTGTCCTTTACTGCCTTTTCTGCTCCATTTGCTACGACTTCTGCTGCCTTTGTTGCTGAACCAAAAGTGACAGCCTCGTTGTTTTTTACACTCGTCAAGCTGCCACTCTGATATCCTCTATTCAATTTTTCGTTTTTGTTCGCACTCTCGCCCATAATCTCTCGACCGTACTCCAGCACATTTCTATTCTCTTTGTGCTTGGCCTTTGTCTGAGTGACATTGGCGGGATAAATTTTTATTGAGTCAATATTCATTTCGCACCATTTGTTTAACTGCTACACATTTATTCTAAAACAAAGAAGAATTTTTTTTGTCATAAGATTACAAAAATGTTACAATTAATTGTAAACAAGACATTAATAGTAATAAGGTGATATACTTGAAATATAAAGGTTATAAACTTTCAGGTATTAAATGTCAGTGAGTAATATTGAATTAAGTTTGAATAAATTGGCACTAACGTGTGGACTTAATAATGAAGAATTAAGTACTATAGATGTTATTGCTAATATTGATGCTCTTTCAAAACAATACAGCCAATCGGATTTAATCCGTATATATAACTATTTTTTAGTAAATTGCGAAAATCCTGACATAATTATGCATATAATTCGAAACCTTGATATGTATAGAGATTCTTCAAGTCTTGAATATTTAATAGATGTTCTATTATTGAAAAATGCGAAAGATTCAGATGCCACAACAAGAGAAAAATACAATAATGTTCGAGTTATGTGCGCCAAAGCTATTGCAAATCAACGAAATACTTCTGTTGTATCGTCTTTATTATATTGTTTAAATAATAAAGATGAAAATTACAGGGTAAGACTGGCATGTGCTGATGCATTAGGTAGAATTGGTGATAGGTTCGCTGTTGCACCGTTGATTGAAGTTGTTAAAGATGAAGATGAAAAATCTGTATATTTGCGAGAATCTGCCGTTTCTGCACTTGGACTGTTGGGAGACACAAGAGCGATTGACCCGCTTGTGAGTATTTTGGAAACAAAGCAAGGTATTATGGACAAATTCAGTTTCTTAAAAGAACGAGTAATCGAAGCCTTAACAAAAATGAGTTTTAATGATAATGAAAGAGTTTTTAGGGCTTTGAAGAATTCTTTGTCCGACGAGTCCGCTCAAGTCAGAATAAATGCAATTGAGGCATTGATGGAAAGTTCTCACCCTCGTGCAATTGATACTATCAAAAAATGTTTAGAAACTGATTCTGATGAGGAAGTAAAGAAAAACGCAATGATAGCATTATATAATCTTACAGGTAGAAGTATTCTTGATGAAGTTATTGCATCAAGTAAGTATTCAGATGCTTTAAAAATGGAAGCAGTTTCGATATTGAGTGAATACGAAGAAAATGATGATGAGGAAAACGGAAACAATGGTTAAATCAATAATTTTGTTATCAGGCGGTTTGGATTCATTAGTAAGTTTAGGTTTAAAAAAAGAAGAACTCAATGTTGAACTTGCTTTGACTTTTGATTATGGACAAAAATCTGTAGAAAAAGAAATTAAGGCTTCTAAAAAGATTTGTGATTGTTATAATATCAGACATGAAGTTATCAAGTTGGACTGGCTAAAAAATATTACGCAAACCTCTTTAGTTTCTGATAGTAATGTTCCGACAGGTGAAGAATTAGACAATCCTGAAAACTCTGCAAAATCCGTTTGGGTTCCGAATAGAAACGGTTTGTTTTTAAATATTGCGGGTTCATTTGCAGATTCTTACGGGTATAATTATATTTTAATTGGAGCAAATAAAGAAGAAGGGCAAACATTTCCAGATAACACTCAAGAATTTATTGATGCAGTAAATTCTGAATTTGAATTTTCGACACAAAATAAACCTAAAGTAGTTGCACCCTTGATAAATTATGACAAAAATGATATAGTCATGTTAGCCTTGAAAAACGGTGTGCCATTGGAACTTACTATGAGCTGTTACAACGGCGGAGAGAAGCATTGCGGGATATGCGAATCTTGTACAAGGTTAAAGCATGCTTTAAAGGCAAATAATGACACTTTTTATACGGGGATACTTTTTAACTAAATTATGAAGACATTATTTATTGATAAGGAAATTAAATATATAGGCTCACAACTTGCGCCACATTGGATTTATAAAAACTTTAAAATTCAAGGAGATGCGATAGTTGCGTTTTGCGGTGAGTGTGATGTTAAATTGACCGAGATGGTCGATATTGAAGATGTAATTAATAATGAACCGATTTATAGCAAATACATGCTTAGTTTTATTTCAGAACAATTTAATATTGGTTTGATTGAAGGTGTTTTAAGACAACGTCTTTTGATGTCAACAATTAAAGAAGCACTGGAAAAACGTGGAGTAGTTGTTCGTCGTGATGGTGATGATTTGTTTATAAATGATAAAAAATTGTCTGTTTCAATTGCAACAAAATCAATGACTTCTGTTTTAATTCACACGGGTGTGAATATTTTGGCAGAAGGTGCACCAATTCCAGTTTCGGCATTAAAAACAGATTTGAATATAGATGATATAAAAGAATTTGCAATCGAAGTAATGAAAAATTACAGTGAAGAAATTGAAGATATAGTCTTAGCAAGCACAAAGGTTAGAGGTGTGTAATGTTAAAAAACTCAAGTAAGTTTGAAAACAGTTCTCATTTTTCTTATAACGAATATAAGAAAAAAGTTAATAAAAAAGGGAATAAAGATGTTAAAATCTTTGTGACTGCTTTTTTTGCAGGTCTGTTAGTGTTGTTGGGGTTAGCAAGATTATTTGCCCCTAATGTTGAAATCGGTATATCTTCAGATAACGAAATTTCTGCAAATGATGACGAAAATCCAATGTCAGCCGCTTCTATAGATGACAGATTAAATAGTTTGAAACTCGAAGATGATGGCAAAAAGGTTACCGATGAATCTATGTTTTCACCTGAATTAGATGAAAAAGTAGTTCTTCCGCACCAAAATAAACCGACAGTCGGACAAGTTGAAGCAGAAAATAATATTGTAAAAGAACAGCAAAAGGAAGGTTCTGTTGAGGCTAAAGGCACTGAACAAACAACTTCTGCTGCGCATTCTAAACAACAAGAATCAGTTTCTGTTGTTCCACAATCTTCTGCACCTGTTGAAAAACCTGTAATTTCAAGAGTTGTTGTCGGCTCTTACGCAACAGAAAAACAAGCGGAAGTGGCTAAAAGTATTATGCAAGATGCAGGGCTAGGTATTACTCCTGTTGTGAAAAATATTGGCGGATATTATACATTACAAGTTGGCTCATATTCATCAAAAGAAAAAGCGCAACAGATGATGAACAACTTGTTGAGAAATAATTTTCCGGCAAGAGTCGTTTCTCAGTAGAATTTTGTGATGTCTTTTTCATTTTGTAACTTGTATTTTTGCTTTATTTTTCATATAATTTTGGTATGATGAAAAATATTAAGAGAATAAAATTAAGGGATTTTGAGATTGGTGGGGATAAATTAACTATTCTTGCCGGTCCGTGTGCTATTGAAAGTCAAGCAATCCTTGACGAAACAGCAGATTGTTTAAAACAAGTTACTAAAGAATTAGATATAAATTACGTGTTCAAATCATCATTTGACAAGGCAAACCGTTCTTCCATCACCTCATTTAGAGGACCTGGAATGGAGAAGGGGTTAGAAATGTTGAATTTGGTGAAATCTAAATATGATTTGCCAATTGTCACAGATATTCACACTCCTGATCAAGCGGAACCGGTTGCAAAAGTTGCCGATATTTTGCAAATCCCTGCATTTTTATGCAGGCAAACAGATTTGCTTGTGGCAGCTGCAAAAACAGGTAAAATTGTAAATATTAAAAAAGGTCAATTCTTGGCACCTGCTCAGATGGGCAGTTTGGTTAAAAAAGTTGAGGATTCAGGAAATACTAATATTATGTTGACCGATAGAGGTTCTTCGTTTGGCTACAACAATTTGATAGTGGATTTTCGTGGAATTCCGATTATGCAAGAATTTGGTTATCCTGTCGTGTTTGATGCAACGCACAGTGTTCAACTTCCGGGGGCAAACGGTACAAGTTCAGGCGGAGATAGAAGATTTGTTCCAACTTTGGCAAAATCTGCTATGGCAGCCGGTGCTAATGTTTTGTTCTTTGAGGTTCACCCAAATCCTGACAAAGCGCTTTGTGATGGCGCTAATATGCTTGCACTAAAAGACGTAAAAGACGTATTTTCTATTTGCAAAGAAATTTTTGAGGTTGTTAGAAAATAATGGAAATAAAAGTTTTTGTAGAAGGTCCAATTGATGCTAACAACTACCTTTTGATAGATGAAAAATCAAGAGAAGCAGTGCTGATTGACTGTTCTGCTCATGATGCGGATTTTATCGAAAATATCAAAAAAGCAGATGTTAAATTGAAATACATTTTCTTAACTCACGGACATTTTGACCATATTTTAGGTGTTGATAAGTTCAAAGACGTTTTTGATGTTGATACTTATATGAACGAAGAAGACCTTTCACAAGTTGGATTTTGCGGTAAGATGATGCAAATGTTTGCAGGCATGCTGCCTGTTTCAATCAAAACAATAAATCATTTTGTAAAAGACGGTGATGAATTCAAATTTGGTAATATCAAAGTTAAGTGCATTTCAACTCCGGGACATACAAAAGGCGGAATGAGTTATCTTATTAACGGTAAATTATTTTCCGGTGACACATTATTCCATGGGAGTGTAGGACGTTGCGACTTGCCTGGGGGGGAATTGAAAGCAATTAGTCACAGTATCAAAGATAAATTGTTTGTGTTGCCTGATGAAACTAAAGTTTTTCCTGGACACGGGAGCGAAACTACAATAGGTTACGAAAAGAAGTATAATGAAATTTTAAATATATAGAGGTATAAAAATGAAAGAACAACTGGAGAAAATCTATTCAAATGCAATGGCAGATATTGAAAATTCTGCTACGGTAAAAGACTTAGAAGACGTTAAATTCAAATATTTGAGCAGAAAAGGTGAATTTAATGAAATTAAGAAAGGTTTAAAGGATTTATCTCCTGAAGATAAGCGTATTGTTGGTTCAAGAGCAAATGAAATTACAAAATGTTTAGAGTCTGCAATTTCTGAAAAATTCACAGTTTTTTATGCTCAAGAATTGAATAAGAAATTAGAAAAAGAAAGACTTGATATCACATTACCGGGGCAATATATCCCGAGAGGTAACGTTCACCCGTTGACATCAACAACAAATGAAATTGTTTCAATTTTCCAAAATTTGGGATTTTCTGTTGCGCCTAGTGAATGCTCCCCAGAAGTTGAAACAGAATATTTCAACTTTGATATGTTGAATGTTCCAAAAGACCACCCTGCAAGAGATATGCAAGATACTTTCTATACAAACATAGCAAAAAATGTTGTGTTAAGAAGCCAAACATCAGGTGCGCAAGTTCACGTTATGGAAACTCAAAAACCACCTATTAGAATTATTGCTCCTGGCAGAGTTTACAGAAATGAAAATATTAATTCACGTAAAAATAACTTCTTCCATCAAATCGAAGGGTTATATGTAGATAAAAATATTACTTTCGGTGATATGAAAGGTGTTTTGAACGAATTTATCAGAATTTATTTCGGTTCTGTAAGACCTACAAGATTTAGAAGCAGTTTCTTCCCATTTACAGAACCTTCTGCAGAAATTGATGTTCAATGTATTATGTGTCAAGGAAAAGGTTGCAGAACTTGCTCTGGTACCGGTTGGTTAGAAATCTTAGGGGCAGGCATGGTTGACCCGAACGTATTGCGTGGTGTTGGAATCGACCCAGATGTATATTCAGGATTTGCGTTTGGTGTTGGTGTTGAACGTCTAGCGATGTTAAAATATGCAATTGATGATATCAGATTATTTTTCAATAATGATGTAAGATTTTCTGATCAATTTAAAAGATAAATTACAAATTTAAGGTAAAGAGGATTTTTTATGTCTTTGATAATAATGATATTATTGCTAAGTTTCTTGGTGTTAATTCACGAAGCGGGACACTTTTTCGCAGCAAAAGCACTAGGTATAAAAGTTTCAAAATTCGGTTTTGGCTTACCTATTGGACCAACTTTGTGGAGCAAACAAGTTGGAGATGTTGAACTTGTTGTACATGCATTTTTACTTGGCGGTTATGTATCATTTCCAGATGACGAAAAAGATTCTGATTTGCCGGTAGATTCAAAAGACAGATTTGTAAATCACCCTGTATGGCACAAAATGATAGTGATTTCAGCCGGTGTTATTGCAAATATCATTATTGCATTTGTATTTGTTTTGTTAACGGCTTTTGTTTGGGGAAAACTTCCGTCAGGGCAAAGTCAAGTGTTTATTGGTAATATTAGTGCACCTAAAGAAGCCTCTGTTTGGGAAAGCGGAATGCAAAAGGGGGACAGAGTTGTTAAGATTAACGGTTCTGCTATAAATTCAAGTTATGCATTAACTTTGTATGCAAAAAGCAGTAAAAAATATGATGGCAAAGTTGATGAAAATTTTGTAAATGAAAATTTTGAAAAGTTGGAAAAACTAAATCCTAAAGTTAGTAATAATGAAATTATTAAAAAAGATATAGTTGTAAATCTACCAAATAGAACTGACGAAGTGCCAATTGTTATTGATGATGAGGTATTGAAAGGCTATGCACTTTACCATGACAAACAGGTTTCATTGAATGATGTTCAAATTAAGTTGAGAAAATCCATAAAAGATAAATCAACTTATACTTCAGACGGAACAGTAACAATGATGGATTTGGCTTATGCGTTGTCTGATACTCAAAGACCATTAAATATTCAAGTATTAAGAGATGGCAAAACCGTTGATTTAAAACCTCTTTATGCTGATGAAAAAGGTTTAATCGGTATAATGATTGAATCTCGTGAAGTTTTAAGACCTACTAAAAATATAAAAACTGCAATTTCTGGTTCATTCAGTTACTTGTGGGAACAAACATACATGCTTGTTTACGGATTGTGGCAATTGTTCACTGGTAAAATTCCAATGAAAGATATGCATGGAATTGTTGCTATTACCAAAATTGGTGGAGATGTAATTCATAATAACGGATTTTTCTCGGGTTTGTTACTTACTGCGATGATTTCACTAGATTTGGCGTTAGTAAACTTTTTACCGATACCTGCACTTGACGGTGGACATTTTATGTTCTTGGTAATTGAAAAATTACGAGGAAAACCGCTTGATGAAGATACAATTAACAAAATCAGTTCTGTATTTTTCATGCTGTTAATTGCGTTTATGGTGTATATTGTCGGTAATGATATCTATGCCTTAATTAAGCATAAATTTTAAACTGAGCACTAATGTTAAGATTGAATGAGAAAAGAATATCTGTTAATTTGTTCATGCTATAATTCTTCTGTATAGAAGGAGAACAGAAGATGGAATTTATTCAATCTCACGGAATGATTATTACGGGTGCGATTTTATTTATCGCCTATGTATTCATTGCCAGTGAAAAAATCCAAAAATCAGTAGTTGCACTAGCAGGTGCGGCTTTGGTTATGTTGCTCGGATTAATTCCTTTCGGAGGCGAAGCCGGTGACGGTAAAGTTTTGAAAGGTGTTTTCGAGTATGTAGATTTTCAGGTTATCTTCCTGTTAATCGGTATGATGATTATCGTAAATATCGCAAGTCGAAGTGGTGTTTTTAAATGGATGGCGTTGAATTTGTTAAAAATTACTAAAGGTCATCCAAAGACAGTTCTTTTTGCATTGGCAGCGTTTACTGCTGTTGCATCTGCATTTTTGGACAACGTAACAACAGTTGTTCTTATGATGCCAATAACTTTTGTTATTGCAAAAGAATTTGATACAGACCCTGTACCATTTTTGATTACTGAAGTTTTGGCTTCAAATATCGGGGGTACTGCAACATTGATTGGTGATCCGCCAAACATTATTATTGGTACCAGAGCAGGTTTGAGCTTTATGAACTTTGTAAATGAATTAACACCGATTGTAACTTTGATTTTTTTAGTTTCAATTTCAACATTGGTGTTCTTGTTCAGAAAAGGTTTGAAGGCGACTCCTGAAAAAATGGCACATGTTGCTAATATCGACAATTCACAAACAATTACTGATAAAAATTTAATGTTACGTTCAGTAATTACTTTGGCATTGGTAATTTTGGGATTTGTAACTCACGATGTTACTCACATTCCTGCTTATGTATTTGCTGTAGCAGGTGCTGCGTTCTTGTTATTATTTGAAAATCCTAAAGAAATTTACAAAGATGTTGAATGGTTAACCATTTTCTTCTTTGTTGGTTTATTCATTATTATCGGTGGTTTTGAAGCAAACGGTGGTATTAAATTCTTGGCAGACCAGTTGATTGTTTTGACTCACGGTAGTTTGAATATGGCAACAATGATTATTTTGTGGGCATCAGGTCTTTTGTCAGGTATAATCGATAACATTCCTTATACAGCGACAATGGCTCCGTTGATTTCGGAATTGATTAATCCTGCTAACCCGAATGCAATCACAGGTCATGTTCACGCATTGTGGTGGGCATTATCACTTGGTGCATGCCTTGGCGGTAACCTTACTATCATCGGTGCGGCTGCTAACGTTTTGGTTAGTGAAACAGCGGCTTCTCATGGTCACAAAATTTCGTTCTTCAGATTTATGAAATATGGTGCATTAGTTACTTTTATTTCACTAGTTTTGAGTTCGATTTATTTGTATTTAAGATATCTTCGTTAGTAAGAGATTTAGTATTAAAACACCCTCAACTTAAATGTCGAGGGTGTTTTTTATGTTTAAATTTTAGATTTTTAATTTATAATTCTAACCACAAAACTTGATATGGCGCAAGTTTTAAATGCATTGTCTTATTTTGTATTGAAATATTTACTTTTATATCATCACCATTAACAAGGTTTTTCAGGCTTGTAATATGACCTTCGTTTTTCAGGATTATATTTTTCGGTAAAGTTATTTCAGCAACGAGTTTGTCTGATGACAAGTTGTTAATTACTAAAATTTGTTGGTCTGCATTTTTTCTGATATATGCAAAGTTACTTTTTGAAGCAGTTTTTAAAATTTCAAAATCTCCATTTGCCATAACAGGTAAGGATTTTCTCAAATGTATAAGATTTCTCACTTTTTTATAAACTTTTGAGTTGAATTGATAGTAACCCAAAGTTGAGCCATAGAACAATTTTTGCGGAACATCTCCTCTGTGAATATCTCGAGAGTCGAATGTCGATAGTAAATCTTTGTTATTTTTTGCTCGTTTTTGTGCGGCTTTTTTAGCGTTTTCGTAGTTGTTTGTTACTCCGACCTCATCTCCGTAATATATTATCGGAATTCCTGGGAGTGTTAATAATATTGAAAATGCTTCTTCTATTCTGTTTGGATTTTTATTCAAGAAGTTGGCCATTCGCCCGCTTACTCCAAAACCATTTCGGAAACTTGCACCTTTCGATACTAAATTATCAAAAACAAGTTCTCGCACTTCCGGAGTAACCATTTCAAGTGTTAATTCATCATGTACTCTCAAAAAGATTCCCCAAGCTGCAGATTTTGGAATGGGTGGAGTCTTTTTGTATGCATCAATAAAATATTTTTTATCTTCGGTAATTAAACTTGCCCAAATTGCTGGCATGTACGGGAAATGATATGCTATTTGCGCTTCGTTAGTACGTTTTAACGTCAAATCTTCATCCCCTGTATGAACTTTAACTTCTCTATCTTTACCAAAATATGGCAAAATATCTTTTGGTGTTTGGCATGCTTCTACTTGAATTACAGTAGAAGGTGCTGTGAGTTGGATATAATCGCTCAGTAATTTAATTATAGAGTGAGTTTTGGGTTCATTTTCAGCATCTGTTCCGGCATCTTTTGACAAATATGGAATTGCATCCATTCTGAAAATGTCGATTCCTGTGTTTGTCCAATGGGTAATAGTTTGAAGAACGTAGTATAATACTTCCGGATTCTCCCAGTTGATATCCAGTTGGAACGGATAAAAAGTGTGGTATAAATAATAATCCTTTCCATTCACAACAACATGCCTGTAATTATCTTCCATTGCTTCAGGGAAAATTAGTCTTCGTTTGGAAATTTTTCCGTTTGGTTCTTTATATTCGATAACTGTTCCAAGTTTTTCATCTTGATATTTTGTGTATTCAGGCTTTTTGTCTGTATAGATAAAGTAATCAAGTGCAGATTCATCACCGGCTTCAAGTCTTTTGAACCATTCGTGTTCTGATGAAAAATGGTTTAGTACTAAATCGGCCTTTATTTTAAATCCACGTTTTTTCGCTTCAGTAATGAAGGTTTGAAACTCTTTATTTCCACCAAGGTCAGCACGTACGCTTTGCGGATTTCTTACGTCAAATCCGGCATCTTCCATCGGACTGTCTGCAAAAGGTAGGAGATAAAGGGTGGTTACTCCTAAATCTTCAAGATAATCAAACATTAGAGTTGTATCTTTAAATGTATTTTCTTGATTAGGTTTTACATTGCCAAATTGATCAACGTAGAACATGTAAATTATTTCGTTTTTGTACCAATCAGAAGGTCTGGTTTGGTCTTGTTTAACAAGTTCTGCCGGTCTGTTTTTTATCGCTTGTGCGGCTTGTTCCATAACTTTTTCATAGATTTCATCGGCTTGCTCTTTTCCGTAAATATTTATTATTGCATTTTTTATTTCTTTATTAATTCTATTATTTACAGTGATGTTTTCAGGTTCTATATTTTCAGATGTTGCAGAATCTGTATTTTGTGGGATAGAAATTTCTTCTGCTGATACTGCAAGTGTTGAAATACAAATTAAAAACAGTACGGATAAAAATAATTTTAATCTACACATATTCTCTCCTTTTTTTTGAGAATATAGTATCACAAAATTTATTTATAATAAAAATAAAGACCTCAATTTATGAGGTCTTTAAACTTTTTTATATTTTGATAAGTAAAAATTTACTATCTTTTTTAGCGAGAACTTTATGTTCTTTTTCCTTTTCAAACATAATAAATTCGCCTTTTTTTATTTCAAATTTTTCTGCCGCAAAATGAATTTCAATTTCTCCATCAATAACACAAACGGCAGCATCTTTTACTGACGTATGGTTGTCAATGACTTCATCTTTTTTTAGCGCGACTACGCAAATCGAACTGTCGCCGTCTTCTAATAGAGTTTTTCTTTCAAATTTTTTGTCATCAAGTTCAATTAAATCTTTTGCTTTTTGTACATTGTAAAACATAGTTTTCTCCTTTTTGTCCGTAAAAAATTTAACCTCAAATAAAGAGTTTTGCATTAGACGGTTGGAGAAGTTCTGTTGGCAATATTACTTAAATATCAATGTCTAAAAAGCCTTTAGTTTGTTTTGTAATTTTTTCGATTTCTTCTTTTTGCGTAAAAGGGTTTTCTTTTAAGTGCTTAACCATTTCTTGTATTTTTTTGTTCTTCTTGCAAGCGTTTTCGGCTATCAATAAGGCTCTTTTATGAAATCCGATATGACCAGAGTATTTTATACCAAGACTTAAATTCAACTCTTTTGCTTCTTCAAAATTTTGCGTTTTCAATGCTGATTTTAAAAAGGCTCTGGTTGGAACTTTTTGTCCAAAATTTATATTATGTTGTGTATTTGAGATTTCCATATACATAATTAAAGCTAAACATAATTTTTTTTGCTAGTTAAAGTAAATTATTATTAATCGAAGGCTACTAAATTCTATGCTTGTAGTATCATGGTTTTGTACACAGATTTTATGAATGAGGACAGTTATGGCAAAAGAGAAAGCAAATATCGCAATATTAGGTGCTACAGGTGTTGTAGGTCGTGAAATTACCAAAATCGTTGATGAATTGAAAATCGAGTATAAGACGATTAAATTTTTATCAAGTGCAAAAAGTGCTGGTACAAAGATTGAATTTCAAGGCAAAGAATACACAGTAGAAGAAGCAAAACCTGAAAGCTTTGATGGTGTTGATATTGTTTTGGCTTCTGCCGGTGGTTCAACTTCGCAAAAATTTGCACCTGAAATCGTTAAACGTGGCGGAGTTTTGATTGATAATTCATCAGCATTCCGTATGGATAAAGATGTTCCGCTTGTTATTGCTTATGTAAACGATGAAGATTTGAAAAAACACAAAGGTATTATCGCAAATCCAAATTGTTCAACTTCTCAGTTGATGTTAGTTTTGAAACCTTTGCATGAAAAATTCGGGATAAAAAGACTTATTGTTTCAACTTATCAAGCAGTATCAGGGGCAGGATTAAAGGCAATTAATGAATTGACTGAAAATACCAAGGCAACTCTTGAAAATAAAGAATTTACAAATGAAGCATTCAAAAAACCAATATCCTTCAATGTAATTCCGCAAATTGATGTATTCTGTGAAAACGGTTATACAAAAGAAGAAATGAAAGTTGTTAACGAAACGAAAAAAATTCTTCACTTACCGCAAGATTTGCCAATATCTTGTACAGCAGCGAGAGTTCCTGTTTATAACGGACACTCTGAAGCGGTTGATATTGAGTTTGAAAAACACGTTACTCCAGATGAAGTTAGAGCAATTTTGAAAGCGTCTTTCGGAATTGAAGTGATTGACAATCCTGAAAATTATGAATATCCGACGACTCGTGATGCTTCAGGTGTAAATCCGGTATTTGTTGGTAGAATCAGATGCAATTTGGCATTTGAAAACGGTATTTCTTTGTGGTGCGTTGCTGATAACTTGCGAATTGGTGCGGCATTAAATACTGTCAGAATTTGTAAAAAAGTAATAGAAATGGGACTTTACGGTAAAGAATAATGCTAAAAATTTCAAAATTAACAATTACTTCAATCTTTTCAGGGTATCCTGATTTGGTTAAAACAAAATACCCAGAAGCAAAAAGGGCAGCAACTTTGATTAAAGAAAGAATGCAGTTAACAGAAGGTATATTTGCAGACAAAGTAGTACCTGAATATATGGCAAAAACTAACAAATCATGTACTATAGCCAAAACGGCAACCAAATCTTTTATTGGATAATAATATTTGAGAAAGGTAAATAATGGGACAAGTTTTACGTAGAGAAAATGTAGCAAGTTTTGTTCAAAAACTTCATCAATCCGGCAAAACTGTAGTTGCGACAAACGGGTGTTTTGACATTTTGCATGTTGGGCATGTCAGATATTTGCAGAAAACGAAAACTTTTGCAGATTATTCGATAGTATTGTTGAATTCTGATAAATCTGTAAAATCTATCAAAGGACCTTCTCGTCCGATAAATAACGAAAATGACAGAGCAGAGATTTTATGCGCATTGTCTTGCGTTGATTATGTTGTGATGTTTGATGAAGATAGTCCGAGAAATTTGTTAGATGAAATAAAACCTGACGTTTATACAAAAGGTGCGGATTATACAATGGAAACATTACCGGAAGCGGATATTATGCGTAAAAATAATACCCGAGTTGAATTCATAACATTTGTTGACGGCAAATCTACAACAAATACTATTGAAAAAATGAAAAACAGTTAGGATTAAAATATTTAATTTAATAATTAGAAACATATTGTAATTTTAATTGTTGGAAAACAATTCCTACCAATATTTGGCTTTGAAAGAGGTATTCTTTTTTGTTGAAAACTTTTCTCCAAGGGTAACTTTTTGTAGGTTTTCCACAACAAAAAAGAGGTCAGGAATACCTCTTTTTCAAATATATAAATCTTACAATTTATTTTACACTATCAATTACGCCACCGCCAAGTACGATGTCACCATCATACAATACAACTGATTGTCCGATTGCGATAGATTTTTGCATATCATCAAACACTACTTCCATACTGTTGTCATCAAGCGGTCTTACTGTTGCCATTACAGGTTGTTGAGTTGAGCGGATTTTTGCACTTACTCGTTTTTCTTCTGTTAACGGTTCACCAAGTACCCAGCTTAGATTGTTTGCAACAAGCGATTTTTTGAAAGTTTTGTCAGCCGGTCCGATTACAACTTCGTTTGTATCTTTTCTTAATTCTAGTACATAAAGCGGTTCTGTTGAAGACACTCCAACTCCCTTTCTTTGACCGATTGTATAGTTCCAAATACCTTTATGAGTACCCAATACTTTACCTTCTGAGTCAACAATATTGCCGATTTTTTCTTTCAAATTTAGAAGTTCGTTATAATCACCACCGTAAAAATCTTGACTATCAGGTTTTTCAGCAACTTCCAATCCGTAATCTTTTGCAATTTGTCTGATTTCGTCTTTTGTGTATCCGCCTAGCGGTAAGATAATATTTTTCAATTGATCTTGTTTCAACCTGTACAAGAAATAAGATTGGTCTTTTTTCGGAGCAACTCCACGTTTTAGGTAAAATTTACCGTCTTTTTCTTCAACTCTTGCATAATGTCCGGTTGCAAATTTGTCAAATTCAATTCCATCTGCTTTTGCCATTTGTGGTAATGCCCCAAATTTGATATAAGCATTACACCATACGCAAGGGTTTGGAGTTCTGCCTTGAACATATTCAGATTTGAAGTTCTCAAGAACGATGCTTTCATATTGTTCTACGCAATTGCATACGTGGTAAGGTATTCCAAGATTTTTTGCAAGTTCTCTCGCATCTTCAATACTTTCTTTTTCATCAGGTCCGTAGCACGCATCTTTGTGTCCAGATTGTGCAACCATTCCATCTTTTCCCCAAATTGCCATTGTCGCACCGATTACATCGTAACCTTGTTTCTTTAATATAAGCGCAGCGACTGTTGAATCAACTCCGCCGGATAATCCTACTAATACTTTCATTTTTACCTCTTTATCTTAATTTGACTGTCATAATTAAATAATAAAAAGACTAATTAATCAATAATTACAGCGATTTTTAAATTTTGTAAAAATAATATCAAATACTCTCTTGCTTGATAGTTACTCTCAAGGGTTATAATATATTTATTATGGAAAGAGAGGAAAAAATGATATTAGACAAAGTTAACCAATCAAAAGATTTGAAAAAATTATCTGTTGCCGAAATGAAAACTTTGGCAAGCGAAATGAGAGAATTAATAATTAAAAAAGTGAATACAATTGGTGGACACTTGGGACCAAACTTAGGTATTGTAGAAGCAACTATTGCAATGCATTATGTTTTTGATATGCCAAAAGATAAGGTTGTATTTGATGTTTCGCACCAATGCTATCCGCACAAACTCGTTACCGGTCGTAAAGAAGGCTTTTTGGAACCTGAAAACTATATGAAATACACAGGTTACACTGCACCGGAAGAAAGTGAACACGATTTGTTCAAAATCGGTCACACTTCAACTTCTGTAAGCTTAGCAACAGGTGTTGCAAAAGCACGTGACTTAAAGGGTGAAAATTATAATGTAATTGCGATTATCGGTGATGGTTCATTGAGTGGTGGCGAAGCGCTTGAAGGACTGGATAATGCTGCAACATTAAATAGTAATATTATCATTGTTGTGAACGATAACGATATGTCAATTGCAGAAAACCACGGTGGTTTGTATGACAATTTGAAACTTTTACGTCAAACAAAAGGTCAAGCCGAATCAAACTTCTTCAAAACTCTTGGTTTTGATTACATGTTTGTAGAAGACGGAAACGATGTTGAACAAATGATTTCAGCGTTTGAAAAAGTTAAAAATACAAACAAACCGACCGTTTTACATATTCACACCCTAAAAGGTAAAGGTTTAGCAGTAGCAGAAGAAAACAAAGAAGCATTCCACTGGATTATGCCTGGAACTTTGGACGAAAAACCTGAATGCGAAGCACCTGTTGCTGTTGAAAATTACACATCTTTAACTTGTGATTTTATTAAAGAAAAAATTAAGCAAGATAAAACTGCAATTGTTGTAAATGCCGGCACTCCGGGAGTATTTGGATTTACCAAAGATTATCGTGACGAATTAGGCAAACAATATACAGATGTAGGTATTGCAGAAGAACATGCCGTTGCTTATTCATCAGCGCTTGCAAAAAATGGTGCTAAGCCAATCTTAGCAGTCATGAGTTCATTCATACAAAGAACTTATGACCAAATGTCACAAGATTTATGCTTGAATAGTTCACCAATTACAATGTTAATTTACTGGGGTGGAATTTCAGGACAAGATGCAACACACCTTTGTACCTTTGATATTCCGTTAATCAGTAATATCCCTAACATGGTTTATTTAGCACCGACTAATAAGGAAGAATATTTAGCAATGCTTGAATTTGCATACAATCAAAATGAAAATCCAGTTGCAATAAGAGTACCTATGGTTGAGTTAAAATCTTGCGGCACTCCTGATACTACAGATTATTCAAAACTTAACAAATTCCAAGTAACTGAACAAGGTGAAAAAGTTGCAATAGTCGCTGCCGGTAATTTCTATGGATTAGGCAAAGCAGTTAAAGACGAGTTAAAAAAACAATGCGGTGTTGAAGCAACTTTGATAAACCCTAGATTTTTAACCGGTCTTGATACCGAATTACTTGAAGATTTGAAATCTAATCACGACCTTGTTATTACATTGGAAGACGGTCAAATTGATGGCGGTTTTGGTGAAAAGATTACAAGATTTTACGGAAATTCCGGCATGAAAGTCTTGAATTTTGGCGCTAAGAAAGAATTTACCGACAGAGTACCGGTTTCTGAATTGTATCAAAGATATCATTTGACAAAAGAACTTATTGTTGAAGATATAAAAAATACAATTTGTGACAAAATTTTGAAATAAGATAAATCAAAAATTCACAATGACGAATTTGGAAAATCGACCAAGTTCGTCATTTTTTTATAAAAAAGTTGCTAAAATAATTTTGTCAGAATATAATTGAGAAAAAGGGGGTAAATTGTGTACACGATTAAAGATGTAGCAGAAATGATGGACATATCAGAACACACCTTAAGATTTTGGGCAAAGAATGATTTTTTCCCCTTCGTAAAAAGAGATAGTCACAATGTACGAATATTTACCGAAGAAGATTTAGGCTGGGTAAGAATTGTAAAATGCTTACGCTCTGTCGGAACTGACAACAAATCTATAAAAAGATATATTGATTTGTGTATTGAAGGCGATTCTACAATACCCGAAAGATATCAGATTATATTGGACACCAAAGAAAAAGCACTTCAACAAAGAGCAGAAATTGACAAGCAAATTGATATGTTGAATTACAAAGTTAATTTTTACCAAAATTTGATTGAGAAAAACGGAATTGACCCGTACAATCCGATAAATAAACAACACGTTGATAATAAAAAGATTGCTTGTTGTAAATAGTTCGTTTTATAAACAAAAAACCAAAAGATAAGGAATTTTTGTGCAGAGAATAAACTGTCTGTACTTTGGCTAATATTACTTTTTGTTAACAGAACACGACAAAAAGCCTTGTTTTTGGTAAAATCATTGAGAGATATGTGGATGGTAGATAAGGAGTATAAATAATGAAATCATTTACTGTAGATGAAATTACACAAATTGTCGGTGGTATGTTGACAAAGGTTGAAAGTCCTGAAATTACGCATATTGCGCCACCTCTTTTGAGTGACGAACACACTTTGGCATTGGCTTTGGGAGAAGAAGAAATCAATAATCTTGCAAAATCAAAAGCAAAAGCTGCATTAGTTCCGTTGGGTGTTCAAATTAACGGATTCACTACTATCGAGGTTGAAAGACCAAGACTTGCAATGATGAAATTATTAAATTTATTCTACGTTCCGCCTGTTGTGAACAAAGATATTCACCCTACAGCAACAGTTGACCCGTCAGCAAAACTTGGTCAAAATGTTTGTATCGGGCCTAATGTTGTTATTTCACCAAATGCTGTAATCGGTGATAATACAAAAATTTTGGCAAATGTTTATATCGGTAGTAATGCAAAAATCGGAGCAAATTGTTTCTTCCATGCCGGTGTAAATATTGGCGATAGAGTTCAAGTTGGTAATGATGTAATTCTTCATCATGGTGTATCTTTGGGCGCTGATGGTTTCAGTTTTGTAACAGAAAACCCGAATAACATCGAAAACGCTAGAAAAGATGGCGAAATTAAGGGTAATGATGTTGAACAAGTTATTTTCAAAATCCCTTCAATCGGTTCTGTTGTAATTGGAAACAATGTTGAAATCGGTGCAAATACTGCGATTGACAGAGGAACTATTGAAAATACAGTAATCGGTGATAATACAAAAATTGATGACCTTGTTATGATTGGTCATAACTGCCGTATCGGAAAAGGTTGTTTAATCGTTTCTCAAGTTGGTATTGCCGGAAGTTGTGTAATTGGTGACAGAGTTGTTATTGCCGGTCAAGCAGGTTTGGCTGACCACATTGAAATCGGTTCAGATACAATTATTACAGCAAAAGCCGGTGTTACTAAGTCATTCCCTGCTAAATCAATTATTGTAGGTATTCCGGCTGTTCCGAGAAAAGATTTCATCAAACAATTGAAAACTATGAAAGATGCACAAGAAATTTTTGCAAAATTCAGAAAATTTGAGCCAATGTTGAAATCTTTCGAAGAAGCGCACCAAGAGGTTAAAGACTAATATGGTTACTCTTAAAAAAGAAGTTAAACTTGTCGGTAACGGCTTAATGAAAAATAAACCTTGCGAAGTGACTTTGTTTCCGTCAAATACTGGACAAATAAGATATTTCGTGAAGGGTAAAGATTCGTTTACTTCTGATGTAGACCATGTTGTTTCAACTGACCATTGCGTGGTTATGGGAACGAAAAATGCAAGAGCGATGCTGACTGAGCATTTATCTGCAGCGTTAGCGTTTTGTGGGATTGATTCTGTTGATATTTGTATGACAGAAGAAGAAGTTCCTGCATTAGACGGTAGTTCGCTACAGTGGGTTGAAGCGTTCAAAAAAGCGGGAACTGACAAGCCTTTCTTCGCAAAAGAGAAGTTTTATACAGTGTCAGAACCGGTTTATTATCTGAATGGAAAAACAAGTTTGGTAATACTTCCAAGTGATAGTTTGTTTATTTCGTATGCCGTAAACTATGACCACAAGGATTTGACAAGACGTTTTGTAAACTACAATCCTAAAAATAAATACGAAATTATCGAGGCTAGAACATTTGGTTTTTATCACGACTTGAAAAAATATCAAATGTTAGGATTTGCACAAGGTGTTACTCAAGATAATACAGTTGGCTTAACTGATGATGGCGGTTATACTACAGAATTGCGTTCAGAAAACGAACAAATAAAACATAAAATTTTGGATTTGATTGGTGATTTGTATTTGACAGGAGTAAATCCATTGAATATGAGATGCCAAATTCTTGCCAAAGAAGCAGGACATGCGGTTCATGTCAAGGTTGCCAAAATGTTGAAAGATAAATTGATAGAAATATAAGGAGAGAATTATGACAGAAGAAACTAAAGATGAAGTATTGCAATTTGATGTTATGCAAATTATGGACATGATTCCGCACAGATACCCATTCTTGTTGGTTGACAGAATTACAGAATGTGTTCCTGGGAAATATGCGAAAGGTTATAAGAATTTGACTATGAACGAAGGCTTCTTCCAAGGTCACTTCCCTGGAAATCCAATCATGCCAGGAGTTTTGCAACTTGAAGCTATTGCACAATGTTCAGCACCTGTATTGATGACTATGCCTGAATTTGCAGGAAAATTGACTTTGTACGCAGGAGCAGACAATGTTAGATTTAAAAATATTGTAAGACCTGGTGACAGATTTGATATGGAAATCGAATTGACAAAAGTTAAAGGACCTATCTGCAAGGCTCACGGTATTGGTAGAGTTGACGGAAAAGTTTGTATTGAAGCGGATATGACTTTTGCGTTGAAATAATTACAAAAATAGATTTGATTTTTAGACGGCGGAACTTTGATTGAAAAAAGTTCCGCCGTCTAAGTTATTATAATGTGTTAAATTTTGTCTAAGAAAATTGGTAAATAAATTTTGAGTATGGTAATTAAATTGAAATGTTGGTTGGCGTTGCTATGCCAACAACGTAAATTTTAAATGTTTGGAGAGCAATCAAATTTACAATCAGATTCTGAATAGGTTAAAAAATCTCTTTTCGCATGCTCAAAGGATTTTTAAGCTTTTCAGAATAACGTATTTTCTTGTTGTATTATTGCAGTTTCTCTTCATTAAAATAATAACATTACGAAATGTAACAATGTTTTATATAATTGAAATAGATACTTCTATATATACTTTATATATATGTAAGCATTAAATGAACACGAGAGATATTAAGAGAGCAAAATTTACCGTTTAAATAAAGTTAAGAGAGAAAATTTATTCCTATTCCTAAATTCCTAAACAAAGTTAAACCCCGTAAAACGGGGCTTTTTTTTATTAAAATTTTTGTTCATTATTTATTTCATTATATTTTCAAGTCCATAGACAAAATCGTTTTTCTCAAAAACGTGGTTTACTGCCATTAAAATTCCACCCATATAGCATTTTCTATCCATAGAATCGTGTCTGATTTTGAAAATTTGACCTGATGAACCAAAAATAACTTCTTGAGATGCGATATACCCAGGCATTCTGACTGAATGGATTTGAATGTCAGAATAAGAGGTTCCGCCTCTTGCTCCTTTGATAGTTTCTGTTTCAGGACAATTATCTTTTTTGAAGGTATCTTTTGCTTGTGACATCATCAATGCAGTTTTAATCGCAGTACCTGATGGTGCATCTTTCTTTTGATTGTGATGAAGTTCAATAATTTCCGCATTGTCAAAATATTTTGCTGCTATTTGTGAAAACATCATCATCAAAACCGCTCCGGTTGAAAAGTTTGGAGCAATTAAGCAACCTGTTTTATTTTCATTTGATAATTGTTTCAATGTTTCAATTTCTTCATCTTTCAAACCAGTTGTACCGATTACGATTTTGATTCCGTGAGTCAGGCAAAATTTTGCGTTTTCAAAAATCGCTTTTGGTTGTGTAAAATCAATCAAAACGTCAAATTTTACATTGTTTAATGCTTCTTCTATTGTTCTGTAGGCATCACCGACCAAATCTATTTTGGCTGCCAATTCTGTGTTTTCGCTTTCCTCAACGGCATTGCAAATTTCTTTGCCCATTTTTCCATAAGCACCGCATACTGCTACTTTTATCATATAAAATACTCCTCTTTAGTAATCTTCAACTACATTATCTTCATCATCTTGTAGTGAAGACAAATCGTTTTTACAAACCATATCAAAATCTTCCGGCAACATATCATCTTCCGGCCAAACAGTGTCGTTGTCGTATCTTGCAGAGTTTAGATTTACTGCTGCTGAAAGTTCTGAGAATGATAAATCTGTTTCAGAAAGAACAGTTCCAGCCATATCGCAATCAGTAAAATTACAGTAAGTCATTTCTGCATAACTGCAATCTGCACCTACCAAAAGGCTGTCTGTGAAATCGCATTGAGTAATTACAGCTCTTGTCATATCAACGGCTGTCAAATCTGCGTTTGTGAAATTAACAGATGTTAGTGTAGAATCAGCAAATGAACTTGAATTTAAGTCAACGTCAGAAAAATCAATTTCATTCAGAACTATATTTGAAAAATCGACTTCGCTCAAATCAACTTCTTCAACTTGTTTTTTCCATTTGTTGAACTTTTCCGGGGTATTTTGAATCATATCTAGTAATTCATCTTTTGTATAATCTAGCATTTCTATCTCCTTAAAAATAACTTATTCATTTTCTGATAAATTCATCTGCATCGTAAGCAGAACCAACTGGGTTCGATTAGTCACATTTAATTTTTTAAATATACTGTTCAAGTGGCTTTTTACGGTAACTTCGCTCAGTACAAGTTTGTCTGCAATAGACTTATTATTTTCTCCCTGCGTAACTAATAATAAAACATCTTTTTCCCTTCTAGTCAAGGTTTTAAACTGATTAATTTGACTAATTGTAACATTATTTTGTGGAAGTGTTCTCTTTGCTCTTCTTAGTACTGCTTCCATTCTGGCAAGAAGGTTTGGGAGAATAAATGGTTTTATAATATAATCGTCTGCCCCTGTTTTTAGTCCGGAAATCATTTTTTGATCTTCGTTCACTGCGGTTACCATAATGACCGGAATGTCTTTTGTCTTCGGGGTTTTTCTAATTATTTTCAGAGTTTCCCAACCGTTGAGTTTTGGCATCATAACGTCTAGCAAAACTAAATCAATTGAATTGTCTTGATTTAAAATTCCGATAGCTTTTTCTCCGTTTAGCGCACAAACAACTTCATAACCGTAATAAGGAAGTACATCTTCCAAGTATTTTGGGTTATCATCGACTATCAAAACCTTATATAATTCAGCCATTTTCGACCTCTAAACAATTTTATATTTAAGCGCTTTCAAGGCTGCTTGCAATCTGTCGTCAACTTCAAGTTTTTGCAAAATACTTGCTACATGGGCTTTTGTTGTATTGACACTTATGACAAGTTTTTGCGCAATTTCCATATTGCTGTGACCTTCTGTCATCAATTTCAAAATTTGCGCTTCTCTTGCAGTTAAGTCGTAATCTTTGTATTTTTCATCTGGTTCAACTTCTGATTTTGCAGTGGCTTGAAGTACCACGTGAGCAATACTTGGGTCAAACCAAGCGGCACCATCTGCAACAGATTGGACAACTTGAACCAGTCTTTGTAAGTTTATTTCTTTAGAGCAATAAGCGTTTGCTCCGGCTTTTAGACTGTTTAAAACTTCTTTTTCATCATTGTGAGATGTTAAAATGATGATTTTTGTATCTTTATTTATGTTATGGATAGATTGAGTTGCTTCAATACCATTCATATTTGGTAATCCTAAGTCCATAATAACAACGTCTATCGGATTATTTTTGAAAATTTCCAAGGCTGCTTCTGCTGATGACGCTTCGTATATTACACCTATAAAATCAACATCTTCAAATGTCGTTTTTAGTCCAAATCTTGTTAATTCGTGGTCTTCTACAATAAGAATGTTTATCTTCATATATTTAATTCCTTCTTCACTAAATCAAAGTTTGAGTTCAAGTTATAGCTCTTTTCAAAATTGTTATTGGCTTCGTCTTGTAACCCTTTGTTTTTCATAACTAAGCCCATGTAGTAGTAATATCTGTAATCGCTATCATCAATGTATTTGGCAATTGCAAGATAATCTAATGCTTGGTCAAAATCCTCTTTGGCTATTTGTAGTCTAGCCAAATCAATCCAGCCGTCTTTGAAATTTGGATTGATTGCAACTGTTTTTTTGAGGTAAGTTTCTTCTCTATCTTTATCGAGCAAAGCCATTTGGTAGTATGCTTCGTAGGCTTTTGAACTGATTTTTAATATTCTTGCATAAATTTCTTTTGCTTTTTTAAGGTTTGCTTGAGCCTTGTAGATATCCGCAAGTCGAATTTCTGCTTCGTAAGTTTTATCTTTAGCAGTTGCTTTTTTGAAGTATGATTCTGCTAATTTTGTATCACCGTTTCTCATTGCAATATTACCTGCAACTAAAAGTGCATCAACTGATGTTCCATCTATATCAAGTGCTTTTAGTGCATAATCTTGTGCTTTTTCAAACTCCTTTAGTGCATAGTAAACTTTTGCAGTTAGTGCAAAAACGTCTTTGTTTATATTCTTTTTCCCGGAAATTGAAGTTTGAAGGACTCTTAGGGATTTGCTAAATTCTCCCTTGTCGTAGTAATAATATGCAAGAAAATATTTTTTAATATATTCATTTTTGGCCGCTTTATATAAAATATAATGTTGGGAAGAACTTAATTCATTGTCAAAAACTACAGTATTAATACTTTCTGATTTAAGATCGTTCAAATACTTAACCCCATCTTGCGGTTTTGAAGATTGGGAATAAATTTCTGCTTTCAGTCTTTTATAATTCATATTGACAGGATTTTTACTGATTGCAATATCTATGGATTTTCCGGCTTGTTTAATATCACCGTTTTTCATGCTCCCGATTGCAACAAGATAGTTTGCGTAATCAGAATCAGCAAGCAGAGCAGTTTGTTTTAACAATTCGTTCGTACATTCTTTGCTTTGGTCGTTGTACATAATATTTGAATAAATTTCTGCCAAATAAATTTGATCTTTGTATGTCAAATTGTAATTAGGAAAATAGTAATTCTTTACATCTTCTTCAATTAACGCTGAAATTTCACTATCCTGAATTTTTGACATTGAAAGTTCTGCAAGTGTGAAAAATCCTATTGATGCCATTTCTTGAGTTAATCTCATATATACATAATCATTGGGCACTACATTATCAATCAAAACTTTAAAATCCTGATAAGAAGTTCTGATATTGCTTTGCATAAATTTATCCATTGCAATCGTATATTGATTTTTTACGGAATTTCTTGTTAAAGAACCTTTTTTAAGGCTATATGTTGGAATTGCTACAGATTGTTGGTAAGTGTCATTTCTGTTATCAAGCGGGTTTACCGGAGAAATTCCGCCCATATCAAAGGCAAATACCGAATTCGTTAGTAGTGGTATAATTCCAGCAATTATATATATTTTCTTTAGCATTGTGTACCTGCTTTCGTTTCGGCAGTTTGACCAATATAATAGAAATTAAACAGGTCAAAAACTTCTTTTTCTTCTTTTGTTGCGTTTTCGTCAGTTCCAAATTTTTGAATATCTAATAAGTTGTAATGACTTAAAATTGCATCGTGTTCTTTTGAAATTTTTCCGTGTGATTCAGATAGGAAAACTCCGACGATTTTATTAACCGGAATAGCTAAAAATTTGTCAACAAGACGAGGTTCAAAATGAGAGCCTGCACCTTTGCGCAAGATATCGATAACGTTTATTATCGGCATTTTATCACGATAGTGACGTTTAGATGTGATTGCATCAAAAACATCTGCAACTGCAAGAATTCTACCGCCAAGAGTGATTTCTTCCCCTTTCAGATGTCTACAATAACCGGTTCCGTCCCATTTTTCGTGGTGCGAACAAGCCATTTCGGTAATAATTCTAAAATCTTGTGACATATAAATTTTGTTCAAGATGTTGTGTGTAATTCTCACGTGTTCTTGAATATGTTTATATTCTTCATCTGTCAGTTTTCCGTCTTTTTGCAATACTGAATCTCTGATACCAATTTTTCCGATATCGTGCAAGGTTGCCGCTTTTGCAAGCAGGCTGATATCTTTTGGACTCATTCCGATAGCCTGAGCAAGCAATGTCGAATAAGATTTTACTCTTGAAGAATGGCCGGCGGTGATTTTGTCACGAGCATCAATAGACATTGCAAGAGTGTCAATGAAACTGTCAAACATCAATTTCTGCTCGTGGTACATTTGGAGCATTTTGTCAAACAATTGGGCATTTTCAAGTGCAATACTTGCACTTCCGCCGATTGCGACAAGCAAATCTTCATCGTTTGCGGTAAATACTCCGCCAATTTTATTCAATACCTGAATTGCACCGATAATTTCTTTGTTATTGTTTGTTATTGGCATACAAAGAATTGTTTTTGTTCTGTAGCCTGTTTTTGTGTCAACTTCAGGGTTAAAACGAGAATCTTTGTAAGCGTCTGTAATGTTGATTGTTTCGCCTGTTTGAACTACATAGCCGGCAAGTCCGAGATTGGCAGGAAATCTAATTTCTTTGCTTTCATCAATTCCGAGTGCAACTTTTGACCATAATTCATCAGTGTCTTTATCCCAAAGAAAAACAGTACATCTGTCTGCTTGCATTGCATTACGGGTTTCTTCCGCTATAACTTTCAATAGTTCATCAATGTCTGTTAGAGCAGTGATTGAGCGACTGATTTTTACCAACGAAACAAGCGGATCACTCTTTGTCGGTAATGAATAATCCATATTGTTTTGGAGTTGTTTAATTCTTGTGTTAATCGTATTGTTTAGTGAATATTTGTCTTCATCAGTTGAGAGTTGCAATGCGTTATTGTAATGGATTAGTGCAATGTCACGGTTCTCTTCTGAAAAGTTTATATTTCCAAAAATTAATTCACTTACCAATAGAGCAGTGCAACTATTGGCTCTTTTTGCCATAAATACGGCATCATCAAGCAATTGAATGGCTTTTTCGTAATTATTGTTTTTGTCTTCCATATAGCGCAAGAAGGCTACAATGCTAAGACTTATTGACAAACCTTCCGAATATCTTATTTCTTTTGAAATTCGATTGGCTTCTTTTATTAACTGTCCGGCTTGTTCATAATTTTTGCTGTCTAAGTTCTGAAAAACCTGACGTATTATGCTCTCTACTGTTTCTATATTATTAACGATTTTAGTCATTATTTCACCTTTACTATATTGTACAATATTTTTCCAAATAATACAAAAAAAATTTATATATTATTAATGGAAAATAATCTAACCGTATGATGTAATATTTTCGTGGAATGCTAAATTTATACTGTAGTGTACTGTATAAATGAAAGGTTTTAATTATGGCTGACTCGCTGAATACACTTACTTGTCCGGCATGTGGCAAGGTTATGGAAAAAGTTTTTATTCCTTCTCAAGGGATAAATATTGATATTTGTACAAATGGCTGTGGTGGAATTTTCTTTGATAATAGAGAATTTGATAAATTTGATGAAAGAAATGAAGATGTTTCAGATATTTTAAACAAAGTTTCAGGAAAAGAGTTTGAAAAAGTCGACTCTAAAAAAGATAGATTTTGTCCTAGTTGTGGAACAAAAATGGTTAAAAACCATACAAGCGTAAAAGGTAATATTGAAGTAGATGATTGTTATGTTTGTGGTGGTAAATTCCTAGATAATGACGAACTTGTTAAAATTCGTGAAGAATACGCTTCAAATGTTGAACGTAGTGCAGATGTTTTGAAATACGTTTATTCTCAAGTTGGTAAAGAATTGGCTGAAGTTGATGAAAAATACGCTAATTCTAAGATTGATAGAGATCTTGCTCAAAAATTATTCTACAAAATAATGAAGTTTTAGTAATTCAAAAACTTCTGACAATTCCATATAATAACCGGAATTCAGAAGCTCAAAAAATCGATTGTATGATAGAGGGGCTGTAGATTTTACCGTTAAAGGGTACATGTACAGCCCCTCTACAAATCTTGCAAATAATTCTGTTGGTTTTGTGTAATATTTTTTTAATTTATTTATTTTATTCGATACTCGGGCTTGTTTCTTTTGATAGGATTTTAATCTGATATATGCTGCAAATTCTTTCGGCATATCTGTAAAATCACGTTCAATATTATCTATAGAATAATTTTTGCACTTTTTAAAAAATACTCCACTTATTAGTTTTACCCTGTCATATTTTAATAGATATTTCGCTTCTGATTTTTTTATGTACTTGTCAAATTCTTTGAATTTTTTTGAGCGTAAAAAGTTCGGATACTTATTTTTAATAATTTTTTCAAATTCGTTAATTTTTTGTTTAATTTTTTCTTTATGAGCATTGAGGATTTCAAATTTTGCGTTTTTATCAACTAACTGTGTAATTTTAAAAAGTTCATCTTCATAAGGTTTTACATCATCAGCCCGAAAAAGAACACTCAAACTTCCCCCATCTTGAGTTATTGTGGGTTCTAATTTGTAGTGAATATGATGGGCAAACTCGTGTAGAAGTGTCGGAATTATACGATTTTCCGGTATATCTTTGGATACATCAATTCTGTTTTTCAAATAAAAACCTTGATGTCCACGTGCTTTTGTTGACGTGTGAATTTCCAACCCAAGACTTCTGTATAATCTGATTAACTTTCTTTCATTTGTTGTCATATATATAACTATAAATGTAAGTTGAGTTTAAATCAATAAAATTTATACGTAATCTGTTTTTTCAAGTTCATCTTTTAGCGGATTAGGTTGAACATTAGGTTCAATTCTGCTTGGAACCTGATAAAAATAAGGAGTTGTTCTGTTGTATTTCAAACTTGAACCGGACCCTAATTCAGGCGGATAATATTGAATAGTTTGCCCTGACGGATTGTAGTTGTACGAAGATTGAACCGCATTGCCGAAAACCCAAGTGTCTTGTGCTGAAACTGAAGTACAAGTGCAGAAAAAACTTAACATAAATGCTAAGATAAACCATTTACAATTCATAATGTGATACCTTTCTGTTTCCCCTAATCAGACTTCCCCTAAAAGTCTTTCTTTATATATTAAGCTTAAAAGTCGAAATTTTTTGATAATTTTTGAACGGATTGTTACATTGTGTAATGTTTTTGTGGAAAATAATAAGAAGCCGCCATTGATGTTAAATCAATGGCGGAGTGGTGAGAAACCTTTGTATTGATAAAAGGTGTAAAAATTGGTAGAATAAATTTATGAATAAAGAAAATTTACTAATCATAATAATTTTAATTTTGTTGTTATTGCTTGGTATATCTTGTGCGAATATTTATAACTACAAAAATAAAATTACAAAAATGTCTGTAAAAATCTCTCGATTAAATACAACTATCTCGACTTTAAAAAAGAAAAATGATAATTCTGAAAATATTGATGCTATAGAAATGAAGGTTCAGAAATGTATGAAATCTTGCGGCTATACCTCGGCTTGTATGTCAAATTGCGTTATTGATTCTGAAAAGGTTTGGCAAAAGAAACTTGACGATAGTTTGGTTGCATTGGAAAGTTTGATGACAAGAGAACAGTATTTGTTGCTATTGCAAACTCAAAAAGATTGGGAAGTTTTCGCAAATCATCAAAGGAAGTTGAATAGTAGTGTAATTGGAAATATTACCGGTTCAATATATTCAAATCTTTTAGCTGGTGCTCAGGTTGGGTTAATAGAGCAAAGAGCAAAAAATTTAGCTTGGTTTGTGTTTTTATATTCATCACAAAAATAGAAATAAAAACTCCCACTATTGAAAAAATAGTGGGAGTTTTCTATCGACAAATTATTAGTCTTCTTTTTCGAATTGGTCTTTGCCTACTGAGCAAAGCGGACATACGTAATCGTCAGGTAAATCTTCAAATTTTACGTTGTCGTTTTCTGCAGGATCGTAAACATAACCACATACTGTACATACCCATTTTTCCATGATATTTTTCCTTTCTTTTACAAGTCTGTTTTCTCTGTTCTATTTATTTTTATATAGTTATGATTTTTTGTCAATATCAGGTTGGTTTTGTTTTTGGGCTAATTTCTTTTCGATATCCGCTTTGACTTGATATTCGTTGTCTTTTCTTGTAATCAACATTAATGCCGGTGCTAGAACTCCCAATGCGCCGATACATGCTCCAATGTTTTTCAATACAGCATACTTTTTAAGCTTTCTTACACCACCTAAAAAGTCGTTCAAGGTTTCACCAGATGTTTCGTATTGGGTAAGAAGTTTTTCTAATTTTTTACCTACATTTCTCAATTCGTCTAAATCAATGTATTTTCTGGTATCAGGTGTTTTTGTTTTCTTTAAGCAGTTGATTACGTCTGATTTTTTAGCCGCATAAATTACGAAGTTTTTGTTTTCCGGTTGAACTGCGAATTTGTACAATTCTGCATCGTTTTTGCTGATGTTTTTAAATTCTTCAATTTGAGATTTTAGAGTACCGTTTTTCATAACGTTTTCAAGTCCTGTTGATTCGATTACTCTGGCATCTAAATCGATTGATTTTCCTTTTTTGTCAGCGTGTGCTTCCATTGCTTTTGAAATTAAAGGTCCTGCAAAGTACATAAATGCCCAGAACAAGCCTTCTTTTATTACATATCCCATGAAATCTTGTGGGTTTCTGGCATGGGTTAATCTTTCGCCTGTGATTGTTCCATCAACAAGCATAAGGTTTTTAACTGGGTCAAATATAAAGTCTTGAACTCCTCCTGTGAAGGTTACATTTTTATTGTTGTTCTTGTGAACGTCAGCAAATGCAGATGAGAACGGAATATTTCTGCCTTGTTTTGCTTCTTTTTGTTGTTCGGTTTTTTGTCTTTCAAAATAATCTTTTTTGATTTGATTTTCTGTATAATTGTGTCTGAATTTTGTTAAACCGAGATATGTTCCTGCGGTTAACACTGTTGATGCTGCAAATCTAATCATTGTGAGGTTTTTGAATTTTACTTGATGTTTTGCAACATTTTCCAAACTTTTTTTGATTTTTGCGTTTGGTGCAAATTCTTGAGCAAGTTTTAATATCTCAGGGTTTTTGAGTATTCTTGCATCTACTTCAGGATCAAGTTTGGCTGTTTTAAATAATGTGTAGTCCAATAGCATTTTATAAGCCGGAATACCCCATAGCCAAATAGCTTGAGTTCCAAATTCATCTATAAATCTATCTTTTCCTTCGACTGTGTCACCGGCAATGTATGAAGCTGCTGTTAATCCGCAACTGTTTGCAACGTCTTTTACTGCAAGGGGTACCCGTGAACTGTTATTACTTAATTTTGAATATATATATCCGTTAATTGACATTTTTCCTATCCTTTTCGGGACAAAAATTCCCGCTCAACTTGTGTATTACAAGCCCCAAATTAAATTCATAAGTTTCACGATTGGAGCGTTCGCTTTTATTGTTGAGCGTCGTCGCATATTTTTATTTTTCATTCTACTTACCTTCACTTTCCTTTTAAAACCTCTAAACTAAATTAATTGCTTAATTTTAGACTCGTTTTAAATTTTTGTTACATAAAAAACAAGACCCTCAATTTAGAAGGTCTTGTTTTAAATCTCTTTTTACCGACAGCAAACATTCGAGCCGTTTAAAACAAGCCTTCTAAAATTCGTCTGCTACGTCGGTTTTGAATATACATAAAATCTGAAATCCTTTTATTCATGTGAACAATTTAAAATTACCACAGGCATAGTAAAAAATCAATAGGTGTATTCAAGACACTTATGTTTTTGATTATGAGATATAAAGTTTATGTAAAGATGAAAAATGGTATGGTATAATTAAATCATGGTTTGGTAGATAGTAAAGGAGAAAAAAATGATTCCTATTTTTGATTCAAAACGTCAATACGCTCAAATTGGCGAAGAAGCGGAAAAAGCAGTATGTGAAGTAATGCGTTCAGGTTGCTATATTTTAGGGCCTAATGTAAAAGCGTTGGAAAGTGAATTAGCAAGTTATATTGGCTGTAATTACACTGTAGCATTGAATTCTGGTACAGATGCTTTGCACATTGCATTGCGTGCGTTAGATATCGGTGCTGGTGATGAAGTTATTACTACAGCATTCACTTTTGTTGCAACTGCTGAAGCTATTGGCATGGTTAACGCTAAACCAGTTTTTGTTGATATTGATGAAAATACATTTAATATTGACCCTAAAAAAATCGAAGCTGCAATTACTCCTAGAACAAAGGCTATTATTCCTGTTCACTTATACGGTCAACCTTGTGATATGGACGCAATTATGGCAATTGCTAAAAAACACAATTTGAGAGTTGTTGAAGATTGTTGCCAAGCTATCGGTTCTACATACAAAGGCAAAAAAGTTGGTACATTTGGTGATATCGGTTGCTATAGTTTCTACCCTACTAAAAACCTTGGTACAATGGGTGATGGCGGTCTTTGCACAGTTAATGACGAAAAACTTAAAGATAGATTGATTGCTTTGAGAAACCATGGTTCAATGGTTCGCTACCACAATGATGAATTGGGTGTAAATAGCCGTCTTGATGAAATTCAAGCAGCAATCTTGAGAGTAAAAGCAAAATATATCGATGAATGGAATACAAAAAGACGTGAACATGCTCACTATTACAATGAATTGTTTGCAGATTGTGCAGATGTTCAAACTCCATCAGAATTAGACGATACATATTGTGTTTATCACCAATATACAGTTAAAATTCCTAACAGAGATGCTGTTCACAAAATGTTGGGCGAAAATGGTATCGGTGCTATGTTGTACTATCCAATTCCTCTACATTTCCAAAAAGTTAATGCTTGGTTAGGTATGGGTAAAGGTTCTTTGCCTATCACTGAAAAGAACACAGAAGTTGTTATTTCACTTCCAATGTTCCCAGAATTGACAAAAGAAGAACAAGAAACAGTTGCAAAAACTTTGATTTCTTGTATCGAAAAATCAAAATCTACAGCCGCTTGTTGCTAATTGATTTTGTTATAATTTTCAAAAAGCCTTCTGGAATCTATCAGAGGGCTTTTTTGTTTGTTAAGATAAGAATTATGAGAGTGAAAGTTTATTTACTAGGCTTGTGTAAATAATTTGTGATTTCCTGCGTGAACATTTTGTTTTAAGCCGTTATTTTGGAAAATATCGTTTTGTGAATGTTGTGGAATATTTTCTGTTTGTTTGCCGCTGAAATTAACTGTTAAAAGGTTGTAAATTCCAGCAACCATTGAATTTGCCAATGTTGATGAGTTAGTCAAACCGGTATCAGGAACATTATACTGAATGTTAAAATCAGTTCCTGGTCTAGATGTTAATTGTATTCCGTTAATTTGATTACTCATTGTTGAAAGATTTCCTTATTTTTTTAATTACGCCATTGTTTGCATTGAAAAGCAACCGCCTGATGGGTGCCCGTTTTCATTGTATGCTCTGAGATTTCCAACTCCAGGGTGAGGATAGAACTTTTTACCTCTGACATCAATGCATTGACTAGGGTCAGACATTGTCTTTTGGTATGCTATGTTTACATTTGGATCCAAGCCAACTGCATACCATAGTGCTTCAAGGTTGTTTTTTATAACCCCAAAGGTTGCACTCATTATATTTCGGGTGTCATCATCAGTTACTTTTATGCCAAAGTCAGTTTTTACGTAATTGTCTGTAGTTGCTGTTGCTTCTGTAATTCCGTTTATTGCTGTTTTATCATTATAACTCATCGAATATCCTTTATAAACTCTGCTCTTATATATATAAAGGATATAAGTTGTAAATAATTGCTTTTTTTATCTGGTTTGTAAAGAATTTGTAATATTTGCTATTGGACGTCGATAAATTTATGAACTTGTGGGATAAGTCTTGTATTTTTATATTTTTGCGTAAACTTATCAAGAATTGCTGTACAAAATTCTGAATTAACAGTCATTTTATCTTCCACCATTTTAGGTTGCAAAACAAGTTCTATATTGTACTCTTTTCCGATATTTGAGCAAGTTATAATTTCTTCTTCTGTTATATTTTTGTCAAAAACTATCTTTGCAAAAGTTTCAATACCATTACAATTTGCAAAAAACTTTCTATGCAAGTCAAACGAGTCAAACCCAGTAGATGTTGGCAGTTTGATGTCTGCCGAAATTATATCAATGAGATTTTTTACTTTTTGCAAATTTTCAGAAAGAGTTGCGTTAGTTTCCAAGTAAATTTTTGTTTTATTTTTTAAAAGTGGCAAAAATTCTTGCAAAAATTCACAGTGCAGTAATGGTTCTCCACCTGTTAGCGAAATTGAATGAAATGTTGATAAATCGTATTCAGAGTTGATTTTTTCAAAAAGTTCTGTTGGTGTATATTCAATTCCTGTTTGAAATTCAGTATCGCAATAGTCACAATGAAGATTGCAGCCGCAAAATCTTATAAATAATTGTTTGTAACCAACGACAGGACCTTCACCTTGAATTGATGAGAATATTTCATTTATTTTAGTTTTCATTCATTATGTTCTTTCTGATATTATCTTTTGACAAATTTTTCAGTTGCTCATACAACCTGATTTCATCATCTGATAAATTATGAGAAATTTCAATACTTACTGTAATAATTAAATCTCCAACTTTGCCGTTTTTCTTTATTCCTTGTCCGGAAATTCTGAATTTTTGTCCTGAAGTTGTGTTTTTAGGAAGTTTTAGTTTTATAATTCCGTCAAAAGTCTGAATTTTTATTTCTTCGCCCAAAACTGCTTCAAATGGAGTTATTGGAATATTGTAGTAAATATTTTGTTTGTCGTGGTGAATTTTTGTAGGCATTTCAATTTTAACAGTGATATATAAATCTCCGTTTTCGCCACCATTTTTACCGCTGGCGCCTTCTCCTTTCAGGCGCAATTTTGTACCGTCTTTTATTCCTTTTGGAATAGTTACGGTAATTCTTTTCTTTTTGGAAATTTCACCACTACCATTGCATTCGCTGCATTTACCTCCGTTAACAAATCTGTGACCGTTACAAACAGGACAAGTGAGTCTTGTTAATACATTTATTACTCGCTTGCTGCCTGTAATAACTTCTTCCGGTGTTATTGTAACTTCTGTTGTTATATTTTGACCTTTTTGAGGTTTTTTACGTGCTTTGTTTCTTTTTTCTTTTTCAAGTTTTGTGAAAAAGATTTTAAGGTTTTTGAATAATGAAGTTTTTTGTTTTTTTTGAGTACTTTGTGTTGATGAGTTATTGTAAGATTTTTTTTCTGTTGCTTTGTGAGTGTAGTTTTGTGCCGTGTCAGTTTGTTGTGTATTGTTATCTTTAAAAATTCCGTTAATTATGTCATAATTACGTCTTGATTCCGCTTTTGACAAAGTTTCATACGCTGTTGTGATTTCTTTAAAAATTTCACTTGCTTCCGGTGTTTTGTTGATATCAGGGTGATATTTTCTTGCAAGAGTTCTATATGCAACTTTGATTTCTGCTGTCGTTGCATCTGTTTTTACCTTCAAAATTTCATAATAATTTTTAGTATTGTTAAACGCCATACCATTTATCTAATGATAAATTATGAAATTTCAACATACCCAAAATAATTATTTGCAAATATCGTTTCTATATTTAATTCCGTCAAATTTGATTTCTGCTAAATCTTCATATAAATAAGTTTTGGCTCTATTAAGAGTTGAAGCGGTTCTTGTTAAAACAAAATTTGCACCGATTGAGGTCAACAAATCTCCATTTAAGCATTTTTTGACATTTATAAATGCTAAATTTCGGTCATTGTCAATATTTTCAATTCCTTTAATTTTTTTGTTAATTTGTCGAGAATAAACAACTGCAGATACTGAAGAATAATCATTTGTTTTTATTTCTTCGTATTCGTCCGCAAATAAGCCTTCAATACATTTGAACATTATTTTGATTAAATCATCGCTAATCAAGTTAAGAATTGCGCTGGCATCAAAATCTTGGAAAAACGGCTTAAATTCGTTTACGACAAATTTGTCTTCCTCAACTAATGTACAATCAACTCCTAATATTCCAAAGTACGGAATTCCTCGTTTTTCAAGTGAGGATAGCGTATTGTTGACTATGTTTTGTATTCTGTTTAGTACGGTTTCTGAAATTTTATAATCAGGAGCAAAACACCCCATACCGTTTGTCCAAAGTCCGCCATCACCATCTTGTGCAAATTTGTAATTCGCAACAGTTGTAATCGGAACGGCGCTATAACAATCAGTTATGTAATAAACAGTAAAATTATGCCCCATTGTAAATTCTTCTGTGAGAACTTCGTTTTCTCCTTTTGTAAATAATGTGTTTAAAAATTCTGAGGCTAAAGAAATTGTCGGACAAACCAATCTGTCCCCGTGAATACTTGATTCTGCGGTTCTTATAAGAAGTGGAAATTTTGCATTTTTAATCCAATCTTCTGCTGCTTGTAATTTGTCAAAAGTTCCGAATTTAGAAGTTATTGCATGAATTTTGTAAAGAAATTTCTTCCCATAAATTTTGTTGTAAGTAATTTTGCTAGCATCTTTTGTTGGGCCAAAAATATTCTGTCCGTTTTCTTGGAAAAATGAAACAATGTCGGCTTTGATGGCTTTTTCTGATGTCGGGATTGTCAAATTAATTTCGTTTTCCAGTGCAAATTTCAACAAGCCTGTCAAATCGTCTTCCCTAATGTCAACAGACTTAAAATTGTCATTTTCAACACAAGGATTAGGAGCGATAAAGATTTCTCCAATACTTTTATTTTCTCTCAGTTTATTTGCTAAAGTTGTAGAAATAGCGGAATTTCCTACAATCAGGATATTTTTCTTATTTTCTTCCATACAAAACATTATAGCACAATTTTCTTTTGATATAAATCCCTAAGTTTCAATTTATCTACATAAAATGAATGATTTTGTTAAGTTGTATTAAGAAGTTTGTTAAAAACTATGCTACAATAATGACAAAATGGAAAATTTTATTAAATATGAACCATAGTAGAATGGAACAGAGGTAATATGGCAGGTTTAGTTAATTTCTTATCAAATGCACTTATGCCCCAACAACAAGTGGGGACAACAGCACCGGTAGTTACTCATACTACAAACGGCGGCAATCCTTTCGGGAATAACCCTTTTGTGAACTATAACGGAAACCGATATGGACAGTATTATGCCCAAAACAAACCTGTAAAAGGCGGATATTTTGCAGGATACTACAATGGAAAACAAAATATTGTAGGTCGTAGGTTGTTTGTAGAAGTGTAAAATTTTTGGTAAAAGGAAAATTTATTATCATTAGAAATTTTTAGTTAGTCGCCCGACATATTTAATATGTCGGGCGCCAATTTTTATCTATTTATTTATTTTTACTCCCAAATTCCGCAACTTAAATAGTGATCGCCACAGTCTGGAATTATAGTAACTATTCGTTTGCCTTTGTTTTCAGAACGTTCTGAAACTTTAATTGCGGCACAAATATTTGCAGCACCTGAAATTCCTGATAATATACCTTCTTTTGCCGGTAGTATTTTTGCCATTTCTAGCGCTTCTTCATTTTTTATCGGTAAAATTTCATCTATAAATTCACGGTGGAAATTTTTAGGTTCAAAGTTTGCTCCGATACCTTGGATTTTATGAGGGCCGGCTTGACCGTTTGCAAGAACTTGGGATTCAAAAGGTTCAACGGCTATTGCTTTTATGTTTGGATTTTTTTCTTTCAATTTTTCGGCAATTCCTGATATTGTTCCACCTGTTCCGACTCCGGCTATAACAATGTCAATTTTTCCGTCTGTATCTTGCCAAATTTCTTCTGCAGTTGTCAAAAGGTGTGCTTTAGGATTTGATGGGTTGTCAAATTGGGAAGGAATAAATGAATTAGAATTTTCTTTACTAAGTTCAATTGCTTTATCTACTGCACCTTTCATGCCGTCTTTAGCCGGAGTTAAAACGAGTTCTGCTCCGTAGGCTTTTAGAAGCATTCTTCGTTCAAGGCTCATAGATTCCGGCATTGTTAAAACGATTTTGTAACCTCTTACTGCGCAAATCATAGCCAATCCTATACCGGTATTTCCACTGGTTGGTTCAATTATAAGTGTATCTTTATTTATCTTTCCATCATTTTCTGCATCTATTATCATTTGAAGTGCGGCTCTGTCTTTTACCGAATTTGCAGGATTGAAGTATTCTAATTTTGCAATAATTTCCGCATTTCCGGTGTTTAATTTGTTAATTTTTACCATTGGAGTGTGTCCAACAAGTTCTGTTAAATTGTTTGCAATTTTCATTTTATCTCTCCTTTCACAAGTGTTAATTTATGTTGTTATTTGTAATGTTCCATGCCTTTGAAAATCTTGACGAAACTATTTTAGCAAGTTACAATTTACTTGTATATAAGGTGAAGGGAGTAGAAAATGACTAATATACAAGTTTCACAAGAAATTCAAGAAAAATGCTGCGTTGCACGTGGTGTAAAAGGAGTACCTGCTCCAATTCCTCAAGAAGGAGAATGGACAAAGTGTAAAGAAATCAAAGATATTTCAGGTCTTACACACGGTTGTGGTTGCTGTGCACCTCAACAAGGTACTTGTAAATTGACTCTTAACGTTAAAGAAGGTGTTATCCAAGAAGCATTGGTAGAAACAATCGGCTGTTCTGGTATGACTCACTCTGCTGCTATGGCTGGTGAAATCCTTCCTGGTAAAACAATTTTGGAAGCATTGAATACTGACCTTGTTTGTGACGCTATTAACGTTGCAATGAGAGAATTATTCTTGCAAATCGTTTACGGTAGAACTCAAACCGCTTTCTCTGAAAACGGTTTGCCTGTAGGTGCAGGTCTTGAAGATTTGGGTAAAGGTTTGTGCTCTATGTGTGGTACAATCCACTCAACTAAACAAAAAGGTGTTAGATACCTTTCATTAACTGAAGGTTATATTTTGGAACTTGGTCTTGATAAAAATGACGAAGTTATCGGTTACAAATTCGTTAACCTTGGTAAAGTTATGGACGCAATCAAGAGTGGTGTAGATCCTAAAGAAGCTTACGAAAAGAATATCGGTACTTACGGTAGATTTGCTGATGCAGTTAAAACTATCGACCCTCGTAAAGAGTAGTATCGAGTTACTGAATTTTTCTATCTGAAAAATTCAATTAATGCAAAGGGCATAGTTGCCCGTTTTATGACAGTAATAAGAAAAGGAAAATAATTATGGCAAATTTTGAAGGAAAAGATAGACGTGAAGCTACTTTAGCTAAAGTTCTACCTGAATATGGATTCAAAACTTTAGATGAAGCTCGTGAATTATGTTTATCAAAAGGTATTGACGTTGATGCTATCGTTAAAGGTATTCAACCGATTGCTTTTGATAATGCTTCTTGGGCTTATACTTTAGGTTGTGCAATTGCAATCAAAAAAGGAATTAAAAATGCCGCTGATGCTGCTGAAGCTATCGGTTTAGGTTTGCAAGCATTTGCAGTTCCTGGTTCAGTTGGTGATACAAGAAAAGTTGGTATCGGTCACGGTAACTTAGGCGCAATGTTGTTGAGAGAAGAAACAAAATGTTTCTGTTTCTTAGCAGGTCACGAATCTTTCGCCGCTGCTGAAGGTGCTATTGGTATTGCTAGAAACGCTAACAAAGTTAGAAAAGAACCTCTAAGAGTTATCTTGAACGGTTTAGGCAAAGATGCTGCTTATGTAATCGCTAGAATCAATGGTTTTACTGCTGTTGAAACTGAATACGATTACAAAACAGGCGAATTGAAAATCGTTAAAGAAACTCCATTCTCAGACGGAGAAAGAGCAAAAGTTAAATGCTACGGTGCAGATGATGTATCAGAAGGTGTTGCTATCATGATTAAAGAAGGCGTTGACGTTTCTATTACAGGTAACTCAACTAACCCAACTCGTTTCCAACACCCTGTAGCAGGTACTTACAAAAAATGGTGCTGGGAAAATGGTAGAAAATACTTCTCAGTTGCTTCAGGTGGTGGTACAGGTCGTACATTACACCCTGATAACGTTGCAGCAGGTCCTGCTTCTTACGGTATGACTGATACAATGGGTAGAATGCACGGTGATGCTCAATTCGCAGGTTCTTCTTCAGTTCCGGCTCACGTTGAAATGATGGGCGTAATCGGTATGGGTAACAACCCAATGGTAGGTGCTACTGTTGCATGTGCCGTTGCAGTTGCCGAAGCAATGAACAAATAGTTTTTATTTGAAAACTTATGAGAAAAACAGGAGTGGAGACATTCCTGTTTTTTTGTGCACTAGAAGGATGTAAATTGTCGGTTGACTAGCCCAACGGGTTGAAAAGGTACTCTCTGATTGTGATATAGACTTTTAAAAAGTAGGTTGGCATTGCTATGCCAACGGTGTAATTTTATCTAACAGATTCTGAATAACAAGAAAATTTATTTGCTCATTGTAATTCGCAAAAATTTTCTAAGTTTTCTCCAATGACGAAAGCTTTGCTAAGCACACCGAATAGTCATTCTGAACAGCACGAGCAGTGTGCGTAACGAAGTGAAGGCATGATTAATGCGAGTGCGTAGATTCAGAATCTCTTTAATACCCAAAATAAAACAAATGGATAGTTTCCTAAAATCTTGTTCTATTGTATTTTCCTCCCCATCGAAATCAAAGATTTCGGTTCCCCTGCCAGCGGGGAACATTATTTTTTAATAATTTTAGGGCTTGTTCCTTGTAAAACCTTGATATGAAGAGACCCTGAAACCAGTTCAGGGTGACCGTTTTGTTTGTTTTTTGCATAGTAATTTTAATTGTTTGGATAGCAATCCAAACCTACATTGGGCTAAGTTGTCTTGGGCTTTATAAGTTCGAATGTTACGAAATGTTAATTTGAATTTAAAATCCCTGAAACCCTTGCTATAATGCCTGTATGGTATAGTATGGTATGGTATGGTATGGGCAATTCTTTTTTATATAAATACTTTTTTATATTGTGGATATTTTATAAAAAGGAGAGTCTATGCAAATTTCAAACAATTTTTTAATTTTAGGTAATAATAATTCTTCAAGTGATATCCCTGTAAAAAAGAATGATAGCGATAAAAATGCTGGTTCTATATTTGGCGATAAGAATAATAATGGGATTGTTGATAGAGAGGATTTTAGTTCTGAAGATTTAACCAAGATTGATGATAATGAGTTGCTTCAGAATTTTGAGGGACAAAAATGGACAGAGAATTTGAAAAATATTTTTTCAGCTATTTTGAATAATACTTCGACAAAAGAAAAAGAAACAACATATAGTGGTTCTGGTAACTGGGAAGGAATAGATAAGGAAGTTATTTATGATAATGATTCAAAAACTTTGAAATTAGCTTCAAAAAATACTGTATTAAATGAATATTCTGCGTATAAAGAATATAAGTTTGATGATAAGGGGCGTATGGTTGAAAGTAAGAGACTTATGGGTAAAGGTGCATCATATAAATATTCAGATGGTAAAATGTATGGTTGGACGATTGATGATACTGATGGATACATAAGGAGTCAAGGTTTTGATAAAACTCAAGACAAAAAACAAAAAGAAAACTTTGATAAAATAATGTCAAATCCAGAGAATGAAGAAAATTTATTTTTCAAAGTAAATAGAAAATATGACGAATCTGGTAATATTGAAAATTAATGAATAATTAAAAATGAACATATTAAGGTTTCGTTTAGATAAATTGCCACGCAAACAGCGTTATTTTACGTGTCGGAATGGCAATTCCGACCTACTTTTGATACTGAAATTTGTGTTTGTTTTTTATAAATTTTTTAAAAATCTGTTCGTATTGACTGCAATGTTAAACCGTAACTACAGATTTATGGTTGTGTTCTAAATGTGATTTGAATTTTTCGTGATTGGGCGTCGGTAAAACTATGCAGTTTTCAAGTTCAGAGCCTGTTTTTATTTCTGAATCATCAAATACTATGCAGTTTTCAAGTTTTACATATTCCCCGATTTTACAGTTATTGCCGATAACATTATTCCCTACAACTCGCAAGGTCTTTGGTAATTTCGTATTACCGCAGGTGTAACTTCCAAAATTCGTATCAACAACTTCATTATGTTTAATTTTGCAAACACCGTTGAAAACATCTTGAACTGATTGTTTATATTGTTCAATTGTGCCTATATCATTCCAGTATCCATCAACAGTAAAGGTATTGATTTGCTTTTCTTCTAATAGTTTCGGAAACACGTTTTTCGCAAAATCATAGAAGGTATTTTCCGGAATATAATCAAAAATTTTGTAATCAAAAATGTAAATCCCCGTATTGATTAAATTACTTTTAGCCTCTTCTTTTGATGGCTTTTCTTGAAATTCTGTAATAAATCCATTTTCATCAGTTACTATCACACCAAAATTTGAAACTAAATCGTGAGAAACCTCTTTAACACCGATAGTAGCGATTGCATTTGATTTTTTGTGCGCTTCAATCCCTTTTTTGATATCTGCATTTGTCAAAATATCACCAGACATAACAATAAACGCTTCCCCTTCCTCAAAGAAATGTTGACATTTTTTTACACCACCGGCAGTTCCGGAAAGTGTTTCTTCTTTGATATAAGTGAAGTTTATACCTAAATTATTGTGCTTATATCTGTCAATAATTTGGTCTGCTAAATAGTAAGTGTTTGAAATTACATTTTTAACACCTGCATTATGTAATTGAGTTAAAATAATATCCATAATTGGAGTGTTCATTACATTAATTAAAGGTTTAGGCATTTTCAATGTAATTGGTTCTAATCTTGAGCCCATACCTGCAGCCATTACCATTGCTTTAATTTCGCTATTTGTTTTAATCATATTTCCCTACTAATTTTTTATTGTAACTATCTTTAGTAAATTTTACTATCAATCTAATTTTTTATCAATAACCTTTTTTAATTAATTTATAAAAATTTAACTATACAAGGTTTTTATAATATCTTCTTTTGTTAATTTTGGATTAATTTCTTTTATTGTTGTTATGCAGTTTGTATCAATTGGTTCATTGAAAATTTTTTCTAACAAATCTTTATCGTAATCGTACAAAATAGACCCGTGTTGTAAGATATAACCGTTTTTACGGCATTGCGCAGAACCGATAAGTTTTTTGTTTTTATAACATAAATCTGCACCTGTTGATAGTAGCATACAATAATCAAATTTTGTATTGATAGCTTTTGATGTTCCAAAATCCAAATCAATTCCGAGTTTTTGAAATTTATCTATCAATATTTGCGAAATCTCTTTGTAAGAAGATACAACGTGTTCTCCATTTTTTAGGTAATTTGTCGGGCAGACGAAACTGTAAGTGATTTCATTATCGTGTAAAAGTGCTCGTCCGCCGGTCAATCTTCTGACAACATCAATATTTAACTTTTTTAGTAAGTCAAAATTGATAAAATCCTCTTTTTGATTTCGTCCGAGAGAAACACAAGCTGGCTTCCAGCCATATAATCTGAAAATTGGCTCAGTGAGTTGTTTTTCTATTGCATTTTCAAGAAGTTTGGCATCTGTTGCCATATTCTCTTTGCCGGAATTACAACGGTAAGTCACTAGTTTCATTGCTATATCCTCCAAAATCGTACTCACGGTGAATAGAATAACCATCATCAAGTTTCGGTGGAGTGATTTCATCAAGCGGAGGTAAGTTTGATGTATCTATTTTTGAGTAATTCGTCTGTTGAACAGGTGGCAAAATTTCTGGCAACTGTTGTTGTGGAGTTGTTGTCACTGATTGTGCCGGTTGTTCTGATTGAACTTGTTGTGATTGAGTTTGTTGTTGAGTTGCGTTTTGTCTTTCGCTATGTAAAAATATCAAGTTCTGATTGATTTTAGGTTTGCTAACTTTTGCCGGTTTTTCTTTCTTTTCTTTTATTTTTTTTGTTGAAGTTTTTGTTTGAGTTTCTGTTTCTTTTACTTCAGTTTTCGAAGTGTTTTTTTTGAATAAGCTCTTTTTGGCTTTTTGAGTTTTAGAAGTGTTTTCTTCATTTTGCAGATTAGAAGATAATCCTGTAACTTTATCCGAGTTAACGGTTGTTTCATTTTTAGCTATGTTTAGTTGATTTTCTTCTGTTCCTCTAAGCATAATTGTAGAATTTTCATCACTTGTTGGGTCTTGTGATAAATTTTGCGTATAATTTTCTACATTTTTTACAGTTTGAGAGTACTCTTCGTTTTGCGCTTCTTGCTCTTGTGGAGTTTGATTTGCTACTTTTTCTCCATTTTCTCTTGCTGCTAATTCTTGTTCAAATTGCAAAAGTGTTTCATTACCTACAAACTGTTCAAGAGCGGCACGTTTTGAGAAAAATTCAGATTTTGCGTTTCTAAATTTGTCAAGTGCTGTTCTATAGTAAGCATCAGTGATTACGATGAGTTCTCTTGGTGCATTGTTTGCTTGAGCGTACTCAAATTTTTCTTGTCTTTCGTTAACCAAGTCAGCAATAAGTTCAACTTGCTTTTTTGCGCTCATATAGTCATAATACAAATCAACAGTTTTTTGTTGCAAGTCTTCAACTTTGCGGATAAGGATAATCATATCGGCATCGTTTACTTTTGTGTATTTGTAGTTAAGTGCTTTTGTATCTTGTGACATAATTCCAAGAACATTCCCACTAATGAGAGATGAACCGGCGATAATAGGGTTTCCGATTCCGGCTCCGACAAGTGTTGACATACTTGCAATTGTTGTTAAAACTTTTTTTATTGATTTTTCATCAGGTTTATCCGCATCAGGATTTGCCAGTTTGTATAGCGCAAAGTTTATTGTTTCGCTTTGCATTGCAGCACCTTGCCATAACAATGACAAGTCTGATAGCATATCTTGTCCGTCATATTCAAGTTCTTGCGAAATTTCTTTTGACATTCGTTTTAAATCTAAATCTGCGTATGTGTAATCGGCAATTTCGGCATCTTGAGAATTGTCAAGTTTTGCATAACTTTTTTCGACTTTAGCACTTTTAACTTCTTCAGCTTCTACATATTGTTTTTCAGGCAACTCTGATATTCCGACTCTGAAAGCAGGAGGTTTTGGAAATTCAATGTCAGGTAATATTTCATCAGAAAATGCAGGCATTGCTGTTAATCCTATTAATAACATTGTTGCAAGTATGCTTTTATTTTTTAACATTATTTCCTCCTACTAAAGTGGAATTGTAATCATATTGGTACATATTTAAGTTATCAACAACCTTTTTACCGGCAAGTCGTTGAAGTTCTAAGTGATATTTTTTTGCCATTTGTTCGTATTTGAATTCTTCAAGTTGCATATCTTTATATAAAGCAGATGAGATTGCAATTTCTAAGAAATCTTCTTCGTCCATCGCTTTTACATAATTTTTACTGTAGAGCATTTCTCGAGAACGAATTTCTTTCAATTGAGAAAGTGAATTTTTGTAATTGTAATATGCATTGATAATTTTGTCTTGTAAGCTTTCTACAAGTCCCGCTAATTCAATCAATTCTGTATCTGTTAGTGGAATTTCTTGTGGAATATTTTTTCTGTTAATAAAGTTTTGAATCATTCTGCCAGCAGCATAACTCCCTGATTGGATTGCATAATCCGCTCCGACTAAAGATGGCGCAAGTGCAGCACCTGAAACTATTGCAGAAAGTGTTTTTGCCATTAGTGATGAATGTATTCTGCGTTGGCTTTCAGGAGTTGACAATTTTTTTAGTGCAAAACCAATAACTTGGTTATTTTCAACTGTTCCTTTCCATAAACTGTCAATATCGTCCATGTCTTTTTCTTTTTGAAGTTTGATAATTTCGTCCATAATTTCTTTATCGCTAATGACAATAGACGCTTGGCTTTTGACGTCAACTTTTGGCAATTCTATTTGTGTTTGCTGAACTTCTCCCAAATGGATTTCTTCCGCAAATACAAGCGTTTGTGACAATGTTAATATACAAGCTATCCCTAATGCTAAAATCTTCTTTTTCATAATATTGTTATAGCACAATTATATTAATAAATCCAACGATTGATTAATGTTTACATCTTACGGTTGTTCAACAAATTTGAAATAAAATCTACAATAAACGAAAGAGGAAAAAGAGTTGAGCAGTAATGATTTAAAGTCGTGTTATATGAGCCCCGTTATATCAAAAGCTCTTGTAAATAACACATTCAAAACAAAAGGTGATAGTTTTTTTGCAAATAATGAGTATAAAAAAGCGGTATCAAATTATTTGAATGCATTGTTTATTGAAAGAAATAATGCAGAAATTTACTATTCACTAGGTGTTTGTTACAAAAAATGGGGCAAATTAAGCAAGGCGATTGAATATTTAGAAAAAGCGGTAATGCTTGATTCTGATAATTATGAATATTTCCATCAACTAGGCTTGTGTCATTTGGAAAATGAAACACCTTGCAAAGCGATAAAATGTTTTATTCAGGCTATCCAATTAGAGCCTGAAAATCCGGAAGTGATTTATAATTTGGGACTGGCTCATGAACGTTGTGATGAACCTGATATGGCGATGATGATTTATCAAAAATTGATAGAAAATTCTCCAAATTATATTAGTGCATATATAAGAAAGTCTTATTTGCTTTCCAAAATGGGATTATACAGTCAAGCGTTGAATTTGTATTTGAATGCACTAAAAATAAATCCAAAGTATACCAAAGTGTATTCTGAAATAGGTCTATGTTTTGACAAATTAGGCAATTCTCGTGATGCCAAAAGATATTATCGTAAATTTTTATCAGCCGAGCCTCAAGATGAAAAAGCCGTAAATGTACTAAAAAGAATTGAAGACTTGCGAAAAATTGAACCAAAAAACAATGCTCAAAGAAAAGTTAAGTTAGCAATTGTTTAACTCTAATATTTCCGTATGATGTGATTAGTTTACATTTTTTCTATTATTGTCTTGGTAGGAATGAATTTTTATGTGTAAGAAATTATTACAAATTTTAATTACATTTTTCGTTATAGGTACAACAAATTGTTGTTTAGCCTCAGAAAGTTTAATAAACGGTATTTTGCAATTGGAAGATAAAATGTCTTTAAATATTGTCAACAAATTACAAACGATTGCAGATAATGATAATGTGTCATTTTCAAACGATTGGCCAAGTGAATTTTTTAATGATGGTTTTGACAAATCATTTTTTTATATAGTGAAAAATGATTTTAATTCATTAGAACTTGTACGTTTTGCGTATTCCAAAGAAGATGAAAATTGTTTTACCGGCGAAAATCCAAGTTTTTGTATTCCCAAAATTTCACCAATAATTAATAAATATTCTTATAATAAAAATCGCTATTTTGTTGAAAATATTCCTGATTTTGTAAATGCACCGACTAATGTTGAACAGTTAGAAGTTTTGGTAAAAAATGGAAAATTTTTCGATAATAAATATTTTAAAACTTTGAGTGACAACGATGGAGAAACTTATAAAAGTTGTAATTTCGATGCTGACGGTCTTGTGACTGATTGTATGACTTATGACAAGTCTGATGATTCACTTTTGTCTGTCGAAACTTTGGAACGAAGATTTAATAAATCAGGTTTAGATAGTATTTACAAATATGTAAAAACTTCAGCAGATGGTGAAAAGTTAGAAGATTACTATTATTCAACGGGTGTGCATAATATTTATGATAAAGATGGCAACATAGAAACTTTTTCAAAAATTACTGATAATGAATTTTGTTATTATACAAATACATTGCCGGATTTGTACATAGATACGATATTTAAAAAAGATGCTGATGGAAAGATTACTAAAGAAATGTTATATGACCGCAATCACAAATTGTACCGAGAATACAGTGCAAAATATGATGAAAATAATGACATTTCTGCAATAAAAGTTAATGATTATGTAAATGGCGTGGATTGGTCAATAGCGCCTATTTCAGTGAAAGAAGCGGCAAATCTTCCTTTTAAAATAAGATTTTAGTACTTTACAAAATTCTTTTTTGCATTACACTATTGTACAAAGTACACTAATTGTAAATAAGGATTCGTAATGCCTATAGAATCGGTTACCTCATATAATCAACCGTTATATCGTATGAATAATTTTCAGAATGGAAATAATAAAATTGCATACGGTCACATGAATATGCCGCAAAAAAATCCTGAATCAACGGTTACTAAAAAGGATAAATTTTGTGCATTGTTTGGTGCAGTTGCGGGTGTTTCTGTTCCGGTTGCGTATTTAATGAAAAAACAAAATACGAAAAACTTGTTCAAATTGAAATACGGTGTTAAAGAAATGCTTTCGATGGCCGCTTGTGGTAATATTGGCGGAATTTTGATGAGTTCAATCGGTGAATCTAAGCAGGATAAATTGAAAAAATGGAAAGAAGGCGCTTTCCAGATGTCATTGACTGCTACACCAATGCTATTGGTTGATGGAATTATCAAATTGTGTGAAAAATCAAAAAATCCTAAGATAAATAATAATTTTACGAAAATTTTAGCATCTATCGGTGGTGTTGCAGTAGGCTCAAATGCTGCGATTGCCTTGTTTAATCATTTGAGAAGCGGAAAAGAAGCTAAAAAACAGAAACGAGAATTGAAACTTGTTGATATGGTTGCAAATTTAGATGATGCAGTTGCGGTTTGCGTTTTGGCAAAAGTTCCATTTGCCGATAAGATTCATATAGAAAGAGCCTTGCCGTTTATTTATACTTTCTGCGGTTATCGTTCAGGAACCGGCGAAAATAGATACTAATTTTGCTTAAGCCAATTTTGGCAAACGTTCAAAAATTCATCTTTAAAGTCGTTATACAAATCTTCGGCATGATTTCCTTTTGGAAATTCTATGTAATGCTTTTTGCAGATTGCTTTGTCGTATAACGATTTTGTGTGCCAAGCAAAAACTGTAGGGTCTTTTTCGCCGGAGATAAACAAGGTTGGCGTTTCAATATTATCAACAACATCAATAGGATTTGTTTTTCTTAAAAAGGGGTTTCCTGCTCTAATCGAAAGCCATCTTTTTAATTCGAATTTTTGAAATATTGTCGGATACCACGCCCGAGGTGAAAACATATGATTTTCAATTTTGAAAAAGTCTGTGGGGGCAGAAACGGTGATGCATTTATGAATTTGTTTATCTTTAGCACAATGTAATACAACTAATGCGCCACCTAGCGAAAATCCTAATAATGAAACTTTTGGGTAATTCGCTTTTGCAAATTCTACGACAGTGTCGAGGTCTTGTTCTTCTTTAGATGTAAATGTATAAAATCCGCTGCTTTTTCCATGTCCTCGAAAATCCATTGAAATAACGTCACAAGTCTTTGCCAAGTCATCTGCTAAGTTGACAAATGCTTTTGAATCTTTTGTCATAAACCACCCAGGGCAAATAATTATAACTTCGTCGTGTCCTGATTTATGATGATTTGCGCAAATTGTAACATTATCAAGTGTTTTTAATTTAATTTCATTCATGTAGAATTATAAATCTCCGGAATTCATTATTTCTGTAAAGTTATTCATAAGTTCGTCTTTATTCAATAATTTGCAAGTTTTACCGTTAGTTAATGTCGAAATTAATTTTTCTTCATTTTTTGTAAGCGTATTTGTATTGATTTTTGAATATTTTTTTTCAGGAGATTGCAAAGTTTGAGAAATTATTTCATTATCACTTGCACTTGCCTCTTTTATTACTGTGACGAGCGTTTCTAAATCAGATTTTGTGAAGTTACATTCAAACTTTGGTTCAAATTTATTTATTGTTTCGTCAGCAATATTCACTTCAAAAACTTCTTTTATGTCTTTTCCGAGTCCACCGATTTTGCCGGAAAAAGTATAATTACACTTGTTATCAATCCAACCGTTAATATCCGCTTTGATTGAAATTTTTAATCCAAAGAAATCTATATATTGGTCGAAATGAGCAGGCTCACAAGTTTTGATATTGTTATAATATCTGTTTGTAAGGTCGTTTGCTTTTGCGTCCCAAATCGCATCTTTGTTTGCTTTTTTATTTAATATTTGCGTTACGGTTTCATGATTTATATCTTTTTGGTTGTCAATTTGACCTGTTGTGAGTGCATAAGATATAGGTAATGTGCCGATTATCATTATTGATAAAACAAGTATTGTAAGTGTTTTTTTCATAGCTATTCCTTTTGTTTAAAAATTTAGTATTGTATTAAGGTTGATTGGATTTTTACTTATGTTTTTTATTTGACAAGCGCCTTGGTTAAATACGATATCCATCAAAGCCATATCAGAGTCAGAAGGATTTATGAACGATGTCATATCAATATCGTTCGGATTTTTTAGCATTTTTGTTTGTCCGTTGCTTCGTGCTTCTTCTTGTAATATTGAATCACCAACTGATAAAAGTTGTTGTTGAGTGAATTCACAATGTGCGCTCGGTTCAAACGTTAAAAGTTGCGCTTCAGATGGTGAAACTCCGTAAACAGAGGCAAATGAGTTTGAGGCTCCATTTGTTTTTCCTACAAAATCAACGATACATTTGTTGTTAGACCAACCGGAAATTTTTACGTTAAAGTCCAATTTCATACCAAGTGCTTCTGTTTTTAATTTTTCACTGTATGGTGTACATGCTTTGATACTGTTTGAAAGTTTGCTCCCCGTTGTGCTTGCTGGAACTTTACGAGTCGTTACAACTTCTGCAATAACTTGAGTGCTTATTATTGTAAAAGCGAGTAGCGTTAAAATATAATAAATCTTTTTCATTCTATCACCTGCTTAGTTATTTTATTTTTATTATACCAATATTATAAAATTTTGGTATAATATATGTGAGGTATTTTGAAATTTTTCATGGAGAGAGAATATGGCAAGGTATGAGATTTCCGCTAATGAATTACTAATGATAGGTGTTGGAATTTTGATTGTGGGTATTGTTCTTGCATCTTATTCTTTTTCTACTTATGTTGAAATGAAGCAGTTGGATAGTCAATTTGATTTTGACACACTTGATAAAAATACCCAAATGTCGACTTCTGACAAATATTATAAATATCTTGAATATTCCGACATTCTAAATCAAAAACTCAAGGCAAATAAAAATATTCCATTTAAAAATGTTGCTTGTGTTTATCTTGATTATGCTCAACATAACGCAACAGCATTATATGATTTGACTGATAAAAAAATGACAATGGATTCGGAGAAAAAAAGTGTAGGATTAAGTAATATTCGTTCTTTGTATAAAATGTTAGATAACTATAAATCTTGTTCAAATGCATCTGCGTATAAAAAAGTTCTTGATGATATTTTAGAGGGCGCTTCAAATGCAGAAAAGGACAAATTGAGAGCAGATGAAAGAATGAACGAATTTTTGTATGGTGGAGAACCTAAAGTTCCGGAACTTGCCACTCCAGAAGAACAACAACAGTATGAGGCGCAACAAAATCAACCACCAGTTCAAGAGCAATCTGCACCAAATTATGTTGATAATAGCGGTCATGCACAGAATTTAACACAAGAGCAAATTGATTATATAAATTCACAACAAGTCCAAACCTCAAAAACCGAGTAAATTTGCAATTCGGAATAATCTTGCTTTTGCAAAGTTTGTTGGCATTGCAATGACGTTATTTTACGAGTCAGGCGGTGCCTGACCTACGTTTGTCATTGAAATATGTGTTCATTTTCGTTGATTTTTTACCCAACCCTTGAGTGGGAACCGAAATCTATGATTTCAGGGTTGGGTAAAAAGAAAAACAGATTCTGAATAAGATAAAATCTACGCAATTAAAATTGCTTTTGGATATTATAAAATGTTAGCGGCAGGATTTCGTTTTCGAAATCCTGCCGCTATATTATTCCTTACTTCTTTTTATTTATAATAATTACCAAAACTCCAAGCAGTATTGCTAAAATGCCTGTCCATATTTCGGCGGATAAATGTTCATGAAATACTGTAAGCCCGATAATGAGGGCTGTAATTGGTTCTAAAGATCCGAGTATGGCCGCTTTTGTTGAGCCGATTAGTTTGATTGATATTGTAATTGTTTCAATTGAAATTATCGTCGGAAATAGTGCCAATCCTAGACTAAGCAACCATTGTGAAGGTGTTGTCAATATCTGTAAATCTTGGCAGAAATGTAAATTGTAAATGTAAACGAATAATCCAAATAACATCACGTAGAAAGTTAGTTTTTCGCTATTCATACTATTCACTATTTTTATATTTTTAACTCCGACAATATATAGTGCGTACATCAATGCCGAGAGTAAAACTATCAATACCCCGTGCAAATTCAAGCCTGAGCCTTCGGATTTTCCGCTATATAAAAAATATAATCCGGTTAAAATTAATGAAATTGAGAGTAATACAGATTTTGTAATTTTTTCTTTAAAAAATATCGCCATAAGAATTGCTACCATAACAGGATAAACAAACAAAATTGTGCAGGCGACACCGGCTTCTATATAGTGAAATGCTTCAAATAGAAGTAGTGAAGACAGTGAAAAGAAAATTCCGAGAAAAAACAGTGGCAAGACTTCACTTTTTGTCAATGTTAATGAGGATTTCTTGACTAATTTTAGCCAAATTCCGTAAATAAAAACGGCAAAAATATATCTGTAAAATAGTACCGAATTTACACCAATTCCTTTTGCGTATAATGGAAGTGCAAATAAGGGGTTTGTGCCATAACTTACAGCGGCAAGTGCCCCTAGGGTAAAGCCTTTTGTATTCTTGTCCATACTTTCTCCTCAATGGATAAATTAACTTAAAATTGTCCAAAAATCAATCTTTAAAAAATCTTTATCAAATGTTGAAAAATACTTGATTATTTTGTACAATTTGTCCAAAGGGGAAGTTTCTATGGTTGAATCGCAAAAAAGAGTTTTAATTGTTGATGACGATGATGAAATCAGAGAGTTGCTTGAATTTGATATCGCAAGCAGCGGTTATTTTGTAGATACCGCAAAAGATGGTATGGAAGGACTTAATAAGGTTCTGAACAATACTTATGATATCGTTTTGCTTGATGTTATGATGCCAAAAATGAATGGTTTTGAAGTTTGTAAAAATATCAGACAGGCAAAATTGGGTATTCCAGTTTTGTTGTTGACCGCAAAAGGTACAATTGAGGATAAAACGACTGGGTTTGATTGCGGAGCGGACGATTATTTGGTAAAACCGTTTGATATTCAAGAAGTTTTGTTGAGAATCAGAGTTTTATTGAGAAGAAATTCTGTCAATGTTGAGGAAGAAAATTCATTGTCTAACGAAATTTTAAAATCCGGAGATATTGAAATTTTTCCTGAGTCTTTAGAATGTGCGATTGTTAATCACAAGGTCAAACTTACTCCGACGGAATTCGAAATTTTATACTGTTTGATGCAACACTTTAACAACCCTGTAACTTTGGCAACTTTGCTTGATGAGGTTTGGGGATATGACAGTAATGAAGATGTTAGAATGCTTAGGGTTCACGTTGGAGGATTGAGAAATAAAATCGAAGAAAATCCGAAAGACCCAAAATATCTTCATACAGTTACTAATGTAGGGTATAAATTGACACCGTTTGGTCAGGCTTAGTTTTTTATGAAAAAGAAAAAATATCAATTCAAAAGATTAAAAATTATTGAACAAATTGCAATCGTATTTTTTATTGCCGTTGTAATTCCGATTTCTATTAGTGGTTTTATTATCAATAATATTAACCAACAATCATTGAGAAAACAGTTGCGAGAGTCTGCAATCCTTGTTGCTGCAATGGTTTCAGATGAAGTAGATTTCTTTATAACAACGAATGAATCAACGCTTGCTCAAATTGCGGATACTTTGGATTATATTCCGTCAAAGGCAGCAAAGCTCAATTTTATCAATAATATTTCTAAAAAATATCCGACTTGCGATAGAATTTATATTGCAAAAGATACAAAAGAACTTGAAAAAATTAGTGCAATGGCTTATGCAAAGGAAGAAACTTACCTTTCCGCTCAGATGAAAGACGGCTCATTTCTTGTCATAACCTTCAATCCAGAGGCTTGGCAGGGTGAACTGTTCAAATCATTGGAGCAAGATAACAGACAAATTTATATTTTAGACGGGAATAACCATTTGCTTTCTGCGCATAATTTTACGCCAGAGGTTTTTCAAGAAACTTTAGAGTTACTTCCTGATGAAAAAATTGAAAATAATCCGGTAATGATTGGTGATGAGAAAAACCAGCCGGTTGTGTATTTGCACAAGAAAAATCCAAATGTGACTATTGTTGTTAATACGACCGAAAAAATTGCTAAAAAAGCGATTTTGGATAATAGAGTAAAAATTGTATTATCTGTATTGAGTTCAATTTTGGCGATGATGGTTTTGATTGGTTTTTATATTTATTATTTGTATATCAACATGCGCCAATTATTTAAGGCTGTTATGGCTTTGTCAAAAGGTAATTATCAGCGTCAAATTCGTTTGTTGAGCACTTCGTTTACTCCTTATGAAATCGTATTTTTGGCGAATGAATTTAACAATATGGCATCAGAAATTCACAAATCATATTTAGAACTTCAACATAAAAATATTGAGTTGAAACAGTTGAATGAATTTCGTTCTAACTTGATTGATACAGTAAGTCACGAGTTAAGAACTCCATTAACAAGCATTCAGGGGTATACGTCAAGACTTATGAGGCAAGATATTGTTATTGATGAAGAGATGAAACAAAAATCCTTGAGAATAATCAAGGAGCAAACCGAACGTTTAAACCGTTTGATAGAAGATTTGTTGACCATTCCGGATATTGAGGGTATGAGATTGCGTACGGTTAATGACAATGTAAATCTGGATAAGGTTTTGGAACAGGCCGAATTGTTGTTGAGAAAACGTGACGGGCATGAAATTATTGTGAGTTTGCCTGATGATTTGCCGCAAGTCGTTGCTGATAAAGGACGCTTGGAACAAGTATTTATCAATTTGTTTGAAAATGCCGTTAAATATTCTTATCCGGACACTCCAATTTTGGTTGATGCAAAAGTTATTGACGAAAAAATTGTGGTAGATGTGAAAAATTCTTGCGATGAAATTCCGGAAAAGAAATTGCAAACACTTTTTGAAAAATTTGTAAGACTTGATGATAATATGACAAGAACCACTCGTGGCACAGGTTTAGGACTGTTTATTGTCAAAGGCTTAATTGAAGCTATGAATGGAACTATTGAACTGTTTTCAACACCGGATTACGGTTTTACTGCCAGAATTACTTTGAATATTGCAAAAGAAGAAGAAAATAATGATGAATAAATTTATGCAAATTGCAATAGATGAGGCTCTAAAAACTAAGTCAGATGTTCCAATTGGTGCGGTTTTGGTTAGAAATGGCGAAATTATTGCAAAATCGCATAACACCAAAGAACTTGATAACGATGTAACTTCGCACGCAGAAATTTTGGCAATTCGTCAAGGTGAGAAGTTTTTTGATAATTGGCGGCTTGACGGCTGTGAACTTTATGTGACGTTAGAACCTTGTCCTATGTGTGGTTGGGCAATTTTGCAATCTAGGATAAGTAAGGTTTATTTTGGAAGTTATGACACAAAATACGGAGCGTTTTCAGCACTGGAACTCCATAAAAAATCTGAATTTAAACCACAAATTTATGGTGGAATTTCGGAAAAAGAATGCGATGAGGTCTTAAAAACTTTTTTTGATAAAATCCGTTAGAATGTTGAAGAATTCCCAAAATTTTTCTAAGTTTTCAGAATGACTAACCACTTGCAAAGCACACCAATCAGTCATTCCGGACAGCACGAACGACAGTGAGTGCGAGATCCGGAATCTGTTCCTTTGGCAAATATTGAACGACGTTATTTTACGAGTCAGGCGGTGCCTGACCTACGTTTGTCATTGAAATATGTGTTCATTTTCGTTGATTTTTTACCCAACCCTTGAGTGGGAACCGAAATCTATGATTTCAGGGTTGGGTAAAAAGAAAAACAGATTCTGAATAAGATAAAATCTACGCAATTAAAATTGCTTGATTTTTAATCATTTCAGAATGACGTACTCTTTGGTAGGTATACCAACTTGTCACTCTGAACAGCACGAACGATAGAGAGTGCGTAGATTCAGAGTCTGTTTTTATGTGGGTATTGAACGAGTTTTTACCAGATTCTTACAAAGCGAACCAACGAACCAATGGTGAGTTGAGTGAGTCTGTATGCGTAGGCGAAGCCGAAGAAGAATAAGATTGCAATTGAAATTGCTTGATTTTTAATCTTTTCAGAATGACGTGCGCTTTGCTAGGTATACCAACTTGTCACTCTGAACTTGATTCAGAGTCTGTTTTTATGTGGGTATTGAACGAGTTTTTACCAGATTCTGAATAAGATAAAATCTACGCAATTGAAATTGCTTGATTTTTAATCATTTCAGAATGACGTGAGCTTTGCTAGGTTGCCCCCAAAAGTCATGCCGAACTTGATTCGGCATCTCTTCCAAACTCAAAATAAAACAAAGAATTAAGTCCCTAAAATCCTTGTTATAACTTGATATGAAGGGACCCTGAAACGAGATTCAGGGTGACTATTGGGTTTGTCTGTTCACTATTTTCAGTAGGTCGGCGTTGCCACGCCGACGGCGTTAATTTACCAGATTCTGAATAACAAGAAAATTTATTCGCTCATTGCATTCGCAAAAATTTTCTAAGTTCTCTCCAATGACGTATCCCTTGCTATTCTCACCGAATAGTCATTCCGGACTCCGATCCGGAATCTGTTAATGCGATAGCTTTGCTATTTTCTCTACTTTGTTTCAATTCCTTAACATAAAATTGTAATATTACAAAATGTAAAAATTACTTTAAAACCTCGAAAGTCTTGATATAATTGCTTTATGGTATGGTATGGTATGGTGTGGCGGGGCGGTGTACTTATGGGTAAAAATCGTTCATAATAGAAATATGATTTTGCAAATTGGAAATTATAAAACCGTAGAATCAACGAGAAAAACAGACTCTGAATCACCGAGTAGGAACAGAAAATAACGTTTCGATTTCATCTCAACTTATTTTCTAGTCAGTTCAGAATCTGTTTATAGGAATTACAAATAAAAAGGAGTATTAAACATGAAAAAAGCCTTCACGCTAGCGGAAGTATTGATAGTTTTAGGTATTGTCGGAGTTATTGCTGCATTGGCAATTCCGAGTTTATACAATCATTTTAAACAAGTTGAATTGCACGCTAGGTTTAATAAAACGTATGCCGTTATGCAACAAGCGTTAAAACTCACTTTGGGCGAAATGGGGCTGACATCGACTGCTGATGTGAGCATTTATTATGATACGGATAATACAAAATTTAAAGAAAATTTTGTTGGAATAAATAAAGTTTGGGAAAGTAGATTTGCAGGTGCGACAAAAGTAAAAGCTTCCACATATAAATTTAAAGGTGTATTTAAAGATTTTTGGGGAAATGGTTCTAGAGTTTATGGCGATACTCATGATTATTATTACTTGTTACCTGATGGCTCTGTAATTTCAGATATTGGTGCTAGTAAAAGATATGGTAACGTTGCAGCGCTTGATATTTTCTTTGATACGAATGGTTTGCACAAAGGTCCAAACAGACTTGGTTATGATCAATTCTATTTTTATAACGAGGGCAAAACTACTATAGCTGCCGGTGATGTAGACTTTATGGTTGGCTGCGACCCATTTTTAACAGGGAGTCCAAATGGCTATTGGGATAAATTCAGAATGGCATCATGTTCAGGGTATGCACTCAAAAATATAAACCCGTTAGACTCATCTAAAAAATATTGGGATAGTTTGTTTAAGCCTAAAAGTTGGTGGGAAGAGCTAAAAAATAAATAAAAATATAACGAATAATAAAGTCCTTAAAACGCTTGTAAAATCTTGCTATGAAACGACTCTGAAACTAGTTCAGGGTGACATTTTATGGTATTCACATGTATTGGAAAAGTAGGTTGGCATTGCTATGCCAACAGCGTTATTCTATTATAATAGATTTAGAATAAGATTGTAATTAAAATTGCTTGATTTTTAATCTTTTCTCCAATGACGAAACACTTGCTACACTTGGAAATTGTTTGTAATTTCGTAAATATATTGCAAAACTTTTGCAAAGTAAGCAAGGTCAGAATTGCCGTTAATAACTAAATCAGCTTGGTTTCTGAACGGTTTAACGTATTTTTCACCGGCATCAGCAATGTAGTGCCAATGTTTTAGGGCATTTTCCATGCTTTGGTTACGTTCTTTTACTGCTCTTGTCATAAATCTGTTTTTACGAAGTTCATTTTCTGTTTCAACGTAAATTTTTATATCAAAAACATCTTGGATATTGTTGTACATTGTTGCAATACCTTCTACAACAATAATCTTTTGAGAATGTACGTCCATTGCTTTCGGAACTGATACTCCTGTTCCGTTAGGCAAGTACATTGGCGCTTTTATGTCATTACCTTCTGACAGTTTTTCCAAATCTGCTCTTAACGTTTCTAATTGGAAACTTGATGGAGCATCTACGTCATATCCATTATCTCGCAAACTGTCAAAAGAGCCATATTTATTAATCAATGCAGAAATATCGTTAAAATAATTGTCCGTACTCAAAACTGTTACCGGCATGGATAATTTTTCAATTACGCTTTTGATTTCGTGACAAATTGTTGATTTGCCCGATGCCGATTCGCCGGTAATTCCGATTAACAACTTTTTAGATGGGTTGTTGATGAGTCTTCTTGCAAATCTTTCAACAAAATTTGGATTGACCAAATTAAGTACCGGAGTTTCTTGTTTTTGGTCGTAAAGGTATAGTTGTCTAAATTTTGTTTGTAGGTAAAACGCCAGTAATTCTCGACCTGACCGTGTATTGAAATCCGGTTTGTAAATTTTGTCGTTTGTGCTTAGTTCTTTTTCTGATAACACTAGCATATTCTTTCTTTTCTTTTTGGGTGTTATAGATTCTATAATACATGAGAAAAAACTTTTTTGCTAGTCTTGTGAAAATTTTTATTAAATATTTATAAAAATAATATTTTTGTTTGATTTTTGTTGAATTTCTTGACCTTGAATTTATCTGATAATATAATTAAGTGAAGTTAGAATTGGTTGAAAGTATAGAGAAAAAAAGCGTATGAAATTAAAAGCGTTTACTTTGGCAGAAGTTTTGATAACCTTGGGTATTATAGGTGTTGTTGCCGCTATGACAATTCCATCTTTGATGAATACTATTTCTGATACACGTAATCGTAGCCAATTTTTTAGAACTTATACTACATTACAACAGGTTTTGAAACGTATGGAAGCCGATGACGTTATTGTTGACCATACGACTTACGACAGACAGCATAATCCGTTTTATAAACAGTTGTTAAAATATCTTTCAAATGCGACAAATTGTGGTGATAGTTATTATGAACCGTTGAGCGGTAATGGCTGTATTGATATAAATAATTCTCCTTATGTCGATTTTCGTGGAACAACACAACTTGCGCAGAATTATTTTGATGATGGACAAATTATTTTGGCAGATGGTTCAATGTTACTTATCGACCAACCTGGAGGACCTCAGTATTATATTTATGTCTTTGTAGATGTAAACGGTGTAAAATCGCCAAATAGGCTCGGATATGATTTGTTTGCGTTTCAGATAACAGATGATGGGCTCAAAGCGATGGGACTCCCAGGAACAGATTATGAAGAAACTTCAGAAGATTATAAGTATTGCGACAAGCATGGTACAGGTGGTGCGAACGGTATGTCTTGTGCTGATTTAGTGCTAAAGCGACCGGATTACTTCAAGTGGATTAAGAAGGTTACGGATTAGTGTAGTAAATTTTTTGCTTGTGTTCATTCTGTATTGATTTCAAAATCTATTAAGGAGAGTTAATTTTCGCCGATTGAATAGGGTGCATGTTTTTTTTTCTTGTTATATAATAATGTCGAAGCAAATTAGATTTGATTTTAATATTATATAAAAAGAGAGGTAGATATGGAAACTTTAATTGCTGCTGAGGGCATAATTACAAAAGTTATCGGACCTGTTGTTGACGTCGAATTTCCATCTGGAGATTTGCCGAATATTTATACAGCGTTGAATATTTATAACGATAACGGTGAAAAAATTGTAGCAGAAGTTCAACAGATGTTGGGTTCTAACAGAGTAAGAACAGTTGCGATGTCTTCAACTGACGGGTTAAGACGTGGAATGAAAGTTATTAACACAAATGAACCTATCAAAATTCCTGTAGGTAATGCTATTTTAGGTAGAATTTTGAACGTTGTTGGTGATGCAGTTGATAATATGGGCGAAATTAAAGCCGATACATATTTGCCTATCCATAGAGAATCTCCAAAATTGGTTGACCAAAATACAGATATTGAAATCTTGGAAACCGGTATTAAGGCAATTGACCTTCTTCAACCTTATCAAAAAGGTGGAAAGATTGGTTTGTTCGGTGGTGCCGGTGTTGGTAAAACCGTATTGATTCAAGAGTTAATTCACAATATTGCCATGGCGCATGATGGTGTTTCAGTGTTCGGTGGTGTTGGTGAAAGAACTCGTGAAGGTAATGACCTTTGGAATGAGTTTAAAGAAAGCGGTGTATTGGATAAAGTTGGTCTTGTCTATGGTCAGATGAATGAGCCGCCTGGAGCAAGAATGCGAGTTGGACTTTCAGCTTTGACTGCTGCTGAGTATTTCAGAGATTATTCAAAACAAGACGTACTTTTGTTTATTGATAATATTTTCAGATTTACTCAAGCCGGTTCAGAAGTGTCCGCGTTGTTGGGTCGTGTTCCATCTGCCGTTGGTTATCAACCTACATTGGCAACTGAAATGGGTGAATTGCAAGAACGAATTACTTCGACTAAAGACGGTTCTATTACATCAGTTCAAGCAATTTATGTACCTGCTGATGACTTGACAGATCCGGCTCCGGCAACAACATTCTCTCACCTTGATGCATCTACTGTATTGTCAAGAAATATCGCATCTTTGGGTATTTATCCTGCTGTAGATCCGTTGGAATCTAATTCAAGAGCGTTAGATCCGCACGTAATCGGTGAAGAACATTATTCTGTAACGAGAAAAGTTCTTGAAATTCTTCAAAAATACAAAGAGTTGCAAGATATTATTGCAATTCTGGGTATGGACGAATTATCTGAAAATGATAAAGAAGTTGTAAACAGAGCAAGAAAAATTCAAAAATTCTTATCTCAACCGTTCTTTGTTGCTGAACAATTCTCCGGAATTAAAGGTAAATATGTAAAAATTGAGGATACAATTAAGGGCTTCAAAGAAATCATTGAAGGTAAACATGATGATCTTCCTGAACAAGCTTTCTATATGGTTGGTACTATAGAAGAAGCGGTTGAAAAAGCAAAAACTATTGAGGTGTAATTTATGATTTTAAAAATTATTACTCAAGAAAAAGTTGTTTTCGAAGGGGAAGTTGATTCCGTGTTCACAAAGACTATCGATGGTGAAATCGGTATATTGAAGGGACACATTCCGACAATGACAGCTTTGGATATTGGTGTTACTAAAGCAATAATTGGTGAGCAAGTTAAATTTTTCACTACAATGGGTGGAATTTTACAGTTCAAAGATGAAGAATGTTTGATTTTGACAACATTGGCAGAATCTGACGATGAAATCGATGAAGTTCGAGCAAGAGATGCTTTAGAAAGAGCAAAACGCAGATTACGCAATGCCGAAGCCCGTTTGGATGCAAAAAGAGCCGAGGCTGCTATTGCAAGAGCAGAAGCAAGATTGAAAGCGAAATTATCTCGCTAAGTTAAGGGTGATTTATGACAGAAAATTTGAATAAATATATTGAACATACATTGTTAAAACAAGATGCAACAATGGCTGATTTACGTAAAACTTTCGAAGAAGCAAAAGTTCATAACTTCTTTGGAGTTTGTGTAAATCCTTGTTATGTACAAGAAGCAAAGAAATCTTTAAAAGATACAGATGTGAAGATTGTTACTGTTATTGGTTTTCCTTTGGGGGCTAATACTACAGAAACAAAGATTTTTGAAACAATTAATGCTGTTAGAGATGGTGCAGATGAAATTGATATGGTAATAAATGTTACCAAAGTCAAAGATAAAGAAACTGATTATATTGTAGATGAAATTCGACAAATAAAAGCGGCTTGTCAGGGACATAATTTGAAAGTTATTATAGAAACAGACTTATTAACAAAAGATGAGATTGTTTATGCTTGTGAATGTGCCATAAAAGGCGGGGCAGATTTTGTAAAAACCTCTACAGGTTTTGTAAAAGGTGGTGTTGGTGCAAAAGTTGAAGATGTAGAATTGATGCATAAAACAGTTGCTTCAGCCGGTTTAAGAGTAAAAGCTTCTGGTGGTATCAGAGATAAACAAACTGCACTTGATATGATAAAAGCAGGTGCTGTTAGACTTGGTACCAGTAGCGGTGTGAAAATTGTCGAGTAGATAATAATAAATTTATAACTAAAAAGAGCGGACTAAGGTTTGTTAGTCCGTTCTTTTTTTAGTTTATTTTGGGTCGTATTATGCGATATTATTGAATTTCATACCTTGCATCATTATGTCATTTGCATAAGGGCTATTGTATAAGTTCCCGTTTAGCAAATCTTCCGGAGTTTTATATGGAACGAATGGATTTGCTGCAAAAGGTACTGTTTGAGGTTGTTGTGGCGTTTGAATAGGATTTGCCATTCCTTGTTGTTGTGCTACAAGAGTTTGTGGGTCTATTCCCATTTGTTGAACTGTTTCTAATGCTTCTTGTTGCTTTTGTGCGATTTCGTCTTGTTTTTCTGTATAAGATTTACCTACTATTTTAGAAGTAATCCAGTCACCTACCATCCAACCTACAAGGCTGCCTACTCCAGGGAAAATCAGAGAGCCTACTGCTGCACCAATAGAACCACCTACCAATCGGCTACCGGATTTTGCAATTTCTGCAACACCTTGACCTATGCCTTGCTCTTTAGTTGCTTTGATTACATTTGGTAATTCTGTTGCAATTAAAATTAGGTTACCAATCAATGGCATTTTCTTTCCTATGCCTTTAAATACGCCTTTTGTTCCGCCCCAGAGGCTGCTTTTGCCTGCTGCTTTTGCGATATCGGCACCTTCTTTTGCTGAGGCTTTGATAACTGATGGAGTTGATTTTAAAGATGCCAACATTCTTGACCAAATTGAACCTTTGGTTGCTGTGTTATGTTCTACAGAATGAACTAATGATTTTACACCATCTTTCAGTGCTGTGCCGACAGAACTTTTGATAGCGCCGCTACTTTTCATAGATGACTTAAAACTATCTACAGAACCTCTAACTAGAGTATGCGCTCCATCGTCAAAAATAATATCAGGAACGGTTTTTAAAACTCTTTTTGTTGTATTCCAACTTGGCATAGCACGATATGCACTTGTAATTGCTGAAACGATACCCATAATTGTACCTACCTTTACATATAAAAATTTAACCTACACATCTTTATAAACAAATTTTTAATAGTGAAATTGCATAAAAATGAAAAACATTTACAAAAGTTAATATTTTTTTATTTGCAAAGAAAAGTAGGTTGGCGTTGCCACGCCGACGTCAGAAATGAATGACGAAAGCTTTGCTGGGTTGCACCCAAAAGTCATGCCGAACAGCACGTGCAGTGTGCGAAACGAAGTGAAGGCACGATTAATGCGAGTGCGGAGATTCGGCATCTCTTTCATAATCAAAATAAAACAAAGAAATAAGACCCTAAAATCCTTGTTATAACTTGATATGAAGAGACCCTGAAACTAGTTCAGGGTGACCTTTTGAGTGTTCATTCTTTTCACAATGACGTATCTCTTGCGATACACACTAATTGGTCATGCCGAACTAGATTCGGCATCTCTTTCATAATCAAAATAAAACAAAGAATTAGGTTCCTAATCCACTTGTTATATCTTGATATGAAACGACCCTGAAACGAGATTCAGGGTGACCTTTTGAGGTGTTCGTTCACTATTTTTATAATGACAATAATTATCCTACTTTGTTTCAATTTCTTAATAAATAATTATAATGTAACAAAATGTAAAAATTATTTTAAAACCTCAAAAGCCTTGATATAATTGCTTTATGGTATGGTATGGTATGGTATGGTATGGTATGGTATGGTATGGGGGTGTACTTATGCGAAAAAATCGTTCATAATAAAAGTAATATGAAGATTTTTGGAGTATTTACATAAAGCATGAAAAAAGCATTTTCTTTAGCGGAAGTATTAATAACCTTAGGCATTATTGGTGTTGTGGCGGCGATGACGTTGCCGTCATTTATCACCAGATATAAAATAAAAGTGCATGAAGCACAATTCAAAGTTGCTGATGAGATGATTCAAGAAGCATTAAAAAGGAGTCTTAATGAACTTGGGTACTCTGACGTTTCAGAATTGAGCGTAAGCAAAAATTCTCAAGGAACTGAGGCTGATAGTGCGTTTCTTAAACAACTCATACCAGAGTTAAATGAACATTTTTTAAACCAATTTAATGGCATAAAGAAGCTGCCTAGTTGTAGTGATATGCATTTTTATAATCATATTTATCAATATTATTTTTTCGGAGAACCACCTAATGGTAGGTGTTATGCTTCTGAATCATATTCTATTAGTAGTCCTGAATATAACAGATATTTGTTACCTAACAATATCACTGTATCTGATGTGACTTTACGAGAAAAACCCGGATATACTTATTACCGTTTGGGGATTCAGGTTTCATTTGATACAAACGGTCCATATAAAGGTCCAAATCGTGTAGGACATGATATTTTTACTTATGTATCGAGCCCTGAAGCAACAGATGTAATGTGTAATCCTACGATTGCGCACTCTCGTAGTTGGATGGGGTGTTACTTTTTTGCTAAGAAAAATCAAAGTCCATTGAATCCATCTGAGCCATACTGGAATTTGCTATATACTCCATTAAGTTATTGGCAAAATTATAATAAGGATAAATAGATGTTTTCGCTAGTCTAGTTGAGAAAATCAGGTCGGTGTTGCCACGTCGACGGCAGAAATGAATGACGAAAGCTTTGCTGGGTTACACCAAAAAGTCATGCCGAACTAGATTCGGCATCTCTTTCATAATCAAAATAAAACAAAGAATTAGGTCCCTAATCCACTTGTTATATCTTGATATGAAACGACCCTGAAACTAGTTCAGGGTGACCTTTTGAGGGTTCATTCTTTTCACAATGACGTATATCTTGCTATGCTCACCAACCAGTCATTCCGGCCTCCGAGCCGGAATCTGTTTGCAAAGATAGTGCAAACTCGTTATTTAATTTGACAGATTCTGAATAAGATTGCAATTAAAATTGCTTGATTTTTAATCTTTTCAGAATGACGAAAAACTTGCTAGGCACATCAACTGGGCATTCTGGTCTTCAGAATCTGTTACTTTTGCTGAGGTTGAACGATGTTATTTTACATGTCAGGCAATGCCGTGACCTACATTTTGACTCTGAAATTTGTGTTCAATCTCGAAAAATAATGTTCCATGCTGGCAAATGCTAGTACTTTTCATCTTCCCAATCGAAGTCTTCATCTGGTTCTTCGCCCGGTTCAACTATGTGTTCGCCACATTCAAGCATTACCTGCAATGATAATTTTAGTTGTCGTTTATAATTCTCTCTTGCTCGGGCTAAGGTATTTGCGCAAAAAGTAAAACTCGGGATTTCTTTGATTTCAATATAATAGTAAGGTCTTCCTTCAAAATCAAGGTCTTGACCTTCTATTAGTGTCCAATTCAAATTCAAATAGTAATCTAAGTCTTTCTTTGGTTGTTCCATACTTTAGTTTTCCAATGAAGAATTGCTCAACGGTTGAGATAGCATAATGCCTTCTCCGCCAACAACATCAGCACGTTGACCGTCAATAAACAAATAAACCGGTAATTTTGAATTTAGTTTAACTGTTTTTATTAACTGATAGAGTCTTTTGTAAAGGCTATCTGTTCCGCCACCTGTTACGTAGGCAGAATTTAAGTTGACAACTACTTTGTCTGCAAGTTCTGATATATTGATAACTTCGGAATCCGATGGAATTTCTGTATAAACTCCCTTTGCACGTTCTTCCGGTTTTGGTCCTTTTATCAATGCATTTACTGCAAATCTGATTTGTGAACCGTCAACTTCTTTGTTATAAACACGTTTTACGGCTTTATAAACTTCTTCATTGTTCTCATTTTTCCCAATAAAGTAGATGTTTATGTATTGATTTTCTTTTTTTTCTGTCTGCTCATTGCCCATAACTTCTTCTGCGACAGAGCGTTCTGATACTTGAACATCATCAGGTTTAATTTCAGGTTTTGGCATAAATACGTTGTACGCAAGTACACCTATAACAACCAACATACAAAAACCTATAAAAAGTAGAAGTAATTTTTGATTTTTATCCATTTGCTTAACCCTTTAATCTTTAGGAATAACAATAACTCCATTTGCTATGATTTTATTATTCTTAATTTCAATTGATTTAACTTTTACATTTGCATCTTTATCTTTGATTATATTAACTGAAAAATCAAGAGGATTCAAATAATCAAGAATAAAATCGATTTTTTTCAAATCTAAGTTAAATAAACCTGAAACAAGTTTTGTATTTTTATAATTTATTTTTCCGTCTTTAACGCTGATATTTGCCTCAAAAACAATTTTTTGCGGTTTTCTTACAAGCGGTAATTCAATATTTAAAATATAGTAAAATTTACTGTTTTTAATTGCTGCTTTTGTAGATGCGATTTTTACTCCATAACCGTAAGAGGCTCCGATTTTATTCAAATCGTTTATAATTCTGTGGTAGTTTTCGTGTTCCATCGTACGGTTAAGGTCGTTTGATGTAATTGCCAAATTGAATGATAATGGCAAATCTTCTACAAACACAATTTCACTGCCTGATTGTTTAACATAGTTGAAATTGCAAAGTGTTTTTAAATGTAGTTCTGATAAATAAATGTTGTTCAATACTGCATTTTCAGCATCTATTTGTGCAGATTTGAAAATTCCGTTTTTTAAATCTTTGGAACTGTAAGATTCAATATCGACTTTTAAATTTTCAGCACTTCCAATTTTCAAAATCTCTTTTTTTAGAACTTTTTCCAGTGCTTTTTCTGTAATAGCATTAACTCCGGTTGCTGCGCCAATGACTTTTCTGAATTTCGAATTCATATCATAAGGTGCAACGCATTTATAATCACATGTTGCAAATGCTGACATGTTTGCGGAAATTATTAACCCAAATAACACTAACAATATCTTTTTCATAACTACCCTAGAACCTTCTTTATCTTAATTTTTTCTTGTTCTACTTCACCTACTGCATATATTTTACCACTATAAATCAAAATTACAATATCGGAACTGCCAAAATTTTCTTTGTTGGAAATGCTCATTCCGTGTGAAACTCGTTCTTTTTCTGCTTCTGTCATCGTGTATTTTGATTGTGTCAAAACGTCAATCGGATTGATAATGTTTTGCGAAATTATTTCAGGTGTCGTTAATTCTTCAAGTGAAATCGAATTTTTGATTGTAAATTTTCCGGCTTTTGTTCTTGTTAGTTCTGATAGAAACGCTCCACATTCCAACTTTTGCCCGATATCAAAGGCAATAGAGCGGATGTATGTACCTTTGGAACATGCTACAAGAAGCTTTGCTGATTGTTCGATTTCATCAAATTCAACAAGTTCAAGTTTGGAAATTGTAACTTGTCTTTCTTTTATTTCAACAATTTCACCTTGTCTTGCGTAATCGTAAAGTTTTTTGCCATTTACTTTTATTGCTGAGTAAATTGGCGGTTTTTGAGAAATTTCACCACGAAAACATGGCAAGACTTTTTCTAAATCTTCCCTTGTTATTTTTTTGTTGAAAGTTTCTGTTGTTTCTCCGTCAATATCGTAAGTATCTGTATTTTTACCAAATTGAACTGTTGCAAGATATTCCTTGTCATCATTCAGGTATTCTATCAATCTTGTTGATTTACCTATACAGATTGGCAAAACTCCTTCTGCAAACGGATCTAAGGTTCCTGTATGACCAATTTGCTTGATTTTTGTGACTTTTCTAAGCTTTGCTACTACATCGTGTGATGTCATACTTTTGGATTTATTGACGTTTAGAAAGCCGAACAATTACTTAATCTCCCCACGAGAAATTTTGTTGATAAGTTCGGTTACTCGGGCACCTTCTTCAAGTCCGTTTGAATAAACAAAGCGAAGTTCCGGAGTTAGTCTTAATCTAAGCATTTTGCCAACATGGTATCTGATGTTTGGAGTGCTTTTTTCAATCACTTCTTTTGATTTTGCAACTTGTTCTTCTGAGCCGAGAACGCTGTAGATAACTTTTGCAAATGAGTTATCGTGAGCAACTTCTACATCAATAATTGAAACAACGCCTTCAAGTCCTCTGATTTCTTTTCTCAAGATTTCAGAAATGTCACGCATCAATTCTTTTCTTACTCTTTCATTACGTAATGTCATAATTCAATATTCTCCTATATTGATTATAGCATAAATATAAACGAGTTTTTAATTATTAACGTAATTTGTTGTATTCTTCATCAGTTACCGGTTCTAACCATTCGTTAGAAGTTTCTGTTCCGTCAACTTCAACGGCAATATGAGAAATCCAACTGTCCGGAGCAGCACCGTGCCAATGTTTTACGTTTGCCGGAATATTTACGACATCGCCAACATTAAGTTCTTGTGGTTCTTTACCCCATTCTTGGTAATATCCACGACCACCGACAACGATTAAAATTTGTCCGCCTCCGGTTTTTGCGTGGTGAATATGCCAGTTGTTTCTGCATTTTGGTTCAAATGTTACATTGTACATTTTTACTTGACTTGTTGAAATCGGTGCAAGGTAACATTAACAGATGAGAGTTACTCTCAAACAAGCCCTTTTTTAATAATGTTAAGAAAAATAATTTTGGCTTTAAATCTTGATTAAATGTTTCACAAAACATGTTTATTGTATAATTTTGATTGTAATAGATACGATTAGAGGAATTATTTTATGTTAAAAGGAAATGAAATAAGAAAATTATACTTAGATTATTTTAAAAATAAACGTCAACATACTGTGGTTGAAAGTTCAAGTTTAGTGCCGGACAATCCTACCGTATTATTGACAACAGCAGGCATGTTGCAGTTCTTGCCGATATTTTTGGGTATTCAACCTTGTCCTTACGAACCTGCAAGAGCAACATCTTGTCAAAAATGTGCCAGAGCGGGCGGTAAAGATTCAGATATCGAAAATGTTGGCAGAACTCCACGTCACCATACATTTTTTGAAATGTTAGGTAATTTCTCGTTTGGTGATTACTATAAAAAAGAAATTATTCCTTGGGCTTGGGAATTTGTTACAGAAGTTTTGAAATTGGATAAAGACAGATTATGGATTACAATTTTTGAAACTGATGACGAAGCTTATGACATTTGGAGAAGTGTTGGTGTTCCGGCAGAAAGAATTAAGAGAAAAGGTAAAAAAGATAATTTCTGGGGACCTCCTGGGGCATCAGGTTCTTGCGGACCATGTTCAGAAATTCACTACGATTTAGGCGAACAATACAAATGTGACGACCCTAATTGTGGTATTGATACTTGCGAATGTGACAGATGGGTTGAAATTTGGAACTTGGTATTTACAGAATTATATCAAGATGAAGAAGGTAATCAATCACCATTAGGCAAGAAAAACGTTGATACAGGTATGGGTTTGGAACGTATTGCAATGGTTTGTCAAGGTGTTGCATCTACATTCGAAACTGATTTACTTAAACCTATTATGGATAAAGTTTCTGAAATGTGTGGCGTTCCTTACAAAAAATCAGAAAAAACTGATATCTCTTTGAGAATTATTACAGACCACGCAAGATGTGTTTCTTTCTTGATTTCAGATGGAGTAATTCCTGGGAATGAAGGTAGAAGTTATGTTTTGCGTATGATTTTGCGTAGAGCATTGCGTCACGGTAAAATTTTGGGTATGGAATTACCGTTCTTATATAAATTAGTTGACGTAATTGTTGATTTATATGGTGAAGCATATCCTGATTTGATTAAAAATAAACAAAAGATTATTGATACAATTAAGAAAGAAGAAGAACGTTTTGCAAAAACTTTGGATAGAGGTTATAAAATGCTTGACGAATTCATTTCTGCTAAAAAAGATATTGATGGCGAAAGTGCTTTCAAATTGTATGATACATTTGGTTTCCCATTTGAATTGACAAACGAAATCGCTCAAGAAAACGGTTTAAAAGTTGACGAAGCAGGATTTAAAGAAGCAATGCTTGAGCAAAAAGAAAGAGCGAAAGCGGCAACTGCAAAAATCAGCGTAACCGGCGATATGAAATATGCAAAAATTGAAAAAGAAGTTGGTTCAACAACTTTTGTCGGCTATTCTGAAAATGAAGTTGAAGGTGCAAAAATTTTGGCGCAAGTTGAAGGCGAAGGTTTTGTAGATATTGTTTTAGACAAAACTCCGTTTTATGCCGAATGTGGTGGACAAATTGGAGATAGCGGTATTATCGAAAGTCCTAAATTAAAGGCTGAAGTTTTGACGACATTCAAGGTTAATGATTTATACGTTCACCGTTGTGAAATTTTAAATGGTGAAGTTGAAATCGGTGACGTTGTTAGTGCAAAAATTGACATTCCAAAACGTGAACAAATCCGAGTTCACCATACATCTGCTCACTTGTTACAAGCCGCTTTGATTAAGGCTGTTGGAGATGAAGTTAAACAGGCCGGTTCTTATGTTGAAGAAAACAGAATGCGTTTCGACTTCACTTTCTCAAGAGCAATGACTCCGGAAGAAATTAAAAAGACTGAAGACCTTATGAACAAATGGATTGGCGGTAATTATGCTGTAAATACAAAAGTTATGGGCATAAAAGAAGCGGAATTGACCGGAGCAACTGCTTTGTTCGGTGAAAAATACGGTGATGAAGTTCGTGTTGTATCTATTGAAGATGAAAACGGATGTATATCAAAAGAATTTTGTGCAGGTACTCATGCAAGACAATTAAAAGATTTGAGATTGGTTAAAATCGTATCAGAAAGTGCAATTGCTGCAGGTACAAGACGTATTGAAGCCGTTGTTGCAGATGCTGCGATTAAATATTTGAACGCAAAATCAGCAGAAATCGATAAATTGTCAGCAAAATTCAAATCACATTATGATGAAGTAGTTGGAAGAGTAGAAAAACTGCAAGAAGAAAACAAAGAATTTTCAAAACAAATCGAAAAATTGCAAGAAGAAAATACTCGTCATAAATTTGCTTCATTTATTTCCAAAGCGCAAGATATAGACGGCGGAAAGTTGTTTATATCAAAAGTTGCAGACCTGAAACCTTTGGGTGTAAAAATAGGTTTGGAATTTTTGTCAAATAAACTTGGCGATAGTGTAATCGTTTTGGCAGCGAATACAACAGTTGCAGTTAAGGTTTCTGATAACTTTGTTAAAAAAGGAATCAATGCAGGCAAAATTGTTGGTGAAATTGCTCGTGCTACTGGCGCGAATGGTGGCGGTAGACCTAATTTTGCACAAGGTGGAGTTAAAGATGCTTCAAAATTAGACGAAATTTTGGCAAAAGTTGAAGAAGATATCAAAGCCGTTAAATAATAAAGAAAGGAAATTTTAATGACAGTATTAAAAATTGAAAAATTACCACATAACAAGGTTTTACCGGAATATAAAACTGAAGGTGCTGCCGGCATGGATTTGTGTGCTGCGATAGATGAACCGATTGAATTAAAACCGCTAGAAAGAAAACTTATTCCTACCGGTTTGAAAATCGAACTTGAACACGGGTTTGAGGCACAAATCAGACCTCGTTCAGGCATGTCAATCAAACACGGAATTACTTTGATTAACTGTGTTGGTACGATTGATGAAGATTATCGTGGGGAAGTTTGCGTTCCTATCGTAAATGTTTCAAACGAGGCTTACACAATTCAACCGCAAGAAAGAATTGCACAAATGGTAATTGCCCGTGTTGAACAGGCAAAAATCGAAGTTGTTACTGAATTGACTGAAACTGTTCGTGGTGCGGGAGGTTTCGGCTCAACAGGTAAATAATTTATTACATTATATAGATGATTTCAAAACCCATAGTTAGAACTAAAATAACTATGGGTTATTTTTTATTATTGAAAGGAGAAAATAATTTATGTCTAATGAACAATACTTTAGTCCAGAACAACCCGGTTTGAATGACAATAAAGGCGACAAATCATGGATGACGACTATTCTTTTGGCGTTGTTCTTAGGACCTTTGGGTATTCACCGTTTTTATACAGGGTATGTATGGATTGGCGTTGTTCAGTTGGTTTTGACACTAACAGGTATAGGTAGCCTGATAAGTGTAATTTGGGCTTTGATAGACTTGATTTCAATCGCAATAAATAAATTTCAAGATGCCAAGGGAAACGCATTAGTAGGCGAAAATCCGGGTTGCGGAATGATAGTCTTAATTTTACTTGGCGTTAGTGCCTTGTTAGCGGTTGTCGGTACAATTTCTAGTTTATGGTCGGTATTTTTACCACATTAATAATATCTTACTTAAAGAAAGGAGAATAAAATATGGAATTAGAACAATTAAAAGGAAAAAACTGGGTTGCATCAATGATGTTATGTTGGGCATTGGGTGCATTTGGTGCGCACAGATTTTATACCGGTAAAGTAAATTCAGCATGGGCAATGGTTGTATTGACTATTTTAGGATTTACTGCGCCAATTAGTTTGATTTGGGCATTGGTAGATGGTTTTACATTAGCATTCAACAAGTATAAAACTGCAGACGGCAGCGAATTGTATGAATATATCAAAGGTCTAGGTTGGACTTATGTCGGTGTAGTAATTCTTTCAATTTTAGGTGTTACTTTATATGGTGTGTTTGTTATAGCAGTAATATCAGCAGCAATGGCTGGTGGAATTTAATTTTTAACCAACCCCGAAAGAAAAATAAAACCGTACGATTTATTCGTGCGGTTTTTTGTTAATAAAAAAGGAACCTTTGAGGTTCCATTGTAGGTAGTTAGTAGTAGGGGAAAAAGGAGGAAAATTATTATCTGTTTTGGTTTATCTTATTTAACTTACATTTATACTATCGGCACATTTTTATTAGAACTTTAATATTTTGTTTTAAATGTTAAGTTTTTGTTACAAATGAAATATTAAAAAGAATTTTTATTTAAAAGTTAATGAAATTGATTATAAAAATTTTTAAAACCGAAATATTATTAAGAAAAATGGTAGACTAACGCATTATAATATGATTGTCAAGATTAAGTGAGGAGATTTTATGCTGACAATCAGAGAAAAAGAAGTATTAAACCTACTTGCGCAAGGGTATACAAATCTGGAAATTGCGCAAATGTTAAACATAAGTACACATACTGCCAAAGCGCATGTTGCATCTATTTTGAAGAAATTTAACGTCAAAAACAGACTGCTCGCGGTTGTAGCAGCAAAAAATTACAATAATTTAGAAGATTAGAACCAATTAAATCTATAGTGATTTTCTTTCAACTTCTTCTTTTGTTGAAACTTCAATAATATCACCAACTTGAATATCATTGAATTTAGAGAAAGAAATACCACATTCAAAGCCTTGTGCAACTTCTTTTACATCATCTTTGAAACGTTTCAATTGATCAATTGCTCCTCTAAAGATTTCTTCGCCATTTCTATATAAAACAGCATCTTTTGAACGAACAATCTTACCTTCAGTAACATAACAACCTGCAATTTTTGAAGTCTTGCCGATTGTAAATACTTGACGAACTTCCGCTTTACCTAGTTCAACTTCTTTGATTTCAGGTTCAAGTAATGATAACAATGTCTTTTCAATGTCTTCAAGCAATTGATAAATGATATCATATTTCTTAATTGTAACACCTTCTTTTTCAGCTGATGCTAGAGCGTTGCTATCTTCTTTTACCGTAAATCCTAAAATTAAAGCATTTGATGCTGATGCGAGCATTACATCGGCTTCTGAAATATCACCGACACCTACGTGGATAATCTTTGTAGTGATTTCTTTAGATTCAACGCCTGCAATTGCTTGCGCTACTGCTTCTGCAGCACCGTGAGTATTTGCTTTGATAATCAAGTTCAATTGCGGAATATTTTCTTCACCGGCAACAGCCTCACGTCTGATGTGAGCCGGTAGCATTGCTTCTAAACGTTTGTCACGTTCTTTTTCTTTACGTTCAGCAACGATAGCTTTCATTTCTTTTTCATTTTTAACAACTTCAAAATAATCACCTGCTTGCGGAACTTCGGACAAACCTAATATCTCGACAGGAGTAGAAGGACCAGCGGCTTGAATTCTTTCGCCACTATCTGATAATAATGCACGAACTCTGCCACAAGCGTTACCAACAACAATGCAGTTACCTGCACGAAGTGTTCCGTTTTGAACAAGTAATGTAGCAACTGGACCTTTACCTTTGTCTAGGTTCGCTTCAATTACAACGCCTGAGGCTTCAGCCTTCGGATTCGCTTTCAAATCTTGAACATCAGCAACCAACAAAATGTATTCAAGTAATTCATCAATACCTGTACCTTGTAATGCTGAAACTTTGACAGTAATTGTTTCGCCGCCCCATTCTTCCGGAACTAAACCATGTTCAGTTAATTGTTGAAGAACTTTATCAGGATTTGCTCCAGGTTTATCAATTTTGTTTACCGCAACAATAATAGGAATTTCTGCTGCTTTTGCGTGGTTAATTGCTTCTATTGTTTGAGGCATTATACCGTCATCTGCTGCAACAACTAAAATCGCAATATCAGTAGCCTTTGCACCTCTCGCACGCATTTCGGTAAACGCTTCGTGACCAGGAGTATCCAAGAATACAATTTTTTTATCTTTATTGTTATCCAAATATACTGTATAAGCACCGATTGACTGAGTAATGCCACCAACTTCTGTGGCAACAATTTTGTGTTTTGAAGCACGAATGCTATCTAGTAATGTTGTTTTACCGTGGTCAACGTGTCCCATAATACTGATAACAGGGGCTCTACGTTTCAATAATTTTTTATCAACTTCTGACAAGACTTTTGCTTTTTCTTCTTTTTCCATTTCTTGTTCAATGTAAGCATCTAAGTCTTCTTCCAGAACTTCTAAGCCATATTCTGCGCAAACTTTTTTGATAACATCAACATCAATAAGTTGGTTAACAGTTGCCATAATTCCGTTTAACATAAGGAATTTAACAATTTCAGCCGGTGTTTTGGCAATTTTTTCAGACAATTCAGAAATTGTCATTGCTTGAGTAACTACTAATTGCGTAACTTCTTCAACATCTGCAACTTTTGCAACTTTTTTCTTGTGGTGTTGCGCTGCTGCTTTTTCTAGTGAAATTCTTTCTTGTTCTTCTTTTTTGTTAAATTCTTTGTCTTTCTTTTTGCTATCAGAACGTCTTTTCGAATTAGATGTTGCAGGAGTTTTGTTATCATAAATTTCTTGCGGAATTATACGACGTTGCAATGGCTTTTTAGCACCAAAATCTTTGTTTTCACCAGCCGGTCTATCAGATTTTGAAAATCTTTTTTCACCGTTAGGTTTTTCCCCGCGTTGGAACGGTTTTCTTTCTCCATCTTTATTGAAAGGCTTTCTTGCCGGTCTTTCCGGTTTTTCTCCATTTTCTGTTGTTGCCGGTTTTTTAGGTGCTCTTCTTACGATTTCTAAACGAGAAACAGGCTGTTTTGCTGTTTGTTTAGGGCGTTCAATACGTTCAACTTGTTTTGATTTTTCAACGGCGGCAACTTTTTCTACTGCTTTTGCAACTGTTGTTGGTTTAGTTCCTACAGGTTCTTCAACTTGTTTTGCTTTTTTAACGACAAAGGCTTTTGGTTTTTGAGTCTTTTTTACTCCACCGTTTGCAATGAACTCTTTTAATCTGCGAATTTGGTCAAGAGTTACAGTACTTGAATGAGTTTTGTTTGTAACACCGAGTTGTGCAAATTTTTCCACAACTTCTTTGCTTGGTAATCCAAGTTCTTTTGCTAATTCACTTATTCTAACTGTTTCGTAACTCATCTAGTAATTGTCCTTTCAATTCGTTTGGTACAGAGGTTTTCAGTTGCTTTGCCAATTTATTTTTCTTAAATGCCTTCTCTATACACGATTCATTATAACAAAGATATGCTGATCTGCCAAATGTGGTGTTATTAGGGTTTATTGCGAGGCTTTCAGAATCTTTGTCGGCTGTAATCTTTATTAAATCAGTTCTATCTTTAACTTGCCAACACCCTACGCATCTTCTTTCAACCACTTTGACCTCGCTTAGCCTACCTCTGCCAATTTTTCCAACTTCAATTTTTGGTCATATTCAACCAATAAATCAATAAGTTCGTCAAGTTCACCGTCAATGACAGTCCAAACGTTCAAGTTGTGGTTCAATCTGTGGTCGGTTAAACGACCTTGTGGGAAGTTATAAGTTCTGATACGTTCAGAACGGTCACCGGAACCGACTTGAGAACGTCTTAAATCAGTAATTTCCTTGGTTTGTTTTTGAACTTCCATATCATAAAGTTTTGCTTTAAGGATTTCCAACGCACGTTCTTTGTTTTGTAACTGAGAACGTTCTTCTGTACAGAAAATCATAATTCCTGTAGGTTTGTGGAAAACTCTGGCTGCAGTTTCAACTTTGTTAACGTTTTGACCACCGGCACCACCTGACCTTGCGGTTGTAATTTCAACGTCGTTCATATTAAGGTTAACTTCAACATCATCAACTTGTGGCATAACTGCAACAGTTGCTGTTGATGTATGAACTCTACCTTGAGATTCAGTTGCAGGAACTCTTTGAACTCTGTGAACACCTGATTCATATTTCAATCTTGAGTAAATTGAATCACCCTTCATTGAAATAATAACCTCAGAAACACCGCCTGCTTCGCAATCGGTTTTGCTCAAAATTTGAGTTTGCCAACCCATTTTGTCAGCGTATCTCAAGTACATACGCATCAAGTCGCCTGCAAAAATATTGGCTTCATCGCCACCTGCTCCACCTCGGATTTCAAGCATAATGTCTTTGTCGTCCATTGGGTCACGAGGAAGAAGAAGAACCTTCATTCTTTCTTCGTATTCAGGAATTTTTGCTTCATTTTCTTCCATTTCAGCCTTCAAAAATGCACGCATTTCTTCGTCTTTTTCTTCGTGAAGCATTTGTTTTGCATCTTCGATAGCTTCGGTTGTTTCTTTCCATTTATAATACAACTCAACCGTTTCTTCCATTGATTTTCTTTGTTTTGACAAATCTCTGAAACGGTTATAATCCTGAATTACGTCAGGATTCGATAAGGTTTCGCCTAATTCTTTATATTTCTTCTCGATTTGAAGAATTTTATCTAACATATCTTTCATAACAGAATTATAACAAGAACATGTTTTTTTTACAAACTGTACTAATTTTAACCATGTTTTTTGAAACTTTTTTTACGAAGTTCCATAATTTCTTCGTGGATTTCGTCTGATTTATAAGATAATTTATTATAAACTCGAGAATTTATTTCGCCGCCGATAAGTAGTAAAATTGACGTGTAGTAAAGCCAAATCATCAAAATGAAGAAGGCACCAATTGTTCCAAATACAAGGTTATAGGTACTCAAATTGTTAACGTAAATCGAAAAACCCCATGAACCGACCAACCACAAGGTTGTGAAAAATATAGTTCCAGGGATTGCACTTCTACGTTTGAATGACTCTTTTCCCTTTAAGTCCGGCAAAATGTAATACATCAAAAAAGACATCAAGTACAATGCCAAAAAAGCAACGGGCCAACGAAGAGTCAATATCAATGTTGCGATACCTTTTGTCATTCCAAAATGTGTCACTAAAAACGTAATAATAACCTTACCAAAAATGATAATGTTAATAGTCAAAAACATTACCAAAATATTTACGAAAACCATCAAAAATGATAGCACTCTTGTGTATACAAAATTTCTTGTTTCAATTACTTTATAAGCACGGTTTAAACCTTTCAAAATCACCGCAACTCCGTTTGTTGAAAGAACTAACGTTGTAACGATACCAATAATTGCCATCAATTTTCCATGATTGAAAATCATTGTTTCTTCTAAAACTGATTGCAGCAAATTCATTGCTTGATTAGGCATAATTCCTGATAGTACGTGTAAAATCGACGCTAAATAAGAGCGACTGCCCAACCAGCCAAATACAGCCATTAAGAACAACATAAACGGAAAAATTCCGACAACAAGCATAAAGCCCATTTCTGCAGCCATACCGTAAAAGTCGTTTTCAATAATTGACTTTATTAATCTAACCAGCCCTCTTATTGTTTTGTTTTTTAGTAATTTCTTTAACATAAACCTTTATTTTTGATTTCTTTTAGTATCAATTTTACAGCCTGTGTCGGACTACCTTTAATTACAGCACCTGCAGCCAATTTATGTCCTCCTCCGCCAAATGCGGAACATATTTGAGCAATATTTTCACTCTTGCTGCGCATTGAAACTTTTGAAGTTGTAGAGTTTAACTCTTTAACAACAAACGCTATTTCTGTAGTGACGATTGCTCTCAATTTTTCTGTCAGACCGTCTGTAAAATCTTCACCTTTATTGTTAAACTTTTCCAAATCTTTTTTATAAACTATAGTATAAGCAATTTTGTCATTATTTACAAATTGAGCCTTATTAATACAATAACTTTGGAATAAAACCATATCCTTTGAAGATGTTTCGTAACATTTTTGGTACAATTCGGAAGGGTTTACTCCGGCAGATATCATTTCGCCCGCATAACGCATAGTCTTTTGAGTTGTGTTTGAGTATCTGAAACAACCTGTATCAGTCATTAAGCCTGTGTATAAACAAATTGCGGAATCTTTAGATACTTTCCAATCTAATTTTTCTGCAACTTCGCACAAAACTTCGGCAGCGGCTGCAGCAAAAGGTTCAACAATATTTATATCTGCATATCCTATATTTGTTTCGTGGTGATCAATATTAATTGTTTTCTTTGCCTTCGAAAATAAAACTTGAGCATCTCCGCATCTATCAAGTGCAGCAACGTCCAAATTTATTACCAAATCGTATTCTCTTGATAGGTCAAATTCTGAAATAGGTCTTACATGATTTATTGCCGGTATGAATTCGTAAGTTATCGGAATTTCAGATACGGCAACCATTTCACAATGTTTTTTAAAATTGTCTTTTATTAAATTGTACATTCCGCACATTGTTCCCAACGTGTCGCCATCAGGGTTTATGTGCGAAACAAGCAATATATTTTTTGAATTCTTTATGCTATCATTTAATTGTTGAGTCACCATTCTATAATACTAACACAAAAAAGAGTTACCTGCATTTATGAAAAAAATACGTTACTTAAAAATTAAAAATATTGACGATATTATTGCAGAAATGGCAAAACATGCCGTAATTCGCAAAGCGTTGACAAGAACAAATCTTTGTAAATTTTGGTCAAAAGTTGCAGGAGAAAAGTTTGCACAAAATTCAAAACCTTACTCTATGATAAAAGGCTCGGTTATGGTTATAGCCTGTAAAACCCCAATAGTAGCGCAAGAACTTTTGCTGAGAAAAACTCAATTACTTGTAAAATTTAAACCTTATGTTGAATCGCTAAATATGAAATTAACAGACTTACGTTTTGACCCCAAAAAATGGGTTGAAACACCGGAGCAATAGGAGTTTTGTAATCGTTGAATAAGATAAACTCTATGCAATTAAAAATCGCTTGATTTTTAATCTTTTTCGCTATGACGAATTCTTTGCTAATTATTCCCAAAAGTTACTTTGAACCAGATTTTAAGTTTGATTTTATATGTTTAATAAATCTTAACAATAACGCAATTTTGACGTGCGAAATTTCTTTATAAATATATAGGGGATATTATAATCATCTTAAAATTAAAGAAAGGGGAAAAAGAGAAAGATGGGAATTGTATCAGCAATCGGTAAATTAGCAATAAAAGCCGCCCAAAAAGTTGGTGGCAAGACTCTAGCTAAAGGTGTTAAAAATGCCGGACGGGTTGTTAAATCAGCACCTGATTTTATTTTCGGAACTGGTGGTGATGCGGCTAGAAAAGCAATGAAAACAACTAGCGGTTCTATTTTTACAAAAGCAAAATCCGCTGCGAAAGCTGTTGTAAAACAATCTGAAAAAGCTTCCGCAAAAGATGGTAATTTCTTCAAACGTATGTGGAAAAGTATTAAAACTACACCAAAAGATATCAACCGTTGGAGAAAAGTTGGTGTTCAAGCAGCAGAACGTGCCGGTAAAAGCAAGTTTTTGGGCGGCGCAAAAGGTGTTATGAAAGCAATTGGAACAAAGATGCCTTTGATTAACTCTTTGATTATCTTAGCAACTGAAACTCCCAACATAATTGATGCTACCAAAAATGAAGGCATTGGTGCAGGCTTGAAAGAAGCCGGAAAAGCAACAGTTGGTCTAGTTGGTGCAACTTTAGGTTATGCTTTTGGCGGTTTCCTTGGTGTACTTGGCGGTGCTTGGGCTGCTAGCAAATTGACCGGTGAAACTTATTCAGAGAAAAAAGCTTTTCTTGAAGAAAATGGTGTAACCGAAGAAGCTATTGCTGTTATGAAGGCTCAAGGTTACACATTTGATCAAATCTATGATTTGGCAAAAGCAGAAGTTGAGGCTGCAAAAGCGCAAGAAAACTTAGTTCAAACTCAACAAGAAGTTTCAGGTCAACCAGCCGAAGAACAACAAGAAGTTGCACAAGGTCAAGAGGTGGAACAACCGGCGCAAGATGGAACAGTTGCCCAACAACCAGAGCAAGAACAACAAGTTCCAGTGACCCAACCTGTTACAGGTCAACAAGAAGTTGCTCAACCAACAGTAACTGATGGTCAACAAGTTGTTCAAGGCGGTTATTCTGAAGATGGCGTTGCTATTCTTAGAGAACTTGGTGTGTCAGATGCAGACATTGCAGCATTGCAACAATCAGGTATTCCAATTGAAGAAGCAGTAAGAATGGTTGTAAATATTAAATCACAAAATCCAGCAGCCACAGTTCCTGCAACAGCAACTGATAATACTACTGTTCAACAACCAGTCGCACAACAACCAGTACAAGTTAATACTCCGGCATTTAAACCGTTCCAACTTCCTTATGATAGTATGACAGTTTCAAATCCATACGCAAATGATATTTTCTATAAAAGTTTGTTTGGAGAAACTCCGGCTGTAGGTTCAGCAGTACAAAATGCATATTCAATAAATCCTAATCAACAACAAAGATTTTTGAAATATAGTGCATAATAAAAAATAAAAACTTAATAAAATCCAAAAAGGAGTCGAATTTTCGACTCCTTTAATTTTTCAGTCTTACACTCCACAAACGTGATAGTCACGTTCTGAAATTGATGTGCTACATTCTAAAAATTGAGATAGCATTTTTTCAATCAATTTTTCTACAGTGCTAACTTCTTCTCTTAATGCTTTGTAGTTTTCTTCTCTTGCTTCTTTTAGTGCGTTTTCGAAAATTTCATCTTGATACATAAATTGAACTCCTTCATATCTTAACAATATTCTTATCGGTCACTTTTCATAAAAACTTTAATATTGATAAACATTTTGTTACAAAATTTCATTTTTAGTAGAGGTTTAATTAATTTTAAAGTAGAATGGTATCATATTTTAAAACAAGGAAGTTTAAATGTTGAAAGATTACGATTTAACAAGTTACAATTATTATTCAAATCGCAGAGATATGGAAATTATTTCCAATATTGTGGATAGTCTTAAAAAAATTTTAGAAGAAGATAGCAAGCAAGAACAACCGCTATTCTTGAAGATTTCTGACAATTTGATTATGGATATTGCCAGAAAAGTCGTTCAAGAAAAGAAAAAAACTTTTCTAATCGGTATTACCGGTGAAAGTGCATCGGGAAAGACTGTATTTGTTGATAATACGATTCAGGCTTGCGTGAAAGATAAAACAGAAGGTATTTATACCGTAATCAGATGTGATGATTATTATAAAGACACTTCTAAAGAGTTGAAAGAAGCAGGTAGTTACGAAGAATTATTCAAGACAGGTTTCAGTTTTGATACCCCTGATGTAATTGATTTAGATTTGATGAAAAGTCACTTAGTAGCATTGAAAGAGGGTTTGACTATTCGCTCTCCTCGCTATAATTTTGTGACTTGCGAATCAACTCCGGATGGAGATGAAAAAACTCCTGCAAGAGTAATTTTGACAGAAGGTCTTTATGTCTTGAATGAAGGCATTCGTGACATTATGGATGTTAAGGTTTTTGTATTCACTCCATTAGAAGTTATTAAAGAAAGATGGTACAAACGTGCTGCCGGCCGTGGTAAAACCGGTGTTGCGGCTGATATGCAATTTGCAGATGTTAATAATACTGCTCAAAAATATATTCGTCCGACTTATCAAATCTCTGATGCGGTTATAAATGGTATGGTTAGTCAGGAATATATACAGGAAATTACCGATAAAATATTTAAAACACTTAAGAGTATTGAATTTTAAAATAAAAATGTCGGTTTTGAAACCGACATTTTTTTAGGAAGTAAAAATGAGAATTAAAATGCTTTGCGGCATGTTGGGCATGGGTTTTCGTATTGGATAGGTGCCGCACAGCCACAAACTGTACCTTTTTGTATTTTTACTCCATGTAATTTTTCACATTTTGTAAGTTTTGGTTTTTTGCATTTACATTTGCATTTTACGACTTTTTCACATTTGTTACATTGTCTGAATCCGGTGAATGGATTGAGGCTGTTTGGACCTTCGTAAGTCCATGCAAAACCTTGTGTCGGAATTGCAAGAATTGCCAAAATTCCAAGTGTTGTAAGTAATTGTTTCATTAAACTATCTCCTTAATTTTATTGGGATTAAATCTATCGACTACATTATTATTTTATAATTTTTAATTTTCTTTTCTATAACCAAATGGTTTGTATTTATTCTCTTTTTTGCTTAGTCTGAAATGTTAAAATTTTCCCAATAAAAAAGACTTAGAAAATTCTTTCTAAGTCTTTTTTATTATTATATAAATTCAAGAATTATTTAGCGATGCTAGCATCATCTAACAAGATAACTTGAATTTCTTCACCTTGTTTAGCACTGTAGTTCAAACCAGGAGTTACCAAACCTGTGATTAAACCAACACCAGCACCAACTGGAGTACCGATAGCGATACCAGTACCAACTTTGTGAGGTTTCGGAATGAATGAGAAACCAACACCAGCACCAGTACCAACTGCTGTACCACCAACTGTGTACAATGCAACTTTACCAGCGGTCATCCAAGGACCTTCTTTCAAAGCATAATCTTTGTAGAATGGTTTTGCGTTCATATCAACTGTTTTTCCGTCTGGAGTTACAACTTTAGTGATCTGAGTGTAAACTCTAGCGTTTTTGTTGAACCATTGAGGATCTTTGATGTCTAATACTGAACCGTAGAAGATAGAACCTGCTGGGAATAACAAAGTACCTTCTTCAGTAACGATATCTTCAGCATTTGTAAATGTTACAGAATCGCCTGCTGCGTGAAGTTTTGATTTGAATGCTTCGTTGAATTCAACTTCCAAAACGTTACCTTGTTTAATAATATTTCTCAAGTTAGTAACTGTAACTTCGTTACATTCAGCTTTTTTAGTAACGTTCAAGTGTTCAGTTCCAAGAACTGTTTCGTTAACGTGTTTGTATTGAGCTTTTACTAAGTCTAATCTTTGTCTTAATCTGTACAATAGAACAGCAGCTTCTGCTCTTGTAAGATTTTCAGTTGGTCTTAATTCCAATTCGTTTGGATGGTTTACGTAAATTCCGTAAGAAAGAGTTTTTGTGTAAACGTCTTTTGCCCATGCTGGAACTTTGTTAGCATCTGAATATTTAGACATAACTGAAGAATCAACTGAACCATCAATAGTGATGTGGCTGATTACTGATTGAGCTTCATCTCTCAACATAGCTTTGTTTGGTTGGAAAGAACCGTTTGGATAACCGTAAACCAAACCTAATTGTTGAGATCTAGCGATTGGTGCATAAATATCAGAAGATTTAGCAACGTCAGAGAATTTAACTTTTGAAGTTACTTCTAAGTTTTCGTTACCCAAAACTTTCAATAAAGCTTTTACAAATTCAACTCTTGACATAACGCCTTCTGGATTGAAGTTGCCGTTGTTCAAAGTCATAACTGAATCGTTAACAACGCTAGCTATTTCTGTTTGAGCCCAATAATTTTGGTTAATATCATTGATGCCTTGATAAGCAAATGCAGACGTAGTGCTTAATGCAATGAAGCCGCCTACTAACAAGCTTGCTAATAATTTTTTCATTTCTACTTCCTCATCTTTCTTTAAAATAAGTAAACCAAATTTCATGTTTATTATATTATATATATGATTAAATGTAAAGTATTTACCCAAAATTTTACCAACAGGAGGATAAAATATGAAAAAATTGATTCCAACAAAAATCGTTTCAACCCTTGGTCCCGCTTCTAATAACGAGGAAATAATTAGAAAGTTGTTCAAAGCAGGAGTTACAATGTTTAGAATTAACTCTTCGCATGACAATATCGAAGTTCACACAAGGACTTTAGGATATATTAGAAAAATTGAAAAAGAAGAAAATGCGATTATTCCGGTACTATTGGACTTACAAGGTCCGAAAATCAGAATTGGGCAACTTGATGCCCCTATTCAAATTCGTGCCGGAGAAGTATTGAAATTCAAATATCAAGAAAAATATGCAGATGGCATTATTCCGGTAGATTACAAAGGTATTGCAACAGATGTCAAAGCCGGTGAAAAAATTTTAATTGATGATGGAAAACTTCAATTTGTTGTTGAAAAAACTGTTGACGATGTAGTTTATGCAAAAGTTTTGACTTCAGGTGAAATTAAAACAAGAAAAGGTTTGAATATTCCTGGAGGAACAGGTAGTATTGATATCTTAACCAAAACAGATTTGGAATATGTTGATTTTGCAATGAAAAATGATATTGACTATCTAGGTTTGTCGTTTGTTCGTAATAAAGAAGATCTTTTGAAATTAAGAAAAATTTTGTGTGCAAACGGTTCAAGATTAAGAATTATTTCAAAAATTGAAAAACCTCAAGCTATTGAAAATATTGATGAAATTATTGAACATTCAGACGGTATAATGGTCGCAAGAGGTGATTTAGGTATTGAAATTCAAACTGAACTTTTGCCTATTGCTCAAAAAACTATTATTAAAAAGGCAAATATGGCAAGAAAACCAGTTATTGTTGCAACACAAATGCTAGAATCCATGACAGAAAATCCTATTCCGACAAGAGCAGAAACTTCTGATGTCGCAAATGCGATTATAGATGGTGCTGATGCTGTCATGTTATCTGGTGAAACTGCGATGGGTAAGTATCCGGTTGAGGCTGTTACTGTGATGAATAAAATTGCAGAAGAAATTGATAGTAGTCAATTTATTCGTAAAAATGAATTTGTTAAAAATCTAGAAGGTTTTACAAACAAGATTCCAAAGGCGATTGCTTTATCTGTTGCTGACACAGTAAAACATATTCCTGATGTAAAAGGTGTTATAGCGCTTACAGCAACTGGTTATACCCCTGCATTGATGTCTGAATGTCGTCCGACAGTTCCGATTTATTCACTATCATCAGATTTGAAGGTTTGCAGATGGTTGCAACTATATAATAATGTATTTTCAATGAAAATTGAAAAATCTTTATGTAATGAATTAAGTATTGATGCTCAAGCATTTTTATTTATGGATGAATTTTTGAAAAACGGTTTGAACTTCAAAACTAATGATATCGTTATTTTAACCGGTTCTGTACCACACTTTATGTCTGGTGAATCTACAAACTTCTTGAAAATTCATGAAATTTCGTAGTGAAGATAAGCAATTAATAATATAAATATAAAGGCGATGATTTAAGAAAATCTCGCCTTTTATTTGTTAGTATTTAAGTTTTCAGGATGTGCGGAATTTGACAGTATTATTTCGTAATACTCATTTTTGTCAATGTTTACGCCCATTGTTTTTGTATCGCAATATTTCTTTTTCTTCTTTTTAAGTAATTTTTTATAATCTGTTCCCATAGTGGTAAATATAACATAAAATATGTTTAAAAATCGTAACCCCGTAACAGTTATTAACATTCTTGAAATGACGACTTGCAAATTTACTGACTTTATTATAGTATTTATGATACGAACGTGCGTCGGTGAGCTTTGTGTGGAAAAGTTAATAAACACCGATTAAGGAATTACACAAATTAGTAAGATATTAGAAATATAAAGGAAAGCAAAAATGAATAACCCAATCATTGATGAATTAGAAAAAAATTATTTGGGCAAAGACTTACCAAGTCTTAATGCCGGTGATACCGTAAAAGTTTTTGTTAAAATCGTTGAAGGTAACAAAGAAAGAATCCAAGCATTTGAAGGTACTATTATCAAAATGCACGGTTCAGGTTTGAACAAAACAATTACAGTAAGAAAAGTATTCCAAGGTGTAGGTGTAGAAAGAGTATTCTTAATCAACTCACCAAGAATTGACAAAATCAACGTTTTAAGACGTGGTGATGTTAAACGTGCAAAATTATACTACTTGAGAGAACGTTCAGGTAAAGCAACTCGTATTAAGGAAAAAATTGAAAAAAGATAAGACTCATATTCACTGGTATCCGGGACATATTGCGAAAGCAGAAAAAAAACTAAAAGAGCAGCTCTCTTTAGTGGATTCAGTGATTGAGGTGCTTGATGCACGCTTGCCGTTGTCGAGTAGTTATGGAGAAATTTCGAGGCTTTTAGGTCAAAAGCCTCGTTTAATTTTGCTTAATAAAGCGGATTTAGCACCAAAACAAGAACTATCAAAATTTGTTGAGTATTTAATGGAACAGTCAGGTTTTCCGGTAATTCCAACTGATGCAAAAAATTCAAAAGATTTGAAGTTTATTGTCAAAAAAGCAGTAGAATTATCAGAACCAAGAATTCAGGCTATTATGGCAAAGGGCTTGTTAAGACGTCCTGCAAGAGTAATGGTTGTAGGCATGCCAAATGTTGGAAAATCAAGTATTATCAACAAGTTGACAAGGTCCTCAAAAACAAAAATTGGCGCAAAAGCGGGAGTTACTCGTCAACAGCAGTGGGTTAGAATAAATCCGCAACTTGAACTTCTTGACACTCCGGGGATAATCCCTATGAAGCAAGATGATCAGCAAAAGGCTAGAAAATTAGCGTTTGTTAATGCTATTTCAGAAAATGCTTATTCAAACGAAATTGTGGCGCAAGAATTGTTAGACGTCTTGAATGATTATCAGGCAAAAATGTTTAGGGAATATTACAAATTGCCTGATGATTTAGAATTAAATATAGATAATATTTCTATCACCCGAAATTGGTTATTGACCGGTGGAAGTACAGATAGAGAGCGAACTTCTGTTTATATACTAAGAGATTTTAGAGAAGGTAAAATAGGGAAATTTATATTAGATAATTTGGAGTAATTTCATGCGAAAAATAATTATTTCATTGATGGTTATTGGGGTTGGATTGTGTGCTTATGCTGCAAATTGGACTAAAATAACTGATAAAATTTACTTAGATGTTTCAGGTATTATGCCAATACCTAATCAGAGTAACGTTTATTCATTTTGGACAAAGGAATTGAACGATGGTAACCAAGATTTTGTTCTTGCGGAAAAGACTTATTCTCAAAAGATTTGGTATGATTTAGTGCGATACAGTGTTGACTGTTCTTCTCGAAAAATCAAAATGAATGATGTCTTGGTGTATGGTTTGAATAATAACCTTATCGCAACAGATTCTTCGTTGGGTGATAGTTGGCATACTGTGCCGCCAGATAGTATTGTTGAAGATTATTTGGAATTGGTTTGTAAATCTGTGACTAAAAATAAAACATTAGACTCAAAACCTGTGACATTGCCGGCTTTTACACCGGTAAATCCGTCAGTGCCAAGTGTTAATGTTGAACAAAAGGTGCCGGAAACAAAGCCTACGGCGATTGATTTCAATGCATATATGAGAAATTTGCAAGCAAAAGTGACTGAAAATTGGAAACGTCCGAATATTGAGGGAGATTATAAGGTTGCGGTAATATTTACGGTGTCCAAAAGCGGAACATTGGTGACATTGAGTGAATTTAAAACTTCTGGAAATAAGGATTTTGATAACTCTGCAACAGAAGCGGTGAAAAATTCAGTACCGTTTGAAGCCTTACCTGAGGCATTCAATGGTAAAGGAGTTGATATTCAATTAACTTTTGACAAAACTGTACATGGATTTGTTTTGAGTAAGAAATAAATATTTGAGTAGAATTTTAGTCAATAAAAATGCCGGTTTTGTGACCGGCTTTATTAATATACTCTCTTTTCTTATCTTTTTTATGCTCGATAGGCTATTTTACTGCTCTTAAATTAGCTTTAATCCCAGCGTCAGAATTTATCATATTAGCATTAGCATAAGCTAATGAGCGACGCTTTTTGGCTCCTCTTAATATAAGTTCAACACAACCTGATTTATTATTTGAGGGTGTTGTTATCTTCTTTATCATAATTGATTTACTCCGTTAGACTAATTATTTCTGATTACAAATTAGTTATCGGTCTAGTTTTCATTTTTCTTTAATAAAAGAAGAGAAATATTAACAATTATTAACATGAAGAGCAGAATTGTTGTAGAAAATCAAAAAAATGAGCAAAAAAAAACCCTTTCTGAAGAAAGAGTTTGGAATCTTTTTCAATTCCTCGTGTGTAGTAGAAGGTTAGTGTGTAGTAGGTAGTGTAATTTATGTCTCGTGTTTATTTAATCTTTTTTTATTGCTTGCTTAACGCTTACATATTTATAAAGTATTTTTGGAGTATATAATTGCTATATCTTCTTTATTTTGTTACATAACTTTACAATTATATTGGAGCAGAAAAAGGATGAATATGGAAATATTGATGGCTGGACTGCAGAAAATCCTAGTGATACCGCTAATTCGCAAAAGAATTCAGAACAATTGGCAAAAAGGTTAATTAAAAATCTAAAAGTGTCTGAGGATTGCGGTTTTAAGTCAAATTGCATGCTAGCGGTTGACTACAAAAATGCTGATGGTTCTGCTTGGCCTACTTATACAAAATATAGAGATAAATTCTATTACAAAGTAATTTTAGCCGATGGTAGTCATGTAATTATCAAGGCGCAAGGTAAAAATTGCACATATAGACACGGTGGTTATTCAAATACCTGCGGATATTTTATTCTTGATGTAAACGGTTCAAATCCGCCAAATCAAATAAATAAAGACGCTTGTGTTTATGAAATTACAACGGAAAGTTTGTATCCAGCAAAATTGTAAATTTATTCCACAATTTCGTACAATTCTTGTGCTTGTTGAATGCTAACGTTGCCAGTTGGCACTTTCAAAACTTTTGCTTTTGTTGTTCTTGTAGCATATTCAATTTCAATAATATCATTTTCTTTGATTTGTTTTGCAGGTTTTGCTGGATTTCCGTTCACAAAAACTCGTCCCATATCAGAGACTTCATTTGCAACGGTTCTTCTTTTTATTAATCTTGATACTTTTAAAAATTTATCTAATCTCATAGTTGCTATTTTAACACAGTTTTTGATTTTATGATATAATTTTAGTCAGGGAGATGTGCAATTTATGAAAAAGTTGTTAGGATTATTATTTGGTATTTTATTTGTATTGATATTGAGTGTAAATTCTCAGGTCTTTGCCGATAATATCAAATTTGCTCAGATTACTGACACTCATTTGTCAGCAGCAAATCCTTATACGTCAAGAGTTTTGGAAAGTGCAATTGAAGATATCAATAAACAATTTGATATTTCTTTTGTTGTTTTTACAGGTGATAATATTGCAAATCCTAAAGAGGCTGATTTGACTGAGTTTATAAAAATAGTTAAGAAGTTGAATGTTCCTTATTATATTGTATTAGGAAATTCAGATGTTTATAAATCAAACGGGTTGTCAAAGGTTCGCTATTTTGAAATGCTGAAAGAGGCTAATCTTTTTAAGTTAAATGCCCAAAAATCGTCAAATTATGTTTTTAAAAAAAATAATTTTGTATTTGTCTTGGTTGATGGAGCAAAAGAGGTCGTTCCTGGGACAGTTGGTTATTACCGCAAAGATACGTTAGATTGGCTAGATAAAGTTTTAACTAAATATTCAAAAAATGATGTTGTAATTTTTCAACATTTTCCTGTAGTTTATCCAAAAGAAGTTGAATCTCGTTTGAAAACTCATAAAACTTACAAAGTTGAAGATTATTTGAAAGTTTTGTCAAAACATCAAAATGTTTTGGCTGTTGTATCAGGTCATTTCCATGTGAATGCTGAAACTATGGAAAACGGTGTTTATCATATCAGTTCGCCATCTCTTCTTACTTTGCCACAAGAATACAAGATTATTGATATTGTTACAACAAAAGAGTTTTCACCGATTATTTATACTCAGTTAAGAGAATTTGAAGTTAAAAAAGATGCAAATTCAAACTCTGTTGATGAGTCTGAACTTAGCGAGTAAGTACATCTTTAACCCAATTGAAAATGCTTTTGCCTTTAAATAACAAAGCAAGAGTTGCTCCAACTCCTAGCAAAATTTTTAAAACCATCGGAAATTTTACGACTTCTTTGGGTTTCGCTTTTTTCTGTTTTTGAAAGATATCGGCTTGAATTTCATTGTATCGTTGTTCTGCTTCTCTGTCAGAATATAGCATCTTTTTAGGGAGTTTGTCAGGCATAGACAAGTTTTTTGCGAAGACTTCATCTCCGTAATGCATTGATTTATTCGCAGGATTTTCTATCTGTACTACCATACTTATATAAAAACATTTTTTGAACAAAAATTGCTAGTCTTTTGTAAATATTTATTACTCAAAAATTTGTTTTGGCGTTTTGCGCTTGCTTTTTATTCCTGTTTAATATAGTATAACGATATAATCGCAGACAATTAGTTTCCACAAATCGGAATTAAATGAGAAATCGGCTAATCGAGATTACACAAAAGAAGATAAATAGCATATATATTTGACTAAGTGTAAGATTTTGCGATTTAAAACGAAGAAAGCAAAGTCTTTTTTCAGTTTTAAGGTCGATAACACAGATTGCAAAGCAATCACAAAACATTTTAAAGGAGCTAAAATGGCAACAAAAGAATTCAAATCACAAAAAATTGATGCTATTAAGGCAAAAATCGAAAAAGCTCAAGTAGCGGTTATTACCGAGTATCAAGGTTTGACAGTTGAAGATATCACAAAATTAAGACGTGAAATTCAAAAGAACGGTGGCGATTACATGGTTACTAAAAACACTTTAGTAAAAATCGCTGTTAAAGGAACCGAATACGAAGCATTAACTGAAAAAATGAGCGGACCAATCGCATTGGCTTTCGGTTTTGAAGATCCTGTAACACCTGCAAAAGCAGTTGCTAAATTTATCAAAGATACTAAAAAAGGTACTATTGTTGGTGCTGTATTAGATGGTAAATTGTTAACTGAAGCAGAAACAAAAGCTTTGGCAGAACTTCCTACAAAAGAAGAACTTTTTGCAAAAATGCTTGGATCTATCAATTCGCCGGCATCAGGTATCGCAAATTCTATCAACGCAGTTCTTTCTCAACTTACAAGAGCAATGGCTGCAGTTCGCGACCAAAAAGCTGCTTAATCAAGCAGTTATATTTAAGCAAATGTGCTTAAATTTGTATTAGTAAATTACTCAAAATTATAAAGGAGAAAAACAATGAGTGTAGAATCTATTTTAGAATCAATTGAAAAATTAACATTATTAGAAGCAGCAGAATTAGTAAAAGCTATGGAAGAAAAATTCGGCGTATCTGCAGCAGCTCCAGTAGCAGTTGCAGCAGCTCCTGCAGCAGCAGCTCCAGCTGACGATGCTGATGCTGAAGTTTCTGTAATCTTGGCTTCAGTTCCTGCTGATAAGAAAATCGCTGTATTGAAAGAAGTTAGAACTTTGACAGGTTTAGGCTTGAAAGAAGCTAAAGACTTAGTTGAAGCAGCTCCTAAAGCAGTTAAAGAAAACATCAAAAAAGACGAAGCTGAATCAATCAAGAAAACTCTTGAAGCAGCTGGTGCTACTGTTGAAATCAAGTAGTTTGATTTTTAACTCAAATTTCGACAAAGGCGATTCCAAATGGAGTCGCCTTTTCGTTTGATTTTTATTTTTCAATGTGATATTATGTTTCTGTAAAAATTATAGAAGGAGAGTAATCAAAGTGATTTCACTAAGCGGTTTGTTACTATATTTAGCATTCGTAGTTTTTTGTTTATTTTTACTAGAGGTAATTTTGAGAAAAAAACGTGGGTTTGATTTTCAACAGTATTTGATTGATAAATATAATTCGCTTACTTGCAAAAGTAAAAAAATAAAGATTTCACCTATCGTAAAATCTACCGGAACAAAATCATTGGTATTACTCGATGCCGGAGTAAATAAAGCAACTGTGATTGCAACCCTAAGACAAATTATGGCGCTTGATGCAAATACTGCTCAATCTATGGTTAATGCTGCTCCAACTACAATATTGAAAAATGTTTCTGATACAGAAGCGACACTAAATAAAAAAGCTTTAGAATTTGTTGGTGCAAAATTAGAAGTTAAATAAGACAACATTTTAGTTTGTTATTTTATAATAAAAAAAGAACCTTTTTAAAAGGTTCTTTTTTGTTGTTCTTAAATGTATTTTTAATATTTTAGATTGTTAAAATAAATCCGCCTTTATCTGCGTTTTTCAATGCATCTCCATCGATTTTTGCTCTTAGATTTTTAATGTATTTGTAGATATAATCTCTTGGTAATTCTAACAAATTAGCCAAATCTTTTGCATAAACAACTTTATTTTTATTTGCGGCAAAGTAATCAAATACCTTTTGTTCTCTTTCTGTAAGTGATTTTTTTAGAACTACTCTTACTTCGTCACGCAATTCGTTACCTGTCTTTTTATTAACAACTTCTTTTGCTATTTCTGCACCTTTTGCTGCTGATTTTGCGGCACGAGCAGCTTTTTTCTCTGCAGTATGTGCTGTAGGTGTTTTTACAACAGGTTTTTCAATTTCTTTTTTATGAGTAACCGGAGTTTTAACTTTTTTCGGTTCTTTTTCTTTCTTTGTTTCAATTTCGGTTTTCAAATTTTGTGCTGAGAACGGTGAAACATAAAGGTCTTTTTCTTTTTCGTAAGCACGTTCTGCGATTGCACTAAGTCTTTCAACTTTAGGAGAAGACCAGCCTGCATCTTCTGATACTACAGGTTTTCCGTGAAGCACGATATCAATAAGGTCGTTAGTTTCTTTTTTTTCTTCAACTTTCTTCCCTAATCTTGCTGCAAATTCTTCTAATGTTATTTTTTCTAAAGAGCTTCTCCATTGTTTTATCTCTTCTTTGCTCAAGTATTCAGACATTCACTATCTCCTTGCTAAAAACTATTCCTAAATATATCCTTTATTATGTTTAATTTATCATAAACCATGCCCCATGACTCAAAATGTTTCATAACGTAAATTTTTATTTATTTTGGTTACATTTTGACCAAAGGTATTGATTTTATTCTTTTTCGAGTAATCTTGTATTTATTTTACCAAATTTAGCGGACAGGTTGTCGATAAAATGCAACAAATACAATTCCGGCTCTAAATCTTTTTGATCTAAATCAATAATTGCCCCCCATTCGGCTCTTCCGTGGTGTGCAGCAATCATTTTAGCGACACGTTTAAATCCTGCACTCATACAGGTTGAAAATCCGTATTGAGAGTGAGAAATCCATTCTTCTCTAAAGTTTGGTGCATAATCTATCAAACCTGTTTCTAAATCAATTGTGTATTCAAATATTTTTCCAAAATCGTGCAACAAACACGCTGCAATAATTTCATCAGGGTTAGTTTTGTATGCAAATTTAGCCATATTTAGTTCTGCAAATTCAACGCATTCAACCGTATGAACCAGCAATCCGCCAATGTAGTTGTGGTGCATAAGTTTTGCGGCAGGCATCACTTTGAATTCAGGATATTGTTCAAATTGTGTTGCTACAAAATCGTGCAAATCTTTATCTTGGATTTTTTCAATATAAGATTGTAATTTTGCGTAATACTCTTCAATTTCTTGTGCATCAAGCCCAAGTTTTGATTCTTTGATTAGTTCGAGCGCTGAAATTAGGCAGTTGTTGTATTTTTCGTTAAAACTACCTGATACAATTCTTACTAAATTTCCTGTTCTAAATATTTTATTATCAAATCTGTTAAGTGTTTCTTCCCACAAAATACAGTTTAATACTGAATTGTCTTTAGTGTTTTTTAGTTGTAATTTACCCATTTTCGTTCCGGCTTTTGTGTCACCGATTGAAAAAATAACAACTTCATACGTATCTTCTGTGTTAAACATTTCTATATCCTTATAAAACTAGTTTTTGCTCTTGTTAATAATTTTGTCATCAATGCCCCAAACAAATGAAGAACGAATTTCTTCACCAGTTTTTTCGATAGGGTGATTTGCATTTTCTTCTCTTAGTTTGTTGAAATTTTTGCAACCTGTTTTCATTTCGTTTGTGAATTCATCTGCGAATTTTCCTGATTGAATTTCTTTCAAAATTTCACGCATTGCATTTTTTGATGATTCTCCGATAACTCTCGGACCTCTTGTCATATCACCGTATTCTGCAGTATTAGAGATTGAATAGTGCATATCAGAAATTCCGCCTTGATTTACCAAATCAATGATAAGTTTCATTTCGTGAAGAACTTCAAAATATGCCATGTGGCGAGAATATCCGGCTTCAACTAAAACTTCAAAACCCGCTTTCATCAATGCTTCAACACCACCGCAGATAACTGCTTGTTCTCCGAATAAATCAGTTTCAGTTTCTTCTTTAAATGTTGTTTCAATTATGCCTGCTCTACCTGCACCGATTGCGCTTGCATAAGACAAAGCAACATCTTTTGAATCTCCTGAAAAATCATTTTCTACGGCAATAAGAGAAGGTACGCCTTTCCCTTCTACAAATTGACTTCTTACTGTATGTCCAGGACCTTTTGGAGCAACCATAATTACGTTAATATCGCTAGGTGGAACTATTTTTTTATAGTGAATATTAAAACCGTGTGAGAACATCAAATATTGACCTGAGCGCATATACGGTTTGATTTGTTTTTCGTAAACGTCTGCTTGTAGTTCATCAGGAATAAGAATTTGAACAATATCTGCATATTTTACGGCATCTTCAATAGACATAATTTTGAATCCGTACTGTTGTGCTTTTTTGTCAGAATTTCCGCCAAGTCTTAGTCCTAAAACTACGTCGCAACCGGAATCTTTCAAGTTCATAGATTGTCCGTAACCTTGTGAGCCAAATCCGATAATTGCTATTTTTTTAGTCTTAATTAGTTCTTGATTAATATCTTTATCAAGATAAATTTTAATATTCTCCATACTATAACCTCTTTTCCCTAGTTTTGAGTCTATTTTAGCATGAAGAATTCTTATTGGTAACAATAAAATTTATAAAAAAATATAAATTAACAATAGATATTAGTTTGTGCTGATTTGGTTTTCTCCGAGTATAAAAACCTTCCATTCTGAGGATGTTTCAGTGATAGGTTTGTAAAAATCCTTGACTAAAATTTGTTTTGTTTGTATTGGAATATAATTTTTTGATTTTAAATAATTTTCAAATTTTTCAGAATTTTTTGTGTATTTTTTCTGTTTGATAATAGGATAAAATGCGCGTCTTTTTCGAGCAATTTCGCAAAGCATAATATTTATAATTTTGTCATACTCAAAATTGTAACCGCTATTTGTTGTTACATCTAGAATGTAATTCAAGTTATCGTTTGTAGAAATTGAGAAGTAGCCCAAAATTTTTGAATCTTCTTCCAGTACAAATCGAGTTATGTAGCCATCGTTGAATCCGGTGAAAAATATTTCCTGAAATTCTTTTTTGTGTCGTAGCATTGACGGCTTATAGATATTAATAACTTCGGCGTTATACAGTTCTGCAATTTCTTTTGCATCTGAATTTTGTGCATAACGCCAATGATAATCTGATTTCTCCGGTGTCGGTTTTTCAATTTTCCACAGTGTTTCAGAAGCACATTGTCTAAATCCGCAACCATTAATGAATAGATTAAATAATTCATCGTGACATTCGTCTATTGTTACGGCAAATGAAGTTGCGCCTTTGCCTCCAAATTTTTGGATAATAAACTCTACAAGTTTTTTGCCGACATCGTACAAATTTTCTTTAAATACAAGTCTTGTAATGTTTATTTTATACGGATTTCCAGGAGTTTTAGCGGTTGTAATGAGTCCTAAAATTTCGTTGTTTTCAAGCAAAATAAATGATTCAGATTGAAATTTCAAACTTAGCGGTAACATTGCATTTACAAAACTTACCGGAACTTCTAAAATAGACTTCGCAATTTTATCATTTTCGTCATTGCAAAGATATGAAACAAGTTTTTTCAATTTCGGATAGTCAACGTAAGTCAATCTTCTTATTTGCATATCAATATTATATGATTTTTAATAATCCTTTGCAAGCTATAAATATACAAATAAACCTCTCACAAAAGTAAGAGGTTTGAATTTTTATTGTATTTTTTCCGGTCTGCAGAAATATGGATTGTTTTGGTATTTTGCCCAAGTAATAAATGCTTTGTTTCCTTTTATCACGGTAGAACCAACGACTTTGTATCTGTTAGACCCCTTGGCATCAGGTTGTTCCGCAAAGGTTTCCAAATTGTATGTTATAGGTTCTTTTGACTTATCTTTCATTGATGTGTACAAATCGTCTACTTGAATTTCAGAAAAATTACAATTGATTTTGTATGCCTCTCCGGCGTGTTTTACGATTTCTTCGTATCTGCAATAACCGTTAGACCAACCTACAATTTTTCTTTGAGTGGTGAAGGAATTTCCTTCGTATTCAGATTCGATTGTTTCTTGATAGTTTTCACAGTCTTTAAAATGTTTGGTGAATTTTGATGAAAATTTTGTTTCAGTTGCTGCGTAAACACAAGCAATTCCCGCCAAAATCGCAATTGCCAAAATTAATAATAAGTTCTGCTTTTTCATAAGCTCTCATCTCCCTAACTTTTCTCACATTATAGCAAAATTTGTAAATTTATCAAATTATATTTACAAATTTCAAAAAGTTTTAAAAATCTCATTAGTTTGTATGATTTCAAAAAAAATAGAAATGCTAATATAACAATATACTCCTTAGAGACTAAGATACACATATCCCTAATCAACAGCTATGAACCTCAGTGCATAGCTTTTTTTTATGGGAAATTTTGTTTTTATAGTATAATCTGGTTATGAATATAACTCAAGAATTTGAAACAATAGCAGCAATTTCAACCCCGATAGGTACAGGTGGGGTTGGTGTGATTAGAATTTCAGGCGATAAAAGTTTTGATATAGCTTTGAAAATCTCTGATAGAAAGAATTTACCTGCCGGCAGAATTTGTCACGGTTGGATTATGGACGGAGAAAACAAGGTTGATGAAGTTGTGATTTTACCGTTCAAAAATCCGAATAGTTATACAGGCGAAGATGTTGTAGAAATTCAATGTCACGGCGGAGTCAATGTGGTTCGTAATATTTTGGATATTGTTTTAAATAATGGCGCAAGAATGGCTGAACGTGGTGAATTTACAAAACGCGCGTTTTTGAATAAAAAGCTTGACTTGTCGCAAGCTGAAGCTGTTGACGATTTGATTCACGCTAAAACGTCTGTGTTTGCTATGCAATCTGCAAAAAATCTGTCAGGTGTTTTGGCTAATAAAATAAATGAAATTAAGGCTAAAATTTTTGAAATGACTTCTCGAATTGTTGCTGGTATCGATTTCCCTGAAGATGTTGCTGAACCGGAATATTCATATTTAATTAATGGTTTTGAAGAAGTTCTTTCTCAAATCGATAGAATTTTAGATTGTGCAAAATCGTCTGATATTTTACGCCAAGGTGTAAAAGTTGCGATTGTCGGACGTCCGAATGTAGGGAAATCGTCTTTATTCAATGCTTTGCTGAATCTTGACCGTGCAATAGTTACAGATATTGCCGGAACTACTCGTGATGTAATTAAAGAAAATATAGATTTGGGGGTTTCTGTCACTCTTGTTGATACCGCAGGAATTAGACAGTCTGAAGATGTTGACAAAGTTGAAGAAATTGGAATAGAGTATTCAAAACAATCTGCCAAAGAGGCTGATTTGAACATTTTTTTGTACGATGCAAGTGTTGGTTTGACTGATGAAGATAAAGAAATTTTTGAACTTGTAAAAGACGGAAACTGTATTTCTGTTGCAAATAAATGCGATTTGGTTGACTGTTCGACTTATGAGCCTGAGATTGCTGATGTTGTGATGTTGTCTGCCAATACAAAAGAAGGTTTGGACGAGTTAAAAAATAAAATAAAAGATATTGTTTGCGGTTTTTCGGTTGAAGATACTGAATTCGTTACCAATAAGCGCCAACAGGCATGTTTGACCCGTTGCCAAACTTCGTTGAAAAATGCGTTGCTTGCAGCAAAATGTGAAGAGTTGCAAGATATGATTTATATTGATTTGAAATCCGCACTACTTGCGCTTGATGAAATTACTGGCGAAGTGATAACTGATGATATTTTGAATAATATCTTCGACCATTTCTGTATCGGAAAGTAAGAGTAATATAGTCGTAAATGAATAACAAGAAAATTTATTTGTTCATTACATTCACAAAAATTTTCTAAGTTTTCTCCAATGACGAAAGCCTTGCAAGTCTTACTAAATAGTCACTCTGAACTTGATTCAGAGTCTGTTTTTATGTGGTTGAACGAGTATTTATTAGATTGTTACCAAGCGAACTATGCTAACAGATTCTTACAAAGCGAACCAACGAATCTACGATGAGTTGTGTGAGGTGAGTATGCGTAGGCGAAGCCGAAGAAGAATAGGCAAAAAATCACTTTTCGTATACTCAAAGGATTTTTTAAGCTTTTCAGAATGACAATAGCTTTGCTATTTTTATTTGTTTTGTTTCAATTTCTTAATAATAAATTATGATGTTACAAAATGTAAAACCTATTTTAAATCCTCGAAATCCTGATATGGTATGGCGGTGTACTTATGGGTAAAAATGCTTCATAATAATAAAGTAAAATTAACATCGTCAGTGCAGGACATAATTACTTTTCAATATGAATATCAAAGCAAGGATATGCCTTGCTACAGCCTTCTATTCTTTGTAATTTGATATCTACCGGAGCAGTTACGCTGAACTGATTTGAATAATCTTCAATAGACATTTTCTTACTATCGTTTGGAATTATATAATACTTATAAAAATTTTCGCCAATATCATTGATTACAACAAATTTGTTATTAGTTTTTGAATATTTTATTTTATTATCACCTTTTTTAAGTGATGAAACTTTTATAACTTCATAACCTTTAAAAACTTTTTCCACCTCTTCCGCTTTTAACTTATCAGGAATGAAAGTTACCCCATTGAAAATAATTTTGTAGTATTCAAACAATCTCGGATAGTATGAATAAAGGGTTTTATTTTTCAAAAACTCTTTACTTCCTTCGCCAAACCACAATTCATCTTTTAACACTTGTGAATTACCGGTTAGCAACTGATAGACTGTATATCCACCATTACCTTCCGGATAACCCAACTGAAAAACTACATAATCTTTAGATTTTATATCATCATTTTTGTTATATTCTCTCCATTCGGATTTGTTCATATTGTATGTCCACAAATATTGACCGATTCTCGGCATATTAGATTTGTCAGAAGCGTTATCTTCTTTTGTTCCCAGCATTACACTTAATAAAAATATAATCGTCACAATCACTACAAAAATTAAAAATATATAGCGCTTCTTCATATTTACTCCTCTTATAAATAAAAAAACTTTTCGAATATTCTTACAATAGCACAATCGTCCTATATTTGTAAAATATTAAGAATAATTTTTATATCAAATATTATAGTCTTACAGTTAATAGTATAAATTTGTTTATGTTGTTTAATATAATTAATCTTTTTCATACTTCCAGCTATTCTTAATTCCAATGAGCCTCTTTGTGAGGCTCTTTTTTTATTGGTTTATATTTGTTTATAAATAATTTATTTCATAACTTGTTTTGTGTATCATTGATAGTATGGATATTATTGAAGTAAACGCTATCTGGGATAAGGTTAAAGAGGATTTAGAGGTAAATTTACCTGAGCATGTGTACCAAAACTGGGTTACTCCACTAGGTGCGGCGGATTTTGAGAACAATACATTAGTGTTATATTCTCCCCACTCTATGGCTATTGATATTTTAAAAAAGAGTTGGCTTGGCAAAATCAGAGAATCCGTAAAAAAAGTTTTGGGAGCTGATGCAACTTGTTCTTTGAATTACGATGCTGAATACGCTAAATCATACATCAAAACTCAAAAAGAAGAATTAAAACGTCAAAAAGCAGGTCAAACTCAAGAAGAACGCAAAGTTGAAGATGCAAAACAAACTTTGGCAAAAATGCAATCAAGTGCAAATTTGAATTTGAACTTAAAATTTGAAAACTTTGTTGTCGGTGAAAATTCAAAATTTGCGTACAACGTTGCATATTCTGTTGCCAACAATCCATCAAAGCAATTCAATCCGCTATTTATCTATGGTTCGTCAGGGTTAGGAAAAACTCACCTTTTGCAAGCAATTGGACACTATATAATTTTCAACAGACCAGATTTAACAGTTCGTTACGTGCGTATGGAAGAATATTTCAACGAAATGATGCGCTGTTATAAATTGAACGAATCTCCAAACGCAAAGAAAAAACAGTATTGTGACAACGCAGCAATGAGAAAATTCCATCAAAAATTCAGCAATGTTGACATTCTACTGATGGACGATATTCAGTTTTTGGAATCAAAATTAAAGACCATGGAAGACTTTTTCTCAACATTCGAAGCGCTTTACACAAACAATAAACAAATAGTTATTGCTTCTGACAGAGAGCCAAAAGATATTCCAAAACTTGATAAAAGATTACGAACAAGATTTGAAATGGGAATTGTCGTAGACATCGCTCCACCTGATTTTCAAACCAGATACGAAATTGTCAAAGCGTACGCACAAGATTTAGATATTGAAGCCGAAGATGATGTATTTAAATTCATTGCTGAAAACTTTGATAATAACGTTAGAGAACTAAAAGGCGCCTTCAACAAAGTGAGTGCCTTCGCAAGTTTTTCTGATATTGGCGTAATTACAAAGGATTTGGCACAACAGGTTCTAAAATCTGCAATCAAGAAAAATGAAATAACAATCGCTATTATTGCAAAAATAGTTGCTGATTATTTTGGGTTACAAGTCAAAGATTTGAAAGGAACTGCAAGACAACAAAAAATATCTCAAGCAAGACAAATTACTGCATATTTGAGTCGAGAAATTCTTGAACAAAGTTACGAAGCTATCGCTGAATATTTAGAAAAGAAACACACTACAATTTTATATTCTTGCGATACAATAAGCGAAAAAATTAAAACCGACTCTAATTTTAGTGAAATGATTGATGATATTAAATCAAAGATAAAAAAATAGGAAAATCACTTATGTACGATTATTTAAAAGGAATTTTGACATATTCAAACTCCGGTGCAAAAGGTTATTTTGCAACCGTTGAAATTGCCGGAATTGGCTACTGTGTAGAACTAACAGAAAGAGATTTTTACAACTTGCCTGAAAATAATTCCGAATTAAAGATTTTTACAGTACTAATTCACAAAGAAGACAAAATGGCACTTTGTGGATTTTTGAAACGTGAAGAGCGAGATATTTTTAACATATTAACCTCGGTTTCAGGTGTTGGATTGAAAATGGCATTAACCCTTATTAATTCATTCGAAATTTCAACTCTCATAGGTTTAGTTCTTGATGGAAACTACAAAGAGTTGACAAGAGCCAAAGGTGTAGGTCCAAAACTTGCACAAAAAATAATCCTAGAACTGAAAGACAAATTAACGAATTACGGTGATACTCAACAAGTTAAGATTTCTAAAACCTCATCGACTATTGAATATTCACAAAATATTGATGATGCAGTTCAAGTATTGACTTCACTTGGCTATGTTCGAGATGAAATCAGTGATGCAATGAACAAAGTAATGTCAAGATTAGACGCTAACGCTCCGGCGGAAGAAATATTAAAAGATGCTTTAACTTTATTATCACTGTAAAATTTAAAACATTTCAAAGTCATTTTCTTGCGGACAAATATTTTTATATTCACAGAATTTGCAAGATTTTGTATCGCACAAAAATTCATTATCTGATGTAATTTTTGTACATAGAGATAAAAGACTTTCTTCGTACTGATTTTTCATTTTTTCAGAAAAATCAATCACATGGTTTCGCTTATCTTTCAAATCAATATAAACAAATGACAAATGCGACACTTGCGGAAGTTGTTCATTTAAACACAACAAGTAAATCATTGTTTGGCAATCATATTCAGGATTTTTAGGAACTGAACCTGTTTTATAATCCAAGATATAATACCCGTTATCATCATAAACAACAGCATCTAACCGACCTCCAACCCAATATTTTCCAAGTTTACAACTCAATTGATATTCTGATTTATAACATTTTTTTTGAAAATACGGATTATTCAATAATAATTGCCAAACGTTTTGTTCTTCCTCTGTCAGAGCGGTCTCAATGCGGGAAATATTCACTTTTTTCAGGTAATAATTAGCCAATGCGTGAATTTTCTTACCTTTTTCAAACTTCAAAAAAGACATTGGAACTGTAATCTGTTCGACAAACTTGTAATAATATTTTTTCGGACAAGATTGATAAGTTTTTAACATATTTGGTGAAAAATTAGTCATAGTCTTCACTCACCTCTAACAAATTTCTAAATATACTACTAACTTCTTGCTTTTGTTCTTTATTAAATCTATTTTTTTGAGAAGTTGAACACGTAATGTAAAGTTTATTTTTTGCACGAGTAATCGCAACATACAATAGGCGCAAATTCTCAGATAAAATTTCTGTTTTTAATTCAAGTTGATTTTTGGCATTATATTGTGGATTTAGTTTTTTAATAGATTCAATAAATTCAGAAGATTTTAAGTTTATCGACTCAATTGCTAACGGCAAATTTTTCTCTGTCATTTCCGGCATGAAAACAAGATTAAACTCATCACCTTTAGACTTGTGCATAGTCATAATTTGAATTTTTCCGGCAAGATAAGTTTTGTCATCTTCATCTTCTTCCGAGAAAAACTTAAATCCGCTCAAATTTGGTTTCTTAGCGAGTTCAGAAAGTCTTGTAACTGCATAATCCAACGAGTTATTTTTTATACAAATCCTTTTTATTAACGTTGAAATAAGATAAATATTAGATTTTTCAATATCACTTTTAAAATAATTCATTCCGATTTTCAAAGCCAACTCTTCTGGTGCCAAATAGCATAGAGAAAGGAAATAACTCATATCCCAATAAAACTTCTCCAAGTCAAAATATTGAAAGTTGTCGACATTCAATGTTATAAAAGGGGACTCATATTTAGCAATTTCAATACCGATACCACGTTTGTAAAACCCTAAATCTGCAAGTGTTTCATAACACCAGTTTAAAGTTTGATTATCAAACGGCTTAAGAATCGCCTTCAACACTGCAAAAATAGCCTTAAATACCGCTTTTTGTTCCAAACATTGATTGCGTGTAATTACCTTTAATCCGCTATTTTCTATCAAATTTTGCCACGCTGCAACTTGATAATTATTGCGTAATAAAATTCCGACAGTAAAATCCGGTTGTTTTGCCAAAACATTTTTTATTTCGTTCAAAACATAATTTTTCTCATCAATTCCGGTTTTAAAAATTTTTCCACAAACAGCCCTATTATCATCAATTGGTTGTGGGTTTCGTCCAGCAACAGGCGCCATATACATTTCAAAAAACGAATTTTTTGCAATCGGGTCTAACATTGAATTTCTGACTAATTTATTTGCTAACTCCCAAACATCTTTTGTACAACGTTGAGAACAATTCATGCTGACATTTCCATTCTCGGTAATAAATCGTCTAAATCCAGCCACATCAGCGTTAGAAAAAGTTGCCGTAATAGACTGGTTAACATCGCCACATCTGATTATATTTTTATGTTTTCCCGCTAATAGTGAAATCAATTCTTGTTGAACCCTTGATGAATCTTGTGCCTCGTCTTCAATCACATACTCACAAATATTTTGATAATACTCAAGGACGTCTTGGTTTTCCTTCAATAATTTAACAGAACCGGTCAACATATCATCATAGTCAATTAAATTAAATTCTTTCAAACTTTCTTGATATAGTCTGTAATATAGTTCAAACTTTTTCAATTTTGGTTGATTTATCACTCCATCAAATGTTCCGCCGCCGATTTTGAAAACAGAAACTCCACGGTCAAATTCTTCTGCCGTCTTTTGTTCTAATCCGAGTTTTGTTGCAAGTTCTCGCAAAATTCTACTTCTTTGCGAATCATCGCAAATTTCAAAATCACCAGATAATCCGAGTTTTTCATAATTACCGTTTTCTTTTAATATCCTGAGCGCTAAACCGTGAATTGTACTTATATTAGGAAGTTTAGTCGAATTTTTGCGAACATTTTTGATACGTTCCCGAAAATTTCTGGCTGCAGAATCCATATAAGTTAATACAAAGATTTTTTCAGGATTTATTCCTCGCTCCAACAATTTGATAATCAATGCTAGCAAAATCGTCGTTTTTCCTGCCCCCGGAACTGCAGAAATTCCCATAAAACCTTTTTGATATTCTAAAACAGGCTTTTGATCATCACGAGGTACTATTTTGAAAACTTTTTCTTCAACTTGTTCAACTTCATTATTATCTTCTACGATAATAAAATTTTCTATTCCGCCATAATTTTCAACGCCATTTGAATCAAACAAACTTGAATAACAAAAAACGTTGTTTGTCGCACAAAGAGCCAATTTTCTCAACACTCTGGCATTTTTATCTTTTGATAAATTTATATTATCTTCAATTGTATATTCTTTTTTATTCCAATCTTTTTGAAAAACCCAAGCATTGTAAAGCGGTCCGGTATCACTTTTTATCCACTCAGAACTTGAGATATCTAACCAAAACTGATACTTTGTTTTTAATTTGTTATCAATAATTTTTTGTGGAGTAGAAACAATAATATTGTTCAATTCCGGTTCCAGTGTGGAGTAAGGATTTTCTGCAATAATTGAATTCTCCACTTGCAAAATTATATCGGTTTTACGATTTTGAAAACTTTTACCAAACACATTTTCAAAATCCATAATTTGTTTTATGAAAAAGTTAAATTTATTTATCTCTTCTTTATTTGAAGAACATTGAGAAAGCAATTCGTTATAAATTAATATTATTTGCTCAGAAATTTTTGCATCTGATTCCGATACTACTGCCAGAACTTCTTTAAAAGTCTTATATTTTTCATCATATTCTTTATCTTCAAAAGTATAATCAATTAATTCTTTTGTTCTGTCAAAATTTTCCAAAATTTCTTCACAGTATTTTACCGGAATGTTTAAAACACATGACAAAATGACCTTTATATCAAAAGAAGAAAGAGTTTTTCTCAAATCCGTATTCAATTTCAATATTACAATTGTTGCTTGAACCAATCTGTTTTGGATTAATTTTTCACTTCCGGAAAGATAAAGCGGAGAAATATTCGTTTTTAAATATTCCCGCAAAGAAAATTTCAACATTTTATCTATAACTGGTGTAATCACCGAGATTTCACAAGGTTTTACACCACGTTTCAATAACTCTGAGATTTTAGCAAACACATTATCTAACATAACAGAACGCTTAGCATAGGACTGATAAGAAAATCCTTTTAACGGAATATTTGCCTCTGTCAATGCGTTTTTAAACAACTCATTTGCTGTCATTGCAAGCGCCCCGATATCATCTTTTACAATAATTTCAGAACCAAAAATTGATTTTATTTTTTCAAAATTATTTTTATCAGCACTCAAATACCCACAACGTGAAGAGCCTAAACTATCCACGGCAATATAAAAATTTTTCAATTGTTTTGCTAATGTTGACACAAAATCAATACAAATCGGAGTGAGTTCATCGGCATCATCAATAATTAAATACTTTATATTTTTGAAATAATCAGTATTTTTATATACATAATTAAACAAAAGGCACTGTCTTAAATAATCAAAATCACGAAGTTCAAGAGTTTTTTTCAAGAATTTTTTTAGTGCGATATCAGCATCATCAGAAAAACCTTCTTTTAAAATTTTTGCCCGTTCACTTACTTCTGCCGGAGTTAAGTTATTTTGAATAATCAAAGAATATCGCCTAAAAATCTGATGTAACAAGGATAATTTAGAATTATATCCTTTAAATTTTACTTCTTTCAAAATATCTTTCAGGACAAATTGTGAAACCTCTAAACCAACAAGATTTGGCAAAATTACAGGATTATCAAAAATATTTCTATCTTCTAAAAAAGCCCAATTATCAAAAACAGTATTGTAAACAAGTGAAAAAAATGAATGCACTTGCATTGCATCTATTCCCTTAATTGTCAATTTTTCCAAGGTTTTATCAATAAAAATTTTCTTTTGAGTAGAATTCTGCACCAATACGAGAATATCTGACGCTTTAACACCACTATTCAGTAATGCCGCATATTTTTCAATTAAAAACTCAGTTTTTTCTGAAACGATACTCCCTTGAATAATCAATTACAATACTCCTTTTAGATTATATTCTAGCATAATGAAAGCAAAATCTACAATTCAAATATGATTTAAAAATTTTCAAAACAATGTAATATCAAATTATCGAAAAAGTGTATTATTCACAACAAAAAAGTAAAGGAGAGAATCATGGCAACTAAAAAAGTATCATTGACATTGGAAGAACAAATCGGATTTTCAGCAGGTGAAATCTACAATTATCTAAGCCAAAACGGAACAACTTCATTTGCAAAAATGAAAAAAGAATTAGACTTAAAAGGTAATTTTGCAGATTTAGGTCTTGGTTGGTTAGCAAGAGAAAACAAAGTAGAAATTTCTCAAAAAGGACCTGCAGTAAAAGTTAGCCTTAAATAATTTTATTAAACACTTCATATTTTAACAAAAAAGATATATTGCGAATTTGTAATATATCTTTTTTGAAATGAATGAGTTTTAGCAGCTTAAAAAAACAGTAAACTCAAAAAAAATTTAATTACTAAAAATTGAAATAATATAAAATATCATTGTATATGCTTCGCAAGACATTTCAAAAGCCGACATTCAAATCTTTATTTCTTTTTCTTTCTTCACACTCATCTAAATCAGGAATACTCTTCAACGATTTTTGCATTTTATCTTGAGCAATATTATATTCTTGCTTGTGATGAAGGGCGGTTTCTTTGCAAAACTTTTTCGCAGAAACAAAATCATAATATTTATTAACACGCTGAATTTTCATATAAACCTAATAATAAAGAGAGTCTTTTAAACTCTCTTAAATGGCTGGGACGGAAGGATTCGAACCTCCGAGATGGCTGGACCAAAACCAGCTGCCTTACCACTTGGCGACGTCCCAATATTCACTTCTCACATTTATTATTGTACATTCTAAATCTTAAATGTCAATAAGAATTTTTTAAACTTTTCTCAATGCTTTTTTCAAAAACTTGCCCAGTGCAAAACCTGCCGGATTTGCGCCAATCACCGGAACCGCAAAACCTAAACCTGCCAAAATCCCCGGAAGATGTGGAATTAAACCTTTTCTGAGCATACTGCGACCAACGGTAACAAATGTATCGCAAGGAGTACCTTTTTGAATTTTTGATAGCCTATAACCATATTGAAAGCCGTTTTTGATATCTCTTGGCATGTTTGCAACGCCAAAAACCTCTTGCTTGGCTTCTTTAGAAACCGCTTTTGTTTTTTCATATCCGGTTGAAATAACTTTTCCGATTTTTGTCATGGCTTTATACCTTCACTACTCTTATAAAACACTAAGCTAAAAAAATTTGCCTATTTTAACAAAATTTTACTACTTACATATATTATATTCAAAAAACATATATCTTTAACATAATTAATGTATTTTCAAATGCCTGATTTTCTGATATAATTTTATTATGAATAATACTGTAAAACTTGTACTTTTTGGAATATTTTTAGTTATTGTTATCGGATTAACCGCACTAGGCTTATCAAAAATTAAAGTTGATGATTTTAAAAAAGCAGCTGTGATATTAGTTGTTGACTCTTCCGCTTCAAATCAAAAAGATTTACCGGCAGAAAAAATGGTTATTCGTCAACTTTGTTCAATGCTTGATCCGGAAGACCACATAAAAATGCTCCGAGTATCTGAAGATGCTTATATAATTTATGAAGGCTCTCCTCAATCAGGTGCGGAAATTCGTAAAGCTATGGAAAAATTCACACAACTTGATTCTAAAGAATATGGTACTGCATACGGTTTGGCACTCAAAAAAGCCTTTGACCATGCTATAACAATGAGTAAAGAAGGTTATATTCCTGCAGTTGTTGTCATTGGGGATTTAGAAAATGAAGGTGATATCAACAAGCAAATTAACTGGGATACATTACCGGCAGAGGTTTCTAACGTAAAAAATCAATCAGAAGATTTTTCTATGATGTTTTTATATGCAACTCCGCAAAAGTTGGACAAAGTTAAGGAAGTTCTCAGTCCTGTTTTAGGAGAGAAAAAACTCATTACTGGAAACGAAGTCACTACCAGTAAGTCTTTGAGAGTATTTTTAAATGCTATAGGTAGGTAAATTATGAATATTACTGTTAAATACGAAAATAGTGAACAAATGTTTCCTGAGTGCGAATCGTTGGTTATTGCAAACAAAAATTGTGAATTTCCTATTGATACACTTAATAATGATGAAATTTTGAAACTGATTTTTGTCGAAAAATACAATGGTTTTGTATTGATAAATGTTTGCAAAAACCAGAAAATCTTATGTAACGGCAAGATATTTTCTAAAATTTTGGTAAAATCTGATTTTGAATTGATAATTCCATCATTGAGCGAAAGCATCAAAATTCAAATAAGTAATGATACGAATTTTGAGCTTCGTAATGATTTATCAAACACCACATCAACTTTAACTCAAAATACAGCAACAGCAACGGTAATGCAGGAGAAAATAATGCAATTAAAATCTGATAACGTTTTTGATAATGATATTGAAAAAAGCAGAATTGCGATAATCAAAGAAATCGGATTTAAAATTTCTGAATTTAAAAACAGTGTAAAAACTTCAAATTTCCTAAATTTCGTACTAACGGGAATTACTGGTATTTTGTCAGTTATTTCTGCATTTGGAATAACAAATTATTTATTGGGATTAAAAATTGATAATTCATCATCTACAATAAATCTCACTACAAACTTTTGGTTCTTAGCTGCTATAACACTTGTAATCTTAGCAGTTTGTATCTCGATGAAATATGCAGTAAGTTCAGTCGTTAACTTCAATTCTGTTGCAAGAAAATACGGAACAAATGATGTTGTTCAAAAAGCAATTATCGGAATCAGTTTGGTATTTTTATTGGTAATTTATGTATTAAATTTATGTTATTACAAATCAATTTCCGTATTCACTTCATTATTTTTATCATTGTTATTTGTTGGAGGTTTAGCGGTTGTTGCTATAGGAAGCGGTTATTTCCATGGACAAGTAAAAATCTTAAAACAACATTTAGATGCTTACGAATACCGTGAAGATTTTGAATCTGTCATTAAAAGTTACAGAAGCCTAATTTCCATGTATATAAACAAACTCAGCCAAAATAAAATCAATTCAATCAAAAGCAATTTGGTAAACAATCAAATGAGAATGGTTTTAGAATTTATCATCGGTGTAGTTACAGCACCATTCTTGGCGTATGGGGTTTCTAATACTTTAGCGGGATGTTTTCCTGAGGCTGCAAATTGGGTTAGAATTTCTGGTTTGAGATTTAGTCCGATATTTTTAGTTTTGGCTACATTTTTGATAATTTTTGCATTTTTATCTTTTGTTAGAGCGTTTACTATCGGTAAACAAATCAAAGGGTCTGAAATCATAAAATTTGACGGTTTTCACGATTATAACAGACACGGAGTAACTATTTTGGGTTTGGATTCGATGAAAGGACTTGAAAAAGAAAAATCGTTTGTTTTATTTGTTGCAAGTTTTATCATTTTGATTGAATTTACAATGAACGTTTCGTATTTTATAACAGAAATAGGTGGCGATATTCAAGGCATGTTTTTGAGTTTTGTAACAGCACTTGTTCCGACAGCCTTATTAATTGCGGAAACTCACATGCTTAGTGCAACAATGTACAAAATTCATAATTTGAGTGAATTGTTAGAAAATTTGGACTAAATTTTTATGGAAAAACTTGGCTGCCTGATAGGAATTATAACCGCATGTTTTGTAACAATTTTGGTTTTGACAACTGATGTCGGAACCAATGACCATTCTATTAAATTTTCTAATCAACAAACCTCATTTAGTAAAGCAAACAATACCCAAATAAGTTCAACAAACGTAAATCTAAATAACCAAAATTTGGATTTAGATATACAGCAAATTGACAATTCTGGAACTTCGTACGAAAACAAAAGTGTTCATTTTTACAACACTGACGGTTCAATCAGTCGCACCGACATAAATAATTTAAAAAAAGGACTAAAAAAAGAAAAAACACTTTCTCCTATGAGCCATTTTACAAGCAATAATCATGTAAAAGTTTATGAACAGCCAAACAAGGCAAGTAATTCTGGGAAAGTCAGAAATAACCTCAAGGTACAACAAGAAACGGCAGAATTTTGGGACGAACCTAATGAAGAATCAGAACATTATGTGTACAAAAGTCTTGACTGGAGCACATGGAGAAGTAATATTATCAACAAAATTACAGACGATAGTGTTTACATAGAATCATTGAACAATTACCCTCAAGGCTCTATGTTTGCATACTCGTTCATGGTTGATAATACGGGAAAAATCTACGATATTAAAGTCAAATCGTTCCAATTGTCAAAAGAAGATAAGGATAAAGTGACGCAACTTATAAAAAGTTATGAATACAAAAATATCACAAAATTTCCACCAAATTCAAAACGAAAAATGGTACGAGTATCTGCAATTTTACTATTTTCAGATAGGACTGAATATTCAAGACCAAGCGATTTCCACGATTTGGAACAAATTAGAATGAAATTCTAAAATAAAGGTAAAAAATATGCCAAAAGAAGATATAAAAAATTTACTAAATTTTGATACAGAACCACTGACAGACAACGCTATTACCAATATTGAACTTGGTATTCTTGACAATTGCATAATAAATTCTGCGGATACAATAAGTGAAGAAACTTTCGGTATTTATAAAAAATTTGTAGTAATGAAACAAAATGCTCCGGAAGCAATGAAATCAGAATTATTCAATGTAATAAAAAATTATATCAAAGAAAAAAGTACTCAAAAAAGATTTATTGATGCAATTTTTATGCAAAGATTTTTGTTAGTAAAATCAGTTGTTCACCCTCAAATTTATTATGATATTGCAGAAAATCTATTCAATTTGAGTGCCATTGAAGTATCTGAAACGTTTGCCAAAATTTATCAACGCACAGAAAGCAACTTGCCGCTAAAACTATTAACATTAGGCAACCTTTACAATCTTTCGCTTAAGGATTACAAAACTGCAATAAAATACTATGAGCAATATTTAAAAATTGATGCCTCAAAAGCAGTAATTTACACAATTCTAGGCAACTTGTATAAAAAAGCATACGGAGATGATTCGCTAAAAGAACAGATTTATTATTTTGAACAGGCTCACGAACTTAAACCCCATGATAGACTTGCTTTGCACTGTCTTGCATTTGGTTATGAAAAACTTAAAAATACAAACTTAGCAAATAAATACTATCAAGAATTGCTAAAAAACAACCCTACTCCAACTGATTACTATAACTATGGCGGATTTTTGATTAGTTGCGGAGATTTGTCTAACGGTCATAAATATTTAACTCATAGGTTTGAAATTGATGATGCAAATTTGAAATATCCACAAGATTTAGACATTTCAAAGAAATGGAATTTTAAAGATGATTTGTCTGATAAAACTTTGTTAATCCACTACGAGCAAGGTTTTGGAGATACTTTTATGTATTGCCGTTTTGTACCTCAATTTAAAAACTTGGCAAAAAAAGTGATTTTTGTTGTGCAAGATGAAGTGTTTGAATTAATAAAATCATCAGATTTAATAAATGATGGAATTGAAGTTTTACCGGCAAGTACAGATTTGTCAAGCATTGAATATGACTACAATATGGCGCTTTTGGATTGTCCACTTGTACTTCAAACAACAATAGAAAATATACCATTTACTAATGGTTATTTATCAGTTCCGGAAGACAAAATTCTCAAATATCGCAAAAACAATTTAAAAATCAGCCAGAACCTAAGAGTCGGGATTGCCTATCAAGGTAATCAATCTGCAAATTACAATGGTCGAGATATTAATTTTAACTACTTTGCAAAATTGTTAGAATTAAAGAATATTGATTTTTATTCCTTCAACATGGATACAAGTATTGAAAACGGAAATATAACAAATTTATCAAAGACGTTCAATTCTTTTGTTGATACAGCCTGTGCCATAAAAAATATGGATATTATAATAAGTTCTGATAATGTAATCCTAAATCTTGCAGGAGCACTTGGTGTTCAAACTTACGGATTATTTAATAGATACCCGAATTTCAGATGGTTTAAATTGACCGGTGAGAATGTAGGTTGGTATGATAATGTCAAACCGCTGCAAACAAATGTGGAAAATCAATGGTTTCCGATAATTTCAGAATGCATGAATGACTTGAAAACAAGAGTATAATTTATTCAACAAAAAGGAACCTATATAGGTTCCTTTCTTATTTATATTAAAACGTTTTAATTATTCAAAATTTAATTTAGTCACGTTTTTTCAAGGTAGGGAAGGCGATAACATCACGGATTGATGGTGAATTCGTCAATAACATAATCAATCTGTCGATACCTAATCCCAAACCACCCATTGGAGGTACACCATGTTCTAATGCACAGATGTAATCTTCATCAATCGGCATTGCTTCTTCATCTCCTGCCGCTTTTGCTGCCATTTGAGCCTCAAATCTCGCTCTTTGGTCAATCGGATCAGTCAATTCTGAGAATGCATTACAAATTTCCCAACCGTTTACACGAGTTTCGAAACGCTCTGTCAATCTTGGGTTATCTCTATGAACTTTAGAAAGTGGTGATATATCTTTCGGATAATCGTAAATGTGGATTGGTTGAATTAAAGATGGTTCGATTTTTTCTTCAAAAACTCGTTCAACAACTTGTCCCCATTTATCACAATCATCTGCATCTACGTGAACAGAATGCGCTTTTTCTTTTGCTTCTTCTACCGTTTCGATTTTACCGAAATCAATACCGGTTGCTTCTTCGATAGCACCTAGCATGGTTTTTCTATCCCAAGGTGGTGTCAAATCAATTTCATTTTCACCATACTGAATTTTTGTAGTTCCTAAAACTTCTTTAGCAACATAAGCAACCAAATTTTCAGTCAATTCCATCATATCGTTGTAATCAACATAGGCTTGATATAATTCCATCATTGTGAATTCTGGATTGTGACGAGTGTCTATACCTTCATTTCTGAAACTTCTGTTGATTTCAAAAATCTTTTCGCTTACGCCACCAACCATAAGTCTTTTCAAGTACAATTCCGGAGCAATTCTCAAATACATATCCATATCAAGAGTGTTATGGTGAGTGATGAACGGTCTAGCGTTTGCTCCGCCTGCTTGTGGGTGAAGCATAGGTGTTTCTACTTCCATAAATCCACGACCGATTAGATATTCTCTAACTTTTTGAATTATTAAACTTCTTTGTTGGAAAGTCTTTTTAACGTCTTCATTAACAATCATATCTACATATCTTTGACGATATTTTGTTTCAACATCAGTTAAACCGTGGAATTTTTCAGGAAGCGGCAATAATGACTTTGACAAAATTTTCAAAGATTGAGATTTTATAGTCAATTCACCACGAGGAGTTCTTCTAACAGAACCGTAAAAACCAACAATATCACCGATATCAATAGTTTTTAAAGTTTTCATATCCTCTTCTGACAAATTTTCTTTGTGAGAAAATACTTGAATCTTACCTGAAGCATCAACAAGGTCGATAAACATACCGGTGTTACGGTTTGCCATAACTCTTCCTGCTACATGATAACAATCTTCAGTTTCTTCACCAGCCGGCAAATCTTTATATTTATCTTGCAAATCTTGTGCCATTATATCTTTATCGTATCCGTAAGGATAAGGGTTTAAACCTCTTTCTCTCAAATTGTTCATCTTTTGAATTCTGACTTGTCTAATTTGATTTTGAGAAGAATTAGATTCTTGAGTTTTTTCTTTTTGAGCCATTTTTTTCTCCTTTTTGTAAGTCAATTTAACAATATCAATAATTGTATCATAAAAATTTTTAGCGATATATATTAATAAGGAAAAGTTAAGGCTAAGGTTAAGATTTTTCAAATATTGTTGACAAAAATTTATGAGCGAATAGAATTAGAATATCGTAGAATACTAAATTAATAGTAGTATATAGTAGACAAAAAAGAAGGAGATTAATCTCATGGCACGTGAAAAGTATGAACGTACGAAACCGCACGTTAACGTAGGTACAATCGGCCACGTTGACCACGGTAAAACTACATTGACAGCAGCTATTACCGGTACATTAGCTGCAGCAGGTCAAGCAGCAGCTAAAAAATTCGATGAAATCGATGCTGCTCCTGAAGAAAAAGCAAGAGGTATAACCATTTCAACAGCTCACGTTGAATATGAAACAGAAAAAAGACACTATGCACACGTTGACTGCCCAGGCCACGCTGACTATGTTAAAAACATGATTACAGGTGCTGCTCAAATGGACGGTGCAATTCTTGTAGTTGCAGCAACTGATGGTGCTATGCCTCAAACTCGTGAACACATTTTGCTTGCTCGCCAAGTTGGTGTTCCTAACCTAGTTGTATTCTTGAACAAATGCGATATGGTTGATGATCCAGAATTGTTAGAATTGGTTGAAATGGAAGTTAGAGAATTGCTTTCTTCTTACGATTTCGACGGTGACAACATTCCATTCATTCATGGTTCTGCATTGAAAGCTTTAGAAGCAGTTCAAGCTAACCCATCTATTAAACGTGGTGAAAACGAATGGACAGATAAAATTTGGGAATTGATGGACGCTTTGGATTCTTACTTCCCAGACCCTGTTAGAGATTTGGATAAACCATTCTTGATGCCAATCGAAGATATCTTCTCTATTACAGGTCGTGGTACTGTTGCTACAGGCCGTGTAGAACGTGGTATCGTTAAAGTTGGTGACGAAGTTGAATTAGTTGGTATCAAACCTACTAAGAAAACAACTGTTACAGGTGTTGAAATGTTCAGAAAATCTCTTGACCAAGGTCAAGCAGGTGACAACATCGGTGCTTTGCTTCGTGGTGTTGATAAAACTGAAATCGAACGTGGTCAAGTTTTGGCTAAACCTGGTTCAATTCACCCACACACTAAATTCACAGCTAACGTTTACGTTTTGACTAAAGAAGAAGGCGGACGTCACACTCCATTCTTCCCTGGTTACAGACCTCAATTCTACATCAGAACAACTGACGTTACAGGTTCAATCCAATTTGATGGTCAAATGGTAATGCCTGGTGATAACGTTGTTATGAACGTTGAATTGATCGCTCCGGTAGCAATCGAAAAAGGTATGAGATTCGCTATTCGTGAAGGTGGACGTACTGTTGGTGCTGGTGTTGTAGATACTATTATCGAATAATAACAGCAAATAACAATATGAAAAAAGACTTGATATTTCTATCAAGTCTTTTTTTTAATTTCACCTTACTAAATCTTTACGAATTGTATTTTCCCCAACGAAACTTTTTCATTTTCTTTTTCTATTCGTCTAATAAACTTTCTAAAAGTTTTGCATTTGATTGTGCTCTTCGATGATGCAACATGTATTGGTTAATACTTGACTTGATCGCTTCTGCATTATTTTCCATTTTTGCATCTTCTTTATCTAGCAACTTTACGTACTCGTATACGGACGATGTCTGATAACTGCTATTTGGCATTTTCCACCTTCTTCCTTTTCTTTAATTTTATTTCCCCTAAATAGATTTGCTTACCCTAACAGTGTATCAAGAAGTTCCGCATTTGTCACTGCTTTTTTGCTATTTCTTAATTGACTTCTATACATATATGTTCTCAAAGCTTCTCTGATAAGTTCAGATCTTGTGCGATTTTCAGAATTTGCCACTGTATCAATTTCGTCTAGAAATTTCTCAGGCATTGAAATAAGTACTCTTGCCATTTTAACTCCTTTATTTTTCCTTTTGTAATCCCCTTACATATCTATAAAGTATTTTCGTATAAAAAAATTGCTATTTTTTTATTCATTTTGTATATAATTGTAATATATCGTAATAATTAATATACCTTCACATAAAGAAAAAAGGCTATATTAAAGAAATAGTTTGAAGTACAATAGATTTATAAGTATATAGAGAATAAGAAGGAAAAATAAATGTTAAAAACAGGAATAGTAGGACTTCCAAACGTAGGAAAATCGACTTTATTTAACGCATTGACAAATGCAAGAAACGCTCAGAGTGCAAATTATCCGTTTTGTACAATTGAACCAAATATTGGTGTTGTAGACGTACCGGACGAAAGATTGCCGATTTTAGCAAAACTTTGCAAAACTGACGTAATAATACCAACAGCGATTGAGTTTGTTGATATTGCAGGCTTGGTAAAAGGTGCAAGTAAAGGTGAAGGATTAGGGAACCAATTCTTGCAAAATATTAGAGAAGTCGATGCGATAATCCAAGTTGTAAGGTGTTTTGATGATGAAAACACAATTCACGTTGAAGGAAAAGTTGACCCGATTAGAGACATTGAAACAATTAACACAGAACTTGCCCTTGCGGATATGGCATCTATTGAAAAACGCCAAGCAAGAATTGCAAAAGTTGTAAAATCAGGAGATAAGGAAGCTGTTTTAGAAGACAAAGTATTAACAAAACTTGCTGAATTACTTTCTGATTGCACTTTTATTGATATCAAAAAGCACTTTGATGAAGATGAGTTACCTGTAGTTAAAATGTTAAACTTGTTATCAACCAAACCGGTAATTTATTGCGCTAACGTTTCTGAATTTGATTTGAAAAACGGTAATGATTATACTAAAAAAGTTGAAGAATATGCTAAAACTCATGGCGCTGAAATGGTTGTTATCACTGCAAAAATCGAAGAAGAACTTGCTGACTTAGGAAAAGAAGAAGCGGAAGAATACCTAAAAGAACTCGGAATTGAAGATAGTGGCATCAACAGAATGATTAAATCAGTTTATAATCTTTTGAACTTGAGAACATTTATCACCGCCGGAGAAAAAGAAGTTCGTGCATGGACAATTACAGCAGGAACAAAAGCACCACAAGCGGCAGGTGTAATACACACAGACTTTGAAAAAGGTTTTATCCGTGCAGAAATCACACCGTACAAAGACTTTGTTGAACTTGGCTCTTACGTTGCATGTAAAGATAAAGGTGTAACAAGACTTGAAGGAAAAGATTACGTTATTCAAGACGGAGATTTAGTTCACTTTAGATTTGCGGTATAATTCGCTAATTAGAATCCGAAAAAACTATTAAAAAGCAGCCAATTTCAATTGACTGCTTTTATAGTTTACTTATTTACTTAAAATATTATTACAAACTAATCGGTTCAACCGCATATTTTGCACGGAACTCTTCAACTTGTGCTTTAAAGTCACCGGTATCTGCTTCTTTCAGTTTATTTTTCAAAATGTGTTTAGGAAGTGATGAATTTGTTGACTGAATAATATTTGTCGCAATATTAGAACAGTGGTCTGAAATTCTTTCCAAATCATTCAAAATTTCAGCATAAGCAAAGCTTCGCTTAATATGAGATTTGTCTTTTTTAACACGTTTGATATGGTTTTTCTTTGCAAAATATGCAATATCATCTACAACTTGTTCAAGAGGTTCTACGTGATATGCCATAGTCAAATCGTGTCCCACAAAAGCATTTACAGTGACATCGAAAACCTCTTTTACCGCATTAACAACACGTTTTAGTTCGTCAATTGTTTCTGGAGAAAAACTCCATTCTTTACGATGAATTTTTGTAGCAATACTCAAAATATGAATTGCATGGTCGGCAATTTTTTCATAATCAGAAATTGATAAGAACAATTGTGAAATCTTGTTACTGTCTTCATCTGACAACTCACGACCGGAAAGTTTCTGCAAGAAAGATTCCAAAGTATCTTGATATTTGTCAATTCTGATTTCATTTTTATTGATAATTTCTGCAACTTTCGGATTATACTGTTTCAACATTCTAACAGACATAACCAATGTATCTCTTGTGATTTTTGCCATAGTTGCAGTCACCTTGTAGCACTGAGTTATTGCAAAAGACGGAGTTAACAATAATCTTTCGTCCAAAATAACTTCAGATTCGTTTTTCTCGTCTTTAACAATGCGCAAAGCCAATTTTTCCAACGCTTTTGCAAATGGGAATAGAATTATTGTTGTTGCAACGTTAAAAATAGAGTGAACAACCGCTATTCCAAACGGACTAACTGATTCTGAGAACGGATAATTTATAAAATAATGACCAAGTTCGTACAACGGCAAAAAGATTACTGCTCCAAGAACATTAAACGCAACGTGAACAACTGAAACTCTTTTTGCATTTGTAGTTACACCGATACTTGAAAGTACTGCAGTAATACATGTACCAATATTTTGCCCGATAATAATAGGAACAGCCATTGCATAAGTAACACCGCCGGTCATTGAAAGAGCCTGTAACATACCAACAGAAGCGGCAGAACTTTGAATAATCGCGGTTACGACAAGCCCGACAAGCAACCCGAATATAGGATTTGCAAACGCAGTTAAGATATGAGCAAATCTAGGATCATCGGCTAACGGACTCATTGATGAAGACATCAAACCCATACCAAACATTAAGACGGCAAAACCGACAAAGAATGTGCCAAAGTTTTTCCGTCTTGAAGTGCTTTTAGGTGATGTCATAATCATTATTACGCCGATAAGAGCAAGGATTGGAGTAAAAGATTCAGGTTTTAACATTCTAATAAAGAAGTTATTACTTTGAATACCTGACAAACTCAAAATCCAAGAAGTTATTGTCGTACCAACGTTTGACCCCATGATAACTCCGATTGCCTGTGATAATTTCATAATACCGGAGTTTACGAACCCTACAAGCATAACGGTTACGGCTGATGAACTCTGTACTGCCATTGTGATTCCGGCACCTAACAAAAGACTTTTCAACGGATTAGATGTCATTTTTTCGAGCATCTTTTCCATCTTTCCGCCGGCAATTTTTTCAAGTCCTGCGGACATAACCATCATTCCGTATAGGAAAAACGCTAAGCCTCCGCATAATGTAAAGATAGAAAAAATATCCATTACCTAATCCCCCATAAATTTTTCATGTTAAAAATAAAATCGTTAGTCATATTTTAATTCCATAAAACTACACAGGGGCATTATCTTATAAATTATATTTTTTTTCAAGAAAATAATTTCGTGTTTTTAAATAAGCTATACAATTCTTAAAATTTCATTACTTTACAATTTCTGCAAAAATCAAACCATTTTCAACTTTTGTAATTTTTACATTTTGAATAGAATTGTAAATAGTTTCATTATCGGAAACAACTTGCACTGATAAATAATTTCTCGTCAAACCTTTCAAATTACCAGTATGCTTATCGCGATGTTTTTCTATAATTATCTCTTGAATTTTACCGATATTTTTCTCTACAAACTCATTATATTTAGTTTTTGAAATAGATTTTACGATATTAGCGCGAGAAACTTTTACGTTATCATCCACCTGATTTGGTAAATTTTCGCCAATCGTACCTTTTCTTATTGAATAAGGAAAAGTATGAATTTGCGACAATCCGGATTTTTGAAGATTATCTTTGGTGATTTCAAAATCGTCATCAGTTTCACCGGCAAAACCGACAATTATATCACTACCCAAAAATGGCAAATCAAAAGTTTCATTGATTTTGTCAATCAAAGACAGGTAAAAATCGGTTTTGTAAAATCTATTCATTGATTTTAAAGTTTTGTCATTTGCAGATTGAAGTGACAAATGGAAATGCGGACAGAATTTCTTTGAAGTCTTTAAAAACTCCAACAATTCAGGAGTAATTTCCGGCGGATTAAGCGAACCTAACCTATAACGTTCAATTGTAGTTTTCTCTTCTATTTCTTTTAATAAATCAATTAGCGAAAGACCAAATTCCTTTCCCCATTGTCCTATGTGAATTCCGGTTATCATAACTTCTTTGAAACCGTTTTTTGAAAAATTATTAATTTGATTAATTATAAAATCAGACTTTGCACTTCTGCTTTTTCCTCTGGCTTTCCAAATTATGCAGTATGTACAACGGTTATCGCAACCGTCTTGAATTTTTACAGCAGCACGAGTTTTTGTCGTATCGTGGAGTTCCACAGCATTAAATTCTGACATCTTCAAAACATCTTGTGCAGAAAATTTCGTTTTATTGATTAAATATTCATACATGTTTAATTTTTCATTATTACCTAATACATAATCAATAAAATCATATTTTAGAAGTTCATCTTTTTCAATTTGTGCAAAACAACCGGTCAAAACATTGATTATAGACGGGTTCTTATGTTTTGCTGCTCTTAACAAATACAATGCCTCGTTATCACTTTTGTGAGTGACAGAACAAGAATTTAGCACATAGATGTCCGCATCTTGAATTTTGTCAACTTTTATTAATCCCTTATCTATAAGTTTTTCTTCAATAATTGCACTTTCAAATTGGTTGGCTCGACAGCCCATTGTATGAATATAAAAAGTTTTCATTTCACAATAGTATTAAAAATATAAATATTTGTAAACATTTTAGTAAAAATTTTTCATAAAATAACAAAAAAATTTACTTTTAGCTTTTAAATATATATAATAAAAGTGTAGAAAGTGTAGGTGTAAATATGCAAGTAAATTCGGTTTCTTTAAATAATGTTGAATCCTTTGGCTCAAGAAAATATAAAAAAGACCATCAAGAAAATGAATATTCAAAATTATATTCAAAAGTTATTGATGATTTGCCTAACGCAAGTGATGAAGATTTGAAAAAACTAGCAATTAAAGATGCCTCAATAGCAGTTAATGATAAGAAACACAAACGAATTAACAATGCGCTATATTGGGGAGTACCGGTAGCCGGAGGTTTGGCTGCAGTTGTAAGAAACCCTGCAAAAGCCGGAACTTTCACCTCTGCAAGACTTGGAAACTTGACAAAATTTGCAACCACTACGGCTAGTTGGTTAGGCACATTATTATTGATGGACGGAGTGTTTGCAGTTAAAAATAAAGTTAGCAAAAACAGTGAAACTGTAAGAAAATTTGACCAAAATCACCCGATTATATCATTAGGTTTGACTATTGGCGCATCAATCGGTGCGGTTGCTCTTGCATTAACCGGAGCTTCTAAACTTGCTCCAAAAGTTCTTAAGGCAATAAAACCTGAAACTGCTGCAAAATTAACTAATATAGTTACGAAATTGGATAAAGTTCTTGAAAACAGCAAAGTTTTAAATACTATTTCAAAAGGTATAGATAAAGTTCCTTCATCACTAAAAGGACTTGCTAAAGGTATTATTGATTGGGCTCCAATGATGATGATTATTGGTCAACTATCTCATTCATTCAACCATGCTGCAGTTAAAAACAATGTCGCAAATCAAAATTATGCAGAATTAAAAATAGCAAGAGATGAAGCAAGGGCTGAAGTTGAAGCGACAGAGAGATTGGCAGAAGAAGACCAACAACCTGAGGCTGAAGAAGTATAAACATTATCCAAAATGTAAATAAATCTTAAAAAGTATGTTTTGTAATTGCGAAACATACTTTTTAGTTTATAATTCAAATATGAAGGTTGTGATTATCGGAAAAGGGTTAATGCTTTCTAATATGATACTCGGGGCGGTGGATTCCGGAGCCAAAATCGTTGGAGTGTTACGTTATGAAACCACAACGTCAAACAGAATTTTGCAAAATTTGCGGGATTTATTTAATCCGTCTTATGAATACACCTTGATTAAGCAATTAAAACTCAAAAATCTTGATTTCGAAAGTGTTAATAGTGATGATTTTAGACAATTTTTGATAAAAAACAATATTGATATGCTCTTAGTTGGCACATGGAAAGAAAAAATTTCACCACAAACATTTAATATTCCGACAATCGGGACAGTGAATATTCACCCCTCATTGTTACCAAAATATAGAGGTCCAAACCCGTATTTGCAAACTATTTTAAATGGAGAAGAGTTTTCAGGTGTCACCCTGCATTTGGTAGATAGCGGTTATGATACTGGTGCAATTTTGTTGCAGGAAAAAGTTAAAATTTTGCCAACAGATACTTCAAAAGAATTGAGAGAACGCACAGTTTTGGCAGCAAGAAAATTGGTTACTCAACTGTTTAACGAATTAAATTCAAATATTATTACACCAATAAAGCAAATCGAGGCTAAAGCAACGTATTATAAAAATATTACCGGCATTGAAAAAATGTTGGATTTTTCAAACCAAACAGCAGAGGAAATTTCAAGAACAGTAAGAGCATTGCACCCGTTTTTGCCTTGTTATATCACGCATAAATCAAAGTTTTTTGTCGTTAATCCTTATAAAATTGAAATCCTTAAGGAAAGTTTTCCTGATAACAAACCAAACGATATCATAGCAAAATCAAGCGACGAAAATTCTCTCACAATAGTTTGTAAAGACCAAAAAGCAGTCAAATTCAAGGATTTAACACTTTACAAAATGAAGCTTTTGACAAAATTTTATATAAAAAACAGAGTTAAAACTACTTCCTTGCAATAGAATTTCTGTCAAGCATAACCATAAGAATTGAAATATCCGCAGGTTTTACACCACCTATTCTTGCCGCTTGGGCAAGGGTCTTTGGCTGAATTTTAGCAAGTTTTTCTTTAGTTTCTGATGAGATATGGTCAATTTTTGAATAGTCTATATCATCTGGGATTTTGAACTTTTCCAATTTCCCAGCCTGAGAAACCTGTTCTTCCTGACGTTTAATATAACCGTCATATTTTACAATAACTTCAATTTGTTCGTAAACTTCTTTTGGAATATTCAGACTATTTGTGTTTTCGTCCAATTCTTGAATAACTTTATACGTGATATTAGGGCGTTTGAGAAGTTCTGTGGCTCTAATTCCTCGTTCAAGATGGTCTTCATACTTACTCAAAATTTCGTTTGTTCGTTCATTTGCAGGAATTTTAACACTTTCCAAACGAGTTTTTTCTTCTTGAATAAGTTTTTGTTTTTGTGTAAATCTTTCAAATTGAGTATCATCAATCAAACCGATTTTGTGACCAATCGGTGTTAAACGTTCGTCCGCATTATCTTGTCTTAACAGCAAACGATATTCTGAACGAGAAGTCAGCATTCTGTAAGGGTCTTGAATGTCTTTTGTTACCAAATCATCAATCAATGTACCCGTATAAGATGAACTTCTTGCAAGTTCCAACATTTTAGATCCATTTAAGTAGTTGAAAGCATTAATTCCGGCAATCAACCCTTGTGCTGCCGCTTCTTCATAACCGCTTGTACCATTAATTTGCCCGCCAAAGAATAAACCTTTGATTTTTTTAGACATAAGGGAATGCGTTGTTTGAACTGCTGGAACGCAGTCATATTCAACTGCATAAGCAGGTTTTATAATATGCGCATTTTCAAGCCCAGGAAGGCTTCTTATCATTTTTACCTGTACATCGGCAGGCAAACTCGTTGAGAAACCTTGAATATATGTTTCGTAAGTTCCAAGCCCTTCAGGTTCGATAAATATATGATGAGAAGGATTTGAAGCAAATCTGACAATTTTATCCTCAATAGACGGACAATATCTTGGTCCGACACCTTGAATCAAACCTTGATACATAGGAGATTTATCAAGATTTGAACGAATAATTTCGTGAGTTTCTTCGGTCGTTCTTGTCAAATAACAAGGATAAGTCTTTCTAATCGGACGGTTTGGTTTAAATGAGAAAAAGTTTAATTCTTCGTCCCCAGGTTGAATAGTCATTTTTGAATAGTCAATCGTTCTTTTGTCTACTCTTGCCGGAGTACCAGTTTTTAATTTCTTTGTTTGAATACCCAACTTGTGTAATGAATCGGATAATCCGATAGCAGCCTTTTCTCCAAGTCTACCAGCACTATAGGAACGTAATCCTACAAAAATCTTACCTTCTAAAGAAGTTCCAGTCGTCAAAACAACTGCATTTGCGCTGTATTCAATACCAAACTCATCAATAGCACCAACAATTTTGTCATTTTCTACTTTTAATTCCGTTATACAACATTGTTTTAGATAAATATTTTCATTACTTTCTATCAAACTTCTCATATATCGAGAATATTCAGCCTTGTCAGATTGAGCTCTCAACGCTCTAACTGCAGGTCCTTTTGAAGAGTTCAAAGTTTTTAATTGCAAATATGTAGCATCTGCAACTTCTCCCATAACTCCGCCTAAGGCATCAATTTCTCTGACAAGTGTTGATTTTGCAGGCCCGCCAACCGCAGGGTTACAAGGTTGTAACGCAATATTATCAATATTTAAAGTGCAAAGCAAAACCTTCATTCCTAACTTTGCACACGCTAAAGTCGCTTCACAACCGGCATGTCCGGCACCGACTACAATTATATCAAAATGGTTATTCAAGTAATTCATACATTTATTATATGCCAAACAAAACTAATAAATACACTTTGCACTTTGATATGTATTACGTCTTATAAATTCTCTATCTATTTTGTTTAGACAATCTAATTTTGCACCAAGCCAACGAGGAGCTATTAAATTTTTCTTCAAACCATTTCCAGCAAGTCTATGTATCGTTGTATTTGCAGGTAATATTTCTAAAAAGTCCGTAACAAGACTTACATACTCATCTTCACTCATAAAATCAATTTCACCGTTTTGATATAAAGTTGCAAGTTTAGTATTTTCTAATGCGCACAGCATGTGAATTTTTACACCATCAACGTGAAGTTGAGCAAGTTTTTGCGCTGTTTGCAAAATTTCATCACGAGTTTCCCAAAGTCCAAAAATCACATGTACACAAACATTCAAACCTTTTTCCTTGGACATTTCATACGCTCGCAAGAAACAATCAAAATCATGACCACGATTTATTTTTTTCAAAGTTTTGTCATGAATTGATTGCAAACCGTACTCAATCCAAGTATAATAATCTTTCCCGATATCAGCAAGCAGATTTAATTTGTCCTCATCAACACAATCAGGACGGGTTCCAACAGATAAACCAACAACATCAGGGTGATTAAGCGCTGATTTATATATTTTTTCAAGTTCTTCAACGGGCTTGTAAGTATTTGAATAGGCTTGAAAATATGACATGAATTTCTCAGCCTTAAACCTGTCATGTAAGGTTTTTGCGCCCGCAATGACCTGTTCTTCCACAGATAGTTTGTTTGAATGTGCCTGAGAAAAACTTCCGCCATCATCACAAAAAATACAACCACCAGTTGAAATTGTCCCGTCACGATTAGGACACGAAAAACCTGCGTCGATAGTTATTTTATAAACCTTCGCTCCAAACTTGTTTTTCAAATATGCACTGAATTGGTTGTATCTTTTATCTGTATTATTAAATAACATTATTGTTGATTATTTTCATCATTGTCATAAATCGGATAAACATAGTGTTCACCACAATTTGGACAAACTACTTCTTGTTGTTTACCATCTTCAACCTGTGCTACTTCAAATAAGCATTTGCAACCTGATTGAACACATCTTATTGCCCATGTTGGTCTGATTAGTCTTGCCATAATAGATTCCCTCTTTCTAATTTATACATTTTGTATTTTATCACTTATTTTTTATAAGTGCAAGATTGTTTCTATTTATAAACCTCATCGTCCCAGTACTCAAGTTCAAGTTTTCCTACAATGATTGTATCACCGTTTTGAACACCTTGACGTTTCAACTCGTCCATAATTCCCATACCAATCATAATATTTTGGAAACGAATAACCTGCTCTGTGCTGCGAGAGTCTGTAACTTGCGAAATTCTTATAATTCTACCGCCAGTCACAAGGAAAGTGTCTTTTTTAATTTTTTGAACATCCCAATATCCGTCATCATTATTCGTTGCATCAAGGTCTTCAAAAACATTGATTTCAGATTTTGGCTTTTCAATTGTATTAACTTTATTTTCCAATTCAAGTTTTAATTTGTCCAAATTTTCCCCTGTAACAGCAGATATAAAATATGGTTCAACACCGATTTCATTAAATTCTTTTTTCAATTCTTCAATCATTTCACTTGGAATGGCATCAATTTTGTTAATTGCAACTATTTGATACAAATGAGCCAATTTTTCAGAATATTTTGCCAATTCTTCGTTAATAATTTTATAATTCTGAATAGGATTTTCTTCCGTTCCGTCAATTATATGCAACAAAAACCTACAACGTTCAACGTGTCGCAAAAAGTCGTGACCAAGTCCGACACCATCTGATGCGCCTTCAATCAGCCCAGGAATATCTGCGATAACATATCCATCTCCATCAGATTTTCTTACGACTCCTAAATTTGGAACAATTGTAGTAAACGGATAATCAGCAATCTTTGGTTTTGCAGCAGACACACGGCTAATAAAGGTAGATTTACCAGCATTAGGAAAACCTAAAAGCCCAACATCTGCGAGTAATTTCAACTCTAATTGCAACTCTCTTTCGATGCCCGGCTCCCCAGGCTCACAATACTGTGGCGCTCTATTTTGTGGAGTACAAAAATGAATATTTCCACGACCTCCACGACCACCTTTAGCCACAAGTACAGTCTGATTATGTTCGGTTAAATCTGCAATAATATTACCGGATTTCAAATCTTTTACAATTGTTCCGGTTGGAACTTTTATATACAAATCCTTTGCACTCTTCCCGTGCATACTCTTTTTGAATCCGTTTTCACCATTATCAGCCTTGAATATTGAACGGTAAGTAAAATCCAAAAGTGTTGACAAACCTTCATCAGCAATTAAATAAACGCTGCCGCCTTTTCCACCGTCACCGCCTGCCGGTCCGCCTTTATCCACAAACTTTTCACGTCGCCAAGCAACAACACCGTTTCCGCCTTTTCCTGATGAAATTTTAATTTTAGCCTTGTCTATAAATTGCATAATATAATCCCTTTTGCATTGATAATACAATGAACATGCCCAAATTGCAAAATCTCATAACGGAAACTTTATTGTCAAATCCTCAAAAGTTTTTAAAGCGTATTTTAAAAAGTCATGAAGTTTGGCAAGTTTTTAAAATAAATTTTAAAAAGTTTTGAATTTCTGTTTAAAACAAATTTACAAAAGCCCTTATCATAAGGGCTTTTGTTTTATGGTCGGGATGACAAGATTCGAACTTGCGACCCCCGCGACCCGAACACGGTGCGCTACCAAGCTGCGCTACATCCCGAAAGATAAAATATGAACCAGAAACTGTCGTTTCCGGCGGGTGCGCTACCCCTCTCAAAAAAAGATACTTAATCTTTTTTTCTCGGCAGAGTGCTACATCCCGAAAGATAAAATATGAACCAGAAACTGTCGTTTCCGGCGGGTGCGCTACCCCTCTCAAAAAAAGATA
>CAKUUC010000003.1 GCA_934692625.1 uncultured Candidatus Melainabacteria bacterium
TGAACACGACAAATAGAAAACAGATATACTTTACCTACGTTTTTTGTAAATGTATTCCTATATAATTATTATAAACTCTACAATAGTTGTAGAGTCAAGATACTTGTAAAAAGACAGATAGTTTGATTATTTGTAACAGATGAATTGAGTATTTTCGGCAATTTTATAATAAAAATATTATTTAAAAATATTAATTAAAAATATTAATTACCTCCGATTTAATCCCAAAATCTAAATCTTCAGTAAACTTTGTTTTTTCTCCATCAATATGGGCTAAGCAATAGTGATTTTTAATCTTAAAACCTTTAGCCTTAATGTATTCTGCTATTCGTGAATTTAACTTTAGGTTTAACAAAATCTTCAAAAACTCAATGAAAAACAGTATTGGATTTTGAGTTGTTAAGGTAAATACATCAAGTAAACCGTCATCTAGTTTTGCATTTTTTGCTACAGAAAACAGGTTTCTATACATGTTTCCGGCATTAGCTACAATTATACAAAAGTGATAATTTAAATTATGATCCATTTGAAGTTTCGCTTGAAACAGATAATTTCCACATCGTTGGGAAAGTTATTTGGGCTGGCGGATTGTTAGAATGTATTAAATAATTTTAACAATTAGGGTAAAAACTTAACAGTAAGTTTTAAAATTATTATCTTTCCATTTGAGAATTTTGACATTTAAAATGGAAAATTTCCGACTTAAAAATTTTTAAAGTTAAAAACTTTCCATTTCATGTTAAAAACTTTCCACTTCGACTGTCAAATTATAACAAGTTTAAATATATTTATACAAATTCTAAAATTTTAGATACATAAGTTTTCATACAAAAAAGTAAGGTGGAGAATTTTTCGTTTTCCCCACCTTACAGTTTTTAATTTTTAGATATTAAAATTGAAGCCTTTTTCTGCAATAATTTGCTTAATTTTTTCTATGTCATATACTTCCCCCTATAACCATTATAGGAACGACCATCTTCATTACGCGAAAGCATATTTCCTGTTTTTTTATCAATTTGTTCAGTACCACAAGGAACTAATTTTCCGTCTTGCATTTTATAGTGTTCTTTTGTTATTGTGTTAGTTTTTGGATTGTATAATGTATGATGAGCAAATTCAATTTTTCCTTCTTTATTATATACAACTGAAAACTTTTTACCATTAATTACTTTGTGACCTTTGGCTGGTGGATACCAAATGGGGTCCTTGGTTCTTCTAATAGTTTTAGTTTCTCCTGTTGCTAAATCTATTTCTCTACGAAGAGGGATTTCTTTACCATTTTTATAGTTTTTACTTGACAAATTATATTCTTCAATTTTAATTGTATGAGACTTTCCATCTGGAGTAATTGTAGTGCGATACAAAATACTACCTCTTTCAACTTGTCTACCTGATGCGAATTTAAAACTAGGACTCCCTTCGTAGATTTCCTTAACCATCAAAATAGAACCATCTTTTTCTTTGAATATACTTAAAGCATAGTCATTTTTAATAATATCAACGGAATTAATAAAACCATCGGCATTCCTGTAATAAGCTTTAACTGTTCCATCAGCTAATTCTGATTTTTCAACATAACCATTTTCATAAGTTAATTTAGCTTTTTTAGTTTCCAAAATACCTGTATACGCTTCACCATTAACAAATTTCTTTTTCGGTAATACTGTTTCTCCTGCATTTTGAGATCCTTTTTCTACAGCTTTTTCTGCACCACCTAAAAATTTTTGAATACCTTTACCAAGTTTACCTTTATAACCGGCAACTCCTAATCCAATTACAGCAGCTAAAGCTGTTGCACCTATCATATATTTTGCCGCATTTGACTTTTCTTCGTCAACTTCAGAGTTTGACGTAAAACTTTGTTGCGACTTCAAAGTTGCTTTTGGAGTTCGTTGAAGTCCAACTGAATAGTTTTTTACTGCTTCTATTGCCATTGTTACACCTTTTTTGTTTGTACACCTACATAAATATTAAAACAGAAAAGTTGAAAAAATTGCTATAGTGCCCCGCATAGCATATGCATAGCATAGCATAGCATAGAGGCATTATATCTGGGTTTGAGTCATTTTTAAACACATTTTTACATTTCGTAACAATATCGATTTTCATTAAATTTTTACACGTTTTTCTTTTATGTTATTATAATTTGACAGTCGAAATTGAAAATTTATCACTCAATATAACTTTTCTTAAAAAGTTATACAAAAAATTTACCCTATTCAATTACCACAACCCCATTTGGAACTGTTGTTAGGGACCCTTAAAAGAGGGTAATTTTAAAATTTATCATTTTAAATGTCAGACATTATTAAACTAAGTGTCTAGTTATAGGCTTTGAGGGAGTATTCTCAAACCGTCTGTTTTTCTCAAACTGTGTGTCAAAAAACAACAATAGCTAAAACCCCAACTAAAAAAGCCACCTTGAAGGTGGCTTTTAAAATAGGAGGAGGTGGGATTCGAACCCACGGAACGCTCGCACGTTCGACGGTTTTCAAGACCGCTCCGATCAACCGCTCTGGCACTCCTCCGAGCAATCGTTTCAGATGTATTATTATAATACCAATTCAAAACTAATTGTCAAGTCTATTTTTTATATTTTTTGAAAATTGTCAGAAATTTAACCCCAACATAATTCTACGCAATATAAAATACAAAATTAATCAAGAAATCTGCAACTAACATATAAATTGTAGACAAAATTGCAGCCTGAGTTGTCGAGGTTCCAACTTCTCTTGCGCCACCTTTTGTTTGATAACCTTTTGTCGCACACACAAGAGCAATCAACGCACCAAAGATACATGCCTTTAACAAACTAATATAGATATCCTTCGTTGCCATCCAAGCCCAAGCAGAAGTCATATATCTTGCGGGATTTAAACTGATAGTTGCCCAAGCAACAAACATTCCGCCAGCAATCCCGACAAACTCCGCAATCAACACTACCATTGGCACAGTAATTGCAGAAGCTAAAATTCTCGGAGTAAAATAATACCCGACTGGACTAATTTTCAAGGTCTTTATTGCATCAACTTGTGAGGTAACTTGCATATTAGCAATTTCAGCAGAAATCGCAGTTCCTGCTCTTGCCCCAATCGCAAGCGCAACAAACCCTGGAGCAATCTCTCTAATCATTACAACTGCAATTGTTCCACCAATATATGCTTCAGCACCTGTCATAAGAAACTCTTTTGACACCTGAATCGCAATAACAGCTGCCGAAATAAACGCAATGACTAAAGATATCGGCAAAGAATCATAACTGATAACAGCAGCCTGAGTCAGCAAATTTTTAAATTTTACATTTCCGCCAAATAAGTATTTTAAACATTCTGCAAAATTTTGAACGCATAATCCTAAGAAATTTATCAAAACTGCCTACCTTACCTTCCTTATATATGGAATATACCATAAAAAAGCAGATTTTGACAAATTTTGGTATTATTTATGTCGTGCAGTATTCACGTTAGATTTCTCGTAATTTACTTTAGTAATAAATTTTATCGCCTCATTTGAAGGAATTGCAAAGCCAATACCGATATTGGAAATATTATTATCAGGATTATAAATTGACTGACTTATTCCGATAACTTGCCCGTTTGAATTTAGCAACGGTCCGCCCGAGCACCCTGGGTTAATCGCCGCATCTGTTTGAAATCTATTTTTTACGTAATCAATTCGTGAAATTATCCCTTGGGTTAATGTGTTTGAAAATCCAAACGGATTGCCTATAGATAGGACCTTTTGACCTACTTTTACAGACTCTGAATCGGCAAAAGTCACAGTCGTTAAGGCTTTCTTCGGATTGATTTTTATCAACGCAAGGTCTTTATTTTTCCCCATTTGAGCAATAAATTCAGCCTTATAAGTTTGTCCGTTATACAATGTGACAGAAATTTCCGTAAAATTTTCCACAACATGTGAACCGGTCAATATTAGCCCGTCCGCCGACACAACACAACCTGTTCCCGCAGAAACTCCGTCTTTCAATTGTGCTTCAATTGATACAATTGCCGGACTTATTCGTTCATAAACCGATATTGCAACCTGTTCATCTTTTGAAAACTCTGCATAAGTAAGGCTTTGTGGAGCCAAAAACGCACTTATAATAAACATTACTAACAATATTTTTCGCATAAATATGAGCACCTCTTATTGTAAGATTAGTACATTTTAAGGGTGAAAATAAATAGCCATATCTATCTTTTAGTGATTAGTTCTTGAAAATATTAAAATATTAATGTATAATTCAGGAAACAATCGTTTGACATTATAATTAAGGAGAAAATTATGGCAAGAATTGATTTATTCAAACAAGCATTAGAAGAAAAACGTGCAGTAAAAGTTATTGCAGGTATTGATAATTTTGATATTGAAAATATTAGAAAAGTTGTATCTTCAGCAGAAACAGCACACGCTTCTGCAGTAGATATTTGTGCTAGAGAATACATTATCAGAGAAGTTCGTTCAATGACAGATCTTCCTTTGTTCGTATCTTCAATTGTTCCATCTGAATTAGTTAAAGCCGTTGACTTAGGCGCAGATGCAATCGAATTAGGAAACTTTGACGTATTATACAAAAAAGGAATGTCTTTTGACGTAAACGAAGTTTTGTCATTGGTTCAAGAAACAAAATCTTTGTTAGGAGATAGAGAAGTATTCTTCTCAGTAACAATCCCTGGTGAAATTTCAACCGCTGACCAAATTGCATTGGCAGTTAAATTAGAATCAATGGGTATTGACTTAATTCAAACAGAAGGTCACTACACTACAGAATCAAACATGACAGGTGCTAGAGCATTGATGGATAGAGCAGAATTAACATTGTCTAACACTGTTGAATTAGTTAGAAATGTTGAAATGCCAATTATGACAGCAACTGGCATCAACCCTACAACTGCACCATTCGCATTCGCTGCTGGCGCTTCTGCTATCGGTTGCGGTTCTTGCGTAAACAAATTAAACTCAGAAATTTCAATGATTGCAACAGTTTCATCATTGGTTGAAATTGCTAACAAAAATGCAGTAAAAGTAAGAGAATTAGTATAGTTTAATTTAAAAATTTTAAAATAACAAAGCACCTTTGAATTTATTCATGGGTGTTTTGTTGTTTTGAACAGGGCAATTTAAAAATAACACTTGAACAGAAAAATTTTTGTGATAAAATAATTTATGTTAAGCCTTGGTAGCTCAGCTGGATAGAGCAACCGCCTTCTAAGCGGTAGGTCATGCGTTCGAATCGCATCCAGGGTAAATAACTCAGGATAAAAATTTATCCTGAGTTATTTTTTAAGTTTTGTGAATATTTCACATAAAACTCCACCCCCTAGGCAATTTTTCCTAATGATTTCCTTTTATATAAATACAGGGGATTTTATAAAAGGGAATATTTGATATGGGATTAAAACCGATTTTAAGTATAATAGAAAGAACTGCTAAATATACAAAAGCGTGTGGAAAAAACAGTATCTTACAAACTAAATCGCCAGTTTTTCATGGTTCTAATCCATTATTAACTAATCCTAAAAATGGAAAAACATTTGCACTTCCAAGATTTATTTCTGAAGAGATGAACGAAGCAAGAAAAATGAATAAAATTGCAACAAAACAATTAAAAAATCCTGTATCTTTTGAATTCCCGAATGCAAATGCAAAAGACTTAGAAAGATTAACATCTACTTCATCAAAGGCTGCAGACTCAAGAGCGATTTTCACAAATCCTAAAGACGGAGCTGTTTATCATTTATTAGAAGAAGGAAGAACTGAAAATGGACTCATAAATGTAAGAATTTTAGATAGTCAAGGCGGATTTGTTAAAAATGCAACAATAAAACCTAAAAAAATTATAATCATCGACGATTTTTCTTCTCCGGCTCACCAAAAAACTGGCGAAATGAGTTCAATGTTAGAATACAAAACCCATGGTGATATCGTATCTATTTTAACCAAAAGAGCAAATCCATTTGCTGATATTGAATTGATAGATATGTATGACAAGAATAACGCAAAAGCGATTCAGAATTTTTATGCAAAATTTACAGACTTACAAAAAAGAATTGACAAAGGAGAAAATATTGATTTTGTTTCTTTATCATTAGGTCAACCAATATCTAAAAAAGACATTGGAGAAATTTGCAAAGATATTGGAATAACTCCTCTTGATATTAAAAATCAAAACATTTCTTTTACACATCCAAATATCAAAAACTACAAAGCATCATTGTTTGCAACAAAAAATAAAGGAATAACAAGAGTAATTCAAGGTGCAGGAAATTACGGAAAAGACGGTGTTAATATCTGGACCACATATCCAAATATTGAAGGAGTTGGAGCATTAAACCCTACAAATGCTAAAATTGCAAATTTTTCATCTGGCAGAAATAGTTTTTACACGCAACACTACGAACAAGGTATTTTTCCTTACCAATCAATGAAAGAAGGATTAAGTTTAACTGGGGGAAGAAGTGTTGATATCCCATTAAAAGAAAATATTAAAGCTTTAGCAAAACAATATGTAGGACAAACTCCAATTATAACAACCGCAGAAGAAAATAAAACACTTTTTATATTAAAAAAATCAGCACAAAACAAATATCTTGAAAAGGCTAAAGAATTACGTACTCAACTTTCAACACCTGCCGAAAAAACTAAACTTAATCAACTAAATAGAGAAATGGAAATAGCAAAAAATAATCGAGATAAAGAGAAATTTATGGCTCGCAGAAAAGAAGCTATGGAAATTTCAAGTGCCATAGATAAACGAGTTCAGGCACAAATGAAAGATTTCAATTGTGAGGAAGCGGAAACCTACAAAAAAGCCATTCAACAATTAAAACGAGAAAACAAAGTTCAAGGAACCGGTTTTGCTAGAGAATACGCTATCCCTAGTGAAAACCCATTCACAAATACAAAAGAAATTGCTTTTGAACTAAATAAAGACGGAAAATTAGAACTACAAACTCCACGAACAGATTTTAGTGCTATATCTGGGACTTCATTTGCAACCCCTGTAAGAACCGCAAAACTTGCACTAAATGATATGATGCGTGGGATTGTATAATTGACAAATTCTTTAATTCTGCTTTAATACTTCTATAAATTTATAATCAGTCAAGTAAGGCAAATGAGCCTCTGTTATCAATTCTCCAGGGAGTAAAATAGTAATTCCAGGTGGACATTCCGCAACAACTTCACCTGAAATTCGACCAACGGCTTCTTCTTTTGGAATAATTTCTTTTTCTGAAAAATACGCATCGCGCAAACGAACTCTTATATCTGGAGTCAACATCGGCATGTGTTTTTTATTTTCCAAATAATAAATATCTTTATAATTGTGAACATCAATACGTTTCAGACAATCAACCAAATACTCAAAATCAGAACGTTTGTTGCCAATATTACACAAAATCAATATGCCAATATCCGATGCGCTCTCAACCTCAATCCCAAAATCGATTTCTAAAATTGATTCCAAGCGTTTACCGGACAAACCATCAGCCTTGATAAACACTTTTGTAACATCAGTTTTATATCCAAAACCCGCTTTTAATTGATGAATATTTTGCATTTTATCAATTTCAGAACGCAAATACTTAGCATTCGCAATCGCTTTTGCCAATTGTTTTTGCCCACGTTGAGTCTGCAAATTTGCTCTGGCTGCATCTAAAGAACCCAACAACATCAACGATGGGCTTGTCGTATGCAACAACATAAGCGCACGCTCAACATCATCAACATTGATTTTTGAATTTTTACCGATATGCAACATTGAAGACTGACTCATACTTCCACCGGTTTTATGTAACGAGTGAACTACAATATCAGCACCCAATTTTAACGATGTTGTTGGCAATTTATCGTTAAAATTCCACAAACAACCATGCGCTTCATCTACAATCAATGGAACATCATATTTTTTACAAACTTTTGCAATTGATTCAATATCTGAAACAACTCCTTCATAAGTCGGATTAGTAATCCATACAGCGGAAACATCATCATTTTCTTTCAAAAGTCGTTCAACTTCTTTGGAATCAACATTTCCCCATAAACCCCAATCAGTAAGCTTTTCCGGAATTATCCACAACGGTTCGGCTCCTGATATTATCAAACCTGTCAAAATAGAACGGTGGCAATTTCTGTTTACTATAACTTTTTGCCCCTTTTTAGTTAACCCCATTGCAACTGCAAGATTGCCAATAGTTGAACCGTTTATCAAAAAGAACGTTTTTTGAGCCCCAAATGCAAGTGCTGCCAACTCTTCCGCTTCTTTTATCGGACCGGTTGCAGGAGTAAGTGTTCCCAAATTATCGAATTCATCTGTGGTATCAACCATCAAAGCTTTTTTACCAACCAAATTTCTAAAATCTGGTAAAGTTCCCAAACCCTTTGTGTGTCCTGGAATGTGGAACTGATAAGTCGGATTGATATAGGCTTGTTTCAATGCTTCTACAATCGGGGCTTTTACTTTAACTTGTTTATCTTTGCCTGTTCTAATTGTCATACTAAAAATATACTACAAAAATTCCAAAATCCTAAAAAATGTGTTATAATCGTTACACAAATGAAACGTTACTTGAAATACATTATTATAACCGTTCTATTAACATTAAACCCTGCCATTGCAACCGAAATAAACAATAACTATTTGGCAGAAGAACTGTTGCAAGAATCGCAAAATAATGAAGTCATTTTAGATTTGACAACTCCACAAAACGAAACAGAACAAGATGAAAATAGTATTCACCCAATTCTGAACGAACTGTTTGAAGATGGTGCTGCGCAAAATGTTGACGACAAAGACGAAGCTTCTGACAACACTGAATTAGATTTTGAATTGTTCAAAAAATTTGAAGATGCCGGTAATCAAAAACGAGAAAATACAATTGTACACGAAGTTTTGCATAGCAAAATCGTCAGGACAGATATCCCAAGTTATCTTTTGCAAGACGATTTAACCTTTAAATTTGAAAAAGGACCACTTGAAAAAGTCCAACTTTTTGGTGCATATCGAGGCGGAATAAACTCGTTGTGGAAACTTAACCATACAACAAATTATGAAAATTTAACGACTCAATTTGGTATGTTCGGTTCTTTTAAAAATAAGAATTATAAATTTAAACTTTCATTTAAACCTATCCCTAAAGAAGGTTTAAGTTATGTGGACAATTTCGTTTCAGATGTATATTTAATAAACACAACAATTCCAAATCATCAAATTGTAGCAGGGTATTCAAGAGTTCAAACTGGTATTGAAGGTGGTACAACATCATATATTTTGCCGTTTGTAGCACGTTCGCAAATAGCACAATACTTCGGCAACTCTCGTTCATTAGCGGTAAAACTTATCGGGAAATACCAATATCTAGACTACAATATAGCCGCAGGAAGTTCTGGGAGATATGTGACAAGAGGTTTCCCTGGAGCAGAATTTAATGGTTGGGTAAACGTAAAACCTTTTGGGAACAAAAGTAAAAAATACGGAAAACTCGTAATCGGAGGCGGCTACAATGGTGGTCACAACCGAATAGATTACTCTATTTTGAGTGGTTATGTCGGGTATAATTACAAAAAATTGTGGACTAATTTTGAAACTGCAATTGCAGATGGCTACAACGGTTCAAAAGGGATAAGTTCAAATGAAGCGTGCGGTTTTGCATATACTTTGGGCTGGAAATTCACACCGCACATTCAACTCATAGGAAGAATAGACCAATTCGACCCCAACAGACACAAATCACATGATTTGCAACGAGAATATACCATCGGTTTAAACTGGTTTATCAAAGGACAAGCCATGAAAGTCGTTTTCAACTACGTATTCTGCGATAATCAAAGCAAACCAAACAGCCACAAACTTATACTTGCAACCCAAATATTATTGTAATACTGAATATTATTTCAAGATTAAGCAGTCATAAATTTTGTCAATTTTTTCTTTCATATCGGTAAATTGAGATTTTAGCCCATCAAAACTGTTTATTGAAGTAAATCGCTTTTCAATATCTTTTAGTATTTCTCGATGTTTTTTCTCAAGTTGTTCAGGTGTAACAACAATTCTTTCATTTCTCAAAAAAATCAAAACAACTACAATAATCGGTGCATAATATAAAAATTTTTCCATAAATACCTCTTTTTTACAAAACTATCGGCCAATAAAAATCAACAAGATAAGATGCCGCATCAAACGGATGAGAAAGGAATTTTAACTCTTTCATCTGTTTTATCTGCGTATAAGTAGGAACATCAATTCGTGAAGAACCTTCTTGATATCGTAAATTATAAACATTATACAAAAGTTTCTCACATTTTGGAGAAATGTATAAACCAACATCTCCATTTGCATTACGAACTTTTGCATTAAAAGCAGCAACCCTATTTTTTATTGGCGGATTAAAACCTTTTATTTTAATTTCAACATCATAACCAAAAGATTGAAGCTTCTTTTTGATAATTACATAATTTGTATATTCACTCGTACAACTTCTGTTATCACCGGAAGCATCTCCATTCACAATAATTTTAGCCTTATGATTAGGATATCGAGAGTGAAATTCTTCACAAGTTTTTGCGGTCGTTGTATTTTCTAGCACAAGTTCATCAAAATAAAAGACTTTATCATCAGTTTTGTGCGCCAAAACCCAAGCCATCGGATCGACATTAAAATCACAACTTATATACAAATCCATATTTGGCTGATATTTTATCTCTTTGACATTTTCATCAGTAAAATCTTTAACAACCAAATTTGAATTATAATCACCAGTTTTGCCAAGTACAAACATTTCGTAATAACTCTTGTCATACAAATGTTTCAACTCATCACAAAACCCATCAGGCAAATAAATATTTTGAGTAGTTGGAGCAGAAATCAATCTGTAATTTGTAGGCGGATGTTCATAAAACGTCTTATATAGCCAACCTTTTTGCATTTCAGGATTTGTGTGACCAAATATTCTATAAGTAAAGTTTTTCCAATTAGGTTTGATTTTTTGCCTCATTCTGGCAAGCAGAACTTTAAACGTTTCAAAAGGGATATCTGACATTTCTTCAATTTCAACAAAGCCAAGATTTAATGATTTCAACTTGTGCGGCTCATCAAAATGCCTAAACAAAATTTCTGAACCGTTAAAAAACACCAACTTTTGTTCAGCACTAACCCAACTATAATCTTTTTTCTCAACAAACCCCATACTTTCAAGGTGTTCAAAATAGGTTTTTAAGGTTGTATCTCTAACTAAAGTATAAGTTTGAGCGCCAACAAGCCCGACAATCCCAGGAAATTTCAATGCGAGTAGAATTCCGAGCAATGCTCCGGCAAAAGTTTTGCCGGAGCCATACCCGCCTAAATACACGGCAACATCTAAAGAATAATCGTGTGGGATTTCTAAAAATTTTCGTTGTGCATCAAGTAATTTATATTTCATAATATTGACTAACTTTCTGCATCTTCTTGCATTTCTTGATTATCAAAGGTTAAGAAATTATTTGCATTTTCAACTCCATACTGTTCAATTACAAATTTGAAACACTCTAACCAATTTATTTGTTTTGCAACAATATCAATTTGAGCAAATGATTGTATCACATTGAACAGTTCCTTCAATCTGGATTTTCTCTCAAATGATGCTTTTCTATCTCCGTAACGGTACACATAATGTGAATTTCTTATTTTATCATTGATAACAATAAAGTTTTCTGCTCCTTTTTCTTTTATCAAAATAGTTTCATTACCCAGTTTGAAATTCGAAATAATTTCTGCTGTTTTTTCAACCATCGGAACAATAATTTTTCGATTTATTGATTCTAAAATCATGTTCAATCTTGCTTCTTGACCATTTACTGAATAATTTATTTCAGTAGCCGTTCTTTCTTTGTTTTGAATATTTCCAGACATATTTTTGAAAATTCCCGTTGCACTTTCAAGTGTAGATTTGAAATAATTCAAAAACTCCCAACCTTGCATAGCCTTATCAAAAGATATAGCCATAGGAGGTGTCGTCATCAAGGATGAATCATATTCAATAATTTTGCCGGGTTTAATTACCTGTTCACCTCGGAAACACCCTTTTGGAGCAAGATATGGAGGATTCATCATTAATGCCAAGGCATCAAGTTGCTTATTCAAAATCGTTGATGAAATATTATTTAATATCAACGCTACTCGCAATGGAGAAATTCCTCTACCGGTTGTAGGACATTCAATAATATTCGCGTGAATGAACGGATTTGTAATAAACGGATTATCCTCAAATCTGATAACCACACTACGTCCAGCAACCACGAGAAGTTTATTTTTTAAAACTTCACCATTTGGCAATTCTACATCACCCCAATATTCTAAAACCTCTAATTTATTATTATATTCTGTACTCGCTAAATCTTTTCGACTTCTTTTTGCCACCACTCCTTTCAATAGCTCTATTTTCTCTTTTGTTAAATAATTATTTGCAGGATTTGAAATAAGTTCATCGAGTGTTAAATATGTTCTGTAAATTTTTACGCAAGAATCCCAATCTCCGGTTCCTGAATTGTCAAATACAAAATCTTCGTAATTTATAAATTTAACCTTGGCATTGTCGTAAATTACCTTATCTTCAACAATAAAATTTTCCTCAATATTTGCACTTTCCTGTTCTTTGACAGATAGCATACGTCGAACTTTTTTCAACTTTGTTTCCCAGCCGACAAACAGAGTTGCCTCACCTGTTTCCACAACAGAATCAATAATTTGCTCCATAACGTTTTCAATTTTCATTGATTCAAAAGTATTAACAAGCATTGCTTTTTGTTTGTTTGCATATTTCTGAGTTGCTAAATCAGTACCTTCAACATCAAACATTCCATCAGGATGAGAGTACAAATTTTGTACTATATGAGATTTTAGAGTTTGAGCGAGTTCATAAATATCAGGAAGTTGAACCTTACAATCCCAAGCATTCACTTTTGGAATCGTTGAATTGTAAATCGCATATTTTATCAATCTGTTATCTGATAATTGAGGACTTCTGGACTCCTCAAATTTGTCATATTTTTGAGTGACAAGACCTAACAAATATGCTTCATTAAAACTTAAATTTTCTTGTTTCATAAAATACCTCATTTATTTATAGTAATATTTTCGATAAAGCGACCAAACCTCAATATCTTGCGGAACGCCATTGCGCAAAGTTTCTGAAGGCAAGGTCACTTCGTAATCAAATCCGCAATCTTTCAACAAATTTTTCACAAATTTATTTTGCGGATAAAATTGCGCTCTTATTTTGTAAAAACCAAAAACATCAAAACACATTTTGAAAAAGAATTTTGAACTGTACCTAACAAAGTTTCCCCAATATTTTTTATCAAAACAAACGGAAACTTCCGCACTGAAAAAGTTATTTTCATTCCCGACAAAATCGTCAAGATAAACAAATCCGGCAAAATTATCATTTCTATCCGCAATTATCCAAAAATACGGGGACAAATTTTTAATAAAATTACCAACTCCATTTTGCTTTTCTGCAAAAAAATCATCGAACAAAAAATTTGAATATCGTTTGTAAAGGACATCTATTTTTCCAATATATTTTGAATATTTTTCATTATTTTTTAAACTATTGTAAGATTTTACTCGAATAAATTTACACATAATTACTTAATCTTACATTTGACAAATTTCACAAAAATATTATCTCGAACAAAAGAGTCAACCTCTGCATTCAAAAGCTTTGAACGTTCAAACGATTTATCGCCTAGAAATCCTTCTGCTTGCAATCCATTGATATATGATTTTGTTCTATTCGTTTTGTTTATAACTTCAAATGTAGAATCTTTTGAAAATAATAGAGTTTTCGGAACTTGGCTAATATCTGATAATATTTCAGTGTTTTTAGCAGTTTTTTCTTCCAATATATTTTCAAAATCTTTTTCTATTTTTGAACTGACAAATTTGTCATATTCTGTATCATTTAATAATATTTTTTCTATTTCATTATTTGTTTTCATAAAATTTTCCTTAAATTTTTTCATCATCTAAATTTGCAATTGTAATAATTTTGAACTCATGACCATTTTCACTCTCTATATTTCCTAGTGAAAAGCCTAAATATTTACACAAACCATCAAGTGCCTTTAACCCCGCCGTAGAATCACGCAATTTTCGTTTTCCGGTATAATTGCCGTCCTTATCAAGAATATCTTCTTCTTCAAGTGAAAACTCTGCAATTTGAAGAAGTTTTTTGACAACATACCCACGTTGAACATTCAACGCAGAAATTTGGGTACGCAATTGAATATTGATTTCTTTTACAATATTTGGGTGGGTTAGCAATGTTTGCGCAAAAGATCTCAGATTTTTAGCCTTGTAACCGGCTTTTTTTGCAGAAGTTTCGCCATCAAGAGTTCTTATATATTCGCTTACAAAGCGTTTTTGTTGTTGTGTAAGTTTTTCCATTCTGTTACATTTCTTATCATAATTTGTATTTTTACTAAAATATTTGTATAATATACATGCTATTTATATTTCGGCTAGTGTAAATCTTAACAGGGGGAAATGAAAAGGACTTCCTGTTTTTTTTGCCCTTTTTATCTCCTTGAAAGATTTATTGTCGGAGTTCCTTGAACAGTCAATGTCGCTTTTGATTTCAGGTTTAACAAGGCTTCTTTGTACATGCTGAGCCAATAAGAAAATTTAAAATACTGAGGATTTGCCTTAACTCTCAAGCATGCTCCGTATACTAATAACTGTTCAACAAACGGCATGGGAATAAGTGATTTGTCATCAACATACTCAAGATTTTCTTTTTCTTTATTTTCAGAATCAACAACACAATTTGCTGAATAATAAACAATATCCAGTTTTTTATCATTTTCAAATTTAGGAAAAAGAATATTATTGCCTAATATTGAATAACACTTCATATCCGTATTTTTAACTTCAAGAAACGGTTTTAAATTCTCTGTAAAAGAATATTCAATGCCATCAATGAATAAATGTAAGATTTTTCCATTTATTGGATTTTTAAGCTCCTTTGTTCCTGCCAGCAAGTCAACAGAAATTCGCTTTAATAAAAAACTCCAATTTTCGATATTACAAATTTCTTTATTTACTAAATTTACGGCAGAAAGTAAACGTTTGTGCTCATTTTTTGTCAATTCCGAAAAATCATTGACTTGTTTGCTATTTAATTCTGACAAACATTTATTAACTATTTCTAAAAATTTCATTATTCCTCCTTTGAAAAAGCCTGAGCAGAAAATTCTGCCCAGACCTTATTTTAGTGAATTTACAAAGAGTTATTATTTAATCAAACCTTGTTTAACTTGATCCATAATTAACTTTTCATTCTTTGCAAATTCTTCACCACTCATCTTGCCTATCTCCTCACGAGTAAAAATCCTGTTATTTTTACTATTTGCCGGAGAATTTTGAGCATACGCCGTCAATTTTCTTTTAGCAAGTTCGTTCTCGTCATTCAATGATTTATCGTGAGCAGATTTCTTCAAATACTTATCTATTGCAGAATTTTCCAAACCTTCTACCAAAGAAGCTATTCGAAGAATTTCATCTTTGTCCATATCACAACCTTTCAGGTACTCTCTGACATCTCCTCGACCTTCCTCATCGAAAAACCCTGGGCGTTCTTTGTCAAACATTGCCATCGGATTTTCCGCCTGTTGAGATTGTGGCTGTAGAACGTTTGCATTCGGTTGCGGTTGCTGAGTTTGTAAATTTCTATACATGTTAATTTGCTGTGCTTTACCGGCTAATTGAGATAACAGATATTGTCCTTGTTGTTGTGTAATAACGCCTTTTTGCATAAGTAAATTTACATTTTGAGCATCTGCACCTATTGCTTGTTCTAACTGATAAAAAGCATCTTTGTACCCTTGAAAATTGTTTTGTGGACTCAAGGCAAGTGATGAAATATTGTTATTAGGTTGTTGATTTATCATTTTGTGTTTTCTCCTCTGTGTCTTGCAAAGATTTCATATACGTAACAGAAATTTCAATTACATCATCAATAAATTTTGACAATAACATTGAAACAAGAGGTTTGAGAATATCTGAAAATGGAAGATTTTTAACCACATATTTTATGGCAAGTTCTTTTTTCTCTTTCCCTTTGCCGCTTCCTAACTCTTTTTCGGCTACAAATACTGCATTCTTTGCAATTTCTTTAATTTGATTTTTAATATTACTAAAAAACATTTTCCTCTCCTGAAAATTATGCTGACACAACCATTTTTGCCAACGCTTTAGGTTGAACGGTTTTAGCACCATACAAATACAAACCTCTAACTAAATCAGAAAAACTGTCTTTATCTCTAAGACTTTCAATTTTTGACAATTGAGATGCAAAAGTAATAGCTTCATTTGTTCCAGCCAAAACATAATACTTGCTATTTACATCTGTTAAATTTGTACTAACTAATACGTCCATGCCTGCAATTCTACCGATTGAACCTTCTCTCAAGGTTTCATCTGCAACGTTATATGCTGAAATAAATTCTGAACTTTGCAACAAATAAGATTCAATAGTCGGATTGATAACAACCCAAGGTCTTACTCCTGAATGCACTGCATCAGAATTTTTTAACGCTAATGCTAAATTCACAAAATTTTCGTAAATAGTTGTTTTAGACAAAGTAATCGGACTATCTTCAGAACCTACAATATTTGCCGTCGGAACGTCTGTATGTAAACCTAACAAATAAGAATCTTGAACTTCTTCAATAGCCTTTTTAGCATTTGTCAAATGTGCTTCCATAATATCTGTATTACTTTGTACGGCTGAAACATCATCAATTTTGAAGGCAAAGAATTTCTTTTGATCAATTTTCAAATCCATTGATGTAGGAGTTAATGAAGAATAAGAAATTGTATCATCTGTCAATGTTGAAACTGAAACTTCTGCCGGTGTAATAATTTTTACGGTGTCACCTTGATTTTTAATTTCGCCTTCCCAATTCCTATTCACACATTGGAGCATTACACAATTTTTCTCTAACATATTATTCAATTTTTGGCTCCATAATTCCGGAATAAAAGCGGAATAAGAAGATGTTGAAGTTGTTGATTGAGTTGTTGTTTCTGTCATTTTGTTTTCCTTTCGTTTTTGTACTAACTGTTATTACTGAGTGGTGAAATTTTAATCTTCTGAATATATCTCTTTAAATTGCAAACCGATAATTGCACAATTATCTGCAGGCTCTTCGCCTTCTACACAAATTTGCACAGAATAATTGCTATCAGTAATCTCCGCTCTCTCCATAGAATTTGAACCAATTGCCCAAACCGGAGTGTTACTTACTCCATCATTCCAACAATAAGTTGAAGTTTCCGGAGAATTATCATCTGCCCAAAGAAAATATTTTAACTGTTTTGAATAAATAAGCTCTGAAAACTCTTTATATTCGCTATCAAAATCTTTATAAACCGAGAAATTAAATCTGTTATCAAATTTGTCATCAAGAAGAAAATAAAAATCCTCAACAGTTTTTCGCTTCAAAACATTACCCAATGAAAAGAATGGTGATTTCCACATGAAATCAATACCCTTGCCATTGAAAGACGTTCCATAATCTTCTTGATAAACATTTCCATCAGCATCTGCACTGATAAGTTTTGAATGAAATAATGTAATTACGGTCAATTTCTGAGGAACAACACGTTTGTACCAAGCATAATTTACATAATCAAAAATCCAAATTGTATGATAATAATCGTCATCTAAATATGGAAATAAAAACCAAATTTGATTTTTGTCAGGATAATGAACTATTTGAGAATTACGTATCCGTGAAGAGTCAAATTTCGAAAATTCATCTTTTATATTTTCAGAAATTTCAGACCCTAACCTAATTTGGTTTAATTCCCCAACTTGTTCAAGCGCATAAATTCCGTTACTCAAGAAAAATTGTTTATTATCCACATTCACTACAGAATTTTGTGCAAAAGTTCCCTTATCTGCAAACAATGCAACTGAAAAATCAGTAGGAGAAGTTCCGGACAATAAATAGACTCTATCCTTTTTATATATGGCAAGATAATCTTTATAGGTATGCATCGTTATAATATCAGATGTATCTGTATGGAAATCACTGATATATCCAGCATCATCTTTTGTTGTGAAATCAGTATAAGACCCCAATGCCGAATAATAGATAGTAGAACCTTTACTGCACCAAACTCGCCCCTTGTAAATCGTAATGCAATCAGGATACAACACATTGTTTGATTTATCTTTCACATTACATTCAACAATGTCATAATTTGCATTATCTTTGATATAAAATAACGAATCTTTATCGGTTGAAACAAGTATTCCTCGCAAAAATTGAGCAAAAAGAACTTTTGTTCCACTGAGCGTTTTTGATAACAATTTTAAACTGTTATCAATTTCTGAATAAATATATATTTTCCCACTTTCTGTAACTATTACCAACTTGAATTTATCATCCGATTCCAATTCTGACAGCCCAAGTATTTTTTCTTGTTCTGGGAGAGTCAAGATTACAGTATTTCCTTTTTGTTTTTTTATTCCTTTATTTGAAAAAATCTCTACATTTTTAGAATCAGACCAATATACTTTTTTAGGATTTAACCCCATTTCAGATTTTGTAGTTGCCTGATTTATACCACCGGACAAGTCAAAATAATTTATTTCCATAAAATTACCCCTTTTACTTATTTGCTATATACCAACGAACTTTAGAACGAATAAAACTACCGACTTCATTTTTTCCAACCCAAGGATATGAAGGAATATAAGTTATATCGATTTTTCCAAAACTTGATGTTTTCGGATTTCTTTGCCCAAACTCATAGTGAGTAAATACGGTATTTTCTGAAACTTTCAGGTTGTATTTTTTGCATAATTTTGCACAGAGTGCTAATCCTGCTTCAAATTGCACAGAAGAAATAGGATAATTTCCACAATTTTTTGGTGATTTATAACCATACATTCCACAATAACAAATCCCGATAGAACCCGTATTTCCGCCACCGGTATGCGCTGCGTATTTTCCTGATATACAAACATTATTATCTTCTGGAGTAAAAACACCGTTATAAACATTTCCTTCCGCATCAATCAAATAGTGATAATATTTTTTCTCAAACTCGGTCGGATAATGCCTACCGGCACTCCAGTGAAAAACTATTCTTTTAACCATTTTTACCTCATATAATTTTCCATTTTGGATTGGAATATAAATATAAAACTACTGCATTAGTCCTGTTTCTCGCATTCAATGTTGCGATGATACCGGCAATATGAGTTTGGACAGTCCTCGTAGAAACCTTTAAACGACAAGCTATTTCTTTATCCGTGTAGCCCTGTGCAACCATAGTAAGTATTACGTGCCTTCTAGGGGATAATTTCATTTCATAACCTCAACTCGTGAAATTTCATTTTTTATCTTACATTAACAAACCTACATAATTATTAAAAATATTTCCGTTATAAAGAAAACAGAGGGGATAAAAAAGAAAGGTAAATCCCCTCTACGGTTATCAATAACCGACAGTCTAAGTGAAGATAATAGGGATTATGAAAAATACTTTTAGAATTTTCCAATTTTTAAATTCCTCAAATTTGAATAGCAACGTTTCTTAACTCCAAACTCGTTGTAATTTAAATAAAAAGACGAATGTTTTACTTTTGTATAATCAAAAAATTTTTCCTCATATAAAATTTTTGATTTTAATTTCTGAAAAAATTTTCTCGCTTTCATATTTGTTAAGCGAACAGATGAAACATTATTTTCTCTATCTACTCTTGTAAGTTGAACAACAAAATGACCGCAAACCGGACAGTTTTGTAATACATCAACCTCGCAACCAGAATAATTTTCAGTAGGTGCCAACACAAAACTTCTAGTCTTACGTAAGCCCCCACAGCAATGAAGATACCCCATAACAAAACCTCATTTACCTTGGTAAGGTCTTCGGCAAACAGCTTTACCATCTCAAGGGTGTGAGCCTTAACCGATTACTCTTTAAGTATATCTGTTTTTAAAATTTTGAAAAGTCCGCAGTTTTACTTAAGTAAAAATACGGACTTGACAACCCCGCAAACTATCTTACTGATTGTAACTTTCTTGCCAAAAATTTTACCTGTAATAAAATAAAGTTATGGGATATATTTTATTAGTCACAGAAAATAGTGAACTTGATTCACGTTTAAAAAAGTTATTTAACACAAGTGAATACAATTTCAGTTCATATTCAAATATGACTTCAATTTGTGATTTGATTGAGGTTTCACCTATTGACACAGTCATTATTGACACCAATTTGACTTCCGTAAATATTCCACTTGTTATTCAACGAATTAAATCAAAAATCGAAAACATCCAAGTTTTACTAATGATTGATAACAACACAACAAACATTGAACATTCTAAATATATTAACGGTTTTATTTCCAGCAACTTTTCTGATGAAATTATCTTTGAAATTGTAAACTCTCATATTAAAAATAAAATTAAATCAGATAATCTTTCTGAAAAGAATAAAGAATTGGCAGACAGTTTATACAAATTGAACGTCTTATACAACACAAGTTCACAATTTGCTGGAACGCTCGATGTCAAAAAACTCTTAACCTATATGCTAGAAGGATTGGATAAATCATTAAGTTACGATTTAACCTGTACAATTTCTTTCGGATTTGAGGACGAGCCGGTACTTATTATAAATTCTTTATACGACATATCAGAAGAATTGTTGAACGCTCTAAAACTCCGTGCTGTCTTAAATTACAAATCACTTTTCAAAGATAACAAAATACCATTTGAAATTGATGTCAGAAATTTGAAAATAGTAAAATACATTAAAAATCCAACTCACAAATTTAATTTTACGATTTTCCAATACGACAACATGTTTGCACCAATTGACTTAGGTGACAATTTCTTTGGGTGTATTGAAATTTTCAAAGAGAAACATTTTACAACAGATGATGCCAGTTATTTCCAAACTATCGTTCAACAAGTGTCATTGCCATTAAAAAGCGCAGGGTTATACAAAGAAATCATAAACAAAAACGAAAAATTAGAAAAACTTGAACGTATAAAATCTGACTTTATCTCAATCGTATCGCACGAACTAAGAACACCTTTAACTCCAATAAAAAACGCCTTAACAATTTTATCAGGAGGAAGATGTGGCGAATTGTCAGAAACGGCTATAAAATTTATAAACATGGCAAAAAGAAATGTCGAAAACCTCACAAATATAATCAATGATATTCTTGACATCAACAAAATCGAAGCCGGAAAAATGGACTTCAATTACAAATTGATGAATATTCATTCTGTAATCGAAAATGTTAAAAACAACTTTGACTGTGTAGCCAAAGAACACAACATTGTCTTAACAACTCAAGAGCAAGAAAATTTGCCGGAAATCTATGCGGATTCTCAAAGACTCGGACAAGTTTTGACAAATCTTGTATCAAATGCGATAAAATTCACACCGGACGGGAAAAATATAACAATCAAATCTGAACTCAAAAACTCTGATGATATAGCACAAAACCCGTATTTTGAAGATGATTTAAAAACATTAAACGGGACTTACGTTTTGGTTAGTGTAGTCGATGAAGGCGTTGGAATAAAAAAAGAAAATATGCAAAAAGCATTTGACAAATTTACCCAAATTGAAAGCCCGCTATCAAGAAAAGTCGGAGGAACCGGACTTGGACTACCTATTGCAAAACAACTAATCGAAGCGCACAACGGCAAAATATGGTGCGATAGCGAAGAAAATATCGGAACAAGTTTCCACTTTGCAATTCCGATTAGTGAAAAAGCAGTGAGCGGAAAAACAATTCAAAAAGAACTTTTGTAATATAATAAATTTATGGACACTAAAAAAATAAAAATAAGCATACTTGGTTCAACTGGCTCAATCGGAACTCAAGCACTGGAAGTTATTGAAAAACTTCGTGACAGATTTGAAATAATAGCATTAGCAGGTGGGAGCAACGCTGAATTACTAAAAAAGCAAGCGATAAAATTTCAACCTAAATATATTTGTATTGGGAAACCCAATGAAAAAATAGACTTACCTAATATTAAAACGTTATATGGGCAAGACGGACTAGATGAAATTTGTTCAAACAAAGAAAATGATATTATCTTAGTTGCAGTATCAGGAAAGATTGGGTTAAAACCAACACTTACAGCAATCAAAAACAAGATAAACATTGCACTTGCAAACAAAGAAACTCTTGTTATGGCTGGTGATATTGTAATGCAAATGGCGAAAAATAACAGCGTCAAAATAATTCCCGTTGATAGCGAACATTGCGCAATACACCAATGCATAAAAGATATTTCGCAAGTTGATAAACTTATTATTACAGCAAGCGGCGGACCGTTTTTACACAAAACAGTCCAAGATATGAAAAATTCAACTGTCGCAGAAGCACTAGCGCACCCTAGATGGAACATGGGTCGAAAAATCACCGTAGACTCTGCAACACTAATGAATAAAGGTCTTGAAGTAATCGAAGCGCACCATTTGTTTAATATGGATTACGACAATATTGAAGTAGTTGTACACCCACAAAGCATTGTCCACTCCGCAATAGAATACAAAGACGGCAGTGTAATCGCTCAGTTGGGATTGCCTAGCATGCATATTCCTATTCAGTATGCAATTACTTATCCTGAACGTTTTGAAGGAATAAAATCAAAGAGCTTCAGTTTTTCTGAAATCGCTCGACTTGACTTTGAAAAACCGGATTTTGAGAAGTTTCCAAGCCTAAACATGGCATACTCAGCAGGTAAACTTGGCGGAAGCGCAACTGTTTGCTTAAACGCAGCAAATGAAGAAGCGGTATTTGCATTCCTTGACGGTAAAATTAAATTATACGACATTTATACTCTTACCGAAAAAATGTTAAATTCGCACACTCTTGTAAAAACGCCAAATATTGACGAAATATTCTCAATCGATGAAGAAATTAGAATAAAAACTCGAGAACTTATCAACAATCATTTAATTAAACAAGTTTAAGACTAAAACTAATAATTTCAAAGCAAATATAATAAGCCACATCAATGCCCAAAGCACAGATAAAATGGTCAATCCGATAGGAATAATTGTCAAAATAAATCCAAAAAGTAATCCGACAACAACCCTACAATAATCTGATTTATTCTTTGAAGAAATATATTGTGGAACTTCACCACTTTCCAAAAACGAATTAATATATTCATCTTTTAAAGCATTTGATTTTGTCGGATATTTTTTACATAATTCTGCTTTCGAATCGAAATAAACCATTTCACTCAATGCTTTTACACCGACAAATTTTAACAAATAATCTTCTGTACTATTATGAGTCAACACTTTTATTGTTTTTTTATTATCATCACAAACAAACCCTTTAATTGAATCAATAGGAAAAGATTTCAACAGTTTATTTTTATGGCGCAAATCGACAGAATTTTCAGACAAAACAATACTTCTATTGTTCATTTTTGCAACAATGATACCGACAATAACTTCAACAACAAAACCTATTGCTATAAAAATTTTATCTATATCATTCTCAAATTCCAAACCATGGATAAAATATCCACCGACACCAAATAAAAATACTAATGGGAAAAATGCCATTAATTCCAAACAAAATATATTTCTATTTAATTTTATAACTTTTTCTTCCATAATATTGAAGATTATCAAATTATTCTAATTTTGTAATCAGATAAAAAGATGAATTTAATTTAATGTAACAAGTTTTACAACAAGCGAAAAAGTGTGCTATACTTTTATTGAAAGTATTTTAAGACTAGGGGATACTATGAAAAAAATTCTTATTGCAGATGATGAACAAGATATTGTAGAAAGCTTAAAATTTGTTTTAGAAAATTGTAATTATACTTGCTATTGTGCATATAACGGAGAAGACGGACTAAAACTAGCCCGAGAAATAGAACCGGATTTAATAATTTTGGATGTTATGATGCCAAGGATTAATGGTTATAAAATCAGCAGATTATTAAAATTTGATGCTAAATATAAAAATATTCCAATACTTATGGTAACTGCACGTTCACAAGAAGAAGACAAGCTTATCGGTGAAGAAACCGGCGCTGATGAATATATTACAAAACCGTTTGACCTTGATGAAGTTGTAAAAACAGTTCAAAAATATTTGAATACGGAAAACTAAGACGATGAATATTATAACTAACAAAACCCTTGAAACATTAAAATACGACTTGGTGAGAGAAGGACTTGTTCAATATGAAATAGTTGAACAAGCAGAAGAAATTGCAAATGCTCAAAATATAAATATAGGTCAAGCGTTAATAAATTCAGGATTTTTAACAGAGGAACAACTAATAAAATTCTTAGAATCTAAGCTTCACACTCCGTTTGTAAACCTTGAAGATTACGAACTTGATACAAAATGTTTAAAATATATCAATTTTTCTGATGCAAGAAAATACAAAATAATTCCGCTATTTAAAATTGAAAATACATTGACTGTTGCAATGGCAGACCCTAGGGATTTGTTTGCAATAGACAAGATTATGGAAACTGCAGAATGCGAAATTGATCCGGTTTTATCATCAGAAGAAAGTATTTTACAAGCGATTGACGAATACTACAAAACTGACATTAACGTTGGCAAAATATCAACCGATAGTAATTCCGGTTACAATTGGCAAGACGAATTGCACAAAGAAGATTTGAGTGATGAACATATTCAAAAAATCATTCGAGCAATATTAAAACAAGCAATTATTGAAGATACACATGAGGTCACATTCCAAGGCGAAGATGATGGGCTTGGGGTAAACTTCAAAAAACATGGTGAATTTACTAGTAAAGGCAATATTCCTACAACTCTTGTTGCTTCTTTTATTGCAAAATTAAAAACACTTTCTGAACTTGACCCATCGGTTTCAGAAGTTCCACAACTTGGTAAAATATGCTTCAAAGTTGACGATATTGTAGTTTTAGCGAGTGTTTCGACCTTCCCGACTATTATGGGAGAAAGAATATTCCTAAAAATTTATAAACCGCCAAAAGCATTGGATAAAATTATTTCATCAAAAACCGAATTGGCAGAACTCAAACAATCATTAGAAAAACCGGGGATAATATTGGTTTGCGGTTCATCTTTGAGCGGAAAAACTCATATTATTTACTCACTATTACTTGAGGCTGCAAAAAATCGTTATAAAAACATTATGACTCTTGAAAGTATTGCAAAATATGAATTATCAGGAGTTAACCAATGTGAATTTAACGAAAATGTCGGATTTAATATGGATAAAGCCGCAAGATTTATCGGATTTCAAAATCCTGATATCATCTACTTGGAAGGCATAAATTCAAAAGAAACCTTTGAATATTTTTCTAGTTTGGTATTTAACGACAAAACTATCATTATGGAATTTTTGGCAAATAATATGGAAGATTTGCGCAATAAAATGGCGTTTTCAGATTTTGACACATTGAAAGGACTTATTTCAAGCATGGTCTTTATCCACTCGCAAAACAGCGTTGAAGTCTTCAATAAAGAGGCATTGCAAAAATACTTAGGATAACAGAAAATAAAAAGAGCCCTTGAATATTCAAGGGCTCTTCTCAAGTAGAAAGGACATGAGACGTCTTTATTCGTTACAACCGAAAGCAATAGTAACGTGTTCTCTTGGGTTAACCGCTGAGATTTTGTAACCTTTAGGGTCAACAAGGTAAGCAAACTCATCACCAGTTGTTTGGAACAAGCCCATTGTACCTGACAATGCGGTTCTTGTTACGTCGATTGGCGCTTTAACGGCTTCAAATACACCATCACCCAAACTACGAGCAGCAGCCCCGAATTGACCTTGGAAAGCATGACCTAACATATAACCTGCATCGTTTGTTACATTTTCAGCAGCGTTACCAACATTTGTTAGGATACCACCTGCAGTTCTACCAACGACACCAACTAATGAGCCGGCAAGAGTAAACGGCATTTCTACTAATCTTGCAACAGGGTTTACATTTTTAGACTTGTTAACCTGTGCTTGCAAAATTTGTTTTGGTAAAACGGTCTTACAATCACCATTTTTAATTTCGGTAAATGCCAGTTTCAACGCACCCTTTTCACAACCTGAAGGTCTGATAACTTCGACTACTCGACCTGTAACAGTTGAACCACAAGGGTAAACTTTGCCGTTTATTGTAACGTCTTCAAGAGTATTTGCTCTAAAGTATTGACCAACGTGTGAAGATTTTGCAGTCAATTGGTCTATCATTGACAATTTCAATGTAGGGATTTTTACAATTTCTTCATGTTCAATCAACGCATTTTTCTCAATCGGACATGCCGGACAAATATTGTTTGCTGTTTTAGGATTTGTATCGTAACCTAATGCAACACGAACAGTTTGCATCATTGAAGCAATTTCTGCACGAGAAGCTTCTTTCTTAGGCATAATCATGTTTGGTGTTGGAGAATCTTTCAATGCTCCATTTTGTAATGATTTTGCAACCGGAATTCTTGCCCATTCAGGAACAGTATTACCATCGGCATATTTGCTCAAGATTTCGTTTGCCTTGCAACTATCAATATCACAAGTCATACCTTTTGAAATTGATGCCAAAGCTTCTACTCTTGTTACATTAGCATGAGGTTTGAAAGTTTTATTCGGATAGCCGTCTAACAAGTTTTCATCAACAGCCTTTGCAATTGCAGCATTTGCCCAGTTGTTATAAGGAACATCGGTAAATTTGGTTTGTTTATTGATACCACAATCTAAATTGAAACCTTTAACAAGCATTGTTGCAAATTCTGCACGAGAAATATGTCTGTTTGGTTTGAACAAGCCGTCCGGATAACCGACAACAACATCATTAATCGCTAACTTGTCAATGTCACAAGATGCCCAGTGATTGTTCGGAACATCAGGGAACATACAACCGCCCATAGGAGCAGCAGCACCTGTTATGTTTTGAATTTGTTGAGGAATTTCATACGGAATCAATGTTTTCTTAACAGCATTGATTGAGTTTGATGTTTGAATATCGATAGGGCAAGCATTGCCGTCCATTTTTTGTTCATTTCTGTCAATTATCGTCCCACCGTTGTTGCATCTGGGCAATTCATTCAAACAAGGCATTTGAGCAGCCGCACCGGTAATTTGCCCATCCGTTGCAACTGTTGCACCAGGAATTGTTGCTGACATTCTGCTTGCTGGACAACCTTTTAGAGCAGTTTCTGTTGAAAAAATAGAGTTTGCAGGTTCACCAACATAATTGTTTGTACCATAAATTGCTTGCGGATAACCATAAACTTGCTTCATTTCCGCCTTATCAATCTTGCCTGATTGTGGACAAAGTGCTGTAGCCGGAACAGCCGGTTTGTCGCAGCTTATTTCGTTCTTACAACCACAATCACTCTTTTTTTGCTCGCAAGTCGGTTTTTGCTTTTTGCATTTGCAATCCGGAATTGCTTTCTTACACTTTGAACAGTTTGTCTGTGGAGTTTCCACAGGACATGCAGGTCCCGTAACAACCGGCATTGGTTCTGCCGGTGCCGGAGTACTGCACGGGCAAGCTGCCATTACTGATGTCAAGGAACACGTTGATATTCCAACGGCAATCGCAGCTGCCATAGATAATTTTTTAATTGACATTTTTACCTCCTTGTTTACTCTGTTTTATTTTAAAAAGATATTTTATCTTTCTAAAAAAACATATACCTGATTATGTACTTTCAGAGCACTTTAAAACATTAGCAAAATATCCTATCCGTACGACTAATATTTAAAAACTACAAATGTAACAATTTCGTCAAATTTAGCAATTTTTTATTATTTCGTGTTTTAATATATATGTAAGTGTAGTATTACGTGTAGTGACAGGAGTAAATTATGTATAGTCAGGCATTTATGAAGTTCTTGTTTGAATACCAAAAGGACGATTTTAAAAATGAAGAAGAGCCTAAAAAAATCGAACTTAAATCTGGTCGAAAAGGCAAATTAGCCGAAGTTTTTGTCACGAACGATAAATCATAAAACTTCCCCATATTTATTATTAATAAAAAAAAGAGCCTAAAGAAGGCTCCTTGGAATGTAAAATTTGATTCATTCCTCAAATAGTGAAGTGTGAAGTGTGTGCTTAAGTTTTTTGTATTTTCTCAAGAAGCACTTCCTCGTGTTTACATGTATATAAAGTATTTTTGATATATAAAATTGCTATATTTTTGATATTTTGCTTCATAATACTTAACAATAAAGAAAAAATAGCCGTTCTAACTTATACTAATAAAAGATATAAATAGCTAAAATGAGGATATAAATGAATATATTAGTATCGAACGATGACGGAATTGCCGCAAACGGCATTCGAGTGTTGACCGAAAAATTAGCACAAAAACATAATGTATACGTAGTTGCACCTGATAGAGAGCGCAGCGCAGCAGGACATTCTTTGACAATTCATACACCACTGAGAGTAGAAGAACTTGACGAAGGTAAAAACGGAGCAAAGAAAGTTTGGGTAACTAACGGTACCCCTGGAGATTGCGTAAAAATCGGAGTCAGTGCCTTGTTACAAGGTGATGAAAAGCCTGATTTTGTAATTTCAGGAATTAACCACGGACCGAACCTAGGCTCAGATATTCTGTATTCCGGCACGGTAAGTTGCGCAATGGAAGGTGCAATGATTGGCATACCAAGCATTGCAGTATCTTTAGCATCTTTAAAAACTGATTATGAAGCGTTCAATACCGCAGGGGATTTTGTAGTTGCGTTGCTTGATAGAATTACCGATTTCAAATTTCCGCCCAAATCAATTTTAAATGTGAATGTACCAAGTCTTGACCCAGAAGATATTGCAGGTGTTGCGATAACTGAACTCGGCGGAAAAATGTTCACCGATAATTACGAAAAAAGAACTGACCCAAGAGGAAAAGTTTACTATTGGCTTGCCGGTAAATTGATTGATGAGCCAAGAGATGCAAAAACAGATATTGCAGCAGTAAGAAACAATAAAATCTCAATTACACCAGTGACTTACGAAATGACAAGAACTGAAACCCTTGACGATTTGAACCAAATTCTATGTGGCACTGGCAATTGTGATTGGTATTAAAAGCATAACAACAGACTCTGAATCAAGTTCAGAGTGACTTTTGGTGTACCTAGCAAAAAGGTCGTCATTCTGAAATCTTAGAAAATTTATGCGAAAAAATTTGAGCATTTAATTTTCTTGTTATTCAGAATCTATTACTTATTTATCACTCTTTTGCCAATAAGTTAACGGTTTGAATAGCATATCCCAATATGGTTTATTATTACCTGTAGGATTGATATTGTTGTGCGCAAAATAATAGCAATCAAGCCCTGCATAAGTATTTTTACTTGATGGGTCGCATAAATTATTATAAGCAAAATTTGATGAATATAGAAAAAGGTCATACCCCCAACGATTTGGTCCATGCTCCGGTCCATTGGTATCAAAAAACATTCGTATAATCCCAGGGTGATTGGTTCCGCCATAGTTCGCAGTCAATGCAGAAATTAGCATACCATTAGGTAATACGTATGGAGTTCCATACGCACTATCAAAGAAACAAAATCTCGTTCCCTCACCACTCAAATGTTTGCATTTTTTATCTTTATAGCGAGAGTAATCTAAAGGGTCAACACTCGTAAACTGTTTTAGCCAAATTTCATTAAGCCCCTCAACTTGCCTTTTTAACTCCGCATAATTCTCATCAGTAACAGTCCTTCCAGGAATATTAAAACTTGAAATCGAATCATAACCATACTCATTAGCAGTTTTTAGAAAAGCCTGTGTAATAAGCGCATCAGCTTTCTTAAATCGAACTTCCAATTCTTTGACTTTGTAATAATTGATAAGAGATGGTATCGTCATTGCCGCAACAATGCCTATAACACCAATGACTATCAATACTTCCGCTAGCGTAAACGCTTTTTTCATGTTTTTAATACTCCTTTTTTTCTTGTCCTTTTCTTATTATGGAGTATTTTTGCCCATAAGTACACCGCCCCGCCACACCATACCATACCATACCATAAAGGAATTATATCAATGGTTTTGAGGATTTAAAATAATTTTCACATTTCGTAATGTTACGATTTTATGTTAAGGAATTGAAATAAAGTAGAAGAAATAGCAAAGTTATTGTCATTCTGAAAAGCTTAAAAAATCCTTTGAGCATGCGAAAAGTGATTTTTAGCCTATTCAGAATCTGTTACCATGGTTCGCTTTGTTAACAAGCTGATAAAATTCGTTCAATACCACGCATAACAACAGACTCTGAATCAAGTTCAGAGTGACTTTTGGTGCGCCTAGCAAGAAGGTCGTCATTCTAAAAACTTAGAAAATTTATGCGAAAAAATTTGAGCATTTAATTTTCTTGTTATTCAGAATCTGATTACAGTTTTATATTCAAGATTGAACACAAATCTCAAAACCCAATTTAGGTTTGGATTGCTATCCAAACACTTAAAATTACGCTGTCGGCATAGCAATGCCGACAGCGTTGCAAGGGAGTTATTGTAAGACTAGGTCTGCATTTCAACTGCTTTGGTAAGCAACGCCAACCTGTTTTTCAAATAGAATACCTTTCCGGTATTCTACGCACAATGACGTGAAACTTATCCACAATACCGCATTACAAAGTTTCACTGTTTTTCTATTTTAACAATTCTTAACAAACAACTTCAAAAAAGGCAATTCTTACGAAAAAAAATACTTTATATAAGAGTACATAGGAAATGAGGATTTTCAAAGAAATGAAGGAACAAGAATTAAACACAATCATGTCAGTTGTTACAGACCCAATCGAAAACGTTTATAAAATAAATTCATATAAAGATTTGGCAGAAATCCAAAGAATTATCAGAATCTTTGATATTTCCGAAGAACAACACAACAAGCATACTATGTTATCAATCAAGAATTTGGCAACTTTGCACCTTGTATTGAGTAACAATTAATTCTTGTTCATGCAAAATTTCGGTAAAAGATAACAAAGACCTTGCTTTATGTAAGGTCTTTTCCTTTGCTAAAACATATTTATAATATATGGCGCAAACAACAATACCCCAATCAATACTGCAGAAATTGACACTATCATCACCGCACCTGCCGCAATATCTTTTGCCATACCAACCATTCTTGAATACCTGTTGTGAAAAATTGCATCAAGTGAAAATTCAATCGCTGAATTGAACATTTCTGCCGAAATTACCGCCGAAATTGTCAATAATAGAATACAGAATTTTGTAACCGAAAAATGGAAACAAAACGCTGTTGCCAACACAAAGGCTGCAATTAGCAAATGAACTCTTATATTACGTTCACTTTTAAAAGTCAATCTCATACCCTTACGAGCGTTTCTGAAGGTATTTGAAAAATTTTGTTTTTTATATTTTGTCATAAACAATCCCTATACTTTCCAGAGCCTTCTTTTGATGAGATACTACAAAGTCAAAATCTTCTTCCGTTTGATGGTCAAACCCCAACAGGTGCATTATTCCATGGCTTATCAAGAATAACAATTCGACTTCTTTGGTAATACCTTTTTTATCCGCCTCATCAATTACCCTATCTAATCCTATTATAACCTCACCTAAATTAATTTCCATATCTAATACAAATTTTTCTTCATCAGGAGAATCAGCAAACACCGCAAAGGTAATAATATCCGCCGGATAGTCTTTATTTCTATAATCACGATTGATTATATGAGTTTTTTCACTATCACAAAACAAGAAATCAAATGAAATTTTGTCATATTCAAAATCGGCCAAACAAGAATTTTCATAAATTTCAGAAGTTGCCAAATAATGAGAAAGTATTTTTTTAGTTTTTTCTAAAATATCTTTTTCATCAGGTTTCCAGCCTTCAAATTCATTTTCAAATTCTAAATTATACTCTACCATTTTTTATAAATCCTTATTATCATTTGAACCTAAATCTTTGTCGTCATTATCTTTTTTAGCATCATCTTCGATTGATTTTTGTGCTTCATCTTGAGATTTTGTTTTTCCGTTTTTAGATTCTTCAAGTTCATGGATTTTCTTTTCAAAATCTTCGTCCAATATTACGTTTGGCATTTCAATTTTGTTTTTGCCAAATTCTTCTGCGATATTTTCTTGATATTTAATTCTATTATGTTGCATACCACGAAGAATACGACTGAATGTCATCGCAATTACTTTCAAATCCTTCAATGTCAACGGGCTATCTGCCAACTGACCATCATTTAAACGTTCAACAATAATTTTATCTATAATATTTTCGATTTCCTCGTTTGTAGCACCTTTCACAGCACGAACTGCAGACTCAACCGCATCAGCAATCATCAAAATAGCAGTTTCTTTGGTATTTGGTTTTGGACCGGTATAACGGAATTGTTCCATTTTAACATTCTCCGCACCTTCTTCCAATACTGCCTGATTATAGAAGTATTTAGCAACCCCTTCGCCGTGATGTTGCATAATAAAATCACAAATCACATTAGGCAATCCGTTTTTCTTCGCAATTTCCAAACCGTCTTTAGGGTGAGCGGTAATAACCATTTTACTCAATCTCGGATTAAGTTTGTTGTGAGGATTACCAATACTATAATATGATTGATTCTCTACAAAAAAGAACGGGCGTTTCAATTTTCCGATATCGTGATAAAACGCACCAACTCTTGCCAAAATCGGATTAGCACCAATCGCTTCTGCCGCAGCCTCACATAAAGTTGAAACCATCAAACTATGATGATATGTTCCAGGAGCTTCCATTTGCAAACGTTTTAACAACGGTTGATTATGGTCACCAAGTTCTGCCAAACCATAAGGTGTAATTATTTGGAAAGTGCTTTCCAATAGTGGAGAAACACCCAATACAATGATTGAATTCATCACACCATTTATAAATATATAAACACAATTACGTAATATCAAAGCGTTACTAACATCAATCAAGCATTTGTCAATAAAATACAAACTCAACATAATCAAAACGCCTGACACACCCAAATTAAACCCTACTTTAATCAGGTCAAAACGTCTTGTATAACGGATTTTTGAAATCGTAATCATACCGATTAAAGACAAAATCAAAAATACTATAGTAAATTGTGCGTTATATTGCATTCCGACAGTCAAAGCAATGATTAACAAAACTGATAGCAAGAATGCAACTCTCGGGTTAAGAAAAATTGAAGCAATAATAATTACCCCAGGAATTGGCAATACGTAAGGCGAAGCCCCAACAGGCAAGACTACCGCAGTGATACACGCTAGTGCCGTCAACATTCCGGAAAGCGCCATATAACGAGGCTCCAAGTATGGTAACTTTGCAACCTTCAAATAAGCAATGTAAATCATTGTCAATAACAAGACAAGAATATAAATTGACAAAATACCTTGCCAATTCAACTCATAAACGTTATATCCTGCTTCTCTCAATGCATCACGTTTTAATCTTGTAACAGGTTCACCTTCAAATACAATTTTTTCACCTTTTTGGAATGTCACTTTGTACGGCTTAACCGAATCTTGCGCATTCATTTTAGCAATTTCAGTTGCCGCCTCATCTACAACAAGGTTCGGAACAATAACCTGTTCTAATATTGCAGAAATCACAGAAACCTGTCGTTTCGAAACATTTGGCACTAGATTATTTTGAATAAGAGTTTTTATATTATCTCTCGCATAATCTTTTTCAGTAATACCGACACGCAAGATATTAACCAAAGAAATTGAAGCCTTGTCAAACGCTTCTCTCAAACTCTGCTCATCAACATTCAACAAATAATTTACAATAAATTCTTTTTTCGCATTATCTGACAAGTCTAAAAGAATATTTAACTCTGATTTTTTCTCTTCTTCTGTTGAAGATTTTTTACGAATTTGCAAAATAGAATTTTCAATCGTTTCTAAATTTGATTTAATGAAATCATCTTCTGCCGGAACTAAAATAGGTTCGACTTTTTGCCCAACTTCACGACGATGCTGTTCAGTTCTTTTAACATCTTCTACCGTTAAAGTTTTTTGAGCAATAATATCTTTTTTACTAATTCCATTTTCAACAATGCTTTGGAAAAAGAAATTTTGTGATGCAATTATCGCCGTAATTGAGATTGTAAAAACCAACAAATAAAAGATTTTTATAAACATTGAAGATGCAAAAAAATCCTTAACTTTATTCAAAAAATCATTATTAAACATTTAAAAATCCTATTTTATCTACAAATTATATACTAATTTTATAACTTATTTAAAATATTTCAAGTCATGCCATTTTAACACAAAATGGCAAAATTGGCTTAGTTCTATATTCAAGATTGAACACTAATTTCAGAATCAAAACGTAAGTCACAGCACCGCCTGACACGTAAAATAACACTGACTTTACCAATGCATAAATAATTAACAAACAAAAAAGAGGCCGCTAATGCGACCTCTCCTTAGATACAATTTTCAAAAGATTAACCTTCAGCAGGCGCTTCAGCGTTATCTTGTTTTGCTTCTTTTTGTTTTGCAATCAAATCTTGTAATTTTTCTTTGATTTCTTCGCCTTTTTTCTGCAAATCAGAAACAGCATCGTCTGCTTTTACTTGAATTTGTTTTGCTGTTTCATCAGCACGTCTTGCCATATCTTGTGCTGTATCTGCTAATATTTTTCTTGTTTCTTCACCTGATTTTGGAGCAAGCAAAATTCCTGTTACGGCACCGATTGCCGCACCAACAACAAAACCTGCTAAAAATTTAGATACTGACATATTTATTTATCTCCTTTTAAAACTATCGACTATATTATAAAGTCATTCAAATAAACTTTCATTACCTGAAAGTTTACTATTTTTTACGGTTAAACAATGAAAAGATTGTCATAAAACCTTTCAAAAATCCGCCAAACACACTGTCTGAAAATGATTGAGTTTTTGTGATTACAGTTTCTAATCCTGATTTCACATTACCCAAACCTTCATCGGTACTTTGGATAATTGAATTGATTGATTTCATAGTATCTTTTAGTTCATTTAATGTCGGTTTTAATTCTGTATTAACAATCAAAGATGTTTCATTGAGATTTTTTGTTAATACTGCTGCATCTTTTAGCAATTTAACCAAATAATAGCCGACAAACGCTAGAATGATACCAGTTGCAACAGCAAGGAAAGTTAATCCGCCGTTCAAAATAATTTCTGATGTTTCTATACTCATATTGTGTTTTCCTTTACTGTTTATTAATAATCAAATTCATTCTCAGTTGAACCGTTTTCTGAATCTTCCATTTCTTTGGCTTTTTGCATTTTTTTAGATTTTACGGAATTATTCAACTTACGGAACTGTCTTTCCAACTTATATTTCACCAAATCAATGGATTCCATTGCTTGTTTTTTTGCATCGGTAATTTGCGGTGCGTGTTTGTCATAAAATTCACAAGCGGCTTCTTTAAGTTCCTCTCTTGATTTTTCACCCGGTTTTGGTGCAAAAAGAACACCCGCTATAACTCCGCCAACAACACCGGCAACAATGCCCATTGAAAATAAAAACGCATCGTTATTCTTACTCATAGTTGTAAACCTCATCTTTCTTCTAAATACTATCATATTTTTTTGACAATTTCAATAGTTTTCCTCGAAAGCCTTGTCCTGTATGCTTTTTAGAAACGGAACAATCTTTTCAGAGTTAAAACGGTATCCAAAACCGCAAACATTTGTTTAAACGGAATTTTCAAGACAGAACAACCGATAGCAGACAATATATTTTTGCTGAACAAGGTTTTGCACTGACTTTGTTTTGCATTGATAAACGTAACTATATTTGCAAACATAAGCATAGCTTTATTTACAGAACATCTTGCACTTTTTAGAGAAGTTTTCAATTCGGATTGTCTATCAACTACAAGAAAATTCAACGCTTTCACACAGTTGTCCAATTTTATTATCTTAGAAATTAACCAATGAGCAAGGATAATTTCAGCAACAAATACTATTGTAAAAAATAAATTTAACATCTTTCAACTTTTCTCACTTTTGTTATATATTAGATTTATAATATATTATATTACGATGGATTTTTGAATACGTCTAAAGGACTATTTTATGAGCAGAGTCAGATATTACGCAGCGCTATTAGCAGCAAAATCAGCATATTTAGCAATCAAAATATTGAACAAATCTTCAGGAACATCATTTGTCGGCAAACTTGCATTAAAAATTTGTCCTGATTTTCTGAAATACTGCAAAGAATATATGAAAAAAGGTATTACCATTGCCGTAACCGGTACAAACGGAAAAACAACAACATCAGGACTCCTCGCTCAAATTCTTGAAACTGACCAAAACAGAGTCTTACATAACGTAAAAGGTGCAAACATGTTGACTGGGATTGCAAATGTTTTTGCACTAAACATTTCACCATTTTCAAAAGGTTTTGACTATGCGGTTTTAGAATCTGACGAAGCATATTTGACAAAACTGTATGATTACTATAAATCTGACTTTTTGCTTGTGACAAACCTTTTCCGTGACCAACTCGACCGATACGGAGAACTTGAAACGACCGCCGGATTTATCCGAAACGCAATAGAAAAAAATGAAAAACTAATTTTACTCTTAAATGCAGATGACCCGTTAGTCACAAACTTGGGCAAAGATAAAGAAGCCTTTTTCTACGGATTTGAATCTGTTGAAATATGTTCTGATGTTCACAAAGGCTCATCAAATGCGCCTACAGAAGTTTTTAACTGTATTTGTTCAGAACCGTTACAGTATAGCAAAAGATTTTTTGCACAAGAAGGTCATTATTACTGTACAAAATGCGGTTACACCCGTCCGGAACCGGATTTCAAAGGGTATGTAAGAGTTTTTACAGACTATTCAGAATTAACTGTTGAACACGAAGGCAATTGCTACGATTTTAAACTAAATCTTGTCGGATTATATAATGCATACAATGCACTAGGTGCAATTTCTATGGCACTTTTGGCTGGGGTAGATTACAAGGTAATTAGACAAGCAGTTTCTGAATATAAATCAATTTTCGGACGTGCAGAAAAACGCTTAATCAATGGACACGACACTCTTATTCAACTCATAAAAAATCCTACAGGAGCAAGTGAAGTTCTAAAAACCGTTGATTTAGAGTCTAATATAGTCATTGCAATTAACGATAACTACGCTGACGGTCGAGATATCTCGTGGCTTTGGGATAGCGATTTTGAGCAACTAAAAAATGCAAAACACCCGATTATTACATCAGGAATAAGAGCCAAAGATATGGCAACTCGTTTGAAATATGCTGGAATTCCAACTGATAAAATAGTCATCGAAGAAGATATCAAAAAAGCAATCGAAATGGCTACAGATTCAAGCAAAAATAAAGATACTAAAATTACAATTTTGCCATCATATACAGCATTATTGAAAATTAACAAAATGAAATTTTAACAAAAAGGAGTATAAAACATGCTTTTAGGTGTAAATATTGATCACGTTGCAACATTAAGAAACGCAAGAGGTGGGGTAGAACCAAGTCCGATTTTGGCAGCAGAAATCTGCGAAAATAACGGCGCAACTTCGATAACAACTCACCTGAGAGAAGACCGTCGCCACATAAAAGACGAAGATGTCAGAACACTTATAAAAACTTTAAAAACAAAACTTAATCTCGAAATGGCTGTAACTGACGAAATGCAACAAATTGCACTGGAAATAAAACCTAATTCAGTTTGTCTTGTTCCTGAAAAACGCCAAGAAGTAACAACAGAAGGCGGCCTTGACGTTGCCGGACAACTTGAAAAAGTTACAAAATTTGTAAAACCATTGAAAGATGCAGGAATTATCGTAAGCTTATTCATCGACCCTGATGAAGCGCAAATCCAAGCCGCATCTCAAACAGGTGCACAATTTATTGAACTTCACACAGGGCAATATTCCAACGCTTTTGGTACAGAAAACGAAGAAAAAGAGTTTCAAAAGCTTTTAAATGCCGCAAAACTTGCTCAAGAATTAGGTTTGAGAGTAAATGCAGGTCACGGTTTGAACTATGAAAATGTTCATAGAATGCACGAAATTCCGAATTTGTATGAACTTAACATCGGTCATAGCATAATTTCAAGAGCCGTATTCACAGGACTTGCCGAAGCAACTGAAAAAATGAGAGATTTGATTAAATAAAGAAAGATTATAAAAATGGAAAAAACACAAGAAGAAATAGTAAAAGAAATGCAACAAGTTGCAGAACAAATGGTATTAGATGACCTTGAAGAAAATCCGGAAATGGCAAACGAATACTTTGACTGCGATTGTTGCGGCAAAGAAAAAAGCCTTGCAGGTTCAATCCAATACGACAAATACAGACTATGCAATGATTGCGTTTTGCTTGCTGAAACCGGTTTTGCACTAAAGAAATTCAAAACAATTCAAGATTTAGTTGATGCAATGGAAGACAAAAGACTTGAAGAAGAGTGCGCCTTCATCAAAGCAGACGAAGAACACCAAGCAAAAGCCGAAAACAATTAGATAGTAGCCTTAATATTAAGGCATTTCGAATAAGGAATTTTTGAAGTACCCTTGAACCTTGAAATAAAACAGGTAAAAATAGCAAAGTTATTTTCAATATTCAACACGTATTTCAGTGCCAAAATGGAGGTCACGGCACTGCCTGACACGTAAAATTTCGCTGTTGGTATAGCAACGCAAATTTCTCAAATGGCTCCAACAAAAATTCTTTATTCTATAAAAGAAAACTCTTCCTCAATATTTTGATGAATTAGTGCTATCAGTTTTTCAGGCTCAATATTTAAGGCTTCTGAAATTCTCCAAAAAGTAGTTACCTGCAAATCTGATTTTCCCATCTCAACATCTGACCAAATAGATTTTGAAACATTCAATTCATTTGAAATTAAACTAATTGATTTTCCGGTTTTCAAACGAAGATTTTTTACTGTATTACCAATAGATTTTAGTATAGCTTCACGCTTCTTTTTATTCTCTGCTTGCATAAATTCATGTTATGCGTTATATTGTAAACAAGTGTTCGGAATTACCTACGATAGGAGTTGAGAATGAAATTGAGAGGCTTTACACTAGCAGAAGTACTAATAACTTTGGGAATAGTCGGCGTAATTGCAGCAATAACAATTCCAATGTTGATTACAAATTATCAAAAACGATTAACTCTAACAAGACTAAAAAAGACATATTCTCAACTTAATCAAGTTATAAAAATAATAGATAATGAACAAGGGTTGGCGGTTTTACACACACAACCAAGTACATTTGTGCCAAAATATATTTTACCGCATTACAACGGCGCAACATACTACAAACCTAACTCAAATCACAGGCAAGCAATGTGTTTCAATCCAAATCATTATTATTTAAGCGCAAAATCAAATGAAGCTCAGTACACAACCCTTTCTGATACAAGAGTTCCGGCTACATTTCAACTCCATTTATGCCAAGTCATACCGCATCTATAGAACTTCCTGACAGCACCTGTATCGGCTTTAATTATTTTGCATCAACCGGAGTAGAAATTTTTATTGATATCAACGGAAGCGCAACTCCGCCTAATTGCTTTGGAAAAGATCTGTTTTTTCTTGAAGTAGATGAAGATAAAACTAGCGTAATGCCTAACAAAGTCTGGGGTATGTATGACTCAAGCAAAAAAGGTGCATATAAAATAATAAAAGATGGTTGGAAATTCGCAAAAGATTACCCGTGGTAAGAATGATCCTGTTCAATCTTAAACACATCTTTCAATACCAAAACGTAGGTCACGGCACTGCCTGACACATAAATTAACGCCGTTGGCGTGGCAACGCCAATCTACTTTTCCAAATGCAGACAAATTAATAAAATAAGCCTGACTCGTAAAACACTTCTATTTTCCCATATTCATATCTGGTGGTGGCAAAAGAGGTTTAAACAAAAAGTTTGGAGAACCTAAACCTTGAAACGGTGGTCTTGCTTGGTGATTTTTTTCAAATCTCGCACGACCTTCCGCTTTCATCTTCTCTAACTCAGCCCGTTGAGTTTTATTCAAGATTTTTTCAAATTCTTGAGTGTTCTTTTTGCGAATATCTCTTGCTTGTTTTTCCAAATTTGAAATTTCATTATTCAACTTGTCAATTCGTTCAGACATTTCACGTTCAGGGAGTTTTGTCAATCTGATGGTTTCAATTTCTTGTCTTTTCATCTGAATTTTCATCATCACAGGTCGCATTTCATCATGCCCTTGTTTGTGAATTTGTCTTGCTTTTTCTTTTTGTTTATCCGTCAAATTCAGACGTTGCTCAAATTGTCTTCTCATTTGCTCTTGGGAAGATCTTTTGTACATAACTGATATATTATCCGATTTTTGCGCACTGTTAGGACTTGTCGCAAAAGTCCAATTCACTGTACAGAATAATATTGATACAAATACCAAAAATATTTTTAACATAATATCCTTCCTCATATCCATTATAACAAATCCTTCAAAACTTCCGCAAGTTCTTTTTTAGCGTTATAAATTCTTGATTTCACTGTACCAACAGGACAATTTAACTTTTTTGCACATTCTTCGTAAGAATACCCGTTGATTTCGCACAACATAATAACTTCTTTGAACTTTGGTTTGAGTGAATTTATCGCATTAACAATAACTTTTTGCCTATCAAGTCGTACAACCTTATCTTCCGGTGTAACTTTTTTATCTTTAATACTTTCCATTACAAAATCGTCTGATGTAGAAGTTTGAAAAACTTTATAGTAAGAAGATTTTAAATAATCCAGTGACGCATTTTTTGCAATAGAAGAAATCCAATTTTTTATAGAACCTTTTTCGTTGTATTTTTCGGAATTCTTCCAAATTTTCAAATAAACTTCCTGCTCAATATCCTCATTCTCTTCTTTTGTAATGAGGCGAATAATGCTTTTGATATTCTGTTTATTTGTTTTAATTACTTTTCCAAAATCCATCAAAAATCTTTTTACCGTACATTCTATTCTACATAAATTAAGCCGTAAGAATCAACAGGAAGCCCTAAATCCTCAGAACTCAATGTCGTTCCGTACTTCAAGGTATCAGAAACATCGGTATTCAAATTGATAACACCAAGTGTCGTTCCGCTAAGCATTAACATAAACAATGCACAGGCAACTTTAACTTTTGCCAATTTTTTTCTTTTTTCAACAAAATATGGCTTTGCTTCCTTGATTAAATCTGAAACTTTTTGCATTCTTTCGTGCTCTAAACGACAATCTTCACAAGAATTGATATGTTCATTCAATTCTTCTTCGGACCTAAAAACAAATAAAGATTCATATTTTGTGCATTTATCATTCATTTATTTTAACCTCTGTACCTATATAACGATTGTAAATCAAAAAAGTTCATTTTTCCATTTGTAAAGTTACATGAGCTTAAAAGTCTTGCACAGAAATTTTATTAATAGTAAAATGTTGGTAGGACATAAGGGGAGATTTATGAATTTTTTTAGAGAACACAGAAAAATTTTATTCATATTGATTACTGTAGCATTCTTACTAATGTGCATCAGTCCGGTGCTTATCGGATTTTTATCAATGAACTAATAACAAAATCAAGAGTATGAAGAATTTATTTAAGAAACTTTTAATATGCTGGATAATAACCGGAAGTTGTATACTTTGCGGAACAATGGCTATTGCTGCTCAATCAAGATATTCTCTTGATCAAAAGTTGAAGCAAACAAATAACCAACGTTATTATTACCAACAAAAGAAAAAACAAGTTACTATCAAGTTAAAATCAGAAAGAAACAAACTTAACCAGAACCAGCAAAAACTTGAATATGCGCAAGTAAGACTTCAAGCCACAACCGCTCAATACAATGCGCTATCAGCGAACTTGTCATCAATGGAAACTCAATTAAACAAAGCTATCAACGATTTCAGAGAAATGGATATTCAAATGAAATCCAGAATAAGACAAATTTACAAACACCAAAGAACCGGCATGTTTGAAAGTATTATGACTTCTCCTGATATCAACACGTTGTTAGATACAATATATTTCCAAAAAATAATTCTTCGTGAAGATTACAAAAGAATGCAAGCCGTAAAAGCCAAAGCTAATCAAATCGCAGCATTAAAAGCGCAAGTTCAAGCACAAAGAAGATTAGTTGAAGCTTCAATAAAAGATATCAATGACCAAAAATCAACAATTCAAAGTTCAATTGCGGAAAACAAGGTCATGATTGATAAGCTTAACAAAGATAAAAATTTCTACGAGCGTTCAGAACGTGAATTGGCAAGACAATCAGCAAGTATTCAAAATATGATTGAAAGCCTAACAAGAAGAAATTCTCAATCCGGTGGTTCGCAAGTGCGAGTATCATCTTCCGGATTTATATATCCGATATCCGGTCCGATAACATCACAATTCGGTTGGAGAACTCACCCAATATTCAAGAGTAGAATTTTCCACTCAGGTATTGATATTGGCGGACCTAACGGCGGAACAATCAAAGCATCAAATGACGGAAAAGTTATTTATGCAGGTTGGTACGGCGGATACGGAAAAGTTGTAATCCTTGACCACGGCGTAATCAATGGTAAACCGATTACAACACTATACGGACACATGTCAGCAATTACCGTAAGCAACGGTCAATTTGTGAAAAAAGGTCAGCAAGTCGGTAGAGAAGGTTCTACCGGATACAGTACAGGACCTCACTGTCACTTTGAAGTCAGAGTAAACGGTAAACCTACAAATCCGTTAAATTACATCTAAAAAGGAAACCTAACTTGAAAAAGAAACTGATAACAGCACTTATAATAGCATTTGTATCTATACCAAGCGTTGCGCTCGGTGTGGAAAGCAGTGAGTACGAAGATTTTGCGATAACTCCGGAAGATTTAGAAACCGAAAGATACTTCCGTTCGCCTTTTGAAACCGCTCCTGTAGTTCATACAAAAACTACCGAAGATCCTGAAATCAGATATTCTTTTGACTATCAAGGAAGAGGTTACAAAGAACTTGATGACGGTCGTGCGCCATTATTCAAACAAGTCAGATTAAAATTGACAGATTTTCTTTATAACAGACCTGAAAAAGTTCAAAATGATTCGGAAAAATCTGATATTGAAAAACCTGAAAAGACTCACAAATTCAGATTTCACAAAAAATCAAAAACTTCTGCACTCGAACAATCTCAAGAAGATAGCAACCTTCTATCAGAAGAAGGAACTTTAACAGAATCAATAAAGGAACAAATTGATTCAGAAGTACAAAATGCTGAAAGTTTGTCCTTAGAATCCGGAATCAGCGAACAAGTAGTTCAAAAAGAACTCCAACTTGATGCAGATAATGTAAATTATGACGACGAAACCGGCGATATGGTTGCTACAGGACGTCCTGTATTGGTGTTACCGCAACAAGGTACAACTATTATTGCGGACAAAATGACTTATAACCAAGATTCAAACATATTGAAATGTATTGACAATGTTGTAGTTAAAAGAAGCGGAATGACAACACTTGCAGATTACATAGAAATAGATTTGAACGAAGAAACTATTGTTTCTGAAAATATGGAAGCCCAACCTAACGAAATGAAGTTGAATGCAAAACATGCCGTTCAAAAAGATGGTTTGATTGTGATGACAGATGGTTACATTCACTCTGACCAATCAGAAATTCACAGATTAGCATCAAGAATGATTGGCCCTAACTTCTCAGGATTTGTTCTTAGTGAAGACGAAAAATCATACTTTTTAGGTAATCCGGAAGGAAACAAAATCAATATAAACATAAGAAATCTTTATATTGATGCAAGAAAAAATCACGATGTCATAAAGGCAAAAGGCATTGAAGTTAACAAAAACGGACATCATTTATTTTCTTGGCCATCTTTGACAGCTTATACAAACAAACAAAGAGATTATTTCGAAGCGAATTATCCTGAATTCGGAAGCCGTAGAAAACTAGGTATGTTTATCGGTCCAGGATTTACATTTGGCGGTCCAAACGGTTCCGTAATGAAAGTTATTCCATTCTTGAACTACAAAAGTAAATTCGGATTTGGTGGTGCTTTAAAATATCGTGCTCCGTTTAACGTTACAGAATTAGGCTATGGTTCTGCTAATGATATCTTCTTTTTAAAAGGTTTCCAACGATTAGATGACAATTTATTCTTGCAATATTCTGTCAATTCCTATATGGATAACTGGTTCTTAGGTGCAAGAATGCCTAAGTATATGGTTGAAGCATACTATGACAAAGCACACGTTATCCCAGACTTCTTGGCTGAAAAAAAGAATTTGACATTCAGACACCGTGTAGGTTTTGGTTTGATGGAAGATAACGACAGAAACTTCTACGGCGAAAAAATTAACGGCACAGGAACTTCTACAGTAAAGTTAAGTTATATGGCTGAAATCAGACAGGCTTTGTATTCGTACAAAAATCCTGAACATAAATTTTATTTCAACTTTGACGTAGTTTTGCAAGGTTCTGCGGCTTTATACGGAACCGGTGATACTCAATTTATCGGTAGAGTCGGACCAAGAGCGCACCTTCAATACAAAAGATGGATGCAGGATATCGGATACTATCATTCAGGATACGATGACCACACTCCAATGCCTAGATTTGATATGTACAGATACGGTCGTTCATCTGTCAATATTTCAGAAATCTTCAGAATTAACAAATACCTATCTGTAGGTTGGTCTGGTACAGTTACTTTGAGTGATGACTCTCCAAACGGTAAATTATTCCAAGAAAACAGATTTGCTGTTGCTGTTGGACCGGACGATTTAAAAATACGATTTGGTTATGACTTTGTAAGACAAACGACTTACTTTGGATTTGATGTTGCTTTTGATACAAAGGGTACAACAATTAACTATGGAAGAATGGAAATCAAGAATCCGGAGAGATTAGGAAAAGAACAAAAATCAGAAGAACGTCAAGTAGCATTTGCACCAAGTAGCACAAATGAAACCAATACAAAAAAGGCAAAAACTAACACCGCAAAAACTAAACAAGACAAGGTAAAACCGGCAGTGTTACAATATGCACAAGTAATAAATTTGGAAGACCCAAACAAGGAACGAGTTGACTAAATGTTAAACAAAATAGCGGAAGAACTTATTAAATATGGACAGATAGCAGGAAACAAGGGATATACTCCAGGGATTTCCGGAAACATTTCTGCTAAAGTTGAAGATAGAATTATCATCACATCATCTGGTTCTGCTAACGGTTACTTAGAACTTTCTGACTTTAGTATTGTAGATTTTGAAGGAAAAGTTGTAAGTGGAAATCCAAAACCTTCAAGTGAGCGCTTTTTGCACATTGAATATTATAAAAAAAGACCAGATGTAACCAGTGTATTTCACATGCACTCACCTCATTTGACAGCATTTGCATCTTCAGGACTTGCATTAACGGAAAAGGTTTCTCCAGAGATTGTGTATTGCTTTGATGAGTTTCCGCTTGCTGAATACGCACTCCCAGGAAGCAATGAACTGGTTGAAAAAACATCAAAATTTTTCGATAATTATGGTATAGTACTTATGGCAAACCATGGAGTGATTACAGGTGCCAAAAGTATAAAACAAGCATATTTAAACATTGAATTAGCGGAAGAATATGCAAAAACAATAATTTTTACAAAAATTCTTGGTGGTGCTAAAATATTACCAACGGAAGAAGTTAAAAAGATTTATTCATTAAAATAACAGTAAAAAGAGGATTAAATAGTGTCAATAACATTAGAAAACAAACAAGGATTGATTGCAGGCGACGGAGTTTTGCCTATAAGAATGGCTCAATACGCAAAAGAAAACGGCTTTGAAGTTGTTTGTATTTCACTGGCTAAAGACAATGTTCACCAGTTAAAGAAATACTGTTCAAAGGTTTACTCTTGCCACCCAGGAGAAGTTAATCGAATTGAACAAATTTTAAAAGAAGAACAAATTAAACAAATTACGTTCTTGGGGAAAGTTCATAAAAAGGTTCTATTGCAATTACACAAATTTGACAAACGTGCTATTGACTTGTTGAAAGAAGCGTCAAGACTTAACGATGACCAAGTTATGTTAATGATTGTAGAAGAACTTGCAAAAATCGGTGTTGAAGTTCTTGACCAAACAATTTTCATCAAAAATTTGATGATTCCAGCCGGAGTTTTAGGTAAACACAAACCAACAGAAAGCCAAATGGATGATGTTAATTATGGATTCTGGTTAGCAAAAGAAATGGGTAAACTTGATGTTGGACAATCTGTTGTAATTAAAGATAAAATGATTATGGCAGTTGAAGCAATTGAAGGTACTGATGTTTGTATAAAACGTGGTGCAAAATTGGCAAAGGAAAACGCTGTAGTTGTAAAAGTTGCAAAACCTAAACAAGACAGACGTTTTGATATTCCTGCAATCGGCATGAGAACATTAAAAACTATGCACCACAAAAATGCTGCACTTATTGCAGTTGAAGCAAATCAAACAATAATTGTTGACCAAGAAAAAGTTATCAAATACGCAGATGACCACGATATAGTTATAATGGCAGTATAAATGAAAAAATTATTTATTATTACAGGTGAATACTCAGGAGATATCCATGCTTCAAATGTAGTCAGAGAACTAAAAACTCTGAACTGTGATTTGGAAATTGAAGGCATCGGTGGAATGAATTTGGAAAAAGAAGGTGTTAAACTTTTTGCAAACCAAGAAAAAATGTCCGCTGTAGGACTTTCACCACAAATAATAATTAACCATTACAAACTGGGTAAATCTCTGATTGACTACTTAAAAAACACTTATAAACCGGATTTGGTTTTGTTGATTGACTATGGAGCCTTCAATCTTACAATTGCAAGATTTTTACACCAAGCCGGAGTTAAAGTATTTTACTATATTCCGCCACAGGTTTGGGCAAGCCGTAAATACAGAATAAATCTAATCAAAAAGTTTGTAGATAAGGTTTTGTGCATATTTCCGTTTGAAAAACCTTTATATGCGCAATATGGTATTGATACACACTATTGCGGACACCCATTGGTATCTCAACTACCCGCACCGGTTGGAAAAAGAGAATTTTTAAGAGAACACGGATTTGATATAGATAGACCGTTAGTTTCAGTGTTTCCGGGGTCTAGAGAATTTGAGCTAAAACATCTCATGCCTGTATTTAAAGATGCCGTAAACAGATTAAGACACAGACACCCTGAATTACAATTTTGTTTTTCACATGCTCCAAATCTTTCTGACGAAGTTTATAACAAATATTTTCAAGATATGGACGTCAAAGTAATTAAAGGTGAAAATCAAGCGTTGTTAAGCGCATCAGATGCATTGATATTAGCATCAGGAACCGTTGCGCTCGAAGCATGTTTATACAAAACTCCAATGATTATCGCATACAAAGGACCACAACTTTTCTATTGGATTTATTTACTGGTTAGATGTATAAAACGAGTTTCGCTCCCGAACATTATCGCAGACAAATCTATAGTTCCTGAGTTGATACAAAAAAATGCAAACACTATTAACATAACGTTCGAAATAGAAAGACTACTATACGACAAAAAAGAACGAGAAAAAAATATCAAAGAATTGGGCGAAGTGAAAACGTTACTTTCTTCAAAAAATTCAGCCTTAGAAGTTGCAAAAGTTATAGATATGGAATTATTTCCTTAATAAAACTTTAAAAACACCTCGGAATTTAGCAATTTTACGACTGCCCGAACCTTTAAAATAATGTAGGTCAGTGTAAAATGAGTTCAGTAAATTCAACAATATTCAATGATATAACGACAAAAACAAATCCAAGTGATTATTGGATTAATAAGAAGTTGCCCGAAAATCAAGAACAACAAACACTTGGCGCTAGTCAAACTCCTGACCAATTTATTAAAAATATAAAAATTATTACTCCCGAAGAAGCGAGAAAAACAAACAACACAAAAATTATAGGTCTATCTATTGCCGGTGCAACCGTTGCAACTGCAGCCGCAGTATTTGCTATTGTCCGAGGTGGCGGCAGCAGAAAAATTCTCCAAATATCAAACAAATTAAAACTTTACTTTGAAAAACAACTTGAGAAAGCAAAAATCAACGGTAAAGAACAGGATATTATGGACAAAGCCTACATTTCGGGTATCAAATTAGTTGACGGAATGGCAAAGAAAAGTGAAGCCGTTAATAATTTTACAACATTCAAAGATTTATTGTTTGAAAAAATTATGAGATTAACTAAATTTACAGGCAACATCCACCGCAAAATCGGCAAAACTTTTGAACGTATCGGACGCCGTTCAGTGATTAGCCAATATGCAAACGCAGAAGACAGTCTAATCAAAGCGCAAACTACATCACATAGAACGTTGCGTCAATATCTAAATGCAAACTCAGACCAAATCATAAATATCAATGGAATTCAACTTCCACGCAAAGAATGGGCAAAAAGAATTAAAGCGCAAGATGGAGAAATTCAAAATTTATTTGAAGAGCATTTTACCGCCAATGCACTAATGAAACGCTATTACACAATAAAACAAATCAGCACAAAACTTAAAAATGATTTATCTAAATTGATGTCATTTTGGAGCCGTGATGTTTACAACAAGTTTATCGCAGATTCAAAGATTGTCGAAGGTAGAGAAGCCTTGCAAAAAGAGGTTTGGGGCAAAAGACGACTTCTTTCTTACACCCAACCAGAGATGATAAAATCCGCAGAAAATTCACTTGATAATATTACAAAATTAACGCAAGCAAGTGATAAAACAAGTATCGGCTATATCAAATCATTAAAACACGACATGAAAGAATTTGTACAAAAACCTAATTCTCGTGAAGAATTGAAAAACAAGATTTTACAAACTATCAGAGAATTATCATCAAGTGTCAAAGAAAATAAAGACGAATTTATTACAAAAGAAATCGGCGAAAAAATGACCGCTGAATTAGCCAATATGACAAAAACTTTGACAGATTACAAACAAGGCAAAATTCAAGATATTTTAGAAATTTACAAAAACCTTTTGCCTGAAAAAGAATATAAAGTAGTCGAAAAATACTACACACAAGGAGTGAAATCTCTTGACAAATCAATAAAAATCGAAACAGAAGACTTTGTAAATAAACTAAGAGATTTGACAATGGGCTCAGCACCTACTGATATGTTGTCTATGATAAGTTCAATCGGAGCGTTAGGGTATTACCTGGCTAAGGCTGATGACAATGACCAAAGAACATCAATAGCACTTAAATACGGAATTCCTGCCTTGGCTGCCGTTGGTGTACCTTTATACTGTAACGCAAAATTGTTCAGCGGCACAAAAGGCTTAGCTATCGCATCTGTTGCAACATTCATCGTTAACAGAATCGGTACTTACGCTGACAACAAAGTAAAAAAACATAAAGCAGCAAAACTTCAACAAAACGCCTAAATATCCTACAAAAAAAGGATAGAACACGCTTTTATTCTTGCTAATATAATGATACAAGGGGAGATTATGACAAGATTAAATATAAGAGAAAAACTTGAAAATAGAGAATTAGACTACCTTAGCGAATTCGCAACAAAAGCAAAATATTCAAAAGGAAGAAAAGTAAAAGAAGAACAATCTGACATGAGAACAGATTTTCAACGTGACAGGGATAGAATTTTACATTCAAAGGCTTTCCGCCGCCTGAAACACAAAACTCAAGTTTTCTTATCACCATTTGATGACCATTTTAGAACTCGTTTAACACACACACTTGAAGTTTCTCAAATAGGAAGATCAATAGCAAGAGCGCTTGACCTTAACGAAGATTTGGTCGAAGCAATTTCTCTTGGTCATGACCTTGGTCATACACCTTTTGGACACTGTGGAGAAAGTGTCTTGAACGAACTATGCCCTGATGGATTTCATCACAATATACAAAGTGTCAGAGTCGTCGAAGAGTTGGAAAAACTAAATCTTTGCCAAGAAACAATTGATGGAATCAGAACCCATTCTTGGGGTTATAAGCCGACCACACCGGAAGGTAAAGTTGTCCAACTTGCAGATAAAATTGCATACATTAACCATGATATAGAAGATTCAATCAGAGCCGGTGTAATTTCTCAAAATGACTTACCAAAAGATTGCATTGAATATTTTTCACCAAGCCAAAGCAAACGATTAAACAAAATGATTTCTGAAATTGTTAAAAATTCAATAGGCAAAAAAGATATTTCAATGAGTGAAGAAGCGTGGGAATACACCACAAAATTAAGAACTTGGATGTTTGAAAATGTTTATAGCGAAAGATCTGTAGCGAAAATCGAAGAGAAAAAAGCAAAAAGAGTCATCAAAGAACTTTTTTACCTATACTACAACACGCTTAAACCGATTTGTCCTGAAGAAAAAACAATCCGAATAGTAACAGATTATATTTCAGGAATGACAGACAGATTTGCAATAGAACGTTTCAAACAAAACTTTGTTCCGGTAGGTTTAAAATGCGGAATTGGCGAAGACAATTTATTCAAACTAGTAAACGAAACCTCTAATTGCTAAATTTGAAAAAAAGAGTATAATCTAACGTATGAATATTCAGTTTATTTCAGAATATTTAGAATATCTTGAAGTCGAAAAAGGGCTTGCTCAAAACACTTTAGAAGCCTACAGAAGAGATTTAACCGACTTTGTTGATTTTTGCTACAACAAAGGTGAAAACGATATCACTGATATTAAACGTTCTGATATTAATTCATATATTTTAAAATTAAAAGAAGAAAAGTATACCCCAACAAGTGTTATGCGAAAAATTGCATCAATGAGGGGATTTTTCAAATGGTTTTGTGCAAATGAATACAGTGATAAAAATCCGATATTGACACTTGAGCAACCAAAACTTCCCAAACATTTACCAAAAGTCATGACCATAGAAGATTTGAACCAGATATTGAATTCTGACCTCAATCCAACAGAAAAAGTCATAGTGGAAATGCTTTACGGTTGCGGGTTGCGTGTGTCGGAACTTGCTAATCTCAACATAACTGACATTGATATACGCTCCAAATACGTAAAATGTTACGGAAAAGGTTCTAAAGAACGACTTGTTCCTTTTGGAGAAAAGGCAAAAACTGCACTAAAAAAATATTTAAAACAACGAGAAATCATTGTTCTTGAAAATAAATTAGATAAAAACAAACGCTTATTATTAAAAGATAACGGAAAAAATATCACTCGACAGGATATTTATAACTTTATAAAAAAACAAGGCGAAAAAATACACAAACATATTTCACCACACACTTTAAGACACAGTTTTGCGACTCATTTACTTGAAAACGGTGCAGATTTGAGAGTTGTTCAAGAACTTTTAGGGCATAGTGATGTTTCTACAACCCAACTATACACTCACATTACGAAGAAACGCCTAAAGGAAGTTTATTTTGCAATAAATAAAGACTCGTGATAATATGAAGCTATGCTAAAGGTTTTCATATCAGGTTTAGAAAGACAAACAGGTAAAACTATAGTTACGGCAGGCCTTGCGGCAACAATGCAAAGTCTTTCTTATTCGACTTCTGTTTACAAGCCTATCCAAACCAATGCAACACTTTTGCATGGTTTCAAAACTTCACCTGATTTGACGGTCATAAAAAAATTTGACCCAAATATCACAACTGATTCAACTTATGTATTGAGAAGTTCAGCACCGCCTTTTATAAGTTCTTATGAAGACAATGTGAAAATAGATTTGACAACCATTTACACAGAATTTCAAGCATCTGCAAAAATGACAGATTGCCAGATTGTTGAAGGTTCTCACAGCATTTCAACGCCGATAGCAGAACATTTAACAGAAATAGATATAGTCAAAACACTAAATTTACCATTGATTCTTGTTGTTGACACAAAAAAAACACCAATCGAACGTGTAATAACAGGTTTAAATTATATACACACAAACCATTGCAAATTTTTGGGAGTAATATTGAACCGCTTCAACGAAAATTCCGAAATTTTAGAAGAGAAATACTATCCGCAAATATTAAAAGAATTCACTGGGGTAAATATATTAGGTCAACTTCCTGATTATGACAAAATTGACACTTTTGCACCGGAAATTTTAATATCTGACATATTGAACATGGTCAATATTGAGGAAATTTTCGGGCTTAAAATCGCAAAATTAAACCAATAATAAAAATAAATACACCTTCTGTTTGAAATCGACTTTAATTATTTTCACTGTTTATCATCTTTTTAAATGATGACTATTTTTAAGGATATTATAGAATTAAAGAGTGAAAGGAACAGATTGGGCAGGCTAATGGAACAAAACTTTGATTTTACATCCTACAACAACATAAAAAGACTTTCAGAAAACGAATTAAACGAACTTTGGAACAAATACTTGGCTGACAAATCAAATAAACAGTCAAGAGATTCATTGATTGTTCAATATATTTACCTTGTTCGCTATGCTGTCGGACGTATCAAGGTTTCTCTACCTGCGACAATTTCTGTTGAAGACATTACAGGATACGGAGTTGAAGGTTTAATTAACGCTGTTGAACGATTTTCTCCACTAAAAAATGCACGCTTTGAAACTTACGCTTTAATTAGAATTAGAGGTGCAATTTTAGATAAAATTCGTTCTCAAGACTTTTTACCAAGAAGCGTAAGAAAGAAAATTAAAGAAGTTAAACAAGCGGCAGAAGTTTTGAAGCAAGAATACGGCAGAATTCCAACATCCAGTGAAATTGCAAACTATCTTGACATGGACGTTGAAAAAGTCAATACAATTATGGCAGAAGATGTAACAATTACGTCAATATACGACAAGAGAGGGTCTTCTGATGATAGTATGGAAATTATTGACACGATTGAAGATTCAACAAAACTCAATCCTCAAGAAAGACTTGAAGAAAAAAATGTAAAAACAGACTTGCAAAAAGCACTACTAAGACTACCTGAAAGAGAACGCGTTTTGATGGTTCTTTACTACCAAGAAAACATGACAATGAAAGAAATCGGTGCAACTTTAAACATGTCAGAATCTAGAGTTTGTCAACTTCATGCCCAAGCGATCATGAAACTTAAAAATATTTTCAGCGAAAACAGAACCGCAAGACTTCAACAGTCTATCGTCTAAACGACTCTTCATAGTTAAATATAATAAAATTTATGCGTTCTTGAGTTTTCCCCTGATAACGAACGACCGGCATGATTTCACCAAAACCGTTCGCTCTGAATTTATCCGGCGGGATTTTTCGTGTAGAAATAAGATATTCCTGAATGTTACCTGCTCGAACGATAGATAATTCCCAATTAGAATTGTACTTAGAATTATAAAAAGAATTTGCAGATGTCGTACTTTCTACAAGACAAGATTTATTCACTAATGCTAACAAATTCGCGATAATATCCAAAATGCAATAGGAATTTTGCCGTAATTCGTCACTACCATTATCAAAAAATAAAAGACTATCAAAACTTACCACAACGCCCATAGGAATTATTGTAAAAATCACATTACCTAAATTTTGAAGATTTTTCCGCAAGAGTTTTTCTATATTTACATTTGTCGAAAAATCATAATCAGACATATCTGCTTGTAATTTCAAAGTTTTTGAATTTTCAACATTGGCAAAACTAGCAAGATTTGCGATAGAAAAGATTATTACAAACGTTATAAAATTTTTAAACAAAATGACAATCCTTTCATATCTAAGAATTGTCATTTAAAAATTTATTTATAACTATTAGACAACAAGTTAAGGTTTTGTGATTGATAGCACATATTTATCTTCTGTGAAATATTTTTTCGCACAATCCAAAATCTGTTCAATAGTAACTTGTTGGACTTGTTTTTTCAATGTTTCGGTATAATCGAAATCAAAACCGATTACGCCATATTTAGCATAAGCACATGCCTGCTGAATATTAGTTTCTTCCAAGAATGCACATTTGCCGTTCAAATTGTTTTTAGCATCCTCAAGTTCTTTTTCAGAAACCGGATAATTTCTAATTTTAGAAATTTCTTCATTAAAACCTTTCAAAGAAACATCAATATTTTTCGCTTCTGTTGCAATATAAATCATGAAATTTCCGGCATATTTGTACGTTTCATAAGAACTTCTTACAACATACGCCAACCCTTTTTTATCTCGGAGTTCTAAGAACAATCTTGATGACAAACCGCAAGCCCCAAGAATAATGTTTAACAAGACTAATGCAGGATAATCTGCTTCTCCATAAGTTGGAACATGCCAGCCTTTCAAAATATGAGCCTGATTTATATCCGCTTTTGTATTTTCTACCTTTTTAACTCCTGACAATATAGGTTTTTCAATATTATATTCACCATCGACAGATTTTGGCAATTTACCTATTGTATTTTCAACCAATGGTAAAACTTCGTCTTTATTCAACGAACCAACTATTGCCAACACTTTTTTGCTAGTTTTCAAAATTGTTTGATAAGCATCAACAATATCTTGTTTTGATAAATTATCAAGGTTTTCCAAAACTTTTGTCATTGTGTTGCCATAATAATGATTTTCAAACATTGTTTTATAGTATGCATCAGTTGTAATTGCTCGAGGAGAATCTAATTCTGCAGAAATTTCTCCTTTTGATTTAATTCTTTCTTTTTCAAATTCATCAAAAGTTGAATTTGTTATAATTTCATTCATTAGCTCAATCGCTTTTGAAAAATCTTCATTCAAACAAACAAATTTGAATTGCAAATAATTTGGAAAAATTTCACATGACAAATCTATTGCATATTTTTCAAGTTCTGTTGCCAGTTCTTCTGAGTTGTAATTTTTTGTACCTTGCAAAAACAACTTTGCCATCAATGGATAAATACCTGCAGATTTTTCAGGATTATTGATTGACATATTCAAGCATACAGCCATTCTCGGAGTATTGGCATTATATCTGTAAATGTAACTTATATCGTTATTTAATTTTGAAATTTCTTTGCTCATTCTTCATCCTCACTACAGCCTAATTTTAGCATAATTTTATGGAAAAGACAAATTCGCACGATTATGCTATACTAGCCGTATGGTTAACACAGTCAAAACAACAACAGTAATCGGCTTGAATGCATACATTGTTTCTGTTGAAACAGATGTAGTAAATTCATTACCGGCAATATCAATTGTCGGACTGCCTGATGCTTCCGTAAACGAAGCCAGAGATAGAGTTAAATCAGCAATAAAGAATTCCGGTTACACATTTCCGGCTAAAAAAGTCATTATAAATCTTGCACCGGCAGATTTGAAAAAAGTTGGAACAAGTTTTGACTTACCTATTGCCGTTGGAATATTGATAGAAGAAGAAGTTCTATTACCGGAAAAGACAAATGACTATGCCTTTATTGGTGAATTATCACTTGACGGTTCAATTCGTGGGGTCAATGGGGTTTTACCGCTTGTTTTAGGTCTAAAAGATGCTGGAATTAAAAATGTCATCGTTCCAAAAGCAAATGTAAATGAAGCAGCATTGTGTGTCGGAATAAATGTATACGGTGCACAACATTTGACAGAAGTTGTAAATCATTTTATAGAAACACCAATACCTAAAACGACTGTTGATGTTCAGGCATATTTAACAAAACCCACCGAACAAATTTATACATACGATTTTAAAGACGTAAAAGGTCAAAAGAAGGCGAAAAAAGCACTGGAAATAGCAGCAGCAGGCGGACATAACATATTGATGACAGGTTCTCCGGGGTCTGGAAAAACTCTTATGGCTAAATGTTTTTCTTCGATTTTGCCGCCATTAGAACTTTCAGAAGCACTAGAACTCACAAAAATATACAGTATTTGCGGACTATTATCCGATAATGAACCATTGATGGTTAAACGTCCTTTTAGAGCAGTTCACCACACAGCATCAGCAAACGGAATTATCGGAGGCGGAAGCACTCCAACCCCTGGAGAAATAACACTTGCCAACCGTGGAGTTTTATTTTTAGATGAAATGGCAGAATTTCCTCGACAAGTTTTAGAAGTTTTAAGACAACCGCTTGAAGACGGTGAAATTGTAATCTCAAGAGCAAAACATTCAATAAAATATCCGGCAAAATTCATTTTATTAGGAGCAATGAACCCTTGTCCTTGCGGATTTTTAGGTGACAAAGAAAAACCTTGCACCTGCACAGATTTCCAAATCAGCAGATATTTAGCAAAACTTTCAGGGCCACTACTTGATAGAATTGATATTCAAGTTGAAGTGCCAAGACTAACTCCAACAGAACTTCTCAATTCAACAAGCGAAGAAGAAACATCTGAAACTATCAGAAATCGAGTAATTAAAGCAAGAAAAATTCAAATAGAAAGATACAAAAACGAAAACATCTTGACAAACGCTGAATTAACATCAAAATTAATCAAAAAATATTGTCCAATTGATGACAAATCTCGCGAGATGTTAAAAATTGCAATCGTTAAATACCAACTCTCAGGACGCAGATATGATAGAATTTTAAAACTCGCAAGAACAATTGCAGACCTTGCTGATAGCGAACAAATCCAACAAATTCACCTGATGCAAGCACTACAATTCAAAATGTTTGACCCTGAAAATTATCGCAAAGGTTAATTATTTTTTCAAAAGTTCGTCAAAAAACGATTTCAATAATGATATTTTTTCACTCCCAATGGCGGTAAACGAAATAGTTTTATCTTTCAATTTCAAATAAAAAACAGATTCGTTAAATACAACCATTTTAGAAGCCACAAAAAATACAACTTGAGGCTTTTTGTCTTCAACTCGATAGTCTAAAATCTCAGAAAATTCAACATTTTGCCCATTAACATAAATTGAATTATCAAAAACTTTGATAACATCTTTTTTTAGAACTTTTTTGATTATCCAAAACCGTGGAAAATAAATTCCGGAAAACACCACAACGCTCAAAACCGTCGTCAATAAAGAAAAACGATGTAGTAAAAACATATACAAAATAAAAAACACAACAAGAAAATAAAACCCTAAAACGCCAAGGATTATCAAGGTTTGATTTTCTTCTGCATTTTTCAATCTGTTATCTTCCATTCACTCTTCCTAAAAATTTTCACTCGGAAATATCTTTAACTTCGTACTCATCCATCAAATTGTTACGTTTTTCCTTAGAGATAATAGCACCAACACCAAGCCCTGACAATGCGCCTAATATTACCCCGAGCGGCTTCCACATTTTCTTTTCTTGTTTTGCACCCAAAATTCCGCCAAGTATTGCAAGTCCTACAACCAATACCGCTGTCATTTTTTTCAAAAATGAAGACTGTTTATTATATTTAGCGACAAATTCATCAGCCTTAGCAGTTTTAATTTGATAACTCGGCATATACCCTGCTCGAGTATTATCTTTCCTAAAATCTAAGCGAACACGCTTATTATCTATATTTGAACCAATTTCTAATCTCATAACACTAACTTAACTCTTCTTATGAAATTTTAAAACTGTCCTATTTTCTTAAAAATTTTGCCGACAATCTATTATACAATTCGCCTGCATATTCCATTTTGAAAATTAAATTTAATGGAATATAAACTGCCAAACAAATAAATCCGATAGCAGATATTTTTAAAATTTCAAACGGAACTTTTGCACTGATATGTACAAACTTGTCAAATTCAACTGCACATAACCAACATATTCCAAGAGTAATAATACCTGAAACAGTCATTTTTAACAAGTTTATAAACAATGATTTATAATCCATTTTCATTTTTTTAGTAATAAAAATACCAAGAACTACAGCATTGAACAACGTTACAAAAGAAGTCGAAAGGGTAATTCCGCCAATACCAAAATGTAACTTAGAAATCAATATCCAGTTTAGTAAAAGTTTTAAAATTATGGAAGAAAATGCAACTAAAAATGGAGTCTTTGAGTCATTGAACGAATAGTAAACCCTTGTAATAGAATCCCTGAACACATAAGGAATGATTGAAACAGACAAAAACCACAACGCTTCAGTAACCATAAATGAAGCATTTTCGTCAAACACACCGTGTTCAAAAACAAGCCTTACAACATCAAGCCCGACTACCAAAATTCCTATGATAATAGGAATTGCACCAAAGAACAAAACCCCAACACCTTTGTTGAAATAATTTTTAATACCTTCAAAATCATTATCTGCAACAAGTTTTGCAAAAATCGGGAACAACGGAACAAGAAACGCCGTAACCAAAATTCCAACAGGAAATTGGAATACACGATTTGCATACCCGATTGCCGTCCACGCACCTTCCGAAATTGACGAAGTAAAGAACATATCAACATAAATATGAATTTGTCCTACAGTAGAACTCAACACCGCAGGGAACAACAATTCGCAAATCTCGTTAAAATGTTGATTATTACGGAATTCAAAAACAGGTTTCAATCGATAACCGAGTTTTCTCACATTCGGATATTGAATAATCCACTGCAAAACCGCACCGATTGTTGTTGCCCAAGCAAGAGCATAACCTTTATTGTCATTTGGGACAAGCATTACCAAAATTATTATAGACAAACTCATAATTATCGGAGACAAATTCGGCAGCATAAATTGCTTATAAATAATCAATAATCCGTAATAAATACCGACAATTCCGCCAATCAAAAGCAAAGGTGTCATTATTCGCAAATGTTCTGCCGCTAACGCAATCATCTGCTGAGAATCACCGGAAATTATCAACCCCATAATTTGTTTTGGGAAAATAAACATAATAACTGACAGCACAACAAAAAATATTATTGTGGCATTCATAAACGTTGAATAAAGTCTATTAACTTCTTCACTCGGTTTATCATTAATATTTGGGATTAGTTTTGAAAATATTGCAACAGTTGCGCTATGGAATGGACCTCCAACTCCACCTAACAATATCAAAGACAATGACAAAATTTGATATGCATAATAATATGCATCAGATACCATTGACGCCCCATAATAGTTAGCAATAATAATATCTCTTACAAACCCTATCAACTTACTGACAATTGTCACAACTGCAATAAGCCAAGCAGCCTTCAATACACTCGGAGTCTTTGTTTCTTTTATAACGTTATTATTTTCCATTCTTCTCTACCAATTCTATATACATTCTTAATCCCTTGTTTTGCCCTTGTGAAGTAGGGTACTTAAATTCAACGGTATTTAACCCGCTATGTAAAAAATTCGACAAATCTAAGACATTGTATCTGTCAGATGTATCAAAAGTAACTTTTTCATCTACTCCATTTACAGAAATATCAATATATGAAGCCTTGTATTTATTATCAATTACTAGCATTGCATTTCCGTTTGGAGCGAAAAATGTCTGACTGTAATATTTTTGTGTAGGATTTCCCGACAAAATAAAAGGTTCAGTCGCTAACGTTATACCTGAATAATAATGTTTTAAAATTTCTTCGTAAGATTTGCCCAACTCTTTGCCCATATATCCGGCACCGTATTGACTCATTCCAACACCATGCCCAAATCCGCCACCGTATGCTTTTACATAAATCAAATCACCATCTTCGTTATACTCATGTTCAAATACTAAATTCGCACTTGGCAAAGCTTTTCCATCTTTTGTCAACAAACGACGAATCATAAGTTCTTTTTGAACAACATAATTTCCACAATCAGTTTGAATTTCAAGTTCCATAATTTTACCGGAAACCCCACGACGTAAAACATTCAACTTTTTAACAATGCCTATTGTTTCACCTTTTTTGACAGCAGGTTTTACAAATCCTGTAGCACTTTGAGCAGCAATATTTGCTTGAATTGCATCTTGAATTTCTTGTCCGTTCCACTCTCTTGTCCAACGATAATACGAAGAATTAACATCATAAGATTTTGGTTTTGATTTATAAAAATTTTCTGCCGCTTCTTCATTATCTAATACCGGTGTTGATGGATTGTCAGGAACTCCGTGCAAATAAGGTTTATCTGGAGCAGGAAATTGTTTTGTTAAAGGGTCTGAAAAAGCATTTTTGTAACTTTCAGAATACCCACCGGCAGTTGAAGAATATTGAGCCAATATCAAATCCCAATTATAAATAGCAACAATTCCGGTCGTTTCCAAAACTGCTTTATTAGAAAGTTCTCTTTCTGTATTTGCACCAAAATAAACCTGACTGGCAACAGAATCCACAACATCGTAATTAGGATTAGCCTTAACTCTAGGGGACAAAACATAATTTCTCGCGGCAACACTTTGTGCTTTTAGCGCTTCCAACCCAAACGATACGGGCATTTCATTTGGAACAACCCCTCTCAAATACTCTTCCAGTTCAAGTGAATTTACAATATAAAAACTTCCACCATTTGGTGTTGAAATCAATTCTAATTGCCTGCGATAAACCGCATCTTTGCCCGCTCTTTTGAGGTCTTTAACACCTAAAAAACCAAAATCCGACTTCAAAACAACTGGTCCCGAAACTTTTGCTATAACATTACCGCATTTGTCAGTCAATACAAAAATTTTACCAACCATTGAAACATTTATGACATTCTCACCATCATAAGTATCAATGTACGTATTGTTATTATATAGTTCAAATTCTCCAGTACCATATAGTGAAGCAGTTGTCCAAGTGTAAGATGAAAAACCGTTTGTTCCGATACCGACACGAACGGTTTTTGATTTTGGAATATCACCATACAAACTGTTAAATTCAGAGTCTTGCGCTATTTGCAAAGCAGATTGCGGTAAGTTTCCCATAAAAGAAGAAGCAAAACAACTTTCGCAACCCAACACACAAAATATCAAAAATATTATCCCAAAAATTCTCATAATTTCATTATATGACAAATAAAAAGAAACCTTGAAAAAGGCTTCTTTTTACTCATCTTATTTCTTATTTTTTCTCAACTACAGTACCGTCTTTTGTATCTTTTAGAACAATACCGATATTATCTAGTGCAATACGAATTTTATCGGCAATATCCCAATTTTTCTCTGCTCTTGCCTGTTTTCTCAACTCTAGAATTTCATCCATTGAGCAGAATGTTTTTTCTAGCGCTACTGAAACTTTTTCAACAGCCATTGCCAAATCTTCATCTGTCAATGAGGATTTTTCAAATGTAAAACCAAGAACAGAACCCAATTTGTACAAAATTGTATAAGCGTTTGGTTCACCTTTGTTAGCCTTTGTTGCTAAATCAAACAATACAGCCAACGCTTTTGACGTGTTCAAATCTTCGTCCATTGCATCTACAAATGCTTTATATTCATCTGTTGATGTAATATCCAAGTTTTCATTTATCGGAGTTTGTTTTGCATTGACAAGTCTTTTTGCACCTGCCTGAGCCGCTGATAACGCTTCGTCTGAAAATTCAACCGGCATTCTGTAGTGATTTGTCAAAATGAACAATCTCAAAGTATTTGCATCGTAATTTTTCAACATATCATCAATAGTCAAGAAATTACCTAAAGATTTTGACATTTTTTCTTTATTTATAGTTACAAAACCGTTGTGTAACCAGTAGTTTACAAACTTACAGCCGTTTGCACATTCAGATTGTGCAATCTCGTTTTCATGATGCGGAAAAATCAAATCTGCACCACCTGCGTGGATATCAATAGTTTTACCCAAGTATTTTCTACTCATTGCAGAGCATTCAATGTGCCACCCCGGACGACCTACACCCCAAGGTGATTTGTAGCCAAATTTTTCATCTTTTTTCCACAATGCAAAATCAAGCGGATCTTCTTTTAATTCACCAACTTCAATTCTTGCACCACTTTCCAACTTATCAATAGGTTGTTTTGAAAGGTAACCGTATTTCGGGAATTTTTTGACTCTGAAATATACATCGCCACCGGATTCATAAGCATAGCCTTTTTCTATCAAATCTTTGACAATAGAAATCATTTCGCCCAAAGTTTTTGTTGCAAAAGGCTCAATATCCGGTTTCAAAGTATTCAAAGCCTTCATAGAATTCTCAAATTGTTTATACCAATATTGAGAAACTTCGGTTGGTGTTTTGCCTTCTTTTTCTGCCTTTTTAAGAATTTTATCATCAACATCTGTTACATTACGGCAATATGTAACATCATATCCTTTAAATTTTAAATATCTATATAATACATCCCACGTAATATAGCATCTTGCATGCCCCAAATGCGCATAATCATAAACAGTTGGACCGCAAACATACATTTTAACCTTGTTTTCTTCTATAGGTTTAAACTCTTCTATTGTATTACTGTAAGAATTAAATAATTTCATAAAATACCCTCATTTCCATATCGTTAATTATACACTAAAAACAATAGTTTCAAGGTTAATTTTCACAAGTTTTATAGTTACAAAAATTAATATTTAAAATTAATTTAGCAATTATAACAAATATATATACTTTATATAAATGTGAGAGAATACAGGAGAATATTATGACAGAAAAATTATCCAATGTTACACTAAGTTACACGACAAAAACAGGAGAACACAAAACAAAAACCATAAAAGTCGAACAAGGTTTGGTTATTAATTTTAATAACAAAAATGGCGAATATGAAAACTCTTATTCAGTAAACAAAAAAGGGCAAGTTGTGGCAAAATATGGTCCAAACAACCGCAGTTATGTTGTAAAACAAATCGAAACAACCGAAGCCGAGATAAACAGGTTGACTAGAATTGAACAAAACAATAAAGACGGCGGCTTAACTCAAAAAGACTTTGACACAGAAGAAGCAAAAAGAGTCAAAAGCGTTGTTGCTGAACAAATGAAAAACGGCAAAGTTCCTTTTTCAACCAAACACCCAATATTGGCAAAAATTCTACCAAAATTTGTTCAAGATTTATTTTAAAAATCATCTAACAATTCAAAAATTTCAAACATCGGTTGAATTAAATTTTCAACCGGTGTTTCTTCGTCTAATTCCAACGTAATTGTCGGAATATTACGTTCTACACCGCAATAAGTTCCAAAACTTCCGGGAGTTGGATAGCCAATACTACCTTCAGCCGGATAACCGATAATTTTTGAAATTTCTTGTGCTATTTCTTTTGCCGGCCCGTCATAATTTACAACCTTATACGGAGCATGAAGTGTCAAAATACAACTTGGAGAATATTTTTCTATAACGTTTATGACAAATTGAGTTTCGATTTCACTGGCAGGTGCAACTCCGCCAAAATAATCACTTGTACAGTCATCGCAAGTCGCATTTTCTCCCTTATTTTGTCCCCAATTTTTGGTCGGAAAATTTCGGTTCAAATCAACACCGTTTGAATTTGTACGCTTACCAAGTTGCATACCATCAGGATTTAAACACGGAATAAAAAGAAGATTTCGACAACTGTCCTTTTCTCCCTCCTTCGAAATCAAAGATTTCAAAGTATTATCGCAAAATTTATCTAAACTTTCGAGGGGGAGTATAGCATTTGAATTCTGAAATTTTATATATTCATCAATCAGGATTTTTCCTTGAGGTTCATCACCATGAAAAACTCCAATTACCAAAACTCCGTTCCCAACAGGATTACCAATTAGTTCTATATCATTGCCAAGCGTTGTTTTCGCTTGTTCCAAAATCTCCATAAATACTCCAATTATTCAAAAATTGCATCTATAAAATCATCAGGATTGAACGGCTTCAAATCTTCCATTTTTTCGCCAACCCCAACCAATTTAACCGGCAATTTCATTTCTCTTGCAATTGCAATAATTATTGCACCTTTTGAACTACCGTCTAACTTTGTTAACGCTACAGAAGTCAAATTCACAGCCTGAGAAAAAACTTTTGCTTGTTGCAAACCGTTTTGCCCTGTATTGGCATCAATTACCAAAATACTTTCTCTCAAGGCATCAGGTGCTTGTTTATCAATTACAGTTTTAATTTTGGAAAGCTCTTCCATCAAATTGAATTTATTCTGTAAACGACCTGCTGTATCTACCAAAATCACATCATAATTTTCATTTTTTGCCTTTTGAATTGCTTCATATACAACAGATGCCGGATCCGCTTTATCTCGGCGCACAATATCAGCACCTGCTCTAACAGACCAAATATTCAATTGCTCTTCCGCTGCCGCTCTAAATGTATCTCCGGCTGCTACAAGAACCTTTTTTCCTTCTTGCTTAAACTTATAAGCCAATTTTGCAATCAAAGTAGTTTTGCCAACTCCATTCACACCGGCAATAAAATATATATTTAACTCATTTTCTTTATAATTTAATTCTGTAGAACCTGCTTCTTGCAAGGTTTTCTTGAATTCATTTTTTAAATAAGTTTTCAATTCTGATGGCTTTGCATCTTTTTTTGCTCGTAACTTGTCAACAAGTTCAGCCGCATAATCAACACCTAAATCTGCACATATCAAAGTATCTTCGATGTCATCTAAGGTAAACTCAGAATAACGTTCTTCACTTTCGTCAACATTTGCAAGTACATTTCCAACCAGATTTTGAGTTGTATTAGAAATCTTTTGTTTTAAATTTTCAATTTTATCTTTAAAAAATCCGAACATAGTTGGATAATAGCATAAAATCAACGATTTTTCATCCAACGTTTGAAAAAAGATATTTGCCGTTTTAATTTAACAAATTTTTCACCACGACCTTGCGAAAACCTCATTATATCAACCAGAACAAAGCTTATATAAACAAACTCACCCAAAATAGAATTCGGTAAAATGATATCATCTTCGTCATTAAAACAAATATCGTTTTCTTGCATTTTACATTTGTCACTTTATATATGTCATTGTATTTTATATAATAACAACAGTTTATATTTTTGTCAATCATCAACAATGAAATTAAACTGTAATTATGTTGAATATATACGAAGAAATTAGAATAATACTTCTGCGCCAAGGATTGTCTATGCGCAAACTTTCAATAAAAATGAATGAAGAAAACCTGAAAGTTCCTGTAGAAGGTGGGTTGTCTAATTCTTTTGCCAAAGGAAGTATTAAATTTAGAACTGTTCAGCAAATTTTAGATTTTCTGGGATACGAACTGGTTATAAGAGAAAAGAAAGAAAAATAAGAGTTCATAAAAAAAACGACCGACGAAATACCAGTCGTTTTTTATGAGTTTAGTTTTTTAAAAATTATTCAATTCCGTTATCAACAATAACTTTTGCAATAATACCATTGATAAAAGATGGGCTATCATCGGTTGAATATTTTTTAGCCAATTCAACGGCTTCATCAACAACAACCTTCATTGGCGCTTCTTTTACATACAACAATTCAGAAATAGCAATACGTAAAATATCTTTGTCCATTTTAACTAATCTGTCAAAATCCCAACCTGTTGAATATTTTTTAATCATCTCATCAATTTCTTCATGATTTTGTTGATATGCTTGAGCAATTTGAATTGCATAAGACTTAACTTCGTTTTGAGATTCAAGAGTTGTAAACTCAGCGATTTCAAGTGCTAACAATGCTTTTTCAGCAATGTCAATCATCTCATCAACTTTTTCTGACATTTCACCAGTCATCATAATCGGAACAGAAACATTAGCAGCTTCAATCGGTCTGTTCAAATTGATTTCGTGTTCTGCTTCATAATCATCAATTTTGTTACGCATATCAATCAATGTACCAAGTGCAGTTTTCAATTCATCATTTGCATTACTTGATAAAATTCTTACTGATTTGATTATGATATCGTCCAAATTTTCCTTTGAATAGTTTGTAATCTTTTTTTCAAATTGTGAAAATAATATAAAAGCTAGTTCTCTAGCGGCTCTTCGGGCTTGCATATTTTTACCTCATAAATTTAATTACATATTCTGTTTATAAAAAATATGCTATCATGAAAAAATTTCTACGACAAGAAATATCAAAACAATTATTCTTCAATTTTTGGATAAGCTTTTTTCAAATTTGCTTTTAAACGTTCAACACATTTTTCCTTTTCTACAGAATTTTTAGAAAAAGAATAGGCATCAACATACAATATTCTTGGATTTTTACCTGCTACAAAATCAATTTTACAAGTTGAAGTTCCAAAATTTAATTGAGTATATAGAACTTCTGTCGGTACGCATTTGCCAAGACGATATTCTTTTCTTGCAGGTCCGTATTTTTCACGGTATTCTCGCAAGCAAGCAGAATATTCAGAAGGCTTTAAATTTCTATCACTTCTGCAATAGTTTGAACTAAAAACTAATGGGGAAAATTTTGCCATTGACGGACATTCATAATATGGAGTACTATTTAGAATTACCGCAAAAGCACTCACACAAGTTAACATCACACAAATAACTACAAACAAAAGTTTATTTACTATCTTTTTCATATCTGTTCCCCACGTACTTTTAAAAAAATTATATTTATTTAAAACATTTTGTCAACAAAAAACGGGCGTCCTCAAATCGGACACCCGCTTTATATGTTATTTTGAATTATTCAGCATCTTTGTTAATATCTTTAATGCTCAATGCAATTCTGTGTTCTTGTGGAGTGAATTTCTTAATAAGAACTTCTACACTGTCACCAACTTTGAATTTGTTGAACGGATTGATATTTTCTTCAGCCATTTCAGAAACTGGAAGTAATGCTTCAACTCCAGGGAAGATGTTAATAAAAGCACCAAAACCTGTAACTTTGTTAACTGTACCAGTAATTACTTGACCTTCTGAGAATTGACCTTCGATTTGTTGCCATGGATCTTCGCCCATTCTTTTCAAAGACAATGAAATTCTTTTCAATTCGTTATCAATTTTAATAATTTTAACTTCGATTGTTTCACCCAAAGAAATAACATCTGAAGGGTGTTTAATTCTTTGCCAAGAAATTTCAGAAATTGGAAGTAAACCATCGATACCGTTGATGTCAACAAAAGCACCGAAATCAGCGATTCTTACAACTTCACCTTTAACAACTTGACCTTCTTCCAATGTTGCCAAAATGTTATCAACAACTTGATCTCTTTGTTCAGCAACTGCTTGTCTTTGAGATAGGATAAGTTTATTTTTCTTAGGATCAGCTTCCAAAACCTTAACTTCGATTTTTTGATCTAATAGACCATCAAAAGGAGTTCCAGTTCTTAATTGAGAAGAAGGAATAAAACCTTTCAAATCAGCAACGTCAACCAAAACGCCACCTTTTACAACTGAAACAACTTTAGCAAGGATAGTATCGCCTTGAACTTTTGCATCATTAAGTTGAGCCCAGGCTTGAGCAAATGCAAGTCTTTTCAATGACAATAACATACCGTCTTCATCGTGTTCTTCTTTCAATACGTAGAATTCTTTTTCGTCACCGATTTCAAGTGGAGTAGCTTCTTCTGCTGCAGAAATTTCTTTGTTTGGCAAGAAAGCTTCTGTTTTAGCGCCACGAACGCTGATTAGGTAGCCGTCTTGGTCTTTTTTCAATACTGTACCTTCAACGATATCGGCAACTGAATGTCCTTTTGAAAAACTTTCTTCTAATAGTTTTTCGAATTCATCTAATACTTGTGTCATTTTTTATTTTCTCCTTTTCTTTGTTATGACGTTTTGTACATTTTGTTGTTATCTTTTCTCCGGATTGCCACGCCTCTTTGAGGCTCACAATGACGATTTTGAAACACCTACATATTTTCGGTTTGCTTGAATTTCGTCTTTATCTTTTTGGATTGCTTCGTCACTCGTAATGTCGGGTTTTATCTGCCAAACATTCTTCTTGTCAGTTATTTGAAAATCTCACCGATTCCGTCATTGCGAGACCATCGTCAGATTTTCGTGGCAATCCAGTTTTTTAGAAACGTTCTAGCGTTTCTAAAACTTTTTTTATTACACTATCAGGAGTTGACGCCCCTGCGGTAACTGAGATTTTCTCTGAATTAGAAATTAAATCACTATAATTGACTAATTCATCAGAAGTTTCTATATGAATTGTTTGTGCTATATCAGTCAAAATTTCTGCCAAATGTGTTGTATTTGCACTCTTTTTTGACCCTACTACAATCATTAAATCACTTTCTTTTGCAAGTTCTTTTGCTTCTGCTTGGCGCATTGCAGTACTTTGGCAAATCGTATTTGCCACCAACAACTCTTTTGCCAATGGAATTAACGCTTCTACAACATTATTCAATGTCGAAATCATTTGAGTTGTCTGAACAACTACACCAATTTTCTTATTTGCTTTCAAGTCTTTCGCAAAAGGTTCAACCGCTTCCGGCGAATCAACCACAATAACCTTGTCGCTGTATTGTAATGCATTAGCTTTTATCGCTACAACTTCGGGGTGTTCGGCCTTGCCGACAATAACAAGATAATAGCCGTTTTGCGCAAGTTCTACCGCTTTTTGCTGAACTTTTTTCACATCTGGACAAGTCATATCCAAAACCTCAAAACCGGCTTTTTCTATTTTATCAAAGACTTCCGGACTTTCGCCATGTGAACGCACAACGCAAATACCATCACCTTTTGCAGGCAATTCAGACAATGTTTCAATACCTAAACTTCCCAATTCATCAATAACTTGTGAATTGTGAATAAGTTCACCCAAAACACAAACATTACGAGTAGGGTTTTCAGACTTTAAATTTTTGACAGTTTCAACGGCTCTTTTAACTCCGTAACAAAAACCTGCAAACTTTGCTAATTTAATTTCTTTCGGCAATTTACAATTGTCTTCTTTCTATAGACTCGCAAGAAAACTTGCTGTATAGAAATTAGACCATGAAAGAATTAAAAAATCAAGAGTTAGCCCCAATAAACAGCACCTTTTTGGGTTAATTTGTCATATCGTCCGCCAAATCTGACCTTGGTTGAACTTCCGGCCCCAACATCTAAATATTCATCGTCAAGTGAAGTTACTCCTGAATCATACATCTGAGATGGTGGAACTTTTATTCCTGATTGTATTTTTCTAATTTCTGCTTGCCACTCATCAGACCCTTTAACCGGACCATTTTGTTGAACAGTTTTGGCTCTGTCAATAGTTTTAACTCCGGTATTTTCAACCAACTCGTTTGTTTCTGTTTCGCTGATTGAAGGCGTTGACTTCATTCGCAATTTACAGATTCGTTGACGTTCATCAAACGGCAAATATTGCATATATTTGTTAAATTCACCATTGCTCATTGAAGGGTGTGCCATCAAATAATTCACCAAAAGTTTATAGTCAATCGTTGACAAATCATCTATTTGACCTGCATTCAACATTTCTGAAACTGTTGTCGGTGGCAACATATTCAAAAGTTGAGATTTTAACACTGCACTATCACATTTCAAGTACAGATTTTTGATAACATCACTATTTTTTGTACTTTGTGCAAATGATGAAATTTGATCAGATGAACCGTTTATCGCAAGCGCTTCAATGAACTTGTCCTGTACTTTTGCGCCATAAATTGACACCAATTTATCGTATAAATCAGCAATGCTTGTTGAATTAGATACAATTTCTTCAATTACATCAGTTTTTTCTGTTGTCGCATCATTGTTTAGAAGGTCATTGGCAACTGCTGCACCAACTGTGGCTTTCAATTCGGTAATCTGCTTTTCGGAAAGTTTTGTATTGTGTTCTTCTTCCCATTTCTTGATAGAGTTATCAATAGAAGCCTTTGTTTGTTGAGCATTATCCATTGCTTTTGCTTTGTTAATTTCAGAATTTTTAACAGAAGCATCTGCAATTGTCGATGTACCAACAGTTGTTGAGTTAGCGGCAGTTGCTGAAACAGTATTTTCTAATTTTTCAGCCCGTCCGGATTGTAGCGCAGATGCAACAATTTGCGCAGGTGTTTGAGAACTTGCTCCAGCCTGTGGACTTGTTTGAACCATTTTTGCAACTTCTTGGGCATTAACCGTTCCTGTTTGGGTTGTGGAATTTGCAGAACTTGCTTGTGAAGTTTCACTTGGAGCATTAGTTGTGCTTGAACCACTTATATTACCCGTTGCCATTGCATTTTGGATATTTGCTTTCTGTTCAGGAGTATAGTTTCCTGAAGATACTGCGTTATCAATTACAGACTTGTATTGAGATTTTATGCTTTTATCAACCGAATTGTAGGCAGCAGCCAAACCTTCTGTTACTGCAGGATTATTCTGTTTTGCCAATTCTTTTACGGCATATAAAGTATCTTCTGCACCGTTTTTAACCGAAGTCATAGCAACGTAATCTTTGACCCAAGATGATTGATTTTGCGGACTTACCTTACCACTGTTACAAACATTTGAAATGTAACTAGTAGCACGTTCTTTGGTTGTAAGATTTCTATCTGCTAAAACTGTTGTTAAAAGTGACTTTGCGGCAGGTTTGCCATGCTGAACAGTTGCTTCGCCAAATTTCCGACTTTGTTCTTCACTCATGTCACCATTTACCGCAAGATTTGTCAATTTTTTCGCAGACGTATTGGTTGGGTCAACATCAATAATTTGTTGCATAGCAACACCATTATCTTTTGCATACGCATTAACACCTGCAGCCGATATAAGCTTCGGAAATTCTTTACGTATTTGAGCATCAGAATAGCCATTAGCCCTCAATAGTTCTAGAGTAGTATCTAATGCCGCTTTAGGGTCTTTATTAGCACCTTCCATAGCTCGTATACCTGCTGCTAAATGCTCGTTTAATTTTTTAGGATTGTTTTTATATTTTTTAATAGCAGCGTTTTGCATTTCTTCAAAGGAAATATTTCCTTGCGCCAATAGCTCGGCTTTTGCTTCTGTTAATTTCCTAATCTTAGTTGCTTCTTCACCAAAGCCTTCGAAATCACCCTTAAGGCTTCTAAGTGCTTGCATGTCATCTTTTGTTGCAGTGCCGTTTTTACATTTTTCTTCAAGCCTTGCTGCAACCGCTTTATAGTCATAAGGTTTTCCTTCATTCTTTAAAGCTTCTGCTGTCGAACGTATTACCCTTAATGGAGCTACAATTTCTCGATTTTTACAATCTTTAAGTAGAAGATTTGTTGTTTTAATCGGGTTACTTTCTAACTTTTCTTTATACTTTGAAATTGTAACATCATTTGGTTGTTTAACAAAATCTTTCAAAAAAGTAGAAGTCCATTGGCAAAGTTGTTTTTGACCACCATCTGTTTCAACAAGAGCCTCTAAGCCTGCTGCCAACTCTGGGTTTATTTTACTCAGTTGGTCAAGTGCAGATTTTTGTATGGTTTCTAATTGTTCTTTTTCAGACAATTTAGCAAATTTTTCATCTCCAACATTGACAAGTCTACCTAATGCAAGCATTTGTTCTTCCGGAGATTTGTTTTTAAAATCTTCGTTTTCCATAAGCGTCTTTATGCCTTTTTTAATTTGGTTGCTTAATGCAATTTCACCATTTTTAGCAAGCGATTTATCGGAAAAATCAGAGATTTTTTCACCTTTTGAATTTGCTTCTTCAAGAGTAGCCAAAGCCGCAAAAGTTTTTTGAATATTTGCAATTTTATCAGCATTCTTGAGCTTCTTTTCGTCTAATTGAACACCAAAAGTTTTGGCTAATTCTGCTGACTTTTCAGCACAATAAGCTTCTTTTTCTTTACCTGACAAATTTGCATATTCTGCATCATTCTTTGTCAAATAAGCGTCCATAAATGTATTTAGTTTTACTTTTGCTGGTTTTGTCTGAAAATTTTTATTCATGACAGTAGTCAAAGGCACCAGATTGTCCGCTTGAGGAACCTCTATCTGCGTTGACTTTTCGGCAGCATTTTTTTCTGTTGTTTTCAAACCTTGATAACCATTATCAATCAACTGATTATACGTTTTTAACAATTTTGTTTGTTCAGGAGATAATTCTTTGCCATCTTGTTGTTGAGTAGTCAAATAATTATACAAATCACCTTCTGTCGGATTTTCAATACCTTGAGATTTTAAGGTTTGTACAATATCTTTCTTAGCAGAAATCTCAGAATTTGCAGAAGTTTGAATTTGTGTAGATGCAGATTGTATTGAACCTGTTCCGTTTTCTAAATCAATTCTTTGGTTAAATTCAGCGGCAATCTTTTTAGAACCATTGAACAATTTATTAGCTTCCTCATCAGACAAGCCCAATCCGTACTTATTTTTGAACGCTTTGAGTTGTTCTTCAGGAGAAAGGTTCTTAAACTCTTTTGAATTTAAGTACTTAATAATCTCACTATTATTATTCTTCAACTCTGTAGCAGATTGAGTCATATCAATAGGTTTGCGTACCAGTTTTGTTTCAGTCGTACTTCCACCTGTTATTTGTTGGGTGGAGGCCGTTTGCACAACTTCAGTTTTAATCTTATTGTTCTCTGTGATTGCCATTTTCTTTACTTATCCATACATTTTTTACATAACATACATGGTCTATATCGACATTTGTAGTAAATAAGTTTAGGTATTTTTGAAAAATATTTACAAATGTTAATATACATTCAACTAAACCACTAAAAAAGCAGGGTAATTCAATAACGAATATCCCTGCTTATATCTTTTTTACTACTTATTTTTATTAATATTTTGTAACTTTAGTTGGTCTTAATGCCGCTGATTTAGTACGTGAATATTTTATATCGGTACCATCTTTAAAATTAGAACAATCTTGAATAAGGTCTAAAATTTTCTGTGCTTGCGCATCTGGCAATCTAACATCTTTATCCGTATCAATCATAGCATCATCAGTAATTTTTTCATCATGAATAATTACACTGCCCCACAATTCTTGCCCAGGAACATCGTGAACAATAAATTCAGTAACCCTTGGAACCTCATGTCTAGGATTAGAAATAAATCCGTCAGGATAAATATGTACACCGTCGATAATACCTTTTATGTGGTCTTTTTCACGCACAAACACTAAATGATTTTTTTTGCCGTTGAGCATAAACGTTTCATGCAACATAATTTCATGATCAATGAAACCCATCTGACCTAATGGTTTAAATGGCGTTTTATTCTGTTGCACTTCCGGTAATTTTTCAAACGGTGCGATTGTCGCAGCATCATTCATTTTAGTTTCAGCAGGTACGGCTTGAAACATTTCAACTTTTGGTGATAAACCGTTTAGTGCGGCTTTTGTTTCAGGCTGATTTGCATTCAACATTGCCGGTGACATTGCCATCAAAACAACAACCGGCACTTTAGCTAAATTTGCAGAACTTCTGCTATCTTTTGCGTATAAATTTTCTTCCCCTCTATCAGCATTATCTCTACGTCCGCCAAAACTCATATATGAGTTTGTTCTATGACTTGATAATGCACCACTTACAGGCATTACTACCATATTCTTGACTCCTTTTTTATTCCATTTTTCGGGTATTTCTACCCACCCACTAACATATATTGCTATGATTATAGCAGAAAAATTACATTTGTAAAGTAGCACTAAAATTTATCTTCGTGAGTCGTTAACCCCAGAGTTGTATTATTGTCGATTTCTATAATATGTTTAATCAAGGTATGAGCCATCAAAAGCAAAAACGGGTTAATTTCCGTGGTCTGTGACATATTGATTGATGCTGCTTGTTTGTTTTCAGAATTTTGTTTAATATTATCATCAGTTTTAAAACTCAACACAGATTCCATTGAATAGAATCCTTGTTCTTTTTCTATTCTTAATTTTAATTCTTTTTTAGGGAATTTGTCAGAACTTGAAATATCAACATGAACAGAATTTGATGTTTCCAAAAATAAAGTTGCTTTAACAACACCATAATTCAATGTTGTAACAGTAATTACCAAAATACTGTCACTTGATTCACCTGACTCCTCGTTACGTTCTTGAACTTCAACATCAAAACCAACACCTTCTTCAAGCGGCAACCATGGCAAATACATCAACAAAAAAAGTTTCAAAGTTTTTTGCGGATTATTTTCTGCAGCAATAGAAATACTTGCATTGATAAATTTTGCCATTTCTTTCATCTGCGATAAATCAGAAACTCCGGATTTTGAAGCCTCTGTCATATTCATAATAAGTTTTGCAATTGCCGCCTTGCCATTTTTTTGAATAAGTTGAGCAAAAACATCAAGTTTAATCATTCCACCTGACATAATATCAAGTTTTTTCAAGGTAGATTGCAATTCTTTTGTCAATGCGATTTCTGCGGTTTCTTGCGCCTCAACATCAATGTCAATTTCATTAAGTTCGGTCAACATCTTATTTTTCATAAGTTCGGCATTATTTCGTTGTAAATTCAAATCCTGACGAATGATTTGTCCTGAAAGTTGAGAGTTTGCCATTGCAGACTGTCCCATCATGCCTGAATTTTGCGACGTTGATTGACCTGAATTTGGCAAAGCTTTATTTTGCCCAGTCAAATTTTGCATAGTTTTTGCATTTTGAAGATAAGATTGTTGTGACAAAATTTGAGATTGAATATTTGAAATAGTTTTCGGGTGCATTTGCGGAGTTTGTTGCGGTTGTTGCTGAGCGAGAGTTTTATTTAGTTGTTCTTGCGGAATTTTTCTCTGAACCATATATACAAACTCGTTCAAATTCTTAGGCAAATTCAAAACTTCTTTCAAATACGTTGCTCTATCAGCGTTTTGCAAAACATTCAACTTGAGAGATTGAGCAACATTTTTAACACCTTGTCCCCAATTGCTCAAAGCACTCCCGCTCGGAACATTAGGCTTTGAGGTATCCATAGGAACACCATTACTATTTTGAACACCAGACGATGAATTCGCACCGGTCGTATTCGCAGTAGTTGACGGTCGGTTATAATTCTGCGTAAAATTATTCAAAAACCTTTTGATATTTATGCCAGCCATAGAATTAATTTAACTTATTTTTTTCAAAAAGTCTAGTTTTCGATAGGTAAATAAGCTTGCGGATAACTATAATCCTCAATAAATCCTAAGTTCTTATACAATCTGAAAGCCTGTAAGTTGTTGGTTTCTGTTGTCGTATTGATTTCAGCAATCGGAACATTACATTCATCAATTGCATTGATTACATAATCAATAGAATGCTTCAACATTATTGTTGACAAACCTTTGCCTTGATGTTCTTCCAAAATTCCTACAAGAGGGATATTCACAATCGTTCCGCCAGTCAAATTCATAAACGCAAAACCTACAGCCTCGCCATTATACAATAAAACACTTGTAGAATTAGGCATAAATTCAGCATAAACATTATTTACAACTTTATTGATAATATCTGCAGTGCCTTCCATACTTGCAAATCTAGGGTCAAACAACGCATCTGCACTATCTTTGAACGATTCATGTATAACTCTTACAGCATCATCAAGATACTTGTTATTCCAAGCCACAACCTGATAATCTTCCGGCAAAGACATTACTCTCGCTCTTGCCAAAAGTTCTCGAGAATCAGGAGTATCAAATCTGAAACGCAAAACCTCAGTCCCGATAAATTTGAAACCTAATTTTGCAATAACGCTAATCAAATCTTTTTGCGCACCCAGCATTGGATAACAAACGATTTTTTCACGTCTTAATAATTTTGTAATATCCAAAAATTTCTCTAGCAACTCTCTTGAAACATCATTAAAATCGTCATTTTTGATTGAATGAATAATATTAAGTTCGATAGCTTCTGAAATTGCAGTTGTATAAACAAGGAAAGCAACCATTTTATCATCTTCAAACAAGACAATACATTTTATCAAATCTTTGTCTATCGCATCTACAAATCCTTCAAAATCCAAAGGTTCGAGTTCAAAGTTGTATTCAGATGCCGCTTTTTTTCTAAAATCTTCATACAACGGCTCAAATTTTTCATACTCATCAACTGTTAATAATTTTGTATTATACATCTTATATTCCTTATAAATAGTGGTGCATTTTCTCTCTTTTAGTATTTATATAACGCTCATTATACGGTGTTACTTCTGACGTTACTTTTATGATTTCGTTAACATTCAATCCATAGCCTTCCAAACCAATGATTTTTTTAGGATTGTTTGTAATCAGGTCAAATGTTGTATAGCCTAAATCTACCAAAATTTGAGCACCTGTACCATAATCTCTCAAATCTGATTTAAACCCTAATGAAATATTGGCTTCAATAGTGTCTTGACCTTCTTCTTGCAATTTATATGCCTTAATCTTGTTGCAAAGTCCAATTCCACGACCTTCGTGGTCGGTTAAATAAACAAGAGCGCCTTTGCCGTATTCACTGATATATTTCAACGCATTGTGAAGTTGAGAATTACAATCACATTTCAAACTATGGAATACATCACCTGTCAAACACATACTGTGAACTCTCACCGCAGGAACTTTATCAGAACCGTCGTCCATAACAAGAGCCACGTGTTCAGAACCGTTCACCTGATTTTTGTAAGCATACAATTTAAAATTACCGTAAGGTGTCGGAAGCATTGTTTCTGCTTCACGAGTTACTAATTTTTCAGACTTCAAACGATAAGCGATAAGTTCAGCAACAGAAATGAATTTCATACCGTGCTCGTCTGCAAATTGTCGCAAATAATCACGTCTTGCCATGTGTCCGTCAGGTGCCATAAGTTCACACATCACACCTGCAGGTCGATGAGAACAAATTTTTGCCAAATCAACAACCGCTTCTGTATGTCCCGTTCTTTCCAAAACTCCGCCGGCTTTTGCAACACATGGGAACAAATGCCCAGGGCGTCTTAAATCAGAAGGTTGTGCATCACGTGCGATAGCAACTTCAACGGTTTTTGCTCTATCATAAGCGGAAATACCTGTGGTTACACCATATTTTTCATCAGCATCAATACTAATAGTGAAAGCTGTTTTCATACCTTCTGTATTTTGCTCAACCATTTGCGGCAAATCAAGTTGCTGTGCTATGTCTTTTGAAATCGCAAGACAAATCAATCCTCGAACTTCCGTTGCCAAAAAGTTTATAACCTCTGGTGTAACTTTTTCTGCTGAAACAATTACATCACCTTCATTTTCTCTATCTTCATCATCGGCAACAATTATTGGTTTTCCTTGTCTGAAATCCTCAAGTGCCTCTTCTATACTGTCAAATTTAAACTTATCACTCATTATATGAACCCGTTTCCTTGTAAAAATTCAATACTTATACCTTTTTCATTATCTTTCGCAGACAAAAATTTTTCAACATATTTCCCTAAAATATCGGTTTCAATATTTACAACATCTCCGATATTTAATAGTTTTAAGTTAGTATTTTCAAACGTATGCGGAATTATTGCAACTGTCACAATATTTTCTGATAAATCAGCCACCGTCAAACTTATACCGTTTATTGTAATAGAACCTTTATAAATAACGTATTTCATTTGATTTTCCGGCAACCTGAAACTTAAATTATAAAAATCAGACAATTTTTCAATATTACAAAATACTCCGACACAATCAACGTGACCTGATACAATATGCCCGCCAAGTCTTGTACTCAAAGTTAATGCTCGTTCTAAATTTACAATGTCACCACATTTCACCTTGTCAAAAGCAGTCACTTCCAATGTTTCGTCACTTAATCGAGTTTTGAAAGAATTTGCAGTCATTTCAACTACGGTTTGACAAATTCCGTTAACACAGATACTATCACCTAACTTTGTATCTTCAAGAACTTTTTGGCAAGAAATCTCAACTTCAGCACCATTTGTAAGCCTTTTAAAACTCTTAATCTTGCCTGTTTCTTCTATAATTCCCGTAAACATAGTCTTATCTTATCATATTTTCATTCACGATAAAAGTATAATGACAAAAGATTTACAAACTCGGCAAAATATTTTTGTGTAAAATATTAATATATGTTAAATTCAATATAAAAAATAGGCAAAATTTTCACTCTGAAAGTTTTCTATTAATTATAGATAGGTAGGATTTTTTCATGAAAATATTACAAAATTATGTCGCTCCAATTTATACAAAAAGAGTCACTCAACAAAGTTTCGGACAACAATCTCCGATTGAAAACAACACACAACAAGAACAAACACCAGTTCAAATGCAAAACGTTACTCAACCGGCATTGAATGTGAAAGTTCCGATTGCATACAATCACACAGAAGATATCAAATTAAATGACGAATTGACCGCTCATTGTTATAAACTTGCGAACGGACAAAAAGTTATTATTGTACCAAAAGAGGGTCCAACTATCGTAAAATCCTACGTCAACACAGGTTCATTCAATGAACCGGACAATTTACGTGGAATCAGCCACTTTATAGAACACAATTTGTTCAACGGCTCTGAGACTTTAGGTGACAAAGTTTTCTTTGACGAAGTTAACAAAATGGGCGCTTCTACAAATGCTTCCACCTCATTTGACAAAACTGATTACTACATAGATTCAAATTTGCTTGATGAAAACGATTTTGAAAACCAACTTTATCTTCATGCAGGAATGCTTCAATCTCCAAAATTTTTGCTTGAAAAACTTGAAAAAGAAAAGAAAATCGTAAATTCTGAAATTAACATGTGCGTGTCCGAAAACGAAAATTTAGGATTTACACAGACTGTTAAAAATTTATTCAACATCAAATCATCTTCATCAGACCTTGTTGCAGGAACAACAAACAACATCTCGAATTTAACCAGAGATGATGTTGTGAAATATTATAACGACAACTACTATCCTGCAAACACCGTAACAGTAATTACAGGAGAAGTAGAACCACAAAAAGCAATGGATTTGGTTTCAAAATATTTCAACTCAAACAAAATGCCAACAAATAACAGACATTTTGAAAAAATGACACCAACAGAAAAACCGGTAAGAAGTGACATAATTTCACCAAAATCAACAAGTAATGAAGCCACTGTATTTATAGGATTTGCAGGTCCTGAAAATAACAACACAAAAGACAAAGTTCATTTGAATGCGCTATATCAATTGATTGGCGGACTTTACGATTCAAAATTAGCGCCACTTGAAAGAAAATACGGAACAGGCATAAACATTTCGCCTGAAAGATTAAGTTCAAGACCTGATGACAATGGGCTAATCCTTGTATCTACAGGAGTTGCTGATGACAAATCCGAAGCAATGTTAAAAGACATTTACGGAACACTTTATAAAATAACCCAAAATCCACCAACAGACGAAGAACTTACGGCGATAAAAAATAGAATGAAGAAATCGCACGACAAAACATTCGAAATCTCAGGCGGAGTAAATTATATGGTTGGTTCCGCATTTTTGAACAACAATATCGACTCACTCAAAGATTTCAACAAAATTATTGACGAAATGACGGCTCAAGATATTGTCAATGTTGCAAAAAAATATCTCGATTTGAACAAAGCGGCAGTAACAGTTGTTCACCCTTCTCAAACACGAGCAGAAACAATCGACAAAAACCACAAAGCAGCACAAAATATTGCCTTTACCGGTGCAAACAAAAAAACTCCTATTGATACGTCAAAAGTTAATACTTATAAACTTGAAAACAACATGGAAGTCGTATGCAATGATGTAAAATCTGATAATGTTGAATTTGGATTAAGCATAACAGCAAAAGATTGGACTCCGAAAAAAGCCGCAATTGCGGACATTCTAGACAATATCTATAGAAAAGAAGATTCAACAAACATGACAGTTGATGAAATCAACAAATTTTCTGATATTCACGGAATCAGTTCAAGCGTAAATATTTGCGATTACGGCATAGGTTTCCACGCTGATTTTCCGGCAAACCAAACAAAAGAAGCTTTTGAATTCTTCAACAACAGAATTAAAAATCCGAAAATTGATGATACAACCGTAAAAAATGCAATTTCAAGACTAAAAGACGAATACCAAAGCTACGAAGTTTCACCGATGGACAAATTCGCAAAAATAATGTACAAAGGAACTCCAAATGAATTTACTCCACAAGATAAACTCGCAAGCCTTGATACAATCACAACTCAAGATATCAAAGATTATTTCAACGAAATTTTTGAAAAAAGCGAAGCGAATGCCGTAATTTCCGGCAACTTTGAAAAATATCCGGAAATTAAACAAGAAGTGTTCAACACAATGAGCACATATAACACATTTAAGCCCAAAGATGTAAGCTTACTTGAACGCTATACTCCGGTTGAAAAAACAGAAGTTTGTACAGATGTTCACAAGAAAAACCAAGCAAATATCATTGAAGGCTTTAAATTCAAACGCAGCAAAAACATCAAAGATATTGATACTGTTGAATTGTTAAATGAAATTTTAGGCGGTTCTCCATCTTCAAGACTGTTTAGTGATTTGCGAGAAAAAAGACACCTTGCTTATGCGGTAGGTTCTTCTTATTCATACCTTGATGATATGGGAGTTTTCCGCTTGAATATCGGCACAACGACAGAAAACCAAGAAACAGGTGAAAAAACATTTGACAACGTTCAAAAATCTATTGACGGATTTAATGAAAACATCAAAAAGATAATGAATGAAAAAGTTACAGATGAAGAACTTGCAAATGCGAAAAAAGCAATAAAAACAAAAATTTTGTCAATACTTGAAACAAATTCTGACAAAAACGCAGCGTTGTTAGGCTCAAACAAAAGTTATTATGGTGCAGATTATATGAACAAACGATTGGCGGATATCGACACAATCACGGCAGAAGATATTCAAATTGCAGCAAAAAACATTTTCAATTCAAAACCGATTTATTCAATCACCGCAACCGACGAAACTTTGAAACAAAATCAAGATTATTTGAATAACCTTGCGAAGTAAAGTTCTGACAAATATCAAGGCTGTCGAGGGTTTAAAACAATTTTTACATTTTGTAATGTTACAGTTTTATGTTAAGAGATTGAAACAAAATAGTCCTATTATAGTCATTCTGACAATAGTAAACGAACACACCTAAAGGTCACCCTGAATCTCGTTTCAGGGTCTCTTCATATCAAGTTATAACAAGGATTTTAGGGACTTAATTCTTTGTTTTATTTTGTTTTTGGAAGAGATGCCGAAACTCCGCACTCGCATTAATCGTGCCTTCACTTCGTTTCGCACACTGCTCGTGCTGTTCGGCATGACTTTTTGGAGCAACCCAGCAAAGCTATTGTCATTGGAGAAAACTTAGAAAATTTTTGCAATTGTAATGAGCAAATATATTTTCTTGTTATTCTTCTTCGGCTTCGCCTACGCATACTCACCTCACACAACTCACCTCAGGTTCGTTGGTTCGCTTTGTAACAATCTGGTAATTAACGCTGTTGGCGTGGCAACGCCAACCTACTTTTCTAATTCATGATTTTTCTGAATTGTCACCTAAATCTTACCCATTTATCTGTTCAACAATTTTTTGCAAGCCATCGAATTTTGCAAGCGCTAAAGATTTTTGCTGAACTTGATGCAAATAATTTTCATCTTCAACAAGTGTTTTCACAAGTTCCAACAATTTTTCCGAGGTTAAATCTGCATCTTCTACATACAAGCCTGCGCCTTGTCCAACTACATATTTTGCATTCTTTCTTTGGTGATCCGCAGCAGCATAAGGATACGGAGCAAAAATCGGAGCAATTCCACTTGCGCAAATTTCCGAAATACTCAACGAACCAGCCCTTGACACAGCAATATCAGAGGCTTTCAAAACTGTTACCATATCGTCAAAATATGGTCTGACCAGCAAATTTTTATCATTTTCAAATTCAGGATAAACATTGTTTAACTCAGCAACAACCTTGTCATAATTCTTCTTTCCTGTTTGAAAGATTACCTGCAAACCTAAGTCGTGAGTCAAAGTTTTCAACACCCCAACAGTTGCGGAGTTTATCGCTTTAGCGCCTTGAGAGCCACCCATAACGCAAACAGTCAATCTATCTTCAAGTCCTAAATTCTGTCTTGCCTGAGATTTTGTTAAAGTCGAAAACTCGTTACGAATAGGGTTTCCATTTACATAACAATTAGGATTGTTCAACTTTTTCTTAGCCTCTTCAAATGCAATCGACACACTCTTTGCATACGGTGAAAATTTTCTTGTCACCAATCCCGGATTTGCATCGCAATCGTGCATTACAAACGGAACTTTCATCACAATACCAGCCATCAAAACCGGTGCCGAAACATAACCACCCGTTCCAAAAATCACATCAGGCTTATATTGTTTTATATAAAAACAACATTTTACAAAGGCATGAAACATCTGAAATCCCCATCTCACCAAAGGAAATCCCAATTTTCTCGGCATGCCGGAAGATATTACTGGCAAAAACTCATAATTTTTACCTTGTACAATAGAAAATTCCATATTATTCGGATTTCCCACATAGTAAATTTTTTCCGTATTTTCAGATTTTAACAATTCATCAGCAACCGCAACTGCAGGGTAAATATGCCCCCCGGTTCCGCCACCTGTTATAAAATATGTTTTTTTATTCATTTGTTTGAGTTCCTAATCTTTTAATTCTCTGTCTTGATATATTTAATAAAATTCCAACCATAGCAAGCGAAACGATAATAGAAGTTCCGCCATAACTAATAAACGGCAAAGTTACACCTGTTACCGGCATCAAAGAACTTGCTACAGACATATTGAATAACGCTTGCAAGCCAAATATAAACGTAATGCCGACCGCTAAAAGTTTGCCGTACATATCCGGACAACGTTTAGCAACCCACATTCCACGAAGAACCAATGCCGCAAACAATCCGATAACGAACAAACACCCTAACAGTCCGAATTCTTCCGCTATAATTGCAAAAATAAAGTCAGTATGACATTCTGGCAAGTATGCTAATTTTTGAATAGAGCCGCCATACCCTGAGCCCATCAATCCGCCTGTAGCAAAGGCAATCAAGGATTGAATAATATTGTATCCTTTGCCTAACGCATCACTTCCTGGGTTTAACCAAATTGTAATTCTGTCCATCTGGTAACCGCGTAACAGTTTTGGCAAGAATGATAAAACTCCAACACCACCAAAACCTAGCATACAATATACCGGCAACATTGGCCCCATCGCAATTAAGTATAAAACTCCGGTCGTTGCCAAAAGAATCAATACCATACTCAAGTTCGGTTGTTTATAAATCAGTCCGAGGATAAAAACCATTTGCCATATATATTTTGATGCAAAGATTTTAACAGTTTCCATACTGATTTTATCTTTAAACATAGTAGCAAGAAGCATACAGAACAAAGGTTTTGCCAATTCGGACGGCTGAAGTTGCATAAATCCTAAATTTATCCAACGTTTTGCCCCATTAATCACTACCCCTAGCGGTGTAAATTGAAGAATCAGTAACAGTGCAATAACTGTCCACATAAATTTAGTATTATATTTCTCAAGTTTTTTGTAATCAAACCTTGAGAAAAATAACATTGCAACGAACCCTACAATAGCATAAATACCTTGCTTGAAAGCCATTGTGATAAGCAAAACACCTTCACGTTGACATTTTGGAGCAGTTGCAGAAAATATTGCAAGTAAACCTAATACTACCAAAAAGGCAACAATAACAAGCAACTGTCTATCAGGTGCAGAAATTATTACACCTGATTTATTATAATGATGTTTTCTACTTTCTCGTCTATCCCTACTTTGACGTTGTGGCGATCTATACTCTCGATAAGACATACTCTCTGAAAACTTCTCCTCTGTGCTCATAACTGTTAAACATATCAAAACTTGCACATGCCGGTGACAACAAAACCACATCAGGTTTTAATTCAATACATTTGTCAATAGCACTTTCCATTGTCTTTTCTTTGATAATATTATCAAATCCGTTTGCTCTCAAATTTTGCTCAAATCGTTCTGTTGCTTCACCAATAAGAACAACTGTTTTGATATGAGCATTTACAGATTTGCAAAACTCTGTCAAATCAGTGTTTTTATCTCTACCACCGGCAATCAACGCAACGTTTGTATTATTGAATGAATCAATTGCGACAATTGCTGCCTCTGGATTAGTCGCCTTAGAATCATTGTAGAATGTGATACCGTCTTTTTCTATAATTTTTTCAAGACGATGTGCAGGTGCTTTAAATTCCATAATTGCTTTTTTTATTAACTCATTTGGAACACCTGTCAATTTTGCACAAATAATCGCACACATTATGTTTTGATAATTGTGTTCCCCAAGTAGCGGACATTCTTTGAGCGTAATAATTTCTTCCGCGTTTCCGTTTTGCTTATAAATAATTTTACCGTTTTCTTCATAACAACAATTGTCACCGATATTTCCGGCAAACATGAAAATTTCACCTTCTGCTTTTTTAGAAAATTCAAGCAATTTTTCATCTTTAGCATTCAAAACACTGTATTTAGGTGCTTGTGGAGAAAGAAAAACTTTAGCCTTAGCTTTGAAGTAATTTTCTAGCCCTTGGTGCCAATCAATATGGTCAGGAGTGAAATTTGTCCAAACTGAAATAAATGGTTTCAAAGACGGAGTCATTGCCAATTGGTAAGAACTTGCTTCACAAATAAAATAATCTAAATTTTCATCTGCAATATTACAAGGTGGTTGACCAATATTACCGCACGCCTTGACATTCAAAGATTTCGCCAAAATATGTTCGGTTAAAGCGGTAGTTGTAGTTTTACCGTTTGTTCCTGTAATGATAATAAACGGAATATCACATTCACGATAAGCCAACTCTAGTTCAGATATAACAGGAATATTTTTTGCAACTATACGTTTAATAATTTCGCTATGCGGAGGAATTCCGGGACTGGAAACAACCAATTCCGCATTATCGACAAACTCATCAGAATGCGAACCAAATTCAACGTTTATACCTAAACTTTTCAAATCAGAAACTTTGTACATATTTTCTTCATCTACATACTTACCTTCTGATAAATAGACAATCGCACCGTGTTTTTTTGCGAATTTAGCAGCCGCAATACCGCTTTTTGAGAGTCCTAAAACAAGAACTTTTTTACCTCTTATACTCATTATAAAATTCCTCTGCTGAATAATTCAAATAATACAAATGCAAATACGGAAAGCAACAAAGAAATCGTTGCAAACACAACAACCACTTTCTTTTCACTCCATCCAAGAAGTTCAAAATGGTGGTGAATAGGAGCCATTTTAAAAACTCTTTTTCCCGTAGTTTTAAAACTTGTTACCTGTATAATTACAGACAATGTTTCCATTACAAAAACTCCGCCAATGAAAATCAACAAGAATTCAAATTTGCCTAAAACAGCCAATGTACCGAGCAAACCACCAATAGCAAGAGATCCTGTATCCCCCATAAAAACTTCTGCCTTTGGTTTGTTGAACTTTAAGAAACCCAACAAAGCACCAGCAACTGCCGCAGCAATAATCGCTAATTCTGTTTCACCTGTAAAATAAGAAATCAAAGCACAAGTGATAAATGCAGGAACACCACACCCTGCGGCAAGTCCATCTAAGCCATCAGTCAAATTATAAGCATTTGAAGCGCCTGTAATAATAAATACTGCAAAGAATGGATATAACCATTTCAAATCCAAAACAAAATTACCTATCGCAAAGTTGCACGCACTTGGGTTTGTTGTAACCAAAAACAATGTCGGAAGCATCGCAATTGCAATTTGTCTGAATAATTTTCCACGAGCAGACAAGCCGTCATTATTTTTACCTTTTATTTTTATATAATCATCTTGAAATCCCGCAAATGTGTAAAATCCAAGTGTAATAATTGTTATCAATGCGATTGTTGTCATTTTTTGAGCCAACAAAAGAGTTGTAACAGATGCCAAAATTATTGCAGCAATAATAAACACACCGCCTGTTGTCGGAGTTCCTTGTTTTTTAGCATGATTTTCAGGCGCCAAATCTTTAACATATTGCCCAATCATTTTTTTCTTTAGCATATCAATATACGGTACGCCGAAAAGCATACACAAAATCATTCCCAAAATGAATGCTATAGCTATCATTCTCATTATTTTATCCCTCTTACATTTTCAATAATTTTCTCAAATTCCATAGAACGTGAAGCCTTCAAAAATACGGTTTCACTATTTGAACAAGTTTTTACAATCTCTTTTGCGACTTGCTCATTATCATCAAAATACTTAACTTCAAATCCGCTTTGTTCCAAGACTTTTCCGATTTCTGCCGCTAAATCTCCGACAACAAAATATTTAACATCTTTTCTCAATTCGGATAAATACACTCCAACTTCTTTATGGTATTGAACTTCATTTTCACCCAATTCACCCATATTTCCGAGAACAACAACCGGCTTTTCATAAAGTTCAACAAAAGTTTTAACAGAAGCCTTCATTGAATCCGGGTTTGCATTATAACTGTCATTGATAAAATTTATTCCGCCAACATTTTCTACTTCCCAACGTTTTTCAATCGGTTTGTAACTTCTTAACCCTTGAGCAATTTCATCATAAGTTAAGCCAATGCAATAGCCCAACTCAATTGCCGCCAAAGAGTTTTCGATATTATAATCTCCTTCAACATTGAGTTCATAAACATTATTTTTATACTCAAATTTTGAATATCCGATTTTTCGTTCCAAAATTTTTACATCATTTAGCGAATAAAAAATCTTTTTACCGTTATATTTTAAATGTTTTTTGATAATTTCTTGATTTAACGCGATAAAAGCACCATTTTCCTTCAACCCTGCAGCAATTTCACATTTTGCTTTTGCAATATTGTCTAAACTACCCAAACGTCCGATATGCGCAGTTCCTGAGTTTGTAATAATTGCGTAATCTGGCTCTAAATGAGTAGAAATCAGTTCAATTTCTCCCAAACCTCTCATGCCGGCTTCTACAACAAGCGCTTGAGTGTCCGTAGGCATTCCAAGAACAGTTTGACAAAAACCTATTTCATTATTGTGATTTGAAAAAGTTTTTTGAGTTTTGAATTTTTGAGAAAGTACAGAATAGACAATTTCTTTTGTTGTAGTTTTACCTGAACTTCCTGTAATCATAATAGTTTTAGGGTTCAGTTTAAAACGGTAAAATTTTGCAATGTTAAGATACGCTTCTTTCGTATCAGAAACTTTTAACACAAGTTTTGCATTATCAAAAACAGTATCAGTTGTCGTAAAATAACCTACAGCACCAGCATTTAGTGCTTGTTCTATAAATTTTTCACCATCAAAATTAGCACCTTTTAATGGCAAATAGATATCACCTTTTGCAATCGTTCTTGTATCAGTTGAAATCTTAAAACCTTCAAAATTTCCACAATCATTTTTCAGGCATTGTGCACCTGTAGCCTCTATTAATTCTTCCCTATTAAACATCATAAAATTATAATACTTCAAAAACGCACTCATAGCTACAAGGTTAATAAAAATTAAAAGAAATAAAATTTACCAAGGATAATCTTTTGTAATTTTCCAATTTGCTCTACGAATCAGTTCTGCACAGTAATCGCCATAAGTTCCGCCATTAGCAATTGCAGAATCACTCAAGCCGTATCCGGCAGGCATAAACATACTTCCATCAGCCGTAACTCTAAAAATGAATACATCTTTACAAAAAGTGTTTGGAAGCTTGCTACCGTTGATATCAACCAAAATCGTATGCTGTGCTATATTTCCACTAACACCTGCCCTAGGCTGAAACAAATAAAAGAATCCGTTATTTGTAATATAACTTACATTGGAACGTTGAGTCATAAGTGTAGCATTTCGGGTTCCATTCTTTGATTTAAAAGGCTTATTAGTTGCATAACCGCATTCAGGACCTGTCAAACAAAATTGCGATACTTTGAAATAAGGTTTCCAGTAGGTGTCAAAATAGTCTTTAGGTGTAACATTTGTCAAATCTCTTTCTGTCATTGCTCCATTTTCGGTAAAACCCATTCGATATCCTTGATTTACTTCTGCCATTGCCCTTTTTAGTTTATTCACAGTAATTGTCTTTTCTATACTATTAAATAAGACCGGAAGAGTCATTGCAGCCACAACACCGATAATACCCAAGGTTATCAAAACTTCGGCTAAAGTAAACGCTTTCTTAAGACTCATATTCACACCCTCCTAGATTTATACAATAACGCACATGCGCGTTATTGTCAATTCAAAACAAGTCATATATGCGTTGTTTTAGTTCTATCAAACAAGATATATCATAAGGAAATAAGTTAAATAAAAGGACGATATATGGAAAACTTTTCCGCTCAAAAAACAGGCGAACTCATAAAATTTTACAGAAAGAAAACCGGCATAACTCAATTTGAACTGGCAGAACTTGTCGGAATTGACGAGAAACAAATCGGTAAAATTGAACGCGGAGTTCACTATCCGAGCGTTCCGACATTTCTAAAAATAATAAAGGTATTAAAGATAAATATCGAAAAATTTTACACAGACAACAAAATTACCCCAACGAATAAAGAAAATAAACTCTCAAGACTGATAAGAAAACTCACACCACAACAAGCAGAAAAAATTTACAAAATCGCTAAAATCATGATTTCAGAGTAGTTTCAAGTTAATAAAAATTAAAACTACTTGACTTATAAAACAGACTGATAGATAATTATCATACGTTATTATAGGGTCAATCGTTTAACAAAACCCCAAAAAGGTTACGAAACCCGCAATGAAAGGAAAGTAAAAATGTACGCAATAGTCGAAACAGGCGGAAAACAATATCAAGTAGAAGAAGGACGCTACGTTGATGTTGAATTATTAGATGGCGAAAAAGATTCAAAAGTAGTTTTTGACAAAATCGTTATGATTGTTAACGGTAAGAAATCAAAAGTAGGACAACCTTACGTATCAGGCGCTTCTGCTGAAGGTAAAATCGTTTTACATGACAGAGCAAAGAAAATTATCGTTTACAAACAAAGACCTAAAAAAGGTTACAGAAAAAAACAAGGTCACAGACAAGGTTACACAAGAGTTATGATTTCTAAAATCAGAACAACTGCTCAAAAGTCTGCTGAAGCAACTGCTGAATAAGTAGTCTAAAATCGTTATAAGTACAAAAGAAAAAAGGAGAAAAGAAAAATGGCACATAAGAAAGGTATGGGATCCACCCGTAACGGCCGTGACTCCGAAGCTAAGCGTTTAGGCGTTAAAAAGTTCGGCGGCGAAACCGTTAAAGCAGGTAATATCCTTGTTCGTCAAAGAGGAACTAAAATTCACCCTGGTATCAATGTTGGTATCGGTTCTGATGATACATTGTTTGCTTTGACTGATGGTGTAGTTAAATTTGAACCACACAGAAGAACAAGAAAACAAGTTAGCGTTTATTCAGCATAAGATAAACGAAGAACAACAATTTAAAAAGAGTCAATTCATTACGAATTGACTCTTTTTTGTTTCGCTCCTTTTTCAATTTTTTTTATGATGCCAAACTTTTATCCCAAGCAACACCATAATTATTGAAATCTTCATCAGTCACACAAAGTGTTTTTGAACCGTTATTTTTTGCGGCAAGTAAATATTCCTCCGCATCAATTCCGGCATATTTTGCTTGCAAATCTGTCACATAATGGTTATCTCTTGCGATTTTTGTATAATCATTTTTTTGTGCAACATTGAAAGTTTGAACTGTATTTTTCGGCACAAAAGTCGTTTTATTTGTGTTTGCGTAATCAACTTTACCTAATACAACATTTAGAATATTAATTGTCATACTCACATCTCCATATATTTGCTCTCTTACTTTTATAAAGTATTTTTGAATTTCAAAATTTCAGGACTTGAACAAATCGTTACAAAACTTAAATTCAAGAAACGGAAGTTTTGAAACAGTTGAAAAGAAAGTTAATTTTTGATAATATCAGGATAACCGAGAGAACAGAAAGAAAAAGAGGTAAAAATGTCAGGACACTCAAAATGGGCGAACATTAAAAATAAAAAAGCCAAAACAGATTCACAAAAAGCAGTAGTATTTCAAAAATATTCAAGAGAATTGATTGTAGCTGCAAGACTAGGCGGGGCTGACCCTAACGGAAACTTCCGTTTGAGAACCGCTATTGAAAAAGCAAAAGCGGCAGGACTTCCTAACGACAACATCAAAAGAGCAATCGAAAAAGGTTCCGGAGCAGGAAGTGCAGACAATTACGAAGAATTGACTTACGAAGGTTACGCAGCAGGCGGTGTTGCTGTTGTTTTAGAAGCTATGACTGATAACAGAAACAGAACAGCAGGCGATGTTAGAAGTATTTTCACAAAATTCAACGGAAACTTGGGCGAAACAAATTGCGTAAGTTGGATGTTTGATAGAAAAGGCAGCATTGAATTCGATACAGATGTTGATTTTGAAAAATTGTTTGAAGCAGCAATCAACCTTGATGCAGAAGATGTTATTGAAGATGAAGATTGCTACAAAGTTATTACATCAGTTGAAAACTTCCAATCAGTTGTTGAAGGTCTTGAAGCAGAAGGTTTCAAAAGCACAACCGCAGAATTGACAAGAATTCCACAAAACAATATTGAAGTAACTGATGTTAAAACAGCAACTTCAATTATGCGATTGATAGACAGACTTGAAGAACTTGATGACGTTCAAAATGTCTATGCTAATTGCGATATTCCGGAAGATGTTTTGCAACAAGTTGAGGTTTAATTTTGTTAGATAAAATAGAAAAACTTTCAAAAGTTCTTAATGAAGCTTACAGTGAAAAATCACTGCAAAGTGCTTTAAGAACTTTTTTTTCAAAAAATTTCGATATTGAAGATTTTTCTATTGATATAAACAAAAAAATATACCTTGAATCACCGGTAATTGAAGAAAATGAGATAAAATACCCAATTTTCAAACACAAAAAAAGTATCGGCTATTTAATTTTCAAAGGTGGAAATAACGAATTTAAAAAATTCATAAAATATGCAGCGCCATTTATTTCGCTAAAAGTTCAAAACCTTATTTTGAACGATAAAATGCAGAAAAACGTGAACTTTCACGAAACAATGAAAAATATTGCAAAAATCATTGAAAGCCAATACGAATTGAATTACGTAATTCCGATTATTGGTGAAATGATAGACAAATTTTTCACAAATTATTTGCTCTACATTTTCCTATATGATGAAAATGTAGGGAAAAATGTTCTCGCTTGGCCTATGGCATGCAAAGACAGCAAAATTATGGAAATTGTTGAAAACTTTGACTCTACTGTACTAAGCGAGGACAAAAAACTTTTAGCCCTTCCGCTAAAAAGTGAAAATAAAGAAGTCGGAGTACTGGTTGCAAAATGTACAGATGAAAAAATTACAGAAAAAGATATCGAATATCTGACACAATTATCAACTCAAATTGCAACAACAATCAATCGTGCAAACGTTTACGCTGAAATTCTGAAACACGCAACACTTGATGCCTTGACAGGTTTTTATAACCGAAATCAACTTGAAGAACGTATCAAGCAAGAAGTTGCCAATGCAAAACGACAAAAAGCGCCTCTATGCGGAATTATGACAGATATTGACTACTTCAAACACGTAAATGACACCTACGGACACGCTGTCGGAGATTTGGTGTTGAAAGACATTGCCAAAATCATTCGAGGACAATTAAGAGAATACGACATTGCCGGAAGATATGGCGGTGAAGAGTTTTCAATACTTTTACCGTTCACCAAAATTGATGAGGCTAAAAAAGTTGCAGAACGTCTTAGAGCGTCAATAGAAAACAAGGTCGTTGATATTTCGAAAGTTGACCCAGACAATGAAGTAAAATCAATAAAAGTAACCATTAGTTTGGGAATTTACGAAATGCAAGAAAATGATAATGACGAAGATTTGCTAAAAAAGGCAGACAAGGCGCTTTATCAAGCAAAAAATACAGGAAGGAACAAAGTAGTAGTACAAAATGAGTAAATTAGAAGTAATTTGTAAGAATTTGGAAGATACAAAAAAACTTGCATATAAATTTGCAAAACTTATCGAAAATGACGGTTGTTTTATCAATTTATATGGCGAAATAGGGGCAGGTAAAACCGCATTTGTGAAATTTGTCGCAGAAGCTATCGGAATAACTGAAAAAGTTACAAGCCCGAGTTTTGTAATTCTTAATGAATATCACAGTGCAAAAATTCCGGTCTATCATTTTGATTTGTACAGACTGGAAAACGAAGGAGTCAAAACGATTACCGATGAACTCCGTGAATATTCGGAAGGCAAGAAAATAACCTTTGTTGAATGGGCAGAATTTTCGCAAAACGAAATTCCGTTTAATCATCTGAAAATCAATGTAACCTATGAAGATGATGACAGCAGAAAATACACGTTTGAAGGTTTTGGCGAAAATTGTAAAAAAATTGTAGAGGAATTGAAAAAGTGATTTTATTAGTATTTGATACATGTTTAGACAAAATGTATGTAACATTGACAAAAGATAAAGAAATTTTATCATCAAAAATTGTAGAAAACCAAGATAACAAGTATCATTCAGCGTTCTTGATTTCGACAATAAAAGAAGTTTTGAAAGAAAACGATTTAACACCACAAGATATTTCAGCAATCGGCACAAATGACGGCCCAGGGAGTTTTACAGGCATCAGAGCGTGTACAACGGTTGCAAGAATGATGGCTCAACAGTTGAATATTCCGGCTTGCGGTGTTTCTTCACTTGAAATTTTGGCAAAAATCAATAAAACAGAAAAGCCAACAATTGTTGCACTTGATGCAAGAAAAAATTGCGCTTACCTTTACCACGAAAACGAAATTAAAGGTGCGGTAAATATTGATGAAATCAAAGAAATTTTAGCAAACGGCGATTACTTTGTAATTTGTGACGATAAAATGCAAAAAGAATTTGGCGGAATTTCGTATCAACAAACCCAATATCCTTTGGGTGAAATTTTGGCAGAACTTGCTTATGAAAAACTGCAAACAAAAGCATGCAAATGGCAAGAATTGAAACCGCTTTACATTCAACCGCCACCAATGGGCTAAGGTGCAAAACATTAAGTTCTGTAAACAATATTTTAAAATTCAACAATTATGACTAAAAAAACTCCTTTATATATAAGTGAAGAGATATTAAGGAGATTTTTTATGGTTCAGAGAGCGAATTTAGATGCGTTTAATCAAATTACAGGTTTACCTTCAATGAACAAAGAAGGCACTGTAGCAGCACCAAAGCAAAATATTAAACCGGAACTACGGGATTGGTTGAGCAAATTTTCTAAAATAAGGAAAAATCCACCACATTCACCTACGAATAATTACAATACATCATACAAACTTGGTTCTCGCTCAGGAAACACTAGAACCATTGGAACAGATCAAGTTTTAGTAAAAGCACCAAGAACTAATAATAACGGTATAAATTCACCAAACGGTAAAACAACTCCATTCGCAGACACTACAGATGGATATATCGGAGATTCAAAGCAAGCAAAACGTGGAGATTGCTATCTTCTTGCTGAAGTAAATGCTATTAGAAATACAAAAAACGGTCAAGAGCTTCTGACTAAAAATTGTAAGAAAAACAAAGATGGTTCTTATACTGTTACACTCCCCGGAGCAAATAAAATCAGAGAAGAATACGCTAAAAGAGGCTTACCTTGCGAAGTAACAGGAAGTTATACAATTTCTGCAGAAGCACTAGAAAAAGCGGGCTTAAGTGATGCATATTCAAAAGGCGACTTGGAAGTAGTTGCTTATGAACTTGCAGTTGAAGCCTATAGAGCCGAAATGTCAATTACCGTCGGCAAGAACGGCAAAAATGGTGTGAAACAAACAGATGCAGAATCTAACGTAAATTATAATGGCTTTGGCAAAAATGGCGACGTATTAAGTGGCGGCAGAACATTTGATGCTGGCTTTCTATTAACTGGAAATAAATCTGAAGTTTTTGAAGGTAGTCAAAAAAGATATAACAGAGTAAAACCATACAAAGACGGAAAATACGGCTACATTACAAGAGAAGAAATGGCTCGTCGAACAGGTGCCGACATTTCCATGTACGAAAACAGCAAAGATGGAAAAGTCAAAGCAGGCGTATCTGAAGTTAGCCATTACACCCAAAATGAACAAGCTATCAACTCAATGCTTAGTAAATACGAAGGCAAAGAAGGTGATTATGCAATCACATTTGGTGTCCGAGTTGCACAAAACGGACCTGACGGCACAACTAAAGCCGGTGGTGGTCATGCATTGAATGTCTTAAAAATCACAAAAGATACAGTTTATGTTGCTAACCCTTGGCACCCAGATAAAATCGAACCAATACCTAGAAGTGAATTTGTTAAAATGACAACAACATTATCTGCACTACCGACAACAGAACAAGCAACAAAAAAAACACCTACAACCAAACCGGAAAAACCACAAAAAACTCCAAAAACTAATCGTAGGCCACAAAAAAGAAAAATGACACAGAAAGATATATTTGAACTTCTATTTAATAAATTCAAATCAGAACGAATTAAACATAAAAACATAGATTAAAATACAAAAAGAAATGTAGCCAAAATGTAGGTCAAGGCACCGCCTGACACGTAAATTAACACTGTTGATGTGGATAACAAAATCACTAACAAAAAGCAACTATCAAACATAGTTGCTTTTTGATTTAAAATGAATATTTAAAAAGATTATAACGAATGACGTTCTACAACTTTGTCTATCAAGCCGTATTCTTTTGCTTCAAACGCTGACAAATAGTGGTCACGTTCGCAGTCTTCTTTAACTTTTTCAAAATCTTGACCAGAATTTTCAGCCATAATTCCAATTAACATGTCTTTCATTCTGCGGATTTCTTTAGCTTCCAATTCGATATCTGTCGCCTGACCTTTAGCGCCACCCAACGGTTGGTGAATCATAATTCTTGCACTCGGCAATGCCATTCTCTTACCTTTTGTTCCTGCTGATAACAAGAATGCACCCATTGATGCCGCTTCTCCTAAACAAATGGTTGAAACATCAGATTTTATCAAGTTCATAGTGTCATAAATTGCCATACCAGCAGTAATAACACCCCCTGGACTATTTATGTACAACATAATATCTTTTTCAGAATTTTCACTATCCAATAACAAAAGTTGTGCTACAACAGAGTTTGCAACATCATCGTCAATTTCAGTTCCTAAGAAAATTATTCTTTCTCTCAACAATCTTGAAAAGATATCAAATGAGCGCTCACCACGAGATGAAGCCTCAATAACCGTAGGCACGTAGCCCATTATTTTCATATATGTTTCTTGATCCATTTTCGCTCTCCTTTTGTTGGTTCAATATTATAATAAATAAAAATTTTTATCAATCATCTGTAATAGGGAGTTTTATAATAAATTCAGCCCCTTTACCTTTCTCACTATTTACCTTGATTTCTCCGCCATGAAGTTTTACAAATTCTTTTGATATAGCAAGCCCAAGCCCCGTTGATACTTCCGTTTTGGCCAACGCATTTTCAACTTGATAAAACTTCTCAAAAATTTTCTGATGATATTCTTTATCGATACCAATCCCCTCATCTTTTACCCGAATTTCAACACAATCAAACAACTCTTCTGATGTAATTTGAACCTTTGAATTTTCAGGCGAGAATTTTACAGCATTACCGATAATATTAAACAAAACCTGTTGAAGTTTTACATAATCTCCACGAATGCTCAAAAGATTGACAGCATTGACAAATTTCACCTTCTTTTTATCTGCAATCGGACGAAGAATATTACAAACCTCATCAACTAGCATACGTAAATTTACATCAGTTACATTCAATTTCACTGTATGAGATTCAATTTTTGCAATATCCAAAACCTCATTTATCATCCCGAGCAAACGTATCCCGGAAATTCTTATATCTTCTACGTATTCTTTTTGCTTGTTTGTTAATTCGCCAAACAAATTGTTTGCCAAAGTTTCAGACATACAAATTATCGAATTCAAAGGAGTACGCAAATCATGTGAAACATTCGCAATAAATTCATTTTGTAGTTTTTTGTTTTCTTGGATTTTGTGGTTTTCTTTTTTTATATTCTCAAAATCATTATATGATTTTTTTAAACCTTTTTCCATAGATTTCACTTGTAATGTAACGATTTTAGACAGTTCAATATCTTTCACAAATTCTGCCAAAATATTTGAATACGTTTCAAACACAAGACTTTCTTCACTACTAAAGCTTTGCGATTTTCTTATTATACAAAACAACCCAAATACAACCCCTTTGACAAGCAATCTCTTTGCCAAAATTTCACTATCAGAATAAAAAAGTTTTTTGAGCAAACCTGAAACATCATCAAACTTTGTATCATACAATTTTTGAGTTGCATCATCGTTTATTGAATATTTTGGGGCAAATTTTCCTCCAAAACTTTGCTCTAAATTCAACGAATTTGGAACTAAATAAAAAATTCCGCACTCATCAAAATCAACAACATCTTTCAACAACATAAATAATTTTGTAATTTTCGCATTGCCATCATTTTCGTCCCGATAAAACTCGTTGATATTTTGAAGCGCTTTTTGATACATTTACACCTCTTTGTAGCCAATATAAGGAAGATTTCTACAATATCCGGCATCATCTAAACCGTACCCGACAACAAATTTGTTATCAATATCAAACCCATAAAAATCAGGTTCAACATTTGATTTACGCATTTCTTTTTTATTTAAAAGAGAACAAAATTTAACAGTTTTTGGACTAAATTTTTCATTCAAAAACCCTATCAAATATTCAGCCGTCAAACCCGTATCGATAATATCTTCAACAATTAAAATATTTTTACCGCTCAAATCCGGCAATTTTGAATCAATAGTCTTTACAATCCCTGACGATTTTTGACCGTTGCCATAACTAGAAAGTCTTAAAAATTCCATCAAAACCGGCATAGTTAAATATTTTGCCAAGTCAGTCATAAACATTACAGCACCTTTTAAAACGCAAACAATAACGACTTCTTCGCCTTTGTAATACTCATTTATTTCTTCTGCTAATGATTTTATTCTCGTTTGAAGTTGTTCTTCAGAAAATAATACCTTCAATTTATCTACTGTTGCCGCCATTTTATTGCTCCTTCTTATAAAACTTCATTCTATGAGTCGGTCGTCCGATTACTTTTATTTTATCACTAATTCCCAAATTAATCGCCCAAAAAACTTCATTATCATTTGTCAAAAATAACAACGAATCTTTTTGATGATTTGGAATTTTCTTTGCATTCAAATATTTTTTCAATTTCTGAGAGCCCTTCATACCGTAAGGACAAATATAATCACCATCTTGACGTGGTCTTATTTCAAAATTTATTGGAAATTTACTTAAATCGACATACGCTACATTATCATTTGCCTGTGGAAATTTTCTCACATCTTTTTCAAATTTCTCAAGTTCAAAAATATACCCTTCATTTTCAAAAATTCCTTCGTGCAAAATATGAAAATACGGCAACTTCTCACTTTTTTTTGAAATCACTTCAAAATAATTTTCATTAATAAACATCCACAAATCACTGGTCAATGAACAAGTTTTGCCTGATTTTGAAGTTTTATTTTCTATTAAAAAATTCAAAATATACAAAATCTTTGATTGGTCATATTCAAGTCCATAATCTTGAAAAATCTTGTAAATAATATGCTTTTGCATTGCCTCGGATTGCGCAAAAAATTTACTCGTTCTAAATCTGTTACCATCTACGATTTTTGCTAAAACAATTTGCAAATATTCATTGAGCAACTGAGTTTCTTCTTTTGCTATATCAGATAGCGAATTTATTTTATCAACAGCATTTGGGTTGAGATTCATAATTTCGGGTAATATTTTTGCTCTGATGAAATTACGTTTATATTTTATATCAGAATTTGAACTATCAACATTTGGACAAAGAGAATTATTTTTACAATATTCTTCAATCAAATTCCTTGACACAGTCAATAATGGACGATAATAAATATCTCGGTGCGGAGCAATTCCTTGCAAACCTGAAACACCAGTCCCCATACAAATTCGATAAATCAATGTTTCCGCATTATCATTTTTATTATGAGCAGTAAAAATTATTTTACTGTCAAATTTTCTACTACAATTCTCAAAAAACTCATATCTTGCATCACGGGCAGCAGTTTCAGTTTTGGGAATATTTGCAGATAAACTTTCACAATAAAATTCAATACCAATTTTTGTGCAGAAATTTCGACAATTATCTTCTTCGCTATCGCTTTCTATCCCTCGCCATTTATGGTTCAGGTGAAGCGCAACAATTCTATTTTTAGGAGCAACTTTTTTTAAAACATCAAGCAAACACATCGAATCAAAACCACCTGAAAAAGCAACAAGATACGTTTGCGATTTACTATTCAATTCGTATTCATTCAAAAAAGATTTAATTGTCGCTTTGATATTTCCCATAATAAATTAAGCGGTTTTCAGATGTTTTTTTATGCCTTCTCTAATCTCAACAACATCTGTACCAAGTTGCTCAAGTGCTTGCATTGCTAAGGATTCAGGCTCTGTAGTAATCGCCCACAACAAATCAGATGATTCAATTTTAACTTTGTTTTCTTTTTTAGCATGCTCCCAAGCAGTTTCAAGAACTCGTTTTGCACGTTTAGTAAAAACAATTTCGTTTTCGCAATACTCATTGCCGCCACCAATAATTTGCTCAACAACAATTCTTGCATCACGAATATTTATCTCAAGTTCTTTGAGAACAACGGCACCTAAGCCGGTTGCTTCACCGATTATGCCGAGTAAAAACATCTCTGTTCCAACAACTCCACGACCTATTCGACGGGCTTCTTGTTTGGCTAATCGTAAAATCGTAAGTGTTTCTGGCATTTGTTTTTCAATAGGTTTGATAATTCCGTGTGCCAAATCGTCATCATTAATATTTAATTTTTTCAAAATATCATACGCAACACCTTTTTTAGATTTCAATAAACCTAAAATCATGTGTTCCGGCAAAACATCTGATGAACCGAGTTCCTTTGCTGTTTGCAATGCCAAACTCATTGCATCTGCTGCAACAGGAGTAAAGACAACTTGTCTGCCATCGTACTCTGATTCTCTTGATTTCACAGTATTTAGTTCGTATTCAAATGAATTTTTTGATACTCCAAAATTTTCAAGAATATTTAGCAATTCAGGCTCACCGCTTTCTAAAATCGAAGACAAAATTTGTTCAGTTCCAAGCATTTCATATCCGGAAACAGCCAATTTTGTTGCTGCACTTTTTAAAATCTTGGAAGATTTTTCACTTTCAAATAACAAATCCGTTTCATGAGCAGGATTTATTTCAGGTTCTTTATTTTCGCCCAATTCCGGATGTAAATCCTTTTTCACCTTACGTTGAACAAGTTTTTCTATAAGCGGTTTTGATTTTGCGATATCAAACCCTAAATTTTCAAGATATTGCGGGATTTTTGACTGTTTATCATTAATTGCCGCCAAAACCAAATGTTCATAGTGAACAGTAGAATTGCCGGACTTGTCAATCAAATCCATTGTTGAGGTCAATATTCGTTTGAAATCTTCACTGAAAGGAATTGATGAAGTCATATCCGCTTCTTCGATATTTAAACTCAAGTAAATTTCTTCTGCCAAACGTTCATAGGTAATATTGTACGTTTTAAATATTTTGGCACAAAAACCTTTAGTTTCTTTTATCAAAGCCAATAGCAAATGTTCCGCCAAAACCTTGTCAGAATGGTCATAAATTGCTATATTTTGCGCTTCTACAATTACATTAATCGCTTTTTCGGTAAATTTTTCAAACAAAATATCAATCCTTATTATTCGTCAATTTCTTCTTCGTCAGCCAAACTTTCAATATATTCTTGAACTTTTTCAAATTCGTCATCATCGTCAATAGTTTCAAAGAATACTTCGTCACTATCGCCATTTTCAACCATACGCATCAAAACTAGTTCAGTTTCGTCTTCATTTGCACCGGCTTCTGCCAAAACTGCATACTGTTTGCCTTCAACTTCAACGATATCGTAAAGTTCACATTTAATTACATTACCATCTTCATCAGTAATTTCAATGATATCCATTTCTTCTGCCATTGTTTTTTCTCCTTAATTTTTGCGTGCAAGATACTGTTCAAGTATAATACAAGCACTTTCAATATCAACTAAACCTTTATCTTTTCTAAAATCAATTTTCTTTTGTCTTAAATTTTCTTCCGCAGTATTTGAAGTCAATCGTTCGTCTTCAAAAATCACTTCGTAACCTTCAATTTTAGAAGCAAAATCTTCGCAATTCTCAGCCTGAAACCCTTTTGTACCGTCCATATTTAGCGGTAAACCTACAACAATTTTTTGAACATTGTTTTCTTTTGCGATTTTATAAATTGAAGAAAGAGCCTCACTATCCGGTTCTCTAGGTATGTAAGAATGACCGTTTGCGAGCATCAACAAATAATCGCTCAATGCGATACCAATACGTTTTGTACCTATGTCAAGAGCCATTACTTTATACATTTTTTACCCACTTTTCTTCAATATACTTGATTTTATCGTTTATTTCTTCGTGAGTCAAGCCATACAATTCGACATTCTTATCGTATTTCACAACCATCAAATATTCGTAAATACTACGTTTCAAGATTTCCTTGTACAATTCGGATTTAGCCTCAGGTGAATTCGACAAACCATAAACCAATACCGCTTCATCATCTTTGCCAATTGAGTGTTTCAAATAAGCAGACATCAAAATTTTCTTAGTCCAAGATTTGTCTTCTACTTCGTCAAAAACAAGATTTACATGTTTTTGCACCAATTCGTCCAAATTTGTCGTAGTTTTCAAGGCTTTCAAAACGTCAATAAATTCATTGCTGTAATTCGAATCTAAAAACCAATGAGAAGAAATTTTCATTTCATCAAGCATTGAAACGATATCTTTGCCAACAGTTTGTCTTTTCAGATTTTCAGCCAAAATATCCTCAATCGAACGGTCATCAAAATCCACATCAATCAACAGATTGCGCCAACAAACGTATTCGTACGGGAATTTCCATGTATTGTGATTATTTTTAATTGTTGTCATTTCCGCATTATGCAAAATTGTCTTGAAAGCATCAGGCGAAACACTAACAGTTTTTTCATCTTTCAAAAATCTTTCCAATATTTTGCTGCATTCAAATTTTGAAATTTCAAAGAATCCAAAGCAATCACAAACCCCTTTATCAATATTTACAACAATTGAAACAAATCGAATTTTGTCATCAGTCGTAACTCGTGTAAATATCATCGCAATGTCGCCATGTCCATCTGGGTATGTAACATAAAACTTATACGGCTTACTGTCTGCTAAAACTTTTTTGTAAAACTCTTTAGTATTATCAACTCTCATTCCTGAAATTTTTATCGTTGACAAACTTTTTTTAACCGCTTGCAAAAGTTCCCCTGACACATAGTTTTTAATTTCTTCCAAAATATGTAGTGCCAATTGAGATTTTGTACCGGCAAGGAGCTTCAAGGCTTCCAAGCCTTCCGGACTGTCAGGTTCAGATACAAATACAGGAATTAAAATATTAGCTAATGAATCAGAATCAAAATCATCATTCAAAGAATTCAGCAAAGTGATTTTGTCCTGAACTCGGATTGTTGCCATAAAATCAAGAAAATCTATTTGGACTTCCGGATTTATTACCGCTGTATTTAAAAGATGTTTTGTATTTTCGTCAAGCAACGCTTTTGCATCATCTTCCAAATAATCCTCACAAGTTTGATAAGACCAATCTGAATCTAATTCTCGCAACAAATTCAAAATTGTAATTTTCACTTCCGATTGAAGATTTTGATTTTTCAAAGTTGCCCACAATTTGTTAATAAATTCTTCTTTTGGCACAAAATGTTCTAACAAAAAACAAATAACCGGAATTTTCACAGGCGTGGCATTTACGAGTTCTTTGAATAGAATCTTTGCTATAACTTCTTTATTTTCTTGGGCTTCAAGCATATCAAAATCTGCCAAGCAACTTTGAATATCATTAACTGAATTAATTTTACTTAACAATTCATTTATTGCAATTTTTATTTCAAAAGGATTCAACTGTCTGAAATTAGCACTCGTCATCAGTATATTATCTTGCCTTTCCCCAGAACGCATCAAGAATATGTTGTGCTTCAGCAGAAGGCATTCTATCTTGCAAAATCAAATACTGAACGGCAATCATCGCACACTCGGAACAAATATTAACTCCAGGACCTTTTACCATTTTTATAACTTGCGTGTTCGGTCTTCCACAAAAACTGCAATACACAAGATCTTGTGAATTGTTATTTTCGTCTTGTTGGTGTTTTTCATCAGCAAGTGATTTTTTCTTTGCGCCAAGGCTGACTACTTTTTCGTCTGACATATAAATTCTCCTTTTACAAGTTTATTGTAACTTAAATTTATGAAATTTGCCATATTTTTATTATTAAATTATAATTAGTTTAACATCAACTTAACATTAATAAAGAGAGGGATAAATGAAAAAAGTAATTTCAATCGCAAGCATCCTATTTGTTGCAGTGATTTCAACAGCCTGTATTAACAATTTAGCAGTACAAGATTTGAACAACAAAGCCAAAGCTTACGCAGAAAAAGGTGATTACACACAAGCCATCGAACGTTTGAAATCAGGAATTGACCTAGACCCGTCAATATTTGAAACTCATTACAACCTCGCAGTAGTTTACACGCAAGCAGAAGATTATATCAATGCAATAAATGAATACAAAACCGTTATAAAAATGAAACCTGATTACGCAGATTCTTATTATGCGCTCGGTACAGCAGAAAACAATTTGGCAATTGAAATTAAAAAAGGTCACGTAAGAATGAATGATAACGGTGCCTTAGAGCCTGTACAGCCAACAGAATCAGACTCAGAAACAACCGAATTAACAAATGAAGAAAACTCGATAATTAACGAACTTTACGATTCTGCGATAAAAAATTATGAAAAATATCTTGAATTAAATCCAAAAGCAGCCGACAAAAAAGAAGTTAAGGAAGATATCGCAAGAATAAACGGCTACTTAAATCCTGAACAAGACGGAGAACAACCAACAGAATAATGTTTATATTAACCTCTCCGAACTCGGTTGCATTCAATTTGTTCAACATTCCGATATATTGGTACGGAATATTTATGGCAAGTGCAATATTTGTTGCAATAATTATTGCTAATATTTACTTTAACAAGACAAATCCACAACTTGTAAAAGATAAAATCATTGAATATTCACCATACATAATATTTGCAGGAATCTTTGGAGCAAGATTATATTACTGCATACTGAATTTGCACTATTATATCCTAAGACCACTTGAAATTTTTAATGTCAGACAAGGTGGATTATCAATCCATGGTGCAATTTTAGGCGGAATTATATGTCTATTACTCATATCAAAAAAGACCAAAATTTCGCTACTCAAATACCTTGATGCTATTTCAGCAACAACAATACTGGGACAAGCAATAGGCCGTTGGGGCAACTATTTTAACGCAGAAGCCTACGGATTTCCTACAAAATCTCAAACGTGGGGGTTATTCATTCCGGAAAGTCACAGATTGAAAGAATTTGCGAATATCAGCCTATACCACCCGACATTTTTATACGAAAGCTTACTTGATTTAGCAGGATTTGGAATTTTGACATATATTTACTTTAAATTCCACAAAACAAAGGGGATAACATTTTTTGCATACTTAACAATATATTCACTAATCAGATTTTTCATAGAACAAATTAGAGTTGACAGCGCTCTCAATGTCGGAAACGTACCAATAGCAATCATTGTATCAATTACATTGTTTTTAATCGGAATTTTAGGACTTAGTGTATTAATAAGCCAAAACATTAAAAACAAAAACTAATGTTACAAAAACTTCACATTTCTATCTTTCGTGAAATTTCACTTACTCAAATGTTTTTATATATGAGTGAAGTTTAATAAGGAGATTAAAAATGCCAGAAATTAGTTTTTGCTTATTTGATATGGGATATTTGTTCAAATTATTTCCAAAGAAAAGTAAAGAATTTAACGACAATATGAAAAACTTTGAAAATAAATTTGAAGGCGAAATGGCTGAAAATCGGGCTCGGTTGTTTGAAGATTACAACTATAGCGGAGAATTTCAACAAGTATAAATTGTAGCCGCCCGATTGAGTATCAATCGGGCGGCTTTGTAATTAGACTTTTTGGAAAACGAAAATATATTCGTGAGTAAAGATACTGAATCCACCGGCTAATGCTCGATAGCGCCACAAGTTAGCCGTTCTTCCTTTTCCTCGTTCATTACCTTGAATATCTTTAACAATTGTTGACTTTAACTTAAAGCCAAGCTTGCGCATTCTGTCCATACATTCAAAACCTAGCGGTTGAACTTCAGAATTTTTATAACTGTCACCAATGATAAGACAAGCAAATCTTCCTTTTTCTAGAAGGTCATAACCATTTTTCGCAACTTTTTCAAACAAATCATAAAACTCTTCTGTTGATGAACAGTTTGACAAGTCTTCTTTTCTGTCTGAAAACTTGATAATATCATCATAAGGCGGATGAAGCATTAAAAATTGTGCTTTTTCTTCGCCCATAATCTCTAAACGCCCTTTAACTTTATCAACCGCAACATCAGAAGCCGAATCCGCACAAATAATATTCACATCTGTTACCAATTGTTTTGGTGTAAATTTTTCAGAAACACTTTCAGCAAGTTCCGGTTTTAATTCAACACCAATACAACGACGATTCATATTTATCGCTTCAATGCCGGAAGTTCCTGAGCCAAAGAACAAATCTAACACTACATCATTTTTCTTTGTATATCTTTCATACATTTGTTGTGCAATTTGCGGAATATAATTTCCATGATATTCGTTAGAATGTCCGTGTGTCTTCAATCTTGTAGGGAATTGCCACAATGTTCCGGTCAAAATATGCGCATAATCCTTCCATTTTTTCAAATTTATATCACTATATTTTGTCGTTTTTACATCAGGTTTTTGAACGACCTGCAAATCTGCACGTTTCTTAGGTTTAACCTTTAAATTTGATAAAACTTTTACTGCCAAAATTTCCTCCGCCAATCGCAAATATAAATTTGCATTTATAATTTTTATACAAATCTATCGTATAAAATTGTTTCAAATTTGTAATCAAACGTTTAGATGATTTTGTGTTTGATGTAGATTGAAACTAGGATTTATGGGAAGAATTAAACAATTATCAAAACATTTAATAAACCAAATTGCGGCAGGCGAAGTCATTGAAAGACCGGCATCTGTCGTAAAAGAATTGACCGAAAATTCAATTGATGCCGGCGCAACAAGAGTAAGCGTAGATATTTCAAACGAGTGCAGAGATATCAGGGTTGCAGATAACGGCTGCGGAATTTATCCTGACGACATATTACTGGCATTTTCAAAGCATGCCACAAGCAAAATCACAGAAGACGAAGACCTTTTTGATATCAAAACTTTAGGATTTCGTGGAGAAGCACTTGCCAGTATTATATCTATCGCAAAACTTACTTGTACAACAAGAACAAAAGATTTTGACACTGGCACTAAAGTTAAATGCGAAAATTCAGAAGTTACTCAAGTCGAAACCGGTTGCGCTGTCGGAACTATTATGGACGTCAAGGACTTGTTTTACAATGTTCCAGTAAGATTAAAATTCTTAAAAAACCAAAACACTGAATTTTCTTATATTCAAGAAATTGTTCAATCTATTGCCCTATCTCACCCTGAAGTTTCAATCGAATTGAAAAAATATGGCAAAACAGTTCTAAAAACAACAGGGCAAAATAACCTTACACAAACCATAAAAGAAGTTTTTTCATCAGATGTCACAAACAATTTGAAAGAAGTTTGCAAAACTGACGTTTTGTCAGGACTAAAAATCTACGGATTTGTAAGTACTCCAAACTTTACACGCTCAAGCAAGAAAAATTACCATATTTATATAAATTCAAGAACAGTAAAATGTCCGATTTTCCAAAAATCAATAGATATGGTGTATAAACATTTGACGGCAAGTAACAAATACCCGTTTGTCGTTTTGAATTTAGAAATTCCACCTCACGACGTAGACGTAAATGTTCACCCGACAAAAAAAGAGGTTCGATATAAAAATCCAAACCAAATATTTAACTTTATTTATAGTGCTGTTGAAGCAGGACTTGCCAATCACGTTGAAAAAACTCAACCACAACAAAGTTTTTATACACAACCTAAACAAGAAATAGAAAATTTCGTAAAACCTTTATACTCATCTCCTGAAAACACATTTGAAGATAATAATGAGTTTTATGTAGATAAAAAAACTGATACTATGTATGTTTCTGAAGATAAATTTCAAACTTTTGAAGCACCACAACAACCTCAAGTTACGCAAAATACAATATTCACACAAGTGCAACACAAAGAACCGGAACCTACAGATAACATAATTGGTCAATATCATGACACTTATATTCTGATTGACACAGAAGCAGGTTTGGAAATCATCGACCAGCACATCGCAGAAGAGCGATATATTTACGAAAAACTAAAATCTGAAAAGAATATAATTTCTCAAATGCTTTTTGTATCTGATGTTATAACTCTTTCAGCAGAAGATGCGGCAATTATAAAAGAAAATATGGATAAATTTGAAAAATTCGGATACGGTTTAGAATTTTTAGATGAAACAAATGTTATCTTTAGAAAAGTTCCGCAATTACTTGCAAAAGTAAATCCAAAAGATATAATTGCAGACATCTTGCAAAATATTGAAGGTGATATTGACAACTTAGAAGAAAAAATACTTATTACAACATCTTGTAAAGCCGCAGTAAAAGCAAATACAAAACTTTCAATCTGGCAAATGCAAGATATAATAAAAAAATGGCGCACAACAAAAATGCCTTACACCTGCCCACACGGCAGACCGATTTCTAAAGTAATTCCGCACAAAGAACTTGCAGGATTTTTCCAACGTAGCAAATAATAACAAATATTAAACTATTTATATAAGTTTGATATAAGATTATTGACAAAATCTCAATCAATTACTACAATAATAACAGGAGTGTGTAGTATGGATATTAAAGCGAAACAGGATTTAATAACAAAAAACTATAATCATATTTATGCCCACGAAATGGCTCATAAAAATGCCGGCGGGAGTTTTGCCGGAGCGATTACAATTGAACGAAATTCTGACGGAATACCTGTTTCCGGTCATGTTCCGATAAAAATGCCTGTAATGGATAAAAGAAATCCTCAAGCAACAATAGACCACGCAAACACAGTAATAAGAGCGGCTCTTGCACCATTTGACCCTTCCGGTCAAGATTTCAAAGTTGCCAATCAAGCATCACAAATAAAAATGCAAGCTCTTGCATTCAAAGCGAAACACCAAGGCAACAAATTAGATGTTAATGCGTAAATTTTTCATTATTCACTCCAAGAATTTCATATATTACGAAATATTCAAATATGTGTAATGTTTGATTTTTTGTATATAATGTAATTATAGAAATAAAATAGGAGGTATAATGGAAAATATCATATCAGGCAGTACGCCAAACAACGGACCGCACGTAAACCCTACCTGTATCAAAGTTGTAGGTGTTGGTGGCGGTGGCGGAAATGCCGTAAACAGAATGTTAAAAGCGAAACTTGCCGGTGTTGAATTTTGGCTTATGAATACCGATTTGCAAGTTTTGACATACAGTAATGTCCAAAACAAAATTCAACTGGGCTCCGGCACTACAAAAGGTTTAGGCGCTGGCGGAGATCCTACAACCGGTGAAAAAGCAGCCATCGAAAATAAAGATGACATTATGAAAGCACTTGAAGGTGCAGATATGGTATTTGTCACTGCCGGTATGGGTGGTGGAACAGGAACAGGCGCCGCTCCTGTTGTTGCTCAAATTGCTAAAGATTTAGGCATTTTGACAATTGCTTTCGTTACAAAACCTTTCAGTTGGGAAGGTAAAAAGAGAATGGCTCAAGCCGAAGCAGGTATTGAAAAACTTAGAAAATACGTTGATGCAATTCTTATCGTACCTAACGACAAACTTCTTCAAGTTGTTGAACGTCAAGTTGGTATCAGAGAGGCATTCTGCATTACTGATGAAGTTCTATACAGAGGTATTCAAGGTATTTCAGATACAATCACAATCCCAGGTATGATTAACATCGACTTTGCTGATGTTAGAAAAGTTATCAAAGATTCAGGTACTGCTTTGATGGGTATTGGTCGTGCTCAAGGCGAAGGTAGAGCAATTAAAGCAGCTGAAATGGCTATTAATTCTCAACTTTTGGAATCATCAATTGATGGTGCTAAAGGTATTATCGTTAACATTACAGGTAGTTCAAATCTTACATTGTATGAAATTAACGATGCTACAAACATTATCAACAATGTTGTTAATGAAGATGCGGAAGTTATCATCGGTACTGCAATAAATGAAGCATTCCAAAACGAAATCCAAATTACAGTTATTGCTACCGGATTTGCAGAAAAATCACAATCCAGCATTCAAACTCCACAATTGTCTGCCGCTGAATATTTCCAAGGTAAGACAACACCAACAACTGCTACAACCGGCACAAGTTTTGGAACATCATCAACAACAACTCAAAGTAGCACAAGCACAGGATTTCCAAAATTCTCATCAATGAATTTGGACTTGCCGGACTTTTTGAAAAAAGACTAATGTTTGAATAAAAAATACATAACAAAAAAGGAAGTTCAATGACTTCCTTTTTTGTGTTTAAATTTATAAAATTTCTATTCGCTAAACATTTTACAATGCTAAAGTTTCTTCCTTAACCACTGCACGTTTTACTTTTCTTGTAGCCGTTCTAGGCAACGGAGAAGTTCTCACAACAATATTTACTGGACGTTTGTATGGCGCTAACTGAACAGCCAAACGTTTAACTTCTTGTCCAATAAATTTTTGTAATTCTTCCGTATCTTTATGAGCATCTAAAACTTCTTGAGTTGGAACAATCACAGTCATAATTTCTTCAGTACCATCTTTTGCGCCGGAACTTCTTGTTGCTCCAAAGACACAAACTTCTGAGAAATTCTTATTTTGTTCCAAAACAGCTTCGACTTCTTCAGGAAAAACTTTTTTACCACCTGATAGAACAATCATATTTTTAATTCTACCTGTAATATACAATCTGCCATCTTCATCAAATTCAGCAATATCACCGGTATGGAACCAACCATCAGGTTCTAAAACTTCTTCTGTTTTTTCAGGATTGTTATAATAACCTTTCATTACAGAAGGACCTTTAACTAACAATTCTCCGGTTTCTTCATCAATTTTAGCATCGTAAGAATCCAAAACTAAACCAACAGACAACAATTTTCTGTCTTCCCCTCTATCAATAGAAATAATCGGACTTGTTTCTGTTAATCCGTAGCATTGGAAAACTTTGATGCCAATTCTTTCAAAGAATTCACCGACAGCAGCATCTAACGGCGCACCACCAGTGATAAATCCGTAGAAATTACCGCCAAATTTTGCCAAAATACTTCTGAATAATTGACGTCTGATAGAGTAATCAGGAATAAATTCAGCCGCTGCGTAAGAACGTTCGAACAAAATTCTTTCATCTTCCGGCAATGATTTTATATCGGCTTCAATTGTAGTTTTCAACAATTTCATAAACGCCGGAACAACAATCATAAAATCTATTTTCTTTTCACGCATATCACCCAATACATCACGTGGCTTCAAACTTTGTGGGTAAAATATTGAAGCACCTCTATTCAAGAAAGTTGAAAAACCGACAGTCATTTCAAACAAATGATTCATCGGCAAAATAGATAACAAATTCACATTTTCTTGCGGCAAAATTTCAGGCAAAACTCTCTCCAAGCCTAAAACCTGAGAAGTCATATTTCCAAAAGTAGTTTGAACCCCCTTTGGAGCACCTGTTGTCCCTGAAGTATAAATAATGAACGCAGTATCACGCAACGAACGATGACGCCATTTACACTCTTTTGCATCAGGCAAAGTATACAATGTCGGAATTGAACAATTTGGACTGTGTTCGTCCATCAAAATCAAATTTTTAATTGACGGAATTCTCTTTTGCAATTCCAAACCTCTTTGCAAATTCGCCAAAGAAATTGCCAACACAGATGGTTGAGCACTTGTCAAAATTGATTCTAATTCATATATAGTTAATTTATTATCAAGTGGAACTGTCACCATGCCGGAAATTACAGATGCAAATACACATGCACCCATTTCTGGCATAGATTCTGATAGAATTGCTAACCTGTCACCTTTTTGCATTTGTAATTCATTCAAAAGATAACTCGCTAACTGTCTGGTCAAAAGTCCCAAACCCTTGTAAGTAAGTTCTTTCCAACCATATTTATTTCTTTTGCCTAACGCAATTCTTTCACCATACAATCTCGTATTTTTATCCAACAAAGATAATACATTTTCTTTCATTCTATACTCCCCTGTACCTCAAATATTTTATATCGGAATTATACCATAATTTATTATTTTTGACTATATTTTTCATATTCAATTCTTAACAAACAAAGGATTTCGCCATTGTTTGCATTTTCAATTATATGTTGAGAGAACTCATTATTTTCTTCGAATTTAACCTTAGATTTTATAGGAGTTCCAAAACTTACATCGTGTTTATAATAAACATCAATTGCCCTAATCTGGTGCAAATTTCTGAACTCATAATCCAAAGATTCCAATGCCCAAGTGATATAAACCGTATTATTTACATGATTATTTATATCTAAATCATCGTACCTGATTTCAAAAAACTTCTCACTATCACAATCGACAAAAGGTTTCAATCTATTTAATTTTAAGTCATCAACTCTTGGTGTAAACTGTAGAAATTCCGGAAATTCCTTTTCAATATTAACAATTGATTTTTCTTGCAAATTTACAATAAACCAACTCGACATTGCCCTCAAAATCACATCGTTCGTATCCTTGTTAACAATTTCAAAATCACGATAAAAAGTAGATTTTTGACAACCGCGACTTTCTGTTTTTATTCTAATATTTTTGATACCTTTTTGAGAATTTTTAAATTCTATACGATATCGAATGAGGAACCACCCGAGACCTCGTTTTAGCAACTCTTCGCAACTATAACGTTTATCCATTGTTGAAATTGATTTTTCAGCCAAATCCTGCATAAAATCTAACAGCGCAACCGGTTTTACTCGTTGAGAACAATCCGTTTCAGATATCGAAATTGTATAATCTTTTTCCAATGAATTTTTTGACATATTTATACTTACGCTCTTGTGTAAAATTATTATATAAATTACCAAATTTTACAAGAAAAACTATTTCAATTTTTTCAAGGAAGAAATAAAGTTGTTATGTTCAATATCACCATCAACTTTTGTCAAAAATATCTGACAATCTTTTTCGTCAGCGTCAATTGGCGGAATTTGAGAAATTTCTGCGGAATAATAATTTATATCGTTATTACCACTCAACGGAATATGATTTGATAACGCATTCAATGATAAGTTACGCAAAAAGCCGAACGGTCCTTTTTTACGATTAGAAAATTTGGTATAAATTCTCAAAGCGGCATCTTGGTTTTCTAAATTATAAGTTCCAATAATATAAGAACTTAATTGAGGAGCCGTAGACCTTATCATAAGCGGATAAACGACATTATCTTTTATTCTCAAATCACCTTTGATAATGTCAAAACTACCTTCCGGAATACTTACCAAATCAGAAACAATTGAAGGACTAACCATAGTAACCGGATTTCTGAAAATCGCAGCAACTTTCATTACATACTCAATCAAACCGACTTTTCCGATTATACCTTCATCAACTCGGAATTGAATTCTTCCATTTAACTTCAAGCTGTCATCAGTATTCAATTCAATCAACCCCATCGCTTTTCCCTGAATTTCTTTTGACAAGTTGAGTAACGAAGTAGCAATAATGTCTGAATTTACATCTTTCACACCTAATCGAACGGCATATTTGTGATTTTTCAAATCGCAATCAATTTTGGCAGTAGAAATTCCTTCTGCAATATTAAACTTGTTAGATGTAATTTTCAAAAAACTGTTTTTATCCAAAGACATTGTTGCAATTACATCTGAAAAATTTATTCCCTTGTAAAAACCTTTTGCAACCTTCAAAACTCCATTTTCAACAATTAAATTTGCCAAATCAAACGCTTGAGCATTTGCTTCTGCATCAACATCATCGCCACCTTGTTCTATTGAACGTGCAATTTCGGCTTGTACATTATCAGAAACTTGTGTTGGTTGTTGAGCATTAAACGCTTGTAAATATTTTTCAATATCAATATTATCTAAGTTCAGCGTAATATTTTTTACAACAATCGGAAATTTTATCTCATTTACAATTGAACCGTCTAAATCATACTTTGAACGTCTATAGCGACCGTCAGATTTAATATTTATAAGATTATTTTTTGCTGTGAATTCGCCACTTTTTATAAACAGTCTTTGAGCAGGAATTGCAACTTTATCAACCTTCATTGAACCTTCAAGAACCGGATATTTACCGGTATAAATAATGCGCATATTTCCTGAAAAATTACCATTTTTAAATAATTTTTCCTTTAGTAACATATTGATAAAACCGCTCGGCATTGGTTTTGGCAAAGAAAATCCAAAATCTTTAACAAAAGTTTGCCCGTTTGAAAAATCAATATTACCGTTCATGCTAACTATATTGATTGGTTTGAGTTTTTTACCGTCAACAGTGCCTCTATCAGCAAAATAGTCCAAAGATTTAATATTCAACAGCATATCTTCAAAATGCATTTTCGCTGCCAAAACTCGATTTGCATCATCGTTCATTACAGATTCTTCACCATCAATAACAAAACCATTTCCTTTTTTGAACATATAAAGCCATGTCAAATCAATCTTATTATTTTTAGACTTTAACATAACACGAGTATCCGCTTTTCCAGTGATTCTTATCGGATAGTTTATCATTTTTGAAAGATAATTTTTGGCAAAATCATCAGCAACAATAGCGTTTCCAGTCAAATCGGTATCAATAGTTTTGAGATAATCTTTAACTGTTCCGCCAAAATCCATCTTATTAGCAGGTTTGTCGTTGTAATACCCTTTAAAATTTTTCAAATCAATTTTGTAATTATCAAATTTCACATCGCCATTAGTCAACAAAATTGGTAAATCCATAAGTGGAATTAGTTTAAATCTCAATTTGTTCAACTTAACAGAACCATTCATGTTTTTGTTATCAGCACTCACATCAAAATCAAAATTTCCTGAAATATCCTTGAAATAGACAAGTTGCTCCCCAATATTATTTTCAATAATTTGAGTATCTAATAAACTCAACACCTCAGGAATTTGAAAATTTTTAGCACGTAAATTGACAGAATAATTATACTTGCTATCAACAAAACCTTTCAAATTAACTATTGATTTTGCTTTATTACCTCTTTCGACCAATATTTTTGAATTTTTGATAATTATTTTTTCATTATTTTTCAAATATATACTGCCATCATCAATTGCAGACAACTTAATCGTTTCTGTACCTTTTGTAATAAAAAGATTTGCATTATAAGAAATTTTCTTATCCGCATTTTGTGGAATTATACCAAAATTCTTGGCATTTAATTTCATCTTTGTTTTTTTATCAATATCGTACAATATATCAAGATTTTTCACATCCAATGTTGAATGAAAAATATCAACAGAATATTCAGATTTTTGTGTCTTTTGCTCTTGTTTGAAAAATGGAAGAGCAAGGAATTTATTAACATCTACAAAAATACTATCTGCATCTACAAAATTAATAATAACGTTCTTTTTCTTAATTATTTCTTTTAATGACAAATCCGTATCAAAATTTTCAACAATAAAAATCTTAGGGGATTTTGTTGTTGAAATAGAAAGCTCTTCAACTCCAAACTTCACATCAGGACTGAGAGAAGTTTTCAAATACGGAGTTTTTATTTCTAACTTCGTATCAGGATAAGCCTTTTCTACAATATTTTGTGCATAATTTATAACCTTTGGATTAGAAACAGCATAAGGTAATACGTACAAATAAATCAAAAATGGCAAAGCGGCAATAAATGCTAAAAGCACCGTCGAAGTAAGACAAAATTTTAATATGGTTTTTATTTTCATAAACGCTCTCTCGAATGTCATTATAACACGACAAAAAAATTTTTATCCATATAAATATCTTTGCATACTTCGTGATACAATGTAACTATGATAAGAAGAATTTTTGCAATTATTCTATTCCTAATATTTTTGACACCATGCTTGGCTAACGCCACAGAACAACCTTGCACAAACAGTGTCATAACATTTTCACAAGATGAGAAATGGGGTTTAAAAGATAAAACAAACAACAATATTCTGGTTGAACCGACATATAAACGATTGATTAGAGTTGGTAACAGTTCATGGATTGCCCAAAACAAAAAAAATAAATACGGACTGATTGACTCGCAAGGTAATATCTTAGTTCCAATAAAATATATTCACGCAGATAGAATAGTCAACAATTTTGCAAAATTTGGTAACTATGGCGATTACGGATTATATGATGAATACGGAACTCAAATTATCCCTCAAAAATTCAGAAAAATAGAAATCCTATACGGAAAAATGTTTTTAACATACAAAAATTATAAATATGGGGTTGTCGGCTATGACGGTAAAGTTATTTTAGATAACGTATTTGATGATATTTACATGCCAAAACCTAACGTTATGCGCCTACAATACAAAACAAGATGGTACGAAATTGAACAAGTAAAAGCAGAAACTCTTACACTTCCTACAAAAAACACCTTGAAAGACACCGAAGACTTTAATTTAGGAAACATCGTTATAAATACCGGTGTTGTTTCAGGATATTCAGTTTTAACATTTTCCGATTATGTAATTAAATTGATTTCATCGATTTCACCTGCACATGAAGAAACTATTGACGAACTTTTGTTATCTCAAGGAACTGACACAGTTGATATTTTAATGAAATTAACATGGCTTCCTAAATATCCGTTCGTCTTTGGTAGAAAATATTATGAAAATGTTCGAAATCCAAACAACGGACCATTGACCAATGTACGTAACGAATTAATTCAACAAATTAAGTAATTAAAATTATGATTGAAAATTATAAAAAATATTTAGACATAATTCAAAATAAATTAGACAGTTTTTTCGATAGACAAAAAGAATACATTTTTTGTAAAGACGGTTGTTCAAAGTGCTGTCAAGACGCTCAATTTCCTTATAGCGAAATAGAATATGAATATCTTTTAGAAGGTTACAAAAAATTACCAAAAGAAACACAAGAACAAATCAAGCAAAACGCCCAAAATGTCCTAATCCAAAAACAAAACTATAATGATACAAACAAAAAATTCACGTACAAGTGTCCGTTTTTGATTAATAATTCTTGTGCTTGCTATGAACATCGTGGAATTGTTTGCAGAACATTCGGACTATTGAGCATTGGTCCAGATGACAAAAATCCACAAATGCCATTTTGTATTTTGGAAGGGTTAAACTATTCTAACGTTTACGACAAAAAGACAAACAGATTAAGTACAGAAAAATTCAAACAACTGAACTTGAAAAATCCTCCAACAATTTTTAATATTGATTACAAGACTTTGACGGATTCAGATTTTGAAAAGTGTCTTAATTTCAAATTTGGCAAAATTTCTGCACTAATTGATCACATCGAGCGCAAACCGTTACCGTGAACTTTTTATACCTTCAAGAATGAATCCTCTAGCCGTTAACGCTTCTTCTTTTGTCAATGGCTCAATACCTTTTAACGGATATTCTATCCCTAAATTTTCGTACTTTGGAATTGCCATATCATGATATGGTAAAACATCCAGTGCTTTGACATTGCGCAACTTTCCAATAAATGCACCAAGTTCTCTTAAATATTTTTCATTATAAGTAATTTTAGGAACAACAACATGGCGAACCCACATTGGAATACTTTTTTGTGACAAATAGCGAGCAAAATCCAAAATATTAGTATTTGGTAGCCCAGTCAACTTTTTATGCTCCTCATTATCAATATGTTTAATATCTAACAAAACTAAATCAGTATATTTCAACAATTCATCAATTTTTTCAGTATTATTTTTATTAAAAAGAATACCGGAAGTATCTAGTGCCGTATGGATATTTTTCAACTTTGCCGCTTTGAACAACTCCGTCACAAAGTCAATTTGCATCAACGGTTCTCCACCAGTCACAGTAAGCCCGCCACTTTTTACAAATTCTTTCACTCCGTCATACTTTTCTAAGATTTCAGAAACAGACATTTGTGTATTCATTTCTGTCGACCAACTGTCTGGATTGTGGCAATATTTGCAACGCATAGGGCAACCTTGAACAAAAACTACAAATCTTATTCCAGGACCGTCAACAGTTCCACAACTTTCTATTGAATGAATATTTCCTAATATTTCTGCCATATTGATTAAAATAATACAACTACCACAAAAGGTCAACAACTAATCAGATAATGAAATAGTTTGTTTTAAATTATTCAAGAATTCTTTTCGATACAAAAATCCCAAATGCGCACCGTTATCAAACAAGGTCAACTTATCTTTTGAATAACTTTTCAATTTCTTTATTTGAGCAGGACTTGTCAAATAATCATTTACAGAGTGATAAATTTTATAATTATCACTATTTTCTAAAAAATACGAAATTGAATATAAACTAGTATCATAAGCAATATCGTCTATATCTTCATTATCATGAATTATATATTTTTTCGTATAATCAATAAAATTCATATTATTAATATAGTAATAAGTATCCGAATTAACTTTAGATTTTGAGGAATTTTCAATAGTAAAAATCAAATCCGAAAGTTTTTGATGCATTAAAAATCCTGTAATTAACTTTGCTTCATTTTCATCAAACGGTAAATTATTTATTTCCGGTTCAAACTCACCTTTTACATCGTACAATTTCATAACTTTTGATGCAGTTTGAGCAACTTTTTGTTTAAATTCATCAGGAGATTTATTCCAATCTTCTGAATTTTTGTCAATTTGTTTTATCGCATATAACAGTTCAACCGGTGGACAAATTGCAATAAATTTTGTATCGCCCAATGTATTGTTACGATATTCTGCCGCTCCGACAAACAGAGTTGACAACGCACCAAGTGAAGTTCCCAGAACGACTTTGTTTGGGAATTCATAATTGTATTTTTTTGATAATTCGTCAATAATTTTTGAAGTTACTGTTCTTATTTTCTGCGCATCTACAGAAGGAACCCCAGGGGCATACCCGTCCGGCATACTTTTTACAAATTCCCATTGAAAATGACTTCCCTGAATAATCACACTATACCCAGCATCGTAAAATAGTTTTGCCCAAAATACGGAATGTGTAGAATTTATACCTTCACCAATAGATGGATAAATTATTGCAAGTGGAGAATTTGAGGTGTGTTTTTGCAAAATATAGTGGTATGAATATGGTTGCTTTCCATCAGTAACCGTAACTTTTGAAGTTTTTATTTGATTTGCAAAACTTCTATTCCAAATTGATAAACAATTCCACATAGATTTTGAAACCTCAGGATTTTCAAATAAAGCGGTTCGCATTGAATCTATCACCGGACTTTGAGGTTTATAACCGGTTAATGTAATATCCGGAACAAGTTTGAAATTTTCAGCACTGTAACTTTTTATACTCTCATCTTTTACCGCTCCACCATATAGCAAATCCGGAGTAACAATTTCTGATGACACCTCAATTTTTACAATATCATTAGCCGATTGCTTTTTAACCGCCAAACTCTTTTCATCTACTTTAGGCGCTTCAACTGATTTTTCTTTATCATCTATATATGGTACAAAAAGATGCTCACGAACATCAATTCTATCCAAATTCGCACATCTGACGTAATTTTCAATACCAAATATCATTTTCGCAATCTCGTAAGGATCTGCAAAAGTCGACTCAACAAGTTTTATTGCATTTTGATAATAAGATGTTCTGTTAACAGTCAAACATGCTTTTACCATTGCTAAAATAGGTGTTGCGACATAAGAACAAGGATTCAATGCAGTATCAAGAATTTTACCCAATAAGCCTCGAGGTGTTGTAAACGACAATACAGGAAAAACAAAAAATCTGCCAGATTTCATCTTACAACCGGCGAGTGCCTGCTCCATATTTTCGTTAGATTGTTCAATATTGAATAACTTCTTAGCAGGGTCAAACATACCGCCAACACCAAGAATTGTATTGGTAAAAAACCTTATAGTTTCGTTTTTAGAGGTTTCAAAATCACGTTGAATAAGACTGCTTACAAGTCTTATCGGATATTCAACATTGTTTGTCACAGATTTAATTCTATCCATTCCATACTGAGGCATTATTGACGCCCAAAGAATATGAATCGGACGAATTGCATATTTATTCAACTTCAAATTAAAATTAAAAACTTTCCGATTGAAATTTTCCCAATTATCATTTCCGAGAAACTCAAAAGAATAATTCGGATATTTTGTTTCTTGAGCATAAATTACAAGCCCAAAATTATTAAAAAACAGCAAAAACAAAAGACAAAATGCAACAAACTTTTTCCTCAAAATATCTCTCCTTATTTATCAATAATTAAATTATATTTTGTAGAAAAATATACACATTAGACACAAAGAGTAACCGTAGGAGAAGATACGAAAAGGTTAAATGTGCAAGACGAAAAAAGACCGGTGGGAAAAGCATAAGCGATTCCCACCGGTCTAATACTAAATTTATTTTGCCATTGATTGAATTGCTGATAACAAAACATCATAATCAAGATATTTATAAAAATTGCCTTCCATAGTATCTTGTATACATTCAGAAACAGTTGTCAATTTGCCGAATACATTCTTATCAATTTTTTCAGGGCTTTCCATTAATTTTATCATATCTTTTTGAAGAGGTGTATATTTATTATTTGGTGACAATACTGTAATAACTATTGAAGTATCAGCACGTTCAGGATCAGGCATTACAAATCTTACAAGTTTTCTGTCAGGGTTTTCAAGATTATTGCCTATACTCCTTAGTTCTGACATACTACCATGACCCGCATCGCCAGAAAAAGCATGGGATATAGAAGCATTAATATCTTTCTTATCAGGAACTGGTGTTAATGAATCAGTGAAGTATCGTCCTTCTTGCCCTATTACTGCATCTTTATACCCACCACAGTTTCTATAAACTCCGATTACAGGGGATTCTTGGGACAAATCATAAGTATGTGGTTTGATTTTAGAATCCAGTCCAAAAGTGTTTTCTATTGTTTCTTCAACAGTTGCACCTTTTGTCACTGCAGGACGAGTGTTTGGTAATTTATCCAAATGTTGTTTGAATAATTCACCGGCTTTTAAAACATCTTTTTGTTCATAAGCCTGACGAACATCATCAGGAAGCGTTTTCATACCTTTAGGCAAGCTATAGCCTCTATAATACACTCGAACAGCCTCCGCATGGTCAAGAGTGGTGTTCAGTTGGTTCAAAGCCTCTAATTTTTCTTTTTTAGGTAATTGTGAAATTTCTTCTAATTTTTTACCTATTTGAGGGGTTTCAAAATCATAACGAGCGGAATATTTTCTGCATTGTTCTGCCAAAGATTCAATTTGCTTACCTATATTGCCACCTTTTCTGCCTTTGGTTACGATATAAACACCTACAGCAGCAAGCGCTGTTAAACTTGCACCAAGAGCAACCTTTGCACCTGTGACAATTGAAGATTTTTCTTTTGGCTTCGCTTCAGTTTGTTTGGGTTGAATTGTAGTTTGCGAAATTAGCGGACCATTGGGTTGAATTGTAGTCATAAATTACCTCCTGAATTATTATATTATTAATAAAACCCGTATTTCCGAGAATTTGCCCCGCCCCGCCACACCATACCATACCATACCATAAGGGTATTATAGCAAGGGTTTCCGCCATTTTAAATTCAACTTTACATTTCGTAATGATTAATATTTTATTGGAACTTTGAGAACTAAATAATGTTGAAGAGTGGGAAATGCGCAAGCCTTTCCCACCTTCATAATCTAATTAATAAAAAGATGATTATAATAAATTTATGTCAAATTACAAACGAATTTATCTACAAGGATATAACTACGTATTTTTTACAATTGTTACTAATAATCGAGAAAATATTTTAATTGAAAATATTGATTTATTACGTGAATCCTTCAAAAATGCACTTGAAAATTTTGCATTCAATATAATTGCAATTTGTGTTATGCGAAATCATTTACATATGATTTTAAAATTAAAAAACATAAAAGAATATCCTAAGATCATTTATTCTATAAAATTCTATTTTTCGCATAGATTAAATAAACAATATATAATATTTATAAGGTGAAAACTTGTGAAGGTGGGAAGCGCCACCGGCTTTTCCAACCCTATCGGCTATAAATTAATTGACAAATTTTATATTTTAAGTATTATTGTAAAGTAACACATGGTTTGATTATTTCCGCCCCATCAAACTCGCACACAAAGCCAATTACCCGAAAAAATCGCATCATCTGTCAAAATCAAACCACTCAAAAAAGTACACAAATACCAAAATAGAATGTTTTTGGAATGTTTTTTATTGCATTAAAAAAGAGGGTATCTGAAACTCTCTTAAAATGGCGGGAACAACGAACGGATTTACGTACGGACGACACGAAGTTAGTCCGGTATAAACAATCTCATATTTTAATATTTAATTAGCATTATGATGAGATTTTTATTGTAAGACTTGACTTCTTGCAAAGATATAAAGCTCCAATTATTATTGATAAAATTCAATATGCACCAAATTTGCTTTCATATATAAAAATTGCGGTTGATAATAGTAATGAGAAAGGGCAATATTGGCTTACAGGCTCACAACAATTTCATATGATGAAAAATGTTACCGAATCTTTAGCGGGTAGAGTTGCGGTATTAGATTTAAAAGGTTTTTCATTGAAAGAAATTTTAAGCGAGGAGCAAATCCCATTTATTCCGACAAAAGATTTCATTGAGCAAATGAGAAAAAGCTCTACGCAACAATATTTAACAAGCATTTATGAGCTTATTTGGAAAGGCTCTTATCCTAATATAAATGTTAATAATTCCAATTGGGAAACTTTTTATAGCTCATATCTGCAAACATATATTGAAAGAGATATTAAAGATTTAAATGCTGTAAAAAATGAGATGGATTTTTTGAAATTCTTAAGAATTTTAGCCTCAAGAACTGGACAAATGCTTAATTATACAGACATAGCAAATGAAGTTGGTATAGCGGTAAATACTATAAAATCTTGGGTTTCAATTTTAATTTCATCCAATATTGTTTATCTTTTACAACCTTATTTTTCTAATTTAAACAAGAGAATTGTAAAAACTCCTAAAATTTACTTTTTAGACACTGGATTATGCTCTTATTTAACCAATTGGGAAACTCCAAGAACATTAGAAAGCGGGGCTATGAGCGGTGCTATGTTTGAAAACTTTGTTGTGTCAGAAATCATAAAAAGCTATGTACATAATGCTAAAACTCTAAATATATACTACTATCGAGATAAAGACAAAAAAGAAATTGATGTAATAATAGAAAAAAAATGATATATTATATCCAGTTGAAATTAAAAAATCTGCAAATCCGGATAAAAGTATGCTTAAATATTTTTCTGTTATTCCTGAAGAAAAAAGAGGAGAAGGTGCTGTAATTTGTCTTTGTAATGAAGATTTTCCAATAACAGAAAATGTAAACGCAATACCTATTAGTTATGTATAAAAGACAATATTTGAATGTTATGTTGCCTTTTTGTGGTAAATATAAAATTTAGTTATCCGGAAATATCAGAGAACTTAGCAAGTAGTTAAGTTAAATAATTTATGCTATCATTCATATAATTTCGGGAGGCAATATGAACAATCTAAAACTACAAGGCATTAATATTGATGGCACAGAAAAAGAATATTCATTAAATGATTTTAAAGGGCAAAAAGTTATTTTATACTTTTACCCAAAAGATAATACTTCTGGTTGCACTCAAGAAGTGTGCGATTTTAGAGATAACATAAATAGATTAACAAGTTTCGCAACTGTAATTGGCGTTAGTCCAGATAGCATTAAAAGCCACTTAAAATTTAAAGAAAAACAAAGTCTTAATTTCATTTTGCTTTCAGACCCTGAGCACAAACTAGCTGAAGTGTTTAACGTTTGGGTTGAAAAATCTATGTATGGCAGAAAATATATGGGCATTGGGCGTTCAACTTTTGTACTGGACGAAAACTTAAATATTATTAAAGAATGGCGCAAAGTTAAAGTCAAAGGCCACGTTGATGAAGTTATTGAATATTTGAATGCATAATTAAAACACCTTTTAAATATCTTTTAAAGGCGTTTTTTTCGTTCATTTACCCTTCCGCTTTACTTTCTCTTGCTTTTGAGTGATGTATGTTGCTCGAAAGGTTTGTAGATGAATGCTGTTGACCCAATAAAAAGCCTTGACGATATTAGAAAAATGAAAGAATTCTTGGCGAAAAGCCGAGGAACGCATTGCTCTTCAGCTTTGGGATAAATAGCGGACTAAGAATTTCTGATATACTTGCACTTAATGTCGGGGATGTTAGGGTAAAGAGTATATTGAAATTAGAGAACTGAAGACCGGCAAACGAAAAGTATTTTCGATTAATGATAAGTTGAAGCAGTAGATTGAAGAATTTACTAAGGGAATGCCGGAGGAACAACCATTATTTTATACACAGAAGTGACGACGAATGGAGAGGAGTCGGGCGTATAAGATTTTAAACAAAGCGGCAAGGGCTGTGGGGATAACAAGATGGATAGGCACACATACGCTGAGGAAAACATTTGAATACCATTGCTACCAAAAGTATGATGATGTCGTGCTACTGCAAAAGATTTTTAATCATTCCTCACCCCAAATCACCCTCCGCTACATCGGCATCAAACAAGAAGACATCGACGCTGTCTATAGAGAGTTTTATTTATAACTTTTCAATTGCGGCATTAAAATCTTTTAATGAGTCTTTACAACAATAACGATAGTCTATATCATAACCTTTAAAAATGTCTTCATATCGAGCTTTTGCATAATAATTAGAGCTTGTATCATTGAAAGACTCTGCATTAACAACGTATATTTTTGGATTGTGTCTGTTTAATTTAAGTGCCGATTGAAATAAAAATTTTACTGCTAAATCTGTTTCTGGAAAAGAAAAACCATATATAAAAATTTTCTTTGCATTTTTCAAAGATTCGAATGCTACATTCCAGCATTTTTTTAATGTTAAATTTTCATACAATTTTGTTTTATCAAGTATTGGAGGAATTATAAATGGAGATAATAAAGATTCACTATATTCATCGTTATATTGCACAACACTTGAAGCTTTAAAATCAGTCAATTCCCAATTAATGGAACCATGCAACTTTATTATATTTGGCATATTTTTAGGATGGATTTTCCCTGCAGGTCTAGTATCTAAAATATCAAGTTTAATATATTCGTTTAAAGATGTTTTATAAGGATTGCTTATCGGATACTGATAAAAGTTTACAAAACCTCCTTGTACAACAGCCTTGTTTCCTGCTTGGTAAGAACGATAGATTAAATTTTCTAGCAATAAGTCGTAATTAAGTGTTATACAGGGACAAGCGCGTTCCTGTATATAACGAATTATTTGGCTGCAAGGCACAAGAAAATTTTGAAATTTACAAGGCATTTTATGAAATTTATCCGCTATTTTCTTGGTTATATCTTTATAAAGAGCTTCATCCATTGAAACTTGTACATCAGTTTTGTATGGTAAATTACTTGATAAATAAGTTAATAATACTTCAATATTACTTTTATAATCATCAGGAATTGTATTGAAGTGTATTGCTAAAGAATCATCACTCATCGAATAATTTGTTGCAATATCTTCAGATAAATCATTCAAATCTGGATAAAAATCACAGATTGCTTTTGAAAATCCTGCTCCTAAGAAAAATACGCTTTCATTCATTAATTATCACCATTATTTCTTGTAAAGAGACTTCCCAATCTGCCTAATAGTGATAATTGATTTGGTCTCTGATCGGCAATCAATCTTATATCTTGTGTAATAATGTTTTGATGTGGTTCTAAATTCAGTATGCTTAGTAATACTTCAACATATTTTTCTGATGCATTTTCTTCTAAAATTAATTTTTTAGCTTTTATATCAATTTTTATTCTGTCTTCTTCGGGGAAAGAGTTATTTGCTTTTATTACTTTATCGAAATTATTGAGTATTTTATCAATTTTATTTTGAGTAAATATATTTGCCAATTTCTTAATTGAACGTTCCCTATTAATATATGGAAAGACTTCTAAGTCTACTCCTTTTATTATCGCTTTCTCGCGAATTATTTCAATTGCAGATTTCGCTCTACTTATGTATTCTTCTTTGTATTTAAATATTGTTTCAAAATGTTTTTTCTGAAAGATAAGAATTTTACCTAAACTTTGAATATATATACAATCAAAATAGTTTGGAATGGAAATTAAATTTTCTCTAAAATTTTTAACTTCATATGAGTTTTGCATAGAAAAAATTTTTTTGCCTTTAAATAAGTTTAAAGGATTATAGCTTGTAAAGCCGATTGCACGATCGCCATCATTTATTGTATAAGAAGCAATAACCATGTTTGTGTTTATATCATTAGATAAATTATCTGTTACTTTTTCAACATCTTCATTTTGTATTGCTTTTAAGAAAACATCTAAAAATGGGACCTCTTTTGCATCAATAGAACTTATACAATCAACTTCTGTTGTGTCAATATCAATTGAATATGGGCTAATCGTCTGATATCGATATTTTTCTATTACTGAATGTAATATATCGACTATTTCGGGTCTAATTTGTTCATTCAAAATCAACTTATAATTAGTTTTTATGATTTTAGTCTTGTTTTGATTACATCTGTCTAAATAATGTAAATTTACAGAAGTATCATTTTGAATAAATTTTTCTAAAGTGGCAAAAGGCATAAATAGATTCCTCATGGTTTCTGCGAGATGCTACCCGCAATTAGTATTCCATCATCATATTGCAAGAAATTAACAATATTATTTTTATATATTCTCTGTATTTTTCTAGGTGTAATAATAAACATGTTTTCAACTTTTTTGTCTTGGTTCAATATATTCCCTGAAATTTTAAATGTCCTGTAACCAAAAGAATTAAGCAACGGATTTATGTAGAGCATATCAGAATTAATGTATATAATACCTATTGTTGCTATCAGCAATATAATACAGTACAAATTAATTGTAGAATTTAGATTTAGTGATAAAAATGGTACCAAATATGTGATTATATAGGTCATACTTTCTGAAGTTACATTTTCTATTTCATACACTTCTATTTTATCTTGTGTGAGCTGATTATGTTTATTTAATAAATATAAAAGAAAACAAATTCCTACAAAAAGAGCAGTCAAAAGAATAGTAGTAGGATGAATAATTATTTTTGTAACAGTAAGTAAATCATTAATAGAATAACGATGTTTTTTCTCAAAAATATTTAGAAAGATCAGAAAATTTTTTGTTATTGAATTATGATTTTGTATCAATATGATCAAAAATAAAGGAACATACGAACTGAAAAATAAAAATATTTTAGATTTTAAATTTATCATGCCACATTCCCTCTATACGTATTATACTACAAAGAACGTTTGACCTTATTCTTTAATATCAATACCGTTTTTCAATATAAACTCTTGAAGCAAGTTGTGTACTTTGATATTTATCTTAAATTGCGGAATAGTTGTGTTTTCAATTCTTTCAAAATATTCTTTTGCTTTAACTTTATCAACAGATTCTACTAAGTCATCAAATCTTCCGAATTCATTAATATTTGATTCATCTACGCCGGCATTTATGAGTTCTTTTAGTTTGTTTTTATCTAAATTAAAAATTTCTGTTATTTTATTTATTTGTTGATTTTTAGCAACACTTCGATATTCTGTAATATAATCACGGAATGTTTTACCCTGTTCTATTTTTATATTTCCACTTTGAACATCGTGTAAAAATATGTTTGCATATTTTTGTTCTTCTTGAGATAACATTGCAAAAGATTTATGCAAATCATTTAATGTTTCTTGTAGTTGATTTGGGTCAATTTTATCTTGCTGTAAGTCTTTATAATAACGTTCAAATCTGGAATTCATATATGCAGCATCAATAACTCCGGTATCAATTTCAGTCAAATAGCCTTCTATATCATAAGGAACGTCTTCTCCTCCAGACTCGCCACCAGTGAATAATTCTTTATAACGTTGCAGGAGTGTAGAGTATATCGTTTCGTCAAAATTTAGGGATATGTTAAATTCCTCATAAAATAATTTTTCCCATCGAAATCCCTGAATTTTTGCTGCCTCTATATACAGATTCCATTCCTTAAATAATGAGGTAAATTTACCTCTTGTCGTTCTATCTTCAGGAAGCTTTTCAAAATTAGGTATACCTGCAAAAAGTTTTGCAATATCATCAAATAAAATATTCATTTTATTTAAATTATCTTCTAAATGTTGAACAAATAATCCATCGGAACTATCATCTGAATATCTTTTAAATGCAGTTTCAATATTTCTTTGCATCGTATGCGGTTTTCTGTAATATTTAATGGTTCCAAAAGGTTTATCCGGTCCAAACAATCTGTTGGTTCTTGAAAATGCTTGGATTAAGTTTTCATACTTTAGAACTTTATCTAAATATAGGGTGTTTACCCATTTTGAATCAAATCCCGTAAGCATTTGATCTACAACAATCAAAAGATTTAACTGTTTTTCAGGTTCATTTTCTATATGTTTGTATAGTTTTTTATGTGCAAGTCTTAAGGATATATCTTTTTTCATTTTTGCAAAAGTTGGTATCGAATAATCCTGTTTATATTTTTTGTTATAATCATCAATTATTTCTAATAAACCATCCTCTTTGATAAGTCCAGTACCGTTGTTATCAATATTTGTATCAAATATTGCAGATATTTTTAATTGTGGTGCCTGTTCTTTAAATAATCTATAATATTCAATTGCTTCAGGAATACTACTTGTTGCAAAAATCGCATGGAATTTATTATTATGACTTAGTCTATTCCAATTCTCTAAAATATCTTTGACTACGAGGTTTTGATGTTCTTTCCTTTCATATTGTGCATTTGACAAATGATCTTCTATGCCTGTTATATAATTACCTGAATTATCAATATATCCTGCCATTGAAACTTGTTTTGAATCCATATATTTGTAATAGATTTCACTTTTCTTTGGATCGCTTATTGCTTCTTCTTCGGTTGAAGCTTTTGCCTTTTCAAGAGCAATTGCACGTCTAACATCAACATCTCTATATGTAAGAACTTTATATGGATCAAAACCTAGAACGTTTTCATCTCTTATCCCATCCGCAATGGTATATTTATGTAATCTATCACCAAAAACATCGGTTGTTTCGTTTAATTTTTTCTGGTTCTCTTTAAAAATAGGTGTTCCTGTAAATCCAAAGAAAATAGCATTTTGGAAAGTATCTTTAATTGTTATCATCATTTCACCAAATGTAGAACGATGACATTCATCAACAATAAATACAATTCTTTTTGAATTCATTAATTCAATATCATAAGTATTAAGTCCACCTTCTTCAACTTTAATATTACTCATTTTTTGGATTGAAGTAACAATCAATTTGTTTTCAGGATCAGGACTTTTTAGCTTTGTTTTTAAAATCCCCGTATTTTCTGTAGCTTGAACAGATTGATCCTCATCAGCAAAACCTCTGTATTCTAATAATGATTGTGTTCCTAACTCAATTCTATCCATTAAAAAAATAACTTTATCAGCATTTTTAGAACTTGCTATAAGTTGTGCAGATTTAAAACTTGTCATCGTCTTACCGGAACCCGTTGTATGCCAAATATAGCCGCCCAATTTATTGTCATCACCCCATTTAGTTTTTGCGACTTTATCAGATATAGCATTTGCAGCATAATATTGATAACTACGCATAACCTTTAAGATGCCTTCTGTATCATCAGCAACTGTATAAAAACCAATCATTTGATGTGCCATGGGTATTGATAATAGAGAAGATGCTATTTGCTGCCAATTATTTATTGGTAAATTATTAAAATCTGCCCAATGGAAAAAGAATTTTTTATTAAATTCTCCATCCGGTCCTGGGTTTGCGAAATACAAAGTTTCATCAGGATTCATTGCTACAAAAATTTGTATCAATGAAAATAATCCGGTAAAAATACCTTCCTTTGCATATTTTTCTATTTGATTGCAAGCTTGGCTAACAGGAATACCCGTTTTCTTTAATTCAATATGTATAACGGGCATTCCGTTAATAAGAAGAATCAAATCGCCGCGTCGTTCATTCAGTATCTTGTTTTTTCTACCAAAATCGGGTTGTTGAACAATTTGGTACCGACTTTGTCCTGCAGCAATTTCATGTCTGTCATATATTTTCAGGCTTATTGTTTTACCCAAATGTAATTTATCATCTGGATTATCTCTAATGATTGAAACTGTTTTTCCATTAATAAAACCATTTAATTTAAGAGGTGTCTTACAAGATTTTATTTTTTCAAGAATTTGTTGCATTTCTGTATCGGTTAAAGGATAATCTCCCAAGCGATCTTTTGAGCGGTTATTTTCAAACAGAATATTTGCCCAATTTTTAATTAAATCAGTCTCTGTAGGATATTTTATAATGTTTTCTTCCCAACCCTTTTTGGTGAGTTGCAAAATTAATGCTTCTTCAAATTCTTTTTCTGTTTGAAACGTCATATATACTTCCTTTTATACAAACATTTGTTCTAAAAATGCATTTTTAATTTTTGTTAATTTATCAATTTTATTTCTGTATAAATTTGCAATTTTGTCAATTTGTTTAAACATATTACCAATTTTTACCTGAAAACTATAATCTGGATATGAAAATTGCATTTTTAAAAAATCATTATAGTCTATACTTCTTCCATCTCTAATACCGTAGGTAACTGATTCAAGCCGTTTTATAAAATTTTCAGACATGAAAACATATTTCCAATAATAATCATCATGAGAGTCCTCATCAATAAATTTCAATATAGTGTATGCAGGAGAAGTAATTCCTTCGTATGCAGAATGTGCAAATCCGCCTTGAAAAGATCTAAGATGAATTACAAAATTCTTAGGAGATACATGTTTGTAATTTTTATTATTCAAACTAGAGGCAATACTATTTGGTTCTTTAAATATCATACCTAAATCTTGAGTTGCAGATAATACTGGTAAATTTATATAATTTTTTTCTGAAATTTCACAAAAAATTTCTTTTGCAGCTTTTTTATTCAAAATGGAACATTGCTCTTTAAGTTTTAATTTTTGTTTATGATCTTTTGTAGGTAAAACTTTTTGTATTAATGATTTTTTTATTGAAATATATTCTTCTAGTATTTTTTGATTTTGAGTTATTAAATCATCTAAATTCATAAGAAATTTAGAGATATATTTTTGCTCATTCTTATCAGGAAATGTAACTGTTCCTTTCAATGCATTCTCATCTGTGACCTTCATATCATTTTTTGCACCTTTATTAACTAAAGGTTTCAAATAATTATTAATTCTTGCATTTTGCTCAAAATAACACTCAATAAAATTTGGATCAACGTTTTCTTTTGGTTTATAAACAGCATACAGTGTTGAGACTATTCCCGGATTACCTTTATTTGTTTTTATTATCCCATAAGGAGTATTTAATAACGGTGATTTCGTGTAAACAATATCACCTGTATCTACAACCCCATAATTAGCAACCGAAGCTCCGGCAAAAGAGCGGCCTTTATGTTCAATTTGATTAACTATTCCACATTCACCGGAAACAGATAATACATCAGTTTTATCATATTCTTCCAAAAAATTTTTTTCTTTTGAAACAACAAGAAATTCACTGAGTATATCTTCTTTCCATTCATCTGTATATTTTTTGAAACGTATTTTTGGAACCTTTTTAGGCATCTATGCAGCCTCCTAAAAGTTTCTTTAATTGTTCCAGACCCTTCATATCGTATTCATTACCTTCTAACTCGTCAATTAGTGGAACTAATTGTTTTTCAGTTTCTCTTATTTGATTTTCAATATCAGAATATGTTACTACGTATTTTTTTGATAAATATAGTACTTTTAAAGTTAAATTTTGAATTATTTCATAAGGTAACTGTTCAAGATTAGCTGCTAAATTTTCAATCCATTTTTGTTTTAATAATTCGATTACTTGATCATCTGTAAAAGATTCAATCAATTCTTTTGTTTTGATGTGTAATTCCTTCTTTTCTTTATTGAGCGCAGAACGTAATTTTTTCTCTTCCATAATTAAATCTGCTACTTTTACTAAAATATCTTCTAAAGAGTTCTCTTCAAAAGTTGTTCCGCACCTTATTTCATCATTTATTTCTTTGACCTTTTTAAGGACTTCATCATTTACAAATTTATCCTCTTCTGCGTTTATAGCATCAATTGTTTTATCATCATCAGAGATTAAATCGTACAATTCTTGATATGAAGAAGCTATCTCATACATACGTCCTGTTTTGGTATTTATGCTTTCTAACATATCTGATAAATGGACTTTTTGAACGAGTTCAAAAGGTAAAATATGTCCAACCCAACCTTCTTGAACTTCGACTTCCTTATTATCCTTTTTCTTGATTACCATATTAGGATCTACTTGTTTCGTCGCATTAAAACCTTCTGTTTGAATAATTTCAAGATCGGTATCTATTTTGCCAGACCAATGATCATCTAATATTTGATATGCCTGATATTTATCAATCAATTTTAGATTTTTTAGTCGTTCAAAAATATCTTCTGAAATTATATTTTTACTTTTCTGAATATTTATTTCTTCCGCCTTATCAATAAGCAATTCTTTTAAACTTTTTCTGAAAGATTCAAATTTTGAATAAAATTCTGTAATATATTTTTTAACATCGGAATTTTCTAAAATTTCATTTTCTATATTTTCAACATTTATATCAGAGTATTCTTCCGAAATAGCTTTAAATAAATGCCTCTTCAAAGAAGGAAAAGTATTCCAGTATTCCTTTAGTTCGTCAATTTCTGAATTTGGTATACCTCCAAACATAGAAGAATAAATATCCCAATTTTCAGGAATCTCTGAAGAATCAACATATCTTGGAATATTCAAATTATAGTCCTGTTTACGAATATCTTCTCTTAATACTAATTTTGAATATCTAGGAATAGTTTCTCTATTCACAATAGTATCAACTATTTTTTTTATGTCAGATGCTCTTAATCTGTTATTTTTGCCAATTTTTTCAAATCCTTTTGAAGCATCAATAAACAGAACGTCTGTATCTTTTCTTTTTTGTTTTAGTACCATAATTATTGTAGAAATTGATGTCCCAAAAAAGATATTTTGAGGAAGACCTATAATTGTATCAATATTATTATTTTCTATTAAGTTTCTTCTTATATCTTCTTCTGAGTTACCTCTATATAATACACCATGTGGTAATACAATAGTCATAATTCCATCCGGCTTCAAGTGATATAAATCATGAAGAAGAAAAGCATAATCCGCCTTTCCTTTTGGCGCTAGTCCATACCGTGAATATCTCGGATCATTATCTTTATCGGTAGGATCCCATTTTTGTGAATACGGAGGGTTTGAAACAACCGCATCTACATATAATGGACGATACGTTTCTGGTTTATTTTCTTCAAAATATGGCCAATCTTCTTCTAATGTATCACCATTTCTCGTATAAATGTTATCAGGAATAATTCCTCTCATAACTAAATTCATACGAGTTAAGTTATAGGTATTTTCTTTTAATTCCTGTGCATAGTATTTAATATTATTGGCATCGTCAATATGTTTCGCAACTGAACGGCCGATATTTATTAATAAAGAACCGGAACCACTTGTAGGGTCATAAATTTCTATCGTTTTGTTATTTCTAAGATGATATTCGACAATTTCGGACATCAATATAGAAACTTCATGTGGTGTATAAAACTCTCCAGCTTTCTTTCCTGCGTTTGCTGCGAAGTTGCTTATCAGATACTCATAAATAAAGCCTAATACATCATAATCTTGTCTTCCATCCATAGGAATATCTTTTATCAAATGAATCAAGCCGCTTATTGCTTTTGTTTGTGTTCCGGAACTATCGCCCAACTTGCTTAAGCCTGTTTCTAATGTTTTAAATATCCCATCAAAAACCTTTTTATGATTTGGATTGATTAATCGTGTAAATGCAGATAATGCGTCAGTTACATCAGATACACTAAAATCAGAACCTTTTGAAAGCCAAGTAGAAAAGAGATCTTTGTATGCAATAAAATAACCAACTTTATCTTGTACAAATTTTACAGTTTCTCTATCATCTTCAGTAAGATTTTTTATATCATTTTCCGTAAAATCGTTCTCTCTTAATATTTTTTCTTCTTTATCAGATAAAAATTTATAAAAAATAAAACCTAAAATATAATCTTTATATTCATTTGCTTCTATTTTAGAACGCATTTTATTTGCAGATTCCCAAATCTTAGCAGCAAGCTGTTGCTTATTCATACTTTCCTCTTATTATACCAATGAACACCATCTCTCATTGCTTAGCATATCACAAATAAATATAAAAATCCTAATGTAAAGAACAAGTTTTTAAGCTTGACTTCCAAGCATCTCCAAGTGATGAATACGACAACCTAAAAGGAGGTTGTGTATGGAAGAAAGATTTGTTATCAAGAGAAAAAATTTTAAGAAACTCGAACGATATGCTGAAAATATCTACAATACTGCAGTTGTTATTGATTATTTTTGTTCATCACAAAGAGAATATGAAGAACTCTATAACCATGCGCCAGTTGATAAAAACTTGCGTCGTGATGCTGACCAAGTTAATACGTTTTTTATTAATTATCCCAAAAGTATTGATGAATAATTTGTGAACAGTTTTTAAACGCCTTTTAAACAGTATTTAAACTACTTTTAAATATGTTGAAATGATACGAAATTGTTTTATGCACTTGATGTTTATAGAGGAAAGAGTGATTAATGTCATAGCTTGAAAGAAGCAAGATATGACAGAAAAAGATTATCACTTATATGGAACAAAGATTCTAAATTTAAAAACGCAGGAAATTGGGTTATTGATTTGTACTTGGAAAAATAAATTTGCGGATGTAGAAATAGATTTTGCTACCTGTGTAGATAGGAAAGGCACAAAATACAACGTCGAACTTGATAGCATAAGATGGTTTGAAGATGATTTTGAAAAATAAAAGAACTCGTGAAACTTTGGAAATTGAGTTCTCAGAATTTAGAAAAAAGTTTGCCAAAGAAATACAAATAGCCTTTGAAAGTTTTCGCAAAACCGAACTAAATAAGCCTTTTTATAACTACAAAGACGATAATTCAATGAAATTTAATTTCTATTTCCAACTCCAATGGAACTTCAACCATTTTGGCAACTCGGTTTGGTATACCGAAAGACTATAAATTATTTTTAATCATTTTCTTAACTTCATCTACAGAATAGACTTCATTTTTGCCTTTAGAATGTAAAATCATATGACAATTAGGACAAACAGGAATTAAATCTTTTATTGGGTCTATTTCATATTCTTCACCAATTTCTGCGATAGGTTTTATATGGTGTACATGAATTTTATTTTCAAAAATTGCTCCATACTTTTCAGAAAATTTAAATCCGCATATTTGACATTGTGTACCAAAATATTCAATACATTTTTTCTTCGCAATTGGATTTCTTTCGTATTTATTTACTAGAACAGATTTAACCGTACCCTCTTGATATTTTTCACTTACTTCTTCGGGAAAAACACTTTCAAATTTTGATAAATCATTATTATTTATACTAACACTGTTTGTTTTGTTTTCTGTTTTAGAATTTTCTTTAGGAGTAACAATACCTTCTATTTCAATATCAAGATATTCTGATAATTTATACCAATCACCACAATTTAAAATAGCTTTTTTAACTTCATTTCTAATTTTTTCTTCAAAATATTTATTACTAGCATATTTTGTGCCATTTAGTTCGTCATATAATTTATAAAAACCAATCCCTGGTAATTGAGTTTCTTTATTTACAACAATACAAGATATCATTGGTAAATTTATTGAATGACAAATTTTTGAGATATCTCCAATAAGAATAGGTAATTCTGTGTGAGGGTTAACTATAATGCCATATTCCTTTTTTATACGTTCTGATAATTCATTATATTCAATCCTTACCTGCCCACTTATTACGATTTTTAGCATCTCTGTTGCAATAAGTTTCTGAATATTTGTAAGATTGGATTTTTTTAAAACAGGCTTTTGGTTAGGCTCTAACAAAAATTCCATATAATGTTTAATTGCACGAAGGTACATATTATGACCTTTTGTATTAGCTTGCATAAAGTCTTTATTGTTTTTTAATTCTAATATAATAGATTGAACTTCTTGTGCTGAAGCTATTTTAAATAAATCAAACTTCAAAAAACGCTCAGATATAGCATTTATACCACTAATATAGTTTGAACCAGAATTTGCAGAAGAAGGTCTTGATTCAATATATTCCAAAGATTGATCTCGCATAAGTCAACCCTTTTTTTCTTTATCCTATCATAAAAATATTAATTTTTATAACCGCTGTAATATCTATAAACACTTGAAAAGCTCGAAAATATGTTATAATGGTAGTATGAATTATAGACAATATGAAAATTTTGAATACCAAAACGCAGTTGCACAAGATTTGAGAAATTGGGCAATCAAATTTGCTTTATCTAAATTCATCGTAGCTTCAGTTCCTCAACAAGATAGAACGCAAGTTGAGGCTATTTGTGATGGAGTGACTGGAGCTTTAGATTTAATCAATCCTCCTAAAACTCGTGAAGGTCAAGCTTTAGCTTTTGGCACTAATGCATACAATTTATCAAAATATTTATAATTACTCTATCCCAAAGAATTCTTTTTCAATTTGTTTAACAAAATCTTCGGAGAGTTGGCCGCTTGGTTTTGGGGTTTCGGTTTGTTGTTTGAGCTCCATTTTTACCAAGTCTGGCAAATATTTTAGCAAATTTGTCAAAGTATAATACTCGGACTGATTAACGGGCTTTTTGTTTTGCATATCCATAGTTAATTTTGCCATTAGTTTTTCAACAAAACCCTGCAGTTCTTTTGAAAAGTCCTCTTTATTTGCTAATTTTTCAGCTTTTTTTCTGTCCCATTCATACTTCGTTCGCCAATAAAAAATCGTACGGCGAGAAACGTTCAAGTTTTTACAAATCTCGTCGATTGACAAATTATCTTGTAAAAACAGAGTTTCAGCTTGTTTATAATATTTCATTTTACTCATTTTTAATCCTTGAAAATTATTCTGTTCATACTAAATTCATTCTTCTCATTAAGCCTCTTAACCTGAAAGCTACAGCATTTTGAGACCAAGCCTTGTGATTTACAATATTTCAAAAGTTGGTTAAGTTGCGTTAGCGTGTTTTTCAGCCGTCTATGTCCTAAATTCCGAGTTTTACAACTCACATAAAACACTTTTATATCGTCAATTGTGATTTCTTGAATAATTTTGACCCTAAAAAATGGCAAAATATTTATCCTAAAAATCGACTCATAAGTCTCGTAAGTCCTTTTAGTGCAAGCAGTTTTGGCATATTTTTCTAAAAAGAATTTTACTGCCGTTTCAAAGTTCAAAGGTTCATCATCCGATGCTTCAGCCGAAAAGATCGCATAATCGATTATTTCTACCTTTTCAACGTATTTGTAGCTACCTTGTTCAAACGCTATTTTACCCTCGTTCAAAAGCCGTTCAAGCTCCGTTTCAATGTTAGCTTCGGCTATCATTTCGATTTCATCAAGCGTAAACTCCTTCAGTCGTTTCGCTAATTTTTCTATGTTCATAATAAACCTCGAATCGTTTCTAGCGTGTATTCCGTTATTCCATTGTCCTTTGCGTAGATTTCAAGCTGATTTATAAGTTGGACGATTTGTCTAAAACGATTGTATTTTGGGTGGATATATTCAATGCTTTCGGTTGTAAATGGAATTTCTGAAAGGCCATCAAAAATCTGCTTTAAATCAGCCACACCAAAGGATTCAAACTTCACGATTTCAGAAAACCTATCATATAAATGTTTATAGCGTTCGAGCTTTTTATGCACCAAGCTCATCCCCACAAACACAATTGGACATTCGGTTTTGTCGTGAATATCTCTGAGTGTTTCGACAGTTTTATAGTTATTCATCAGGTAATCAATTTCATCGATAAAAATTATCTGCGGATTCTTTTTTAACTTTTTGACAACGATATTAAAATTATCCGAAGTCAGGAATCTTGGAATTTCATTAAGTTCCTTAACCACTTCTTCAAGCAGCCATCTACCGGTCATAAGATTTGATGCCCGAAGATATATTCCGTCATACTTGCACGCAAGCCATAAAGCTGTTTGCGATTTGCCAAGTCCGGGTTCACCATAAACAAGTCCCATTTTAGGTATATTCTTTGGTTTGTTAATTAAGTTTTCAACTAAACCAATAAAATTTTTCACATTAGTTGTTTTAACAAAAATTCTATTCATACAATAGTCTATACTCCTTTGTCTTTTTAAATTCTGTAATCCAAGCATCATCAGGGTTGTACTTGATTAAATACTCATACTTTTCACTATTATTTTTAAACATTCCTTGAACGATAGTTGAACACTCTTTGAACCCGGTTTGAACAACAGGCTGTTCAATTTTATGTTTGATTAATTTAATTTCTTCCTGTGGTAAATAGGCTTTGAGGCTGTTTATTGTCTTTCTTTTTAGCCGTTTTTGTTTTTGGATTTTCTTTCGACAGTCCCTAAAATTTTCGCCATTGGATGAGTTTCTGCTACACGTTCTGCCGTGCATAAAAACTCGCCTTTTAGGGTGTAGACCTTGATATGCGTCAGGTCAAAAAGGTTGTATTTTATAAGCACTTTGCTTTTGAACCCATAAAGTCGATCGTCGAAATAATCGCAGTTCAAAAAGCGAATTCCGTTTCGCTGAATGGTTTTGACCTCTGTCGCAAGCATTAAATCATCAAGCTGATTTGTGTCGATATCCTGCCTTTTGCGAGTCTCTAAAACTTCTGCAACTGTCATATTTGGTGCGTTTGTGCAGGGCTGAGAGTTTTTGAAATTCAGCCACATATCAATCATTTTTATCGCTTCATCAATCGTCGGGACGTAATCCGAATGCCAATTTCTGTGCAACTTTTCGTTCTTTAAAAGATATGCAGGCTTGTTGTCAATTGATGAGCCGACATAGCTTGGCAGGAGTTTCTCAAAACCTTCTTGAAACTCTTTGAAAAATCGCTCAATGACTTTTGCTCGTGCGTTGTAAGGTTTTGCAAAAACAGTTTCAATACCTAGTTTTGCATACAAACCATAAAATCCTAATTCGCCGAATCCTTTGTCGTCTGTAAAATATTTTGCCCTGAAAGCTCTGCCGTTATCCTGATAGACGATTTTTGGAATCATATCGAGGTTTATAATGGCGTTTCGCAGGGCCGATGCAATGCATTGAACGTTTTCCTCAAGCATAATTTCGTAGCCGATAAGTGCTGTCGATTTCCAATCCAAGAACCCTACAAGCGTTGCCCTGCTTGCCTTGCCTGTAAATGGATTTATTACTTGAAACGCTAGTTTATGTCCGTCTGCGACCAAAATATCACCAACATCAAGCAGACTTGCATCACGTTTTATGTAAGGCTCAACCTTGTCGGATAAAGCCTTTTCACCATCTCGGGCGAGCACCCATTTATCGTAATTATTGTTCTTAAACCACATTGCGTAACGGCGAAAGGTTATATCTGCAGGGATGAAGCTCTGCCCTTGCTCACGCAGTTTGTATTTTGTAAGAGCTGTCGCTTTGCCGATAGAAATTCGGTTTGGGTGCAAAAGCAAGCTCATAAAGATTTTGATTTCTTCGTCGGTAAGGCAAGTGCGATAGTCGTTAACGCTAGCGTATTTATACTGTGGCAGTAGCTTTTGATAATCGTCAGTTCCACCAAGCATGGCGTGCCACCTGTGCAATGAGCCACGAGAAATTTTGCCTATAATTTGGAAAAGGTGCGAGTTTGATGCGTTGTGCAGATTAGCAAAATCATAATCAGCTTGGAGTTTGTTGTTCGCTTTACGTCTAAACTCAAGCCATTTATGGATTAAATCAAGCCTCGCTAATGCAATTTGCTTTGACTTTTCCGGTGTGAATTTGATTATATCAAGTGTTTCAGTCATATTAAAAATCCTTACTGACACATTCATCACTCTTGTCTCAGAGAAAGTCAAGTCCTGTATCGCAGTCTCAGAGATAATTCGACACATATCATTTTGTAAGTAAAAATAAAATTGCACTGAATTGCACTTTTTTGCACTGGGGGAAGTTTAGCAACTGTGCTTTATAGACCCTGATTCAAGTTTAGTGTGATGGTTTTTGGTGCAATTTTGTGCAAGAAAAGGGACATAAGTGCAAGAATTCGGACGCAAATCTCTATATACAAAAACAGCCCCTGTTAGGCTGTGTGTTTGAAAATTTTTATTTATTCCCCATTCAAAAGTCCCAGACAGTTATTATCCGGATAGCAAACAGATTGAACCGACTGTGACAAAGTCACAATAGGTGAAACTCTGTGAGCGTGGAGTAAATCCAAGACAGGCGAGAAGAGCCGAGTCGTTCAATAAAAAAAGAACCCCTAAAGGGTTCTTTTAAATGGCGGGAACGACGAGGCCGTCTTGACCTGTTCGCATTAAACGTGTCTACGGATTTTCTTTTCAGAAACTTTGTTTCTTTAAAAGAAAATGCCTTCGCACTCTGCTCACAGGTCGCTCGAACTATTTAGCAAGGCTTTGCCTTGCAGAGTTCTCGCCTCTTTTATTCACAATTTTCAACAAAAAAAATAAGTCCAATGTAAACTAACACATAGTTTGAGTATTTTAGGCACTTAGCAAATATTATTCTTCGGAATTAAAAAAATTATAAATAAGAAAAATCAAACCAGCCAAATAATTATTTTTATCTTATTTATTTAAACTCCTACTTTCTGCTATTAAAAAATTTTATTAATTATTATTTACATTTAATTTAATTCAACTCTAAAACATTGTACAATATTATATATGTCATATGAATTACAAAATTATACAAAATTATTAGATAGTGACGATTTAAAGAAATCAATTTGGGCAAATAAAGTTTGTATATTTCTGGGTGCTGGTGTTGCCCGAAATATAGGAATGCCTGATTGGCAAGGTTTAGCATCTAATATAACTCAATTTTGTCTTAAACATAATATATTAAACCATTCCCAAACACTCATTTTACAAAGTTTTACTGATCCACTCAAAATAATATCATACTGCATTCAAGAAACTGAAGAGAAAAAACAGCAAGTCTCTTTAAATCAGCATCTACAAAAATTATTTATTAAAGAGCCTTTAAAGTATTATAGAAAATCCAATAATAATGTATATAAATTATTATTAGAACTTTACCAATCTGAAAAAGTTTTAATTGTTCAAACAAACTATGACCATGTTATAGAAGAGGCCGTAAATGAGTCAGATTCCAAACGAAAATTACAGCCTTATGTTCCTTTTATTGATGAAAAACAATTAAAATTAACAAATAATTTGATTGTCTATTTACATGGAAAATTTGAAAAAAACTATAATAATATTATACTTACGAAACAAAAATATAATGAGGTGTATGTCTTAAAGAACTCAAAAGTCAAACAAGAAAAATTTTTTAATGATTTACTTAAAGAATATACGATTATTATGTTAGGTTATTCATTACAGGATAATGAGATTGTGCAATTAATTGCAAACAGAGAGTGCCCAATAGATTTCAAATCGGTAAATATTATTATAGATAGTTGTAAGGCAAAGCTTATTTCAAATGAAATTGATGCTCGATATTGGGAAAGTTCCTGTAACAAAAACCTAAACATCTATACATATGATACTGAAACAAGAGGCTTTAATCAATTTTATAATGTTGTAGAAGCTCTAAAAAATAAAATATGTAAAAAAGCGGATGAATCTATTTTAAGTGCCCTTGACGATGCTAATATTGAGGATATTCCAGAATGAAATTTAAAGAACTTTGTGAAAGATTAAATAATAACATTGAAGAAAAAAAATTATATTTCGAAAATTTGAATTCGGAAACCTTGCTTAAACCTTTATTTAATGAAGGAATACTAACCTTTGATAATTTGGCAGGGGGATATGTACTATCCTACATCGAACGTTTATTATTGAAAAATGAAGAATTAAAACCTCTCATAATTGAAATTATCAACACTGAGTTAAGTAAGCAAAATCTTAATTTAAGTTATGGAAATTATGATTGTTTAATAAAGTTCATTACTAAATATTTTGAAATTGATGAAATTGAAAATAAAATAAACTATACGACTCTTCTTTTTATGGAAAATGCTCCTGATTTATGCAAAGAATTTTTAAATAATGATATATCCAAAACAAAAAATCTTTATAAGGACTGTATTAATGCCCTTATTCAGCACAAACCATATAAAAACTGTAAACAAAATGATTTAGTAGAATCAATATATAATTTTGGAATATACGATATAAAACAAGTTTTCAAAGAATCACCATATAAAGAAAATTTATCACTTATCCTACAAAAAAAAGAAATTTTTGAATTATTGCTAAATGAATATAAGAATATTTATTTAGAATTCAAAAAAAATGATTTAGAGCTTTTACAACGACAATGTATTGATACTCCAATCACAGATGATGAACATTTTTTAGATTTTGATGTAAGAAATATTATTTTAGATTATTTATCCATTTACATAGATAACAACAATGATAATCAAACAATTAAACAATTATTAGAATCAGATATTTTAATGTTAAATAAATTGGGGTTATATGGGATTTCTCAAAATTTAGAAGAAAATAAAGAAAATTTTATTACTTTTTTCAATAACTTAAATTCTGATAAACAATTATTATATTGTACATATGAAATAATGACAATACTTGAAAATATAGATGAAGATATTGCGAAAAAGATTTATAACAAATTTGAAAAATTTAGTAATCATACAAAGTATAGATTATTACACGCTGTCAAGACTTGTGAATCATTAAAAAAAGGAAATGAACCTCAAGGATATCTTAAGAAACTTAAAGATGAATTTGATTTCCTTAAAGCTCAATATGGGAATGAGGAGATTCCTAACCCTAAATTATTGTTCAAATTTGAAATAAGTCAACCGAAATTAGTCTCTCCTATTTCTGAAAAAGCATTTGAGCAAAAAAGTATCAATGAACAAATTGATTACATAAATAAATATATAGAACCTGAACACAACTTTTTCACTAAAAAAAACAATTCTTACGAATCAGAGTCCGAACTAAAAGAAGTTTTTAAAAAGGCTATGTCAAAAAATATAAATGGTTATTTGTTAAATGACGATTTGTTACTCCTTAAAAAGGATAATTTTATGTCTACTGTGTTTGAAGTTATCAGTGATGCAATAGAAAATAACAATGATATTCCTCTAAATAAAGTCATTACATTATTAGATACTTATAAATCAGAAAAATATAAGGAACTTTTTCATTATTACAGATGTCGATTAATTTCCTCAATGATTGATTCAAACAAAATCAATGACCTCATCCCAATAATTAAGATCTTGAAAAATTTTATCATTGAAGCTAAAGAAGAAGAAATACAGAAACATCAAGAATTAGTCTATACAGATTCTTATTCTTCAATTGGGAAATATTTAAAATTATACCTTATTATTTTAGCAAAAGACAATAGTTTGTATAAAAAAGAGTACTATCAATTTCTGAAAAACAATTTTGGAAAAACTGATAACCTTCATAACGAATTATTTTATTATAACTGGGGAAAATATTACTCTTGGTTAAAAGGAATTAGCGAGTATAATATTTCAAGTATAAAGAATAAGAACCTAAAAAAAGCATTAATTGAAGGCTTCTTAAATAATAATTCTAATAATATAAATGTTTTTTATGAACTTAAAGATGATTTATTAGAATATTTTGGAGACGTACAAAGCTCATATGCTCGAAAGAATTTAATATATGATTTAATATATATTAAATTTGTTAAAAATAACAATGAAATATTTAATTTATTTAAATCTAGATTTTCAGAAAAAGACAATAAAGACTTTTTCTGGAACACATTGTATCCTAAAAGAAATCCAAAATATAATCCTACATTTATTTTGGAATACCTTCAAAATGAAGTACAAGGAACGAAAATTCCGCAAATCTTATTAGTCGCATATAACGAATATCTTGATGAAAACACTTTTGCAAACGAAATTAACAATTTGAAAGTATTATTTCTAAATTATAAAAATAAAGATAGAACAGTAAGAGAAGAAATTGGGTTAAATCGATTTTTAGAAATTCTTACTCAATATATGAATTCCAAGTTTGAGGCAAAATATAGTGATAAGATATTTAACCTTTTAAATGCTCTAATCCCTGTGTTTAATGAATACAATTATAGAGATCAAACTAATGCGAAATACTTATTAATAGCAATAAAAAAATATTATGAAATTAGTAAAGATGTTGATAATTGTAGAGTATTACTTAACGTTGCGCGCCAAACAACAAATTTAATTCCATATTCGAAAATGTTTGTTGATTTTGGAAATGAACATGGTATATCCTAAAAAGAATTTACAAAATATCTAGAAAGATTATAAATTATAAGCTTTTACTAACTTTAACTGGCATACATCTTCTTCTAAGATATTTTTTTTATTTTCACTACATTGTTCATTATTAAAAAACAGTACATAACATGTTCCATTTTTGTTTTTTGAGCTATTATATTTTATTCCATCAAGTTTTTGTACTAGTTTAAAATATTCCGCAAAAATTTGAGTAGGAACATATTCAATTGGCTGTAAGTCTTTGATAGGTCTTGTTAATTCTTTATTTAGTCCTTTTAAAAAGAATATTGCTTCTCTTTCATCATATTTTTCCAAATCGAATATACTTGGGAGTTTAATTTCATTAATTGCAGTTAAGTCCAGGCATTTTAAGTCTCTTAAATTTTTAAATTGTCCAACAGCAACAAATTCCTTATTGTCTGAATTTTCTTTTTGAATTTCTTTTAAAGATGTTTCAATATCATCAGATGCATAAAAAGAAGAGATGCCACAAGCACTCATTCTATCTGTTTGAGCACATTCTTTTGGTGGAGCACCAAGATTTGCGCCATCTAAAACAAGATCATCCTTTTTTGAAGAAATACGAACCCTATAAAAATCAAAATTTTGGGGTATGGTTTTTATTATATCAAGTTTTTTCGCTTGTTCTGAAATGATATATAAAATGTCTAATGGAGTGTACTTTTCATGATATTCATCATTTTCTTCGTCAAAAAAGAAATATCTGTTTTTATACTTTACTAAGTCTGAAAAAGATTTCCATGAATATTCCCTGCGTTCTCTTTCAGTCAATCCATAAGGTTCTTCATCACACCAAGCTTGATCATAACCAATTGCTTCTACGACATCGTCCAAAACTTGTTGATTTGAACTAATTTCTTCTGCAAAATTATTTACAACATATTCAGTATCATACGTTGTACCCTGATAGCCACCTTCTCTACCATCCCAACCCAAATGATCATTAGCATACCAATAATATTTTTTAAACGTTGGCATTAAAACTTCTTTCATTAAATCTGTCATTAAAACAACAGAATGCGTTCTGCCACAATAATCACATTCTTTTGTTTCTGTAGCGTTTTTGTCAATCCATTGTTTAAAATAATTATCTTCTACACATTCCGAACATACATATTTATCAATATCCGAAAAACCTCTTGCTTCTATTTCCATTGCATATTCTTTTGCCCAGCCCATTTTTACCTCCGTTACTTAATTGATACCGCTTCTGACCAGTATTTAATTATCGGATAAATAAAGAATTCAATAATTCTTCGTTTCCCTGTTTTTATTTCGGCAGATAATCCCATACCTGTTGAAATTGTTTGTTCTTTTCCGTCTACCATTAAAGATTTTGTTACAGGAGTTATAAATACATCATAAATAAGTCCTTGTTTTTCATCTTCAATACTGTCTTTTGATACTTTTTTAACTTTTCCTTCTATCATACCATACTTTTGAAAATCAAATGTGTCTATTTTTACTTGTACAGGCATTCCCTCTTTCACAAAACCTATGTCTTTATCTAAGACAGATGCCTTTATTATTAGTGGAGAATCAATCGGGACTATTGAAATAACTTTTTCTGCCGGAGTTACAATTCCACCAATCGTGTGAACTAACATTGTATTTACATACCCATCTACAGGTGAAATAATATTTTGTTGTTGTTTTTTAAATTCTATCTCTTTTATATTTGCTTCTAATTCATTTGCTTGTTTATCTCGGTCTGCTAATTGAGTTAAATTTTGAGTTCGGAAATTAGTTCTTATAAAATCTGCATCCTTTTGAATTCCTCTTATTTGTTCATTTAAACTAGTTATTCTACTTCTATAATCCATGTTTTCAGAATGAACTTTATCTAATTCGTTCTTTGCAATAATATCAGAAACAGATTGCATTCGATGTTCTTTATCAAGATTTAAATTTAATTGTTTTTGATAATTATTTATTTCTTCTTGAAGTCTCTTTATTTCATGCTGTTTAGCCGCAAGTTGGTTACTTAAGTCTGCATAAGCCGATTTTGACAATTCATTTTGAGTATATGAATTATTTGCATTTCTTACAATTTCTCCATTTAGTCTTTTTCGTTCTGTATTTATATAATCTAAATTCGCTTGTAATGACTGTAATTGAGGTTGGGTTGTAGAAGTATCTATTTCAATTAATGTTTGTCCTTTTCTTACAAATTGTCCTTCTTTTACATGTATATCTTTTACAACACCTGTTTCCAACGGTTGAATAATTTTTATTTCTCCATCAGGAATAACCTTTCCTCTAGCAGTTACCACAATATCAACTTTCCCGAAAAATAGCCATAAAGCTGTAAAAAATATAAGCGTAATTATTATCCAAAATGTTGTTCTGCCTAATGGATTTATTGGCTCCTCTTCAATTTCTGATATAATTGGGAGAAATTCATAACTATCATCTTTTTGTAAAAATTTATCTAGAAGTTTAATCATTTTAATGCTCCTTGTTGCGTATAAAGATTATAATAATAACCTTGTTTTTTCATTAATTCTTCATGAGAACCAATTTCTATAATATTCCCCTTATCGAGAGCGACAATAATATCACAATTTTTAACCGTAGATAATCTATGTGCAATAATAAACATTGTTCTTCCTCTTTTAATTTTGTCCAAATTTTCCATAATTATACGCTCTGACTCATAATCAAGGGCAGATGTTGCCTCATCAAATATAATTATTTTAGGATTTGTTATTAATGCTCTTGCAATTGCAATCCTTTGTCTTTGCCCGCCAGATAAAGTTGAACCTCTCTCGCCAACAACGGTATCATAACCTTCAGGCATTTCAGAAATAAAAGAATGAGCCCCTGATATTTGAGCCGTTTGAATTATGGTTTCAATTGGAGCATCTGGTCGTGGCATAGAAATATTATCTCTAATTGATCCAGAAAATAAATAATTTTCTTGTAAAACAACGCCGATATTGTTTCTTAGCCAAATAGGGTTCATTTGTCTAATATCAACTTCATCAATATAAATAGTGCCTTCAAATGGTAAATATAACTTTTGAATTAATTTAGTTATTGTACTTTTACCTGAACCGCTTCTCCCAACAAGTCCTATGCTTTGTCCTGCTTTTATATTTAAATTTATTTTATTAAGTACCATAGGACCATTCGGAGTGTATTTAAATGAAAGGTTATCTATCTTGACAGAGCCGTTGATTTTTGGAAGGGTAATTGCTTTTGAAGATGTAATTTCTACAGGATTATTTAATATATCTCCAAGCCTATCAACACCTAACAGTACTTGTTGAAATTCATTCCATAAATTAACTAAACGCATAACTGGTGCCGTAAATTGATTTGCAAACATTTGAAATGCTATTAATTGACCTATTGTAAGTTGATTTTTAATTACCAAAGTTACACCAATCCATAAAATTGCAATAGTCATCATTTTTTGGAACAAATTTGACAAATTTCCGGCAAAATTACTCATTACAGATAGATTAAATCCTGATTTTACATAACGGCCAAGATAATCATTCCATTTCTTTTGCATAATACCTTCTATGGATAAAGATTTTACAGTTTGCACTCCTGTTACAGCTTCTACTAAATAGGAATTGGATTGAGCAGACATCTGAAATTTATTTTCTAAACGAGCTCTAAGTTCTGGAGTCATTGTTACATAAAGCACCCCGATTAGAGCAACAATTGCTAAAACTACAAATGTTAGAATTCTGCTATATACAAACATTACAATAAGAAAAACAGTAGAAAAGAATAAATCTATTATGACAGAAACAGATTTATTTGTAATAAATTCCCGAATTTGATCTAACTCTCTTATTCTAGATATAATATTCCCAACTTTTCGAGATTCAAAATAAACAAATGGTAAGGCAAATAAATGGTGAAAAAGTTTTGCTCCAAGTTTTGCATCTATTTTATTTGCAGTATGAATAAAAATATAGTTTCTAGTAAGATTTAGCAAAAATTCAAACAGAGAAACAGCAACAAAAGCAATTCCAAGAACATCTAAAGTTGACATACTTCTATGAACGATTACTTTATCTAATATAACCTGTGTAAACAATGGAGTCACTAAACCAAATAATTGTACAACAAAAGACCCTAACATAACTTCTGCAATTATTCGTTTATACTTCATTATTTCAATAAAAAACCATTTAAAACCAAATTTAATTTGTTCATTCATTAACTTATGAGATAATACTATAATCTCTCCTGTTCCGATTTCAGTTAATTCGTCAAAGGAAATTTCTCTTGTTTTCTGTTCCGCAGGAATAAAAATTAGTGCTTTTTTATTATCAAAATCCGGTTTTAAAATAACACCAAAAGTATTATCTTTTAAAATAAAAATGGCAGGAAATGGATATTTCTTTGCATTTATAAGTTCAATATTTTTTACCTTTGCTTTAAATTCTGCATTCTTTGCAATTAATAAAAGTTCTTCCTTTGAAATTTCTTTATTTTCTAAGCCATTTTCTCTAACAATTGAACGTAAATCTATATTGATATTATTTACTTTGCATATTATATCAAAAGCAATTAAACCACTTTGTATCATATATCTGCTCCTGCCATTATTTTCATTTCTTCAAGTTTAGATGTTATATTTATTATATTTTGTTCTAATTCATATTCCTGATTAAGTAAATCTGCTTTTGCACTTAATAGTTGATTCTGGTCTGTAAGTTTATTTGCATTAAGCCTTTCTATATCATTTAATTTTTCTTTTACAGTTGCTAGTAACTGACGATTAACATTAAGTTCTTCATTATAAGTTTCGTAAGCCTTATAACTTTTCTGATATTTATTTTCAAGTTCACTAAGTTTCTTTTCTTTTTCTACTTGTAATTTTTCAATTTCAAGTTTGGTTTTTTCTCTATTAGCTCTATTTTTAAATCCATCAAAAAATACATACTGGGAAGATATGCCTACAACAAAACTTCTCTGACTTATATCTTGTATAGAAGAATAGTAATTATGGGGATTTTGTCCATAAAGAGAATAGCCTGTATAAAATCTAAAAGATGGAAATAATTGCCGCTTTAAAATACTTAATTCTGATTTTTTCTTATCAATTTCCAAATCATAATATTTCGCTTCATCAGTAGTATATGGATCAAAATTTAGATTATATTCATTTTTATTAATTTCTGATTCTATAAGATTTGTATCACTGATTTCTATAATGTTATCATCTTCAATGTACTCATCTGCTTTATCCTGTTGTTCTATACTTTTTACGCGAAGTCCTGTAATATCATATTCATTTTTTGTATAATATGACAAATCCTGAAGAGTATTTTTTAATTCCCGCTTTGAATTTTCAATTTCATTTTGAGTTTTTGCTATTTTAACAGCTTCATCCATAACTGAAAGTTTGTTGTCTATACCAGCTTTAAACATACGCTCTTTATTGGTGAACATATTTTGATAAAGACTTAAAATTTCTGATTTAGTGTTAATTGTATTATTATACTGTTGGGCCTTGCTATATAAATCAAGAATTTTTAGTTTTAAATCTTTTAGTTGTAAATTATAATTTATTTCTTTTTGTGCTAATTCCTGTTTTGCAATATGTACTTTTTTACCCTGAACACCAAAATCAAGCAGGTTATAAGAAAGTGTCAGATAAAGCATATCTCTAAATTGGGTGAATGGAGTAATCATAGTGTTCCCGGCATAAGCGTAAGTCCCGCGTCCACCTGTCAGATCTCTGTTATATTCTGTGTTAAACTGCATATTTAAAGTAGGATACCAATCAGCACGTACTGCTTTTAGCTGTGCTTTGCTAATACCTATATCTACAGCCGACATCTTTAAATCAAACGAATTATCTATAGCGGCTTTTAATGTATCCTGATAAGATATTTCTGCCGCATAAGTGCTTATTTGCAGGGTGATAGTAAATATGAGAGCTAAGTAAAATTTATATATCTTTTTCATTTATCCATATGTGAAAAACAGGTTGGATTTTAAACCAACCTGTTTATAATGTCTTACTATTAACTGTGCCAAGCAACGGCAACTAAGTTCATCAAATCTGCATTATTTTTTACATCATTTATTGAACTAATTTGAATATCATTGTTTGCAGCATAGGCCGTCATGTTTTGAATAAGTGCATTTATATCAGCATCAGATAAATATGAACCGTCATTCAATTGGAATCTTTCAACATATTTGCTCTTATCTGAACCACACTGATTTAGTACAGTAATCCTATCTACTCCGATTTCTTCGCCATAATCAATTATAAGATCGTTATTATCTTTGTAAATTGCTATGTTATTTTTAGAAATGTCTTTTGCAAGTTTTATTACATCATTATCACCGGAATATTCTCTAACTGTATCAATACCATCACCTTTATTAAATATGAATGTATCATTACCGGTTGAACCGGATACAAAGTCGTTGCCTTTTCCACCAACTAATGTATCGTCATCGGCTCCGCCATATAAAGTATCATCCCCATCACCGCCATAAAGATAATCGTTTCCGCCATAACCAACTAATTCATTTGCAACTGAACTACCTATAATAATATTACCAATATTATTTCCTTCTGCTTTAACATTGGCTCTTGTTCCTTCAATTGTTAAATTTTCTACATTATTGCCTAAATGATAAGAAATATCTGAAATGACAGTATCAATACCTTCATCTTCATTTTCAATAATAACATCAGTTGCATTACTTACATAATAAGTGTCATCGCCTTTGCCACCTATCATAACATCTCTATTAGCACCACCATCAAGAGTATCATTACCTAAGCCGCCGTATAATGTATCAGAGCCTGCACCTCCTGATAAATAGTCCTCAAATTGACCACCATATAAAACGTTGTTATTATCATCACCATTTAATACATTGTTATATGTATTCATAGCGATTTCTTTAACTAATTCATATGAAGAAGCTTCATTATTGGTTATTGTGCCATTATATATTTTTTGACTTAATAAGTTTTTATTATCGTCATATATATATTCGTATTTTACGGATTCAACTAAACTATCACCTTGATAAGTATTAGTTAATATTAGCTTTCCGGTTTCTTCATCATAAGTGTTAACTTCTCTTTGAGAAATAACTTCACTGTAACTACCATCTGATAATAATGTACAATCATAAGTTATTTTTTCAGCAAGTATATTATCAGAATTATAGTTGTAAGTATGAATTTGAGAAAGTTTAGTTTTCCAAACATTATTGTCTTCATAACCAATTTTCACAGACTCTTTTGTCATTAAACCAGTTTCATTATCATATTCATATGCAACTGATTCTGAAACATGAAGCTGCCATACATTATTTACTCGATAACCTGATTTTGTAACTTTAGTTGAAATTTTATTCAAACTGTTATAAGTATATGTAACTTCATCTTTATATTTTACATATGTTTCAGTTTCATCTACATAACCTATGTTATATGTTGCTGTTGCAACTTGTCCAATAGAATTATATGTATACACATCTTGTACAGCTGTGTATTTACCATAAGTTCCATTTGGTTTTTTATGCCATCTTGATTCTAATGCTTGAGTTAATTTGCCTGCACTATTATATGTATAATCAACCTGAGAAATACTTTGTTGAGTGGAGGTATCTTTTTCAAGAGACCTTGTTAATAATCCTGTAGTTGAATTATATGTATATGTGGTAATTGTAGTTGGTTGCTCAATTCCATTTTCATATTTTGCAACTGTATTAATTTTATTACCAGATAAATATACTATTTTTGAATTTAAAGTTCCATCAGAATTATATCTGCTTTCTTCTTTTAACGAGCCATCATTGTTATATATCCTGTCAAATGTTGAAACTTCAGAATTTGTTTCAGATGAAAAATGCTCAGAATAGACTTTATTATGTTCTATATTTGTTGTTAATTCATAGAATTTTTTACCGTCTATAACTGTACCATTGTCAAATATAAATTGTTCTATTCTGTTATCAGGATTAATATTTGAGTCTTTTATTGTTATTGTATTATCTGTACCAATAATAGAAACAATTAAATCATTACCTGATTTTGTAAATTTAACATCTTCAACATTTATACCTGTTCCAAAACTTATGGCATCAGTAAATTTATAAGTAGAACCGGATTCTATAATTGTATCTTCACCATCGCCACGATTAAATACATAAGTGTCGCTACCTTCACCGCCTTGTAAAGTATCATTGCCTTTTTTACCTTCAATAATATTATCACCGGAATTACCTATAATAATATTATCCATAGTATTACCAGTTCCAGAAAGATTTTCAGTGCCTGTTAAAGTCAAATTTTCAACGTGGTTTGTTAATGTATAATCAACAGATGCAAGTACAGTATCAATACCTTCATCTGCCAATTCTTTTACAAGAGTTGTATTATTATCTACAATATATGTATCATCGTCTGCACCGCCATAAAGTGAGTCTACACCACCGCCACCGTAAAGTGTATCATTTCCACCGGCACCTCTTAAAACATTACTTGCAGAATTACCTTCAATATAATTAGCTTGATTATTACCTCTGCCATCAATATTATCATTTCCGGTTAAAATAAGATTTTCTACATATTTATTTGTTATTCTATAGGTAACACTTGATTTTACAGTATCTACACCACCAGCAGAGTACTCATAAATTGTATCATTTGCATTTGAAGCATTAATTATATATGTGTCATCTCCTTTACCACCGTATAACTTATTTGTTCCGCCTTTCCCGTCGATAATATTATCATAGTCGTTCCCAACGATTTTATTATTTAAGTCATTACCACGTCCATTGATTGCCCCTGCATCAGCATATAAATAAAGGTTTTCAACATTATCTGGAAGTTCATATGAGCTGCTTGCGATAATCGTATCATCACCCTCATTCTCATATTCAATTACTCTATCATCAGAGGTTTCAACGTAATATTTATCGTTTCCAGTACCTCCGACCATGATATCATTACCTAAACCACCATAAATTACATCATCACCTGCACCAGTTGAAATGTAATCGTCACCGGCATATGCGTGAACTGTATCGTTTCCGTCAGTTCCAATTAAAACATTATTGCCATTTGTACCACTTTGGCTTTTGAATTTAGCTAAAATATCTGCTGCAGTTCTCACATCACCATTTAAAAATTCTATCGCTTCAATACGATTAGCCTCATGAGTAAACCAATCTTTAATCGTAATTGTATCTGTAGAATCTTTAAACTTGAGGATTAAGTCTCCGCCATTACGTTTATAAGAAATCCTATCACGATTGAAGCCAAGTTTTATTCTGTCATTACCATTGTAATCATAGATTATATCTTGTCCATCACCGGCATTATAATAATAAACAGTATCTCCATTTTGATTTACAATTATATCATTACCTTTACCTGCATTTATAACATCATTTCCACTTGAAGAAAAAATAAAATCAGAATTTTGAGTGCCATTGATATTATCGTTTCCAGAAGAATCGGTTTTCATATTCAAAATTTGTTCAGAAGTTAAAACTAATCCATTTTCAAATTGAAATTTTTCCACTCTTTGTTCTTTTGAAGTATACCAATTCTTAATTGTTAAAGTGTTGTTTGAACCTTTGAGTGCAAATACCAAATCGTTACCGTTTTTAGTAATAGCAATATCTTCTGGAGAAACATTTTTGCCAAAAACAACAATGTCATCACCGGCATCAACAAGTGTTTTAGAAGATTCAACCCAAGTTTCGTACCAGTCTGAATAAATATTATCTTGTTTCCATACCTGTTGTCTTACAATTGCCCATTTTTCATCAAGAACCGCATCTTTTCCGTCACCATCATAAATGTAGGTGTCATTACCAGCTCCACCTTCTAAGGAATCGTCACCTTCACCACCTATAAGAGTGTCGTTACCATCACCACCGTATAAAGTATCATTTCCACGACCACCATGCAAGAAATCATCTCCAGCCATACCATAGATAAGGTCGTTTCCATCCATACCATATATAATGTCAGCATCATCACCTCCGGTAATTGTATCATTACCATCAGTTCCTAATACATATAATGGCATAGATCCTTCTACATAAGTAAAATCACCATTTTTGAATTTTAAACCACTATTAAGATAGTTGATTAATTGAGCACCATATCCCAAATTTTTGATTGTATTTGCGAGTCTAGTAACATCTAACGAACCATCATCCGCTAACATTTTTGCAATAACGTATGATGCCATAAACACATCAGAATCAACAGTATTCCTTACAATATTTTCATATGTATTATCGCTATAGATAATACTGTCAGTTCTATAATCATATGCAATATCAAATTTATCAGCCAAACTCGTTTGAGCTAAAAATTCAACAAAAAGTTTATTTTTTAGTGAATTATATGCATTTTGAATATTATTTGCTTGGAATTCACTCATATTATTGACATCCCAAAAAATTAACTTAGATAAAACAAGTTTTTGCATTTCCTCACCGGTTTTATTTTCTCCAAGCCACATTGACATCATATTGTCAAATTGATTATAAATATCGTTTGAGCTAGTCATAGATGCCATTTGCTTAACAAGCGCTTTTAAATTGTCATTTTGAGAGGCTGCTAATTGTAAATCAATACTATTGCCATATCCTCTCAACCAAGGTAAATCAATAACATCTGCGTCTAAAATATAGTTACCGCCATATACCGTGTACATATCGTTATATTGAGTTGCAACATCATATAAATCTTTTGTTGTTCCATCAGTATATTGAATAGTTGCTTTTTCAGTAATTAAGTTATTGTTATTTGCACCATTCATTTTATATGAGTTAGTATATATTGCCTTAATTCCCGTTTCTTCTGCGGTTTTTAATTCTCCTTCATCAGTTACGCCGTTTTCATTCAAATCTCTCCAAACTCTGATTTTATTAAAATCAACATCTTGAGAATTTATAATTCCATCACCATTAGTATCAAGTTCTTTTAATTCTTCAAACCCAGTTTTAGTAGTAGAACCGAACATTTCTGATTGGTCATCAATTTTACCGTTACCATTTTTATCGATAGCAAGAATAGCCTCGTTTTTAGAGATCCAACCGGTTTGTTCTCTGAAACCATCATTATCCACGTCAAAATAGATTTGACTATCATTTATATCAATAGTTTCAATCCCCTCTCCGTCTAGGTCTATTGCCATCGGATAGTTATACTTAATTCCTGAAATAAAAGCATTTTGTAATGCATCTCTAATTATTGGAGCAAATAGCATACCATTTAAAGCATTATTAATTTCTAAATTTTTTAACGGATTTCCCGGTAAATTAGCAATTACTCTTAAAGCATTCAATGTCTTTTTATCAATGTTTGGCATTATTGTTTTTAACGCTTCAATATTTCCTTCTTTTAATGCTCTCTGAAAAATATCATTTTGAGACATCATTTGAGGCTTTGAAGTATAATGTTCTACTGTTGTATTACTTGTTTTCCCAGAAGATGGTAATGTTACTCCAGACGGGGCAATTGTATCTGCATGGATATCCCCATTTAATGCATCATTTAGATATTTGGTCATACTACTATTATCAGTGCCTTTTATACTTCCTTCTGGAATTATAATCTGTTCATCTGGAGAAATTACTTCAAATTTATTTTCTTTATCTGATTTCATATCATTCCAATTGTTTTTGTTAATTAGTTCTTGGTTAGGCACTCCATATTTATTTGACAAATTTGCAACATCATATTCTGTTAATATGTCATATATAGTTGTATCATTTTCTATTTCAAAATTTATACATTGTTTAATATAACTATTCTCTTCTCCTGTGTGCTTTTGTTCAAGTAAAAGATTGTATATCGCTGAGAATACATTTTTTACTTTTTCTACTGAATCTGCTAAAGGAACATCTATTTTTACCTGAATACCAGTATTTGATATAGAATTAGAAACAGAGATACTCATATTATCAGCATAAGGATTTCCATTTTGTGTAATCATTTGATAATCTGTCACAGATTTTAAATTAGTAAGATCATGCCCAATCGCATCTTCAACTGTTTGGTAAACCCCTCCACCTTTGTCCCAGGTCAGAAAAGTAGATAATGGTTCTTGTTGTGCCAAAAGTGTAATGAAATTTGTACTACTTGGATCAACATCTATACCATATTTTGCAACCAGTTCCGTTATCAATTTAGTTGGCACCCCTCCATTATATAAATAACCATTTATATCTCCATATTTTGAAAGTTTTAATGCCAACCCTAGACTGATAGCTCCCTGCGAAAAGCCTGTAGCATTCTGAATATTGTATACATCCTTATAAGAATCAAGGGTTGTTATTAAAGACGATAATTGAGGCGGTAAATGGTCTCCTCCAACTAATAGGTTATTTTGGATCCAATCATTAAACCATTCAACTGGATTTTTAAGGATATTTTTAACAGAATAGGAACCACCAACGGCCAATGTTGATACTCCTGTACTTTGATCCTTAAAAATTATTGCTTGAAACCCAGTAGTATTATCCTTTATAACTTGTTCAACAGAATAATTAATACCATTAATATTGATAGCATCATTCTTTTTAAGAATTACTACTGGCGAACCATCACTATGCAGATCAGTAGATTTCGCTGTTAAATCCGTTGCAAGTTGTGACATCATAACATATGTATCATCCACAGGAACAGTAATTTGTTGAACCATTAATAGACCTCCTTATAAATTAGCTTCTTTATATATAACACCATAAGTTTTACTTTTACCCATAAATTCAGAAATACCAACAAAAAAAACATCTCCGTTATCTAAAGTAATGGCATTATAAAAATTATATTTGTCTGGAAGCTCTCCAAAATATTTAAAACTATTTGTTTTTGGGTCAAATACTTCCATAACTTTAATAGATTTATGGTTTTTGAGAATTGATTGATCTCTTATTTCTCCACCCCATATTAAAATCCTTCCATCATTTAGTTGAACAGAATGCAGGCTTGAAAATGAATATGGTCTGTTTATTGCTAAACTTCCTAAATCATAAAACTTTTCTGTTACCGGATCAAATATTTCTGCTGAATTATATGCCTCTTTTGAACTTCCACTTATAATGATAACCCTACCATCAGGTAACTTTTGTACTGTTGGAGCCGGAAAACTTGAGCTTCTATTCTTTAATAAATCTCCAGCACGTCTAAACTGTCCTGTATTTGGATTATATATTTCTGACACTCCTTCGGTTAACCAAAGAATCAATACTTCTCCATTATTAAGTGTTATTGCCTGTTCACTCGTGTCAGAAAGACGATATGGAATATTTTTATTTACACCACCCTTTTTAAGGATATTTATAACTGACTCACCCGCAAAATCAAACTGCTCTGTTTTTGGGTCAAATTTTTCAGCATATCTAGAGTTTTGTTCTCTTTCTAAGCGATAATTGATATTTTCTAATCCGTTTTTATCATATTTCATAGGAAGTTGGACTAAACCATTTGTAAGCAAAAGTTGTCCATTTTTTAGTTTTGCAAGACCATATTGCGACCGTGGAACTAACATTTTTCCTGAAACCTTAAATGTATCCATTTTGGGATCATATATATATGCATATTGAGTCCTTTTACACATACTTAATTCGAAATCGGTTATAGCCATTTGCTTATACGGTTGGGGGCAGTATCCACCGGCAAAAAAGACTCTTCCATCATCAAGAGCAATATTAGCACCATGTAACCAGATTTTTGGTTGACTAATTTTTTCGAAACTATTTGTTTGTGGATTATATAATTCGTATGCTTGAATATACCTTTTACTCTCGGGAATTTTATAAGTTAAATCTAATGGTAGAATTTCAGAACTTGAAATTAAAATTTTTCCATCTTTCAATTTTGTAAGCTTTGCATTACTATGTTCATATAGCATAGAACCAATATATTTAAAATTATTTAAACTTTTAGATAAAGTTATTTGTTGAAAACTTATAAGGCAAATAAATAATATTATTATATATTTAATCTTTTTCATCACTTCTCATTACCCCTGCATATGGGTTATAATAAACACTAATTCGAGCATTTATTACACTCCACAACT
>CAKUUC010000004.1 GCA_934692625.1 uncultured Candidatus Melainabacteria bacterium
TGTGGCCCACTTAGTTCCGGTACTTATCAGACATTCGGGTGTTACAAACAGGCACATATAAACCAAAATCCTTATGATAAAAGCATAACTTGGTGGAGCAGTTTATATAAAGACAAATCTTGGTGGGAAAACTTAAAAAACAATAGCAGCAAGTAAAATTCTTATTAAAAAATAAAAAACACCCATAAATTTACGGGTGTTTTTTTTGATTAAATTTTATTATTTTAATTACTCAACGTATTCTTCTAAACGTTTTTTACGGTTAGGGTGACGTAATTTTCTCAAAGCTTTCGCTTCGATTTGTCTGATACGTTCACGAGTAACACCGAATAATTGACCAACTTCTTCCAATGTTCTTTGGCGACCGTCGTCCATACCGAAACGTAATCTCAATACATCTCTTTCTCTTGGAGAAAGTGTACAAAGAACTTCTGCCAAATCTTCTTTTAGCAATTCAGAAGCTACCATTTTAACAGGAGCATCTGCTTCTTTATCTTCAATAAAATCACCTAAACGAGAATCTTCTTCTTTACCGATTGGAGTTTCTAATGATAAAGGTTCTTGTGCTATTTTGATAATTTCACGAAGTTTTGAAATTGAAACGTTCATTTCTGCTGCCAATTCATCTTCGGTTGGTTTTCTTGACAAATCTTGAGCCAATTTTCTTGTTACTTTTTTCAATTTGTTAATTGTTTCAACCATGTGAACAGGAATTCTGATAGTTCTTGCTTGGTCTGCGATTGCTCTTGTGATTGCTTGTCTAATCCACCAAGTTGCATAAGTTGAGAATTTGAAACCTCTTTCGTGGTCAAATTTTTCAGCCGCACGAATTAAACCTAAGTTACCTTCTTGAATCAAGTCCAAGAATAACATTCCACGTCCTACATATTTTTTTGCAATACTTACAACCAAACGTAAGTTTGCTTGAACTAATTTTCTTTTTGCGATTGCTCCAGGGGTTCCACCTTCTAAAATCTTTCTTGCTAATTCGATTTCTTCGTTTGCTGATAACAATTTAATTCTACCGATTTCACGAAGATACAATCTTACAGGGTCATCAATTGCTACATTTTTTGGCATTTCCAAATCGCTTTGATCTGGTTCTTCATTATTGTGAATCATGTAAATATCATCATTGTTGATTTTTTCACCAATTTTTGAAGAAACGATATCTTCAATGTTGTCAGTTGAGATATCTACGTTCATGTAATTCATAGAGTCATTTCCGTTGTCTAAAACAGAATCTTCGTCAATATCATGCAAATCCATTGATTCATCATCTTCCATAACACTAACGATTGAACTTGATTGTCTTTTTTTTGTCATCTATATTTTCTCCGATTTTTGTCTTAAATTCTTAATCTTATCTCTAAGCCGCATTTGAATTTTCAGGGCTTCAGGGTCATCATCACTAACACCTTTATACATCTTTCTGATGTTTTCAGTTTCTTTAAGGTGTTTACAACGATTTATTTTTTCTATGGTTTCATTTATCACACTTTCAAAATCTTCTTCAGATAATCCTTTATATACCTCTGCTGTTGCTATCAGTTCTGATAAAAGTGTCTGAGCCTCACTATTATCAATGTATTCAGTATATAAATGTTCGATTAATTCCTTCACATTATTTACGGTCTGAGTCAATTTGTCAATTGTAGATTTTACATTTGTTAATAATTCGTCTTCAAACGTAACACCTTTGACCATTTCTTTTATTTGAGTAAATGTTTTAGGACAGTCGATTACAAAAAAACCGCTCAATAAAATTTTTTGCGCTTTTTGCTGCACAGATTTATTTTTTGTTACATTTTTTACAATTTTTTCTGTGTATGAATAGTTTGAACGTTCATAAATCATCATTTCATTTTTTATCGCATTGGCATCAATAGAAAGGACTTGAGCCACTGAGTCGATGTATTCAGAACGTATAATTCTGTTTTTTATTTCGTACAAAATTGGAATAATTTGCTTAATATATTGCGCTTTTTCTTGCGGAGTTTTGTAGTTATCTTTTTCTTTCAAAATACTGTTGAGCTTAAAATCAATGAATAATGGTGCTTGTTCCATATACATTTTGTAAGCATCAGCACCGACAGAACGTATAAATTCATCAGGGTCTTTACCTTCTGGTGGTGCAATTACTCTGATTTCGCAAGCGTAACGGTCTTTATCAGAAGATACAAAACTTTCGTCAAATTCTTTTACATTGCCTAATCCGGCAAAAACATCTTTAATAACTTGAGCGCCGCGAGAAGTTGCTTTTTGTCCGGCAGAATCAGTATCAAATGATAAATATATTCTTCTTGATTTTGTATAGCGAGATAAAAGTTTTACGTGGTCTGTAGTTAAAGAAGTTCCGCACGCTGCGACACAGTTTTCAATGCCGTGTGCTTGTGATGAAATTACGTCAAAATAACCTTCCATAAGTACTACCGAATCATTTTCTTTTATTGCTTCTTTTGCGGTGTATAAGCCATATAAAAGTTTTCCCTTGTTATAGATTAATGAATCAGAAGAGTTTAAATATTTTGGTTGCTTGTCTTTTTCAAAAGTTCTTGCACCAAATGCAACAAAATCGCCATTCTCATTCTGAATAGGAATAATTAATCTGTCGTAAAATCTGTCAACATAATGATCTTCTCTTTTGTGGATAAGTCCTGCTTTTTCTAAAACTTCTGCTGAAAAATCTTTTTTCAATTCATCATAAAGAAAAGTATATTTTTTAGGAGCAATACCCAAGTGAAATTTTTTGATAATATCTGTTGAAATTCCTCTATTTGTAAGGTATTTCATAGCAAAATCGGTACCGGCATCTTTATTTCTCAACAACAAATCGTGGTATAATTCTGCAGAAACCATTGTTGCAGCAAGCATTTGCTCTTTTAATTCTTTAATAGAGCCTTCGTTAGAGGATTTGTGAGATTGCGGAACCTCTAAATCAAACCTGTCCGCAAGTTCAAGGATTAAGTCTTTGAATTCAATATTGCGTGTTTTCATTATGAATTTCAAAGCATCACCTGTTTCACCGCAACTGAAACACTTGTAAATCCCCATGTGCGGAGTTACACAAAAAGACGGATTTTTATCCTTGTGAAACGGACACAAGCCCCAATACTGCTTACCACGCTGTTTCAAGACAACTTCACGGGATACAACTTCCACTATATCCAGTCTGTCTTTTATCTGTTGTATTAATTCATCCCACGAGGTAACCATATTAGCATTGTAACACCAATAAAAGGTTAATTAAACGGTTTTAGAAAAATATCATATTTTCGTATTACAAATTTCAGGACAAAATAAAAACCGACTTGCTAAAAATCGGTTTCAAAATGTCAAATTAAGTGTGTTAGGGGTTTTATTTTATGCAAATAAATCTGCGAAAGGTCCGTTAGGGTCTTGAATATGAGCGGCAACGGCGCCATCTTCAACTTTTTTCAACCCCGGAAGGACTGTTTCATTTAATCCTGTTGTAACGCTGGCAACTTGTTGAGCAGAAACTTTGTAGTTGTAACCCAAACTTGCCAATATAGCGTTTGTTTCGTCAGCGATTTCTTTGTTTGCTAAAGAAAAATTACCGAATTGAGAAACATACACATATTGTGATTTTTGTGCTAACAAATCTCTATCATCGTCCAAACCTTTGAATACAACATCAGAAGCAACATCTTTAACTTCTTCTTGAGCAACTTTTTCAGTTTCCTTTGCATTTGATTTGGTAATTCTTAAATTGTAATTATTATAACCGTTATTGAAATCATTAAATTTGATTGACATTTCGGTTCTCCTTATTGCTTACTTACAATATAAGTTACGGCATGATTTTTAAGAATCTTTAGCAATAAGACAAAATTTCCTTATTTTTTGTTACATTTGTTTACATGAATGGGTGAAAAATAAAAATATAGCAAAAGGTTGTCCAAAACGGGTGCGTCCTTCTGAAAAGATTAAAAGTAGGTTGGGAAAAGCGGAGCGATTCCCAACATTCCGTAAATATTAAAGGCTAACAAAGTTTCTCAAAGGGTCACCCTGAACTGGTTTCAGGGTCTCTTCATGACAAGATGTAACAAGGCTTACTCTCTAAAATTATTGTAAAATTATGTTCCCCGCTGGCAGGCACTAGCTGAACCGGCGAAGAATGAGCCGTGTGAAACTGCGTGCCGTATGGCTGGAACCGAAATATTTGATTTCGAAGGGGAGGGAAACCAAATAGAACATGGTTTTAGGTATTTAATTCTTTGCTTTATTTTGATTATGGAAGAGATACTGAAATAAATTCAGCATGACTTCTTAGTAGGCTTTGCAAGGGCTTGTCATTCTGAAAACTTAGAAAATTTTTGTGAATGTAATGAGCAAATAAATTTTCTTGTTATTCAGAATCTGTTTAATTTTTCTGGATTGCCACGACAATCTTACGATTGTCTTGGATTTTTGCAGGTCGGACTATTTTGTTCGCATTAAACGGCATTACAGTTTTACAAACTTTCAGCCTCTGCTCACAAAATTCAACGCAGTCCTCCCAAGGACGTGTTTGCTACGCAGCACACTAGCCAAAATCCGCGTCTCGCAATGACGTAAAATCTGTCAAGCACTCGCCAATATTGTTATTACGCATACCAGCTCGAAACTTTATTAAAATAACCGTTTAATATTCCCTTTGCACTATCTAAACTCATGCCGGAATCGCCGTCAGCTTTTATTATACCTTTTCTTGAAGTAAACAAACTTTCTGCGGATTTACGCCTTGCCAAAGCAGCCTCGTATGCAGAATCCCCCGCCCCGTACTTTGCATGGACAGTCTTGAAATTCTTTTGAGCCGACTCTAACGAATAATACGCCTGCAAAAACGCAGGATTAATCATAACCTTTTCAACCAAAATTTACTCCTTGTAACTTTTCCTACACTTATATAAAGTATTTTTATTGGGTAAAATTGCACTATCGCAATATTCGGATTCACATTTTGTAATACCTTTACAAATTATTTCAAAATAAAAAGCCGATTTTATTAAAATCGGCTCTATCGTATATATGTGAGATTTTCAATTTCGACTATGCAAAAAGTTGTGAAAATTCTTGACCGTAAAAGTCATTTTTTTCAGGTGTTTGCATATTTTTTGCAACATCCGGAATATTTGTATAATAATCTAAATCTTTTACCGCCTGTTGAGGGTTACTCAATTCATATTGACCTTGCCAACGACCAAACTCAGGTGCGGCAGCCTGTACCCTATTAAGTGCTTCGGAAGCATTTGTTACAGGTTTTTTATTTGATAATTCAACGCCTAAAAAACCATATCCGTAATCTAAATCCGCTCTTTGTGTTTTATCTGTTCCTGCTGCAGCTTTCACGTCAACAGGTTTACTTATGCTTTCTGCTTGTTTTGTCACAACATTTCGCAGATTTCCAAAAGCATTAACAGTGCCTTGTCTTAATTTTGAAATACCGTTGTCAAAAGTTCCCATTGTGTCGAATCTCCTTTTTGCTCACATATACTTGTGTGTGTTATTTACCGTGTTTAATCAATCTCTTAATTTTCCATCTCGTATATATATAAAGTATTTTTCAAATACAAAATTGCGTGATTTGTTCCTTTTGTAAAGAAATATTAACAACCCTAAAACCATGTCGTATCATGGCTTTCTGACAAAACACTAACCAAACGGCTAATACCAATAAGGGCTATTTAATACTACTATAGTTGTAAGAATTACGGAATTTTTGTATGGAAAAGAATAGTGTAAACATAACAAACAGGGAATTAGAAGTTCTAAAATATGTCACGCAAGGATTGACTAATAGAGAAATCGCCGAAATTTTAAAAATTACGCATCACACTGTAAAGGCTCATGTTGCCTCTCTTATTAAGAAAATGGGTGCAAGAAATAGATTAGGTATATCTATGGAAGCAAAAAATTTGGGACTTATTGATTAAATTTAATCTTCGTCCAAACTTAGCACTGCCATAAATGCTTCTTGTGGAACTTCTACGCTACCAACAGATTTCATACGTTTTTTACCTTTTTTCTGTTTTTCTAGTAGTTTACGTTTACGAGAAATGTCACCACCGTAACATTTTGCCAATACGTTTTTACGCATTGCTTTGATTGTTGTTCTGGCGATTACTCTACCGCCGACAGCAGCCTGAACCGGAACTTCAAACAATTGTCTTGGAATAATTTCTTTTAATTTTGATGTTAATTTTTGTCCAATATAAAATGCACTGTCTTCGTGACAAATTACAGATAAAGCATCAACTACATCGCCTGACAACATAATATCAAGTTTTACAAGTTTTGACCTTTTGTATTCACTAAATTCATAATCTAAACTTGCGTAACCTTTTGTTCTTGATTTCAATTGGTCATAAAAATCAGTAATAACTTCACTTAGCGGTATTTCATACGCTAAATCTACACGAACTTTGTCTAAATATGTCATATTAATAAATATGCCACGTTTTGTTTGTGCTAAATCCATCAATGTTCCGACAAACTCATTTGGTGTAATAATTTGAACTTTTACATAAGGTTCTTCAATATAATCTCTATATTGCGCTGCCGGAAGATTAGCAGGGTTATCTATTTCAATAACTTCGCCATTTGTTTTGTGAACCTTATACACAACAGACGGTGCAGTTGTTACCAAAGACAAATTGTATTCTCTTTCCAACCTTTCTTGGGCAATTTCCATGTGGAGCATTCCCAAAAATCCGCATCTGAATCCAAATCCTAATGCGCTTGATGTTTCCGGTTCAAAAGTGATACTACTGTCGTTAAGTTTCAATTTTTCAAGTGCTTCTTTTAAATCACCATAATCTTCATTATCTACCGGATACATACCGGAAAATACCATCGGCAATGCTTCTTTATACCCGGGAAGTGGTTCTTTAGCCGGATTTTCCACATTTGTAACAGTATCACCGACAAATCTTGTCAATTCTTTTATTGAACCTGCAAAATATCCAACATCACCGCAAGTTAAAGTTTCAACGGGAACTCTTGCCGGTGTTTGATATCCGAGTTCAACAATTTCGTATTCTTTATTAGAAGCCATAAAACGAACTTTGTCGCCAAGTTTCATACTTCCGTCAACAATTTTGAAATAACAAACTGTCCCTAAATATTGGTCGTAAACGCTATCAAATACAAGTGCTCTCAACGGTTTATCAGAATTATCAATAGGAGCAGGAATGTAGTTTACAACGGCTTCTAAAACATCTTCAATCCCTTCACCTGTTTTTGCACTGACCGGAATTGCCATAGAAGCATCAATTCCTAAAATTTCTTCAATTTCTTGCCTTACACGTTCAACATCTGCTGATGGCAAGTCAATTTTATTAATTACCGGAATGATTTCCAAATTTTGCTCAATAGCAAGGTAAACATTGGCTAATGTTTGCGCTTCAACCCCTTGAGTTGCATCAACAATCAAAAGTGCGCCTTCACACGCTGCTAAAGAACGAGAAACTTCGTAAGAAAAATCTACGTGTCCTGGGGTGTCAATCAAGTTCAATTCATAGTTTTTACCATCTTGCGCCTTATAATTCATTCTTGCAGCGTTCAATTTGATGGTAATACCACGTTCACGCTCAATATCCATTGAGTCTAGTAACTGTTCTTGCATGTCACGTTTAGCAACGGTTCCGGTTTTTTCGAGTAAACGGTCGGCAAGTGTCGATTTCCCGTGGTCAATGTGTGCAATAATACAAAAATTTCTTACGTTTTCTCTAGTCTTCATACTTTTGATTATATATGAAAAACACTAATTGTAAAATTAAGGGCATTAAAAAAACGACCTTTTATAGGTCGTTTTTTTGAGTGTACTTAAAAATTAGACTAACCCTAAAACTTTTTTGTACCAAGAGAAGGATTCTAACTCAGTACCGTTAAAGGTTGTTTTTGTACATTGAGTTTTTAGATAAACTTCAAATTCGTCTGCGAATTTTGACTTAACATTTTTTACCTCAGTTTCCGTAATAGTTTTTGCCATAAACGCACTCCTTATATACACCTAACACTTAAGAACAACTAATATTATACCACAAAAAACATGTTTTTTCCAGTAATAAAACATGTTTGCGGGAAATTTTGCCATTATTAGGGAATTTTATTTGTAAAATTTTATTAAGAGATTTTGTTTTTATAATAATTCAATTATTATATTTTTCTAAACACAGTATTTACAAAGTTTCTAACAATTTGCAAAGTTTTGCACAAGCAAACTTTTTATGCTAATATCTAAAATAAAGAGGGTTGTTATATGAAGATAAAAAAGTCAATTTTGGCAGGTCTTTTAATTTCATCATTAGCTTTCGGATCAACACAAGCATTTGCCTATATGTCACCGGAAGCAAGCAGTTTGTATCAAGAAGCATGTAGTGCTGAACACCAACAAGATTTGAAAGAAGCAATTTCAAAACTTGAACAAGCCGCTGCTATTTCAAGTGATGATGCAATGATTTATACAAAATTGGCTGGTTTATATACAGAAATCGGCGAAAATGACAAAGCGTTAGGTATTTATAAAAAAGTTATTGAACTAAAACCTGATGATGCGTTTGTTTATATAAGTATTGGTAGTATTTATGAAACTCAAACAAAATATAAAGAAGCTCTTCAAGCGTACGAAAAGGCGTTGGATATTTTCCCTGAATATAAGTATAATTACTACAATATTGCCAATGTTCAATATCAGTTGAGAAATTACAATCAAGCAATTAAGAATTACAACACGTTCTTAGAAACATATTCTCAACATACTGAATCAAGAGAAAACCTTGCTGCATCATATTTTGCAATAAAAGATTACAAAAATGCCGTTGTTCAATACAAAAAACTTTATGACAAAAATCAAGAATCCTTCAAAAACTATGCAGAATACGGCTTGTCACTACTAAATACTGATGAATATGAAAAATCAGCAGAAATGTTAGAAAAAGCAATAGAAATTGATGCGGAGAATAATTCTGCTCATCTAGGACTTGCTCAAGCCTATCAAGAACTTGGTAAAAACGATATGTCTTATGAACAGTATCAACTAGTTTTGGCAAAAGTTCCTAATTTGAACACTGTTCGACTTGATTATGCAAATTTGTTATCAAATATGGATAAAAATACAGAAGCAATTAATCAGTATAATATGTACATCAAAGCTTATCCTGATGATGTAAACGGTTATAAAAATCTTGCTATTGTATACAAAAGCCTAAGCAATTTTGACAAAGCTTTAGAAAATTATCTGATTGCAGAAAAGAAATCTCCTGATGATATTGATATTAAAAAAGATATTGCTTTCTGTTTCCATAATAAAAAGGATTTTGAAAATGCAATAAAATATTATGATGAGATTTTAAAAGTTCAAGCGGATGATTATAATATTAAGTTTAACAAGGCATTGGCACTTCATGCTTTGCACAAGTATGAAGATGCAATCACTTTGTATAAAGAATTGCAAACAGTAAAAAGTAGCGACAAAACTGTCAAAGAAAATTTGAACAATGCTCTTGTTGCACGTGGTCATGAACTTATTGAAGTTGAATCTTATGACGAAGCAATGGCTGATTTCAAACAAGCAATAAAAGACGGTTATATGGACGGTTATGTTTATTACGGTTTGGCAAAAATTTATCGTGCACAAGGTAATAACACAAAAGCGGCCGAAAATTACGAAAAAGCAATTTCGATAAATCCTGATAAGACAGCATATTCTGCAGAATACAGTGATTTTATTTCATCGCTTTATAAAACAAAAGCGACAGTTCAAGAATCTTACGCACAAAATCAACAACTTCCTATGATAAATATTGAAATGGAAGGTGCTGAAAAACCGGCTCAATCTACACAAGTTGTACAACCTGCTCAAGCGCAGCCTGTGGCAAATAAAACAACAGAAGAAACAAAATCTGCGACAGGGGAAATAAAAGCTTCTCCACTTGTTATGAAGCAGAACGAAGAATTGATAACCGAAGGTGATAACAATTTTAAGAATAACAATTATGATGCTGCGGTGAAAAATTATCAAAACGCATTGCAACTTGTTCCAAATGATGAAGTTACTCTGCTAAAACTTGGTAATATTTACAAAATGAAAGAAGATAATACGAAAGCAATTAACTTCTATCAAAAATCAATTATTGTAAATCCTGATTATACCGATGGTTGGTTCAATTTGGGATTGGCGTATGCAAATGAAAATAATTCAATCGAGGCGCAAAAAAGTTTTGAAAAAGTTATTTCGCTAGATTCAAATTATAACTCAGGATATGCATATTACGCATTGGGTATTGCATTTGAACATCAAGGCAAAAAAGAAGATGCCATAAAAAATTATAAACAATTTATCAAACATAACAATGATAAAGAGATGATTGAAAATGTTCAGGCTCAAATCAAACAGTTACAATAAAATGCGGAATTGGAAGTATTTTTTAACGACTATATTGTTATTGAGTGTTGGAGTTTTTGCGCCATCTTGTTTTGGCAGAGAAAAATCGGTAATTCTTTTCAACAAAAATCCGATAACGCAAGAGTCAATACTTTCACAAAGCAATACCAACGTATTTAAGCCAAACGAAAGAATATATTATCTTATAACTTTGCCTAAAAAAAATGATTCAAAAATGTTATTGGTTCAGATTTTGAAAATAGGTGGAGAAGGTGAAAGGCTTGGATATGAACTCGTTTGGGGTAAGAGAGTAAAATTACGAGAAGAACAACCTCATTATTTTACGGATTATGTTGTTTTTAATACGGCTGGTGCGTATGCAATGAGGGTGTATTCTCGAGATAATCCGACAAAAGTTTTGACATCGGCATATTTTTATGTGAGAAACTAAAATTAAAAAGGAAGAATTATGTTAAAAGATAAAGCATTAAATTATTTCAAAAATGGATATTCATGTTCAGAAAGTATTATTCAGGCATGTATAGATGAAGGTATTTGTTCTGCAGAACTTTTGCCTTGTGCTACAACCTTTTCTGCAGGCATGTCATCAGGTTGCGTTTGTGGAACAGTTGCTGCTTCACAAATGATTTTGGGTTATATGTTTGGCAGAAATAATAAGTATGGAAATCAAGTTTTTGCAAGAGAAAAAGCAGCAGAATTGGTTGAAAGATTTAGGAAAGAAAATAAAGTTACTTGTTGCAGAATTCTTAGTGCTGGATATGAAGGTAGTGCAAAAAAAGCACATTGTGCCAAATTTGTGGAAAATTCTTGCGATATTTTGGAAGACTTGATTAAGGTAAAAGTGTAATGTTGAATATTCTCTCGGTTTTTATCGGTGGTGGCTTTGGAGCCTGTTTGAGATATTTGACCGGTGTTTTAATTACAGGAAATTTAAAAATAAATCTTCCGGTTGCGACATTTTTGGTTAATATAGTTGGATGTTTTTTGATTGGTTTTTTGTATGTAATCTTTGTTGAAAAAATGCAAGCCTCAAAACAACTTAAATTATTATTAACCGTTGGCTTTTGCGGTGGATTGACAACTTTTAGCACTTTTTCTGCAGAAGTTTTTGATATGATTCAAAATGGACAATTTTTTAATGCATCTGTTTACACTGTTTTAAGTGTTATAATAGGTTGTGTTGCAGTATTTTTGGGAGGTTATTGTGCAAAACTCATATAAAATAGACAAACTTAATTTTCTAACAGCCGGCATGCCTTTATCTACAGGCAAGGGCGGATATCCGAGAGCAATCGAAATTCTAAAAGAAATGAATCTTGATGGTATGGAAGTTGAGTTTGTACACGGTGTGAGAATGTCTGATGAAACAAGAGCATTTTTGAAAAATATTCAAGCGGAAAATCCACTTGTACTCACTGCGCACGGACCTTTTTATATCAATTTGAACTCTAAAGAAGAAGAAAAAATTGAAGCAAGCGTTCAAAGAATTGTTGATACTGCAAAAGCCGCTGTAGATTTTGGTGGGTACAGTATAACTTACCACGCAGCGTTTTATATGGGAAAGGATAAAGAGGAAGTTTATCAACAAGTTAAAAATCAAACGCAAAAAATTGTGGATATTTTAGAAAAAAATAATTTAAAAATTTGGATAAGACCAGAAACTACCGGCAAAGCCACTCAATGGGGTGATTATGAGGAAATTATAAGACTTTCGAAAGAATTTGAACAGGTTTTACCGTGTGTTGATTTTTCGCACATTCATGCCAGAAATGCTGGAACTTACAATACCTATGATGAATTTTGCAAGGTTTTAGATAGAATTTCAACAGAACTCGGAGATGTTGCAATAAACAATTTCCATGCGCATTTGGCTGGAATTGAATACACTGCAAAGGGCGAAAAGAATCATTTGAATTTGGCTTGGTCAGATATGAATTATAAAGATTTGCTCAAAGCGTTGAAATCTTTTGGGGTTAAAGGTGCTCTTGTTTGTGAAAGCCCAAATATTGAATCTGATGCTAAACTTTTAAAAGAATACTATTTGAGTTTATAATTTTTATTACTAACATCATAATATAAATTCACAATTCTTTTACTTTTTGTTTCTTTATTCTATAATAAATGGGCATATTACATAGATTTTAAGGAGTATTGAAATGAAATTCGTTGTCAAAAAAGATGATTTATATAATGGTATTAAAATTGTAGAAAGTGCGACCTCGCAAAAAGCGGTACAACCGGTTTTATATAACATTTTAATTGAAACTATTGACAACAATGCTATCAAATTAACAGCAACAGATTTAGTTTTGACTGTTATTACGACTGTTGATGCTCAAATTGAAGAAGCAGGAAAAATTACACTTCCTGCTAAAAAATTGACAGAAATCGTTTCAAAATTAGACAACGAACTTATAACTTTTGAAATGGAAGAAGGCGGAACAAGCGTTAATATTTCTTGCAACAAATCAAAATTTGATATCATCGGAATTTCTGCAAACGAATTTCCTCCTGAAGTTACAAACTATGTACTTGATGAAACCAAATGTTTTGATGTTGAATTGAAACCGTTTTTAAAAGCTGTTAAACAAGCAGGTTTTGCTGCCGCAAATTATGAAGTAAGTAACCTTTTGTCAGGTATTGTTTGTGAATTTTCTAATGGAATTTTGGAAATTGCTTCAACTGATGGTAACAGACTTGCAAGAGTTAGAGAAAAAATTAATAGTGATATCACTGAACAAACTCAACTTATCATTCCGTCAAGAACACTTAACGAATTTTTGAAAATTGGTGGTTTGGTTGATGATGAATCAATAAAAATCTGCAAAGATAATTCAACAATTGTATTCAAGACTGAAAAGACATTGACTATTTCAAGACTTTTGGAAGGTCAATTCCCTAAATACAATCAGTTAATTCCTTCAGAAAGCCCTAAACAAGCTATTGTTAATGTTGCGCAACTTACTGCAGCATTGGTCAGGGTTTCTGTTATGGTTTATGATAAAACAAGTATTGTAAAAATGTTGTTCTCTGACAATGAATTAACTTTGTCTGCTGATACTCCGGATTCAGGTAAATCAGAAGATAAAATTGATATTCAATATACTGCAGAAGAATTGTTAATCGCATTCAATTATAAATTTGTATTAGATGCTTTGAAATATATTGATAGTGAAGAAGTTATTATCGGCTTGAATGCAAGTTTGTCTGCAACTGTTCTTAAACCAAACAGTGACGATGATTTTGTATGTTTAATCATGCCTGTACAAATTAAATAAACTTGTGTTGCGGATTGGAAATCCTTGTAAACCTATTAAATTCTTTGACGACATAAGAAACGCCCGCAAAATGCAAGACAGTAAAATTATTTAATAATTTAGAAATTTTTATTCAATATTGAACTCGTATTTCAGAGTCAAATGTAGGTTTGGATTGCTATTCAAACAAAAAAATTATAATTCGTTTGATTTAACTATTTACTTCTTTTTAGCTTCTAATTCTTCCCACCAACTTTTGGGTTTAAATAAACTATCCCAATATTTTTTAGATGAGTCAAATGGGTTTACGTCTTTGATTGCATATCCTGAACATGCAGCAAATTGCATTTTATCCCAAGCGCCATTACTTACTCTATTTCTCATAAGCGGGTCACAATCCAACTTGTAATCAACATCTCCCGGAAAAGGTTTTATTTCTCCCTCATTATAATAATAGAACTGGTCATAGCCAAGTCGGTTTGGTCCTTTATGAAATCCGTTTGTGTCAAAGAATATATCAAGTGCTACAACTCCGCCATATCTTTTGTTTGCACCAATATCTGAAATCAAAGAACCATCTTGTAGCAAATAATAATACTCATGTGTATTTTGTGCATATTGTGAAGGTTCTCCAAAGAAATAAAAACGTACCGGTTTGAATGTATAAGTTGATGCCTTAACTTTTGTTGCACCTATAAATTTACTTTCCCAAACTTTATTTATACCAACAAAATTTTCTTTCAGTTTTGTATTATCCGAATCATAATAAATCGTCACATCACTTGGTGTTGTCAATCCCATGTCACCCAATGTGAGTTTTAGTGCTTGTCGCATAACGGAATATGTTTTATTAAATCTAGCGTGTAATTCTACTTTTTTAAAGTGGTTGTATAAACTCGGAATTGCCATTGCCGCTACAACTCCAACAATTCCCAAAACTATCAAAAGTTCTGCTAATGTAAACGCTTTTGGTTTATTAAAATTCAACATTCCTCCTTATCTCAACCCAAATATGGGTCATGCAAAATTTATTATACATTATTATCCCATATATGGGTCATTAATTTACATAAGTTTAAATTACAAATGAATGAAAGAGAAAAATTTTATTGTAAAACAGTAGGTGAGGCAATCAGGCGTATTCGTGTAGAAAAATACAAAAAGAGTGCCTTGATGTTTGCATACGAAAATGATATTCCAAAATCTACGCTAACCAGAATTGAACGTGGAGAAAATGAACCTCAAATAATTACTCTTAAAAAAATTGCCGAAGCGTTTGGTTGGTCTATGAGTGAATTGTTTGAAAACATTGAAAAAGAATTACCTAAAAACTTCAAAATTTATGATGATGAACATTATTAAAATTTTTATTCAAAATGGTTAAAAATCTTTTGTTCAATGTCTTTTTCGCTATAATGAATAATTTTATTTTGGTAATGTAAATCTACACCAGTACCAATTTTTACAACACCAATTTGGGTTCCAAAATTGTATTTTTCCGGAATTGCTGCAATTATTCCGTAATCTTCTCCGCCAAAAAGAACAGAATTTTGCCAATTTTCATAATTTTCAATCAAAGGATTATGTAAAATTTTATCAAAATCAACATCAAGCAAAACATTGCTTTCTTTGGCAATTGTAGATAAAGCGTCCATAAGTCCGTCTGAGGTGTCCATCATTGCGTAGTCTTCTTTTACGATTTCTCCAATTTGTTTTCCAAAAGCAACTTGAGCATAAGGCATTAAGTGTTTTTCAACAAGTTCTTTTGGTGTAAATTCTCCTTTTTGCAGTAGTTTTAATCCTATATCACTACTACCGTGCTCACCTGCAACAACTATTTTATATCCGACTTTTGCATTTTTTCGTGATGAAATTTTTCGATTTTTTGTAGAACCTATTGCACAAATTGATACAAAAACTTTGTCTGCGCCTGTGATATCTCCGCCAACAATTTCAACATTTTCATCACTTGCCGCTTTACAACCTTTGTAAAATTCTTCTACAAATTCGTTATCAATATAATTTGGCAAAGATAGTGAAATGGTTAAGTATTTGGGTTCTGCTCCACTTGCTGCAATGTCAGAAATATTTACAGATACAGATTTAAATCCCAATTGATATGGAGTGAAATATTTTAGGGAAAAATGGACATTTTCTACTAAACTGTCTTGAGTTACAACAATACCCAAATCCGGTAAATTTGCACAATCATCTCCAATATATTTTGAATTCAAGGTGTTTTTTATTATGTCTATAAAATCTTTTTCTTTCATTACATCTAAACTATATCATGTTCAATCAAAGATATAAATTCTTCGACTAAATTTTTGTTCAATTTTTTGCCGGCATCAGCCTTAATAATATTCAATGCATCTTGGCTTGATAATTTCGCTCTATAAGGTCGTTGTTCAATCAATGCAAAATACTCATCAATAATAAGTATAATTTGAGAAGTCAACGGAATTTCATCTTTTTGACATTTGTTCGGATAACCTGAACCGTCCCAATTTTCGTGGTGGTGTTCAATTATAGGAATAATATCTTGAACGTAAGATATTGGTTTTAATATCTCTCGAGCAGCGATTACGGGGTGATTTTTAATTCGTTCGCGTTCTTCATCTGTCAAAGGTGTAGCCTTTTGCAAAAGTTCATCTGGTAACATCAAATTCCCGATATCATAAAGAAGCATTGCAACTCTTAAATTATCAATTTCTTCTTTTGAGAGGTCAAATCTTTTTGCCAAAGTTACTGCACAGAGAACTTTGTTTTTAGATACCCCAGGGGTATTCATTGGATTATAAATTGTTGTTAATGTGTCTGCAACTGTATAAAGTGCATCTTTTGAGACTTCGTCTTTATCTGATTTTGCTTGGAGTTTTAAGCATAATTCTTTAGATAAATTTTTGAGTTTAGGAATTCTGTTTTTGGACAAAATATCTAGGAATGTATTTACTGCAATTTCTTGCCAATATGTTTCTGAAACAGGTTGAGCCAAAGTAACTTGATTTCTTCCGTTTCGTTTTGAAGTATACATCGCATGGTCGGTCAATTCTAACAATTCATCAATATTTTCACTGTGATTAGGATAAGTTGCGACACCTAAACTTCCAGTAATATGTCCGATTGTGTCAATATCTGCCGCTTCTATAGATTTTCGAATTCTTTCTGCTGCGATCATTGCGCCTTCAGACGAAATACCTGGGAGTAATACGTTGAATTCTTCTCCGCCAATACGAGCCGGAACGTCGACAGAACGAGCGTTTGCTTTCAATACATCTGCAATCGTTTTTATCGCTAAATCACCAAAATTATGACCGTAAGTATCGTTTATTTTTTTCAAAAAGTCTAAATCAATTCCAATGATTGAAAATGGTTGGTTTTGACGTTTTGCACGTTGTAATTCTTTTTCTAAAGATTCTTCAAAATATCTTCTGTTGTACAATCCTGTCAATGCATCTGTAACTGCCTGTTCTCTAACCGCTTGGAACAAATCGGCAATAGTAATTGCCATTTCAATTTGTTTAGCAAATAATCCAAGAAAATCCATTTCGGCAGGTGCCAGTTCTTCTCGTGAAGAGAATACGCAAAACCAACCAAATTCTTTATTTTGAGATATTAAAGGTATTACGATAACTGATTTTATTGGCTGGTTTGTCAAAACTTTTTCTACAACTTCTTTAGGTAAATCCGGCATGACAGACGCTAATGACAAATCTAATGCTTTAGTTTGAATAATTTTTCTTTGCTGCATTGTGTCATAAAAAACACTGTCTGTTGAATAGTTCAATTTTCTTGTTTGGATAGCAGGTGAACCGATAATTGTATTAAGTCTGTCAATCAAACCGTCTTTTGATTGTGCCAAAATTCGTAAAAATTCACCTGTTTCATCTTGATATTTTCTAATAATTGCACAGTGCATATAGCCAAGTTCGCCTTGTGTGCTATTTACAATAGCTTCTAAAACATTTTCTAATGGGGTAGAAGAGTTCATCATGTCCCAAATATGTTGAAGAGTAAACATTCTTTTGTTTGCATTGTTTAATTCTTCTGTGCGTTCGTTAATTTCTTTTTCCAGTTCAATATTTCTTTCATAAATTTCAAGATAGTCAAGTTTTTCATTGTATAAATTTGTTTCAACTTCTGAAACTTTTTTGGTAATTTCTTTAAATTTATCGAACAGACCCATTTGAACCTTCCTGTATCTCTTTCAATTTGGAAATATTATATTACTTTTTTATGAAAATATCAAGTTTTGTACTACTTCCAATACATCGCTCGGATTAGGAAAATTTGTGCAAGCATCAATATTCTTGTGTAATTTACATTTTCTTTTAAAGCAAGGTTGACAGAGTAATCCTTTTCCGCCAAGTGCAATGTATTTTTTGCCGTCACCGAGCGGAGCTAAAACATCTTTTGGTGTACATGTGAAAATTGTAATAACGGCAGGTTTGCCTGTTGCCCACGCAAGGTGAGCGCTTCCGCTATCAGGTGCCATAACAAGATTTGCTCTTGAAAATAATTCCATAAGTTCTAATATATCAGTTTTGCCGGCAAGATTTAGATAGCGACCTTGGTTTATGTATTCAATGAGTTCTATATCGTTTGGACCACCTGTAAATACAATATTGCATTTGTCGTTCAAATTATCTACAACAGTTTTCCAATTATCTTTGTTCCAGTGTTTATTTTTCCAAGTTGTTGCCGGAGCAATTACAACAAGCGGTTTTGATTTGTCTAAACCTGATAATAAATTATCAATCTTTTTAATTTGTTCTTCTGTTCGTGGTGGAAGAGTCACTTTTATTTGTTCCGGTTTAATTCCCAAATATTCGGCATATTTCAAATAGTTCAAAACAATTGGAGAATTCGGTGCATAAGAAATATCATCAATCCATTCATTACCGCCTAAGATAGCCAATTCTCTTGCTTCTTTTGAAATAATACGTCTTTTGGCTCCGCTGAATAACAGCCAGTATAAACTTTTCAACATCATTTGTGAATCTATTGCAATATCAAATTTTTCATCACGAATTTGTTTCAAGATTTGCCAATATTCATCAAAATTTTCTTTACAAGGTCCTCTTTTTTTCCATTTTACAAGTGGTGCTAAGATTGCTTTATCAACGCACGGATTGTTTTGAACTATTTGAATACCTTTTTCCGATGTCAACCAAGTAACTTCATAACCGGCATCTTTTAGTGCATTTGCAAGTGGAACATTAAAAATTACATCACCTAGTGATGACAATTTTATTAGTAATACTTTCTTTTTTCTTTCTTCCATTTGCAAATCCTCAATTCTTTTAAAATTACATGATTATTATAAGTAAAACGTCTTTTTTCGTCCAGAGTTCAAATTTTGGAAATAAATGAAATAAATTTATCTCCATATTGTTTCTGTTTTAGTAGATTTACTTTGCTTAAATCCAGTTCTGTTACGTGTTCCAGAATTATTATTCCTGACGAATTTTTTAGTGCAACTTCTAAACTTTTTTCATAAATTCCTGAAAAATACGGAGGGTCGATATAAATTATATCAAATTTGGAATTTAGTTTTTCGCAAACTTTTAAACTATCGCCCAAAATTAGTTTAATATCATTTTCTGATTCATATTTTTTTATATTTTGTTTGATAATATTATAAACTTTTTTATTTTTTTCAATCAAAGTTGCGTGAGAAAATCCTCTGGAAATCGCTTCAAGTGCCATAATGCCTGAACCTGAGTACATATCAAGAAAACTAAGTCCTTCAAAATCGACCATTGCTTGGAGAGTATTAAAAACACTCATTCTTACTTTTGATAGAGTTGGACGAGTAATATTTTCATCAGGAGCAATAATTTTTTGACCTTTGTATTTTCCGGCAGTAATATTCATAAAACGATTTTAACATGAATAATTTAATTTTGATGTCTGATATATTGAGTTTTAGTGAGTTTCAAAATAGATTTTCTGTAACAGTTTTATTTCGTATTTAATGTCGTGATTTTGAGAAATTTTGCAAACATTATCAAAGTAATGTTTCGTATCATTACTGTTTCCTGATAGAAAGGCAAAGCCATATACGTCAACATTTTCTAGGTTGCCTAACAAATTATAAAAATACCACAATATCAGACAACCTGCCGTTGGACGATAAATGTTATAATTTTCATCAAGTGTTTGATAATACGTACTATTTGCAACAAAAAATTTCTCATTGTAATTTTTCATATATTCATACATGATTTTCAAATGTTCTTCACCATTTATTATTCGCCCAAAATCTTCTTTCCAAAAGACTTTGTCATACATTGAAATATCAGGCTTATGAATAACAGCCGGAGAAGAAGTTCTTACCCAAAGAGTAGTTTTCTGACCATAGTCACAAAAATATTTTTCATCGGTAGGGTAATTCCCAAATCTTACCACGATATCATGCGAATCTATTTCTGCGCCTTTGTTTTTACCGAGTTCACAACCGCTGCCACCAACAACAGCAATCTTTTTCCCTGCAAAATAATTTTTAGTAGAATTTATAATATTTTTGTCTGTGAAAAATTTCCAAAGTTCTGCACTTTGTTTTATTTTTTCTGATGAAAATCCGTTTTGGAGTGCAAAATCGGCAACTGGTAATATTCTGTGTAAATTTTTCGTGCCGAATTTGTAAATATATTTTTCTAATATTTTGTTTGCTTGTTCAAATTTTTGAATACCCAATAAACATGCAATATAAATTACCCAAGTGATATCAGGCATTTTGTCAAATATTAATGGCGATAAGGTCATCAAATGTAACTGTTGTGCCAATTCTTGGGTTGCTCCATGGGCATGCCATTGAGATAATATGATTTGATATTTTTGGTTGTAATATTCGTTTTGAGAATTTCTTTTATCAAAAATTTGCAATCCGAAAAGATAAAATTTTTTGTGTAAAAAGTTTTTCTTTATTTTGAATAAACCTTTGCAAAATTCAACAATGTCATATTCTTCTGTTTTGTATCTTTTCAAAAATTTTGTCATTTTACTTCTAATTTTCTAACAAAAAGTCTATAAATTCTCTAACTGCTCCTTCACCGCCTTTTTTAGTGAGGATTTTTATGTCTTTTATTTGTTTAATCTTTTCCATTGCATCATTTGGGCAGGCTTTGAATTTCACTGCATTCAATAAGTCTAAATCATTTACATCATCACCGATATAGGCAACGTCATCTAATGTTATTTCAAGTTTTTCGCAAAGATTTTTCATATAATCTAGTTTTTGCCATTCACCGGTTGATAAAAAATCGACTTTCAATTTTTTTGCACGATTTTGGGCAATTACTCCGACTTCTGAAGTTATTATAGCAGTTTTAATTCCGTTTTCTCGTAAAAGTTTAAAACCCATTCCGTCATGTGTGTTGAATTTTTTGAATTCTTTTCCATCATCTGTATAATACATGCCGGCATCGGTGAGTGTTCCGTCCATATCTGTTGCAAATAATTTAATCTTACTCATATTTTCTCCAAAATGTGTTTAAAATATTATAACATTACCCGTTTGGCTAGGCAAAAATTAAATAATTATTTATATTATTTTCTTTAAAATCATCAATCTTGAAAACAAAATTGTCTTGATGTAGAATTGATTTGTTAATGCCAACCAATGAAAGGCTGTTTGCATTACGGCTATTGAATTTAACGAATATTAAAATAGAAAAGAGTGAGATTATGAAAAAAGAACTTATTTTTCTTGGACCGCCGGCTTGCGGAAAAGGAACTCAAACATCAAAATTGGCAGAACACTTAGGATTTCCTCACATTGATACAGGTTCATTGTTGAGAGCGGAAATTCAAAGCGAATCAGAAAACGGAAAAATTGCAAAATCATTTATTGACAAAGGTAACTTAGTTCCGGCTGAACTTGTTGCATCAATCATTAAAGATAGATTAGCAAAAGACGATTGCAAAAACGGTTATATTTTGGACGGATATCCAAGAAGCGTTGCTCAAGCGGATTTACTGGAAGAAATTAATGCAGGTATTGACAAGGATGAAAAAACAGATTTCAGAGCAATTTATTTTGATTTAAATCAAGATGTTTTGATTTCAAGAATTGTAAATAGACGTTCTTGCCCTGTTTGTGGCGAAATTTATAACTTGAAATACAAACCTACAAAGGTTGAAGGTATTTGTGACAAATGTCATGCAAAATTGACTCAAAGAAAAGATGATACGGAAGAAGTTGCAAAAGCAAGATTTGAAACTTATTTTCGTGAAACAGCACCTTTGATTGATTATTACAAATCAAGAAATGTTTTGAAAACAATCAATGCCGAAGGTTCTATTGATGAAGTTTGGGCAAGACTTTTAGAAGTTATTGACTAATTTTATTTGACAAAATTTATAAAATTTACCAGATAAAAACCGATGTTATGTCGGTTTTTATTTTTTGAAAAGTTCTTCATTATTAAAATTACCCACCTTGGCAATATCCCTGTTGTAAAAATTATTATAAATTTATTTATATAATTGATACAAAATGTATGGGTTCAATACGATGAAGATACAGAAAACCGCTATTATATTTTTTACAGTTATTATTTTATTCTATATATTGCTATCGCCGGAAATTTTGCCAAATGTTATCGTGTCATTAAATGATGCTCTTTTAATTGTTGTTTTTGTTGCAATAAACGGTTTAACGTTCGGGTATGTCAGTGATTACGAAACTCAAAAACTTGAGCAAAAAATTATTATGCAACATAAACAAATGCAATCTATATTGAACAACTCTCCTACAATCATGTTTTTGAAAGATTTGAAAGGACATGTTTTGATGGGTAATGATAGTTTGGCAGAACTTTTACAGGTAAAACCAACTGAACTTGTCGGACTTGATGTATACAATTATTTTGTAATTCCGGAAACGAGCAAAGTTGAAGATAACACCGCAATAAATACAAAAGAAATTGTGAAATTTGAAAGAATAGTTAGTTTTACCAGTGGACATTCCGGTTGGTATAGAGGAATTAAAGCACCCGTTTTGGATTCCAAAGGCAATGTTTTCAGTATTGTTGTAATTATGCAAAATATTGATTCTGAATTAGAAACAGAAGAAAGAAAAAATACATTTGTTGCAACAATTGCACACGATTTAAAAACTCCTACACTTGCACAAATTAGAGCGTTAGACTTGTTGTTGGATAATACTTTTGGCATATTGACTGACGAGCAAAAAGAAATAATTACCCAAACAAAAAATTCTTGTAAATATATGTCTGATTTGATTTTTACGATATTGGATACTTATCTTTTTGATAATGGTCAAATTAAAATTAATTATAAACAATTTTCGATGCCGGAACTTGTGACAGAAACTGTTTCTGAAATTTCTAATCTCTTGATTGAAAAAGGTCAAAAATTAGAGGTTAATTCAAACGGTGAAAATTTATTGGTTGAAGCCGATAGATTTCAAATAAAAAGAGTTTTGATAAACTTTTTAGCAAATGCAATTTCTCATGGAAATAATGATTCAAAAATTGAAGTTGAAATTACAGTAAAAGATGCCAATTTGTATTTGAGTGTAAAAAATAAAGCAAAATATTTATCCAAAGAGTTCTTGTCACAACTTTATCAAAAATTTAAAACAAAAAGTGTTAGCAAATCAACAAAACACGGAATGGGTTTAGGTTTGTACTTGTCAAAACAAATAATTGATGCACATAATGGAAAAGTTCATGCAGATAGCACCCCTGATGGAACTTGTATATTTAGTTTTTCATTGCCACAAACCCATGATGCGAAAAACGATAATGCTAGAATTTTGTTGTAATGTTTTTAATTTAACAGATTGTTACAAAGCGAACCAACGAACCAGAGGTGAGTTGTGTGAGGTGAGTATGCGTAGGCGAAGCCGAAGAATAATAAGAAAATATATTTGTTCATTACATTCGCATAAATTTTCTAAGTTTTCCCCAATGACGAAAGTTTTGCTGGGTTGCTCCCAAAAGTCATGCCGAACAGCACGAGCAGTGTGCGAAACGAAGTGAAGACACTTTTTATGCGAGTGCGAAAGATCCGGAATCTGTTTTGGGGCTGGTGTTAAACAGCATAAATTTTACGTGTCAAGCATTACCGTGACCTATGTTTTGTATTGGAATATGCGTTCAATATTGATATAAACTTCTAGATTTTTTCATCGCATTGTGGTCTGTGTTATGATAATCAACTCAAAATAAAATTTCTAAATATTTCAATTCCGTTTTCTGTGAGGATTGCTTCGGGGTGGAATTGTACGCCATAAATCTTACTATTTTTAACTTTTATTGCCATTGAAATATTATTGCTTGTCTTTGCCGTCACGTCGATATCTGGGGGCAAATCCGTAACTATCAACGAATGATATCTTGTTGCACTAAAACCTTGTTCAAATCCTTTGAACAGTTCAAAATTTTCATCAAAAAATATTTGCGAATTTTTCCCGTGAAAAGGTTCGGGTGCTTTGACAATTTTCCCGCCAAAATATTTGCAAATACATTGCATTCCAAGGCAAACTCCCAAAATCGGACACTTATTTTTATAATAATCAATAATTTCCATTGTCACGCCGGAATTGTCTGGATTTCCCCATCCTGGGGATAAAATTATCCTCTCAAATTTGAGTTTTTTAATTTCATCAAGAGTCAATTCATCATTTTTTATTACAGTAGGATTTATGCCCAAAATTTTTATATATTGGACAATGTTATAAGTGAAAGAGTCGTAATTGTCCACTATTAGCATAATTCTACCTCTACCATTTTTCGAACGGAATTAAAACAAAAGATTTTTTCCGCTGTTTTTAAATCTTTCGGGTACAAAATTTTCTCTTTCATCAATCCTTCTTCCAGCAATTTTTTTCTATAAGTTCCACCAAGCAAACCGCATTTTATTGGCGGTGTAAATAGTTCACCTTCTTGCAAAATTGCAACATTTGTAAATGTCCCTTCTGTGATTTCGCCACGTTCGTTTATCGCAATCAGGTCAAAAATGCCGTTAGGTTTGGATTCTCTAATTGTTGTTTTGTGATATAGAAAAGGATTGTTTGAATTTACTTTTCGTCCGATTTTTATTTTGTTTGACATAATCGGTGGAAGTTCTTTTTTCTCAACTTCAAAATTCCCGTTTTTATCAAGCAAAACTCTTGTCAAACCTTCAACTTTAACTTTTTCAATATCCTCATTCCAAATAAAACCTAACTTTTGGGCAGAGTTTTTCATTCTCGCTACGTGATTTTGCCAATCATCAATGGCAGTTTCTATCAATTTGTAATCAGTTTGTAGGAATTTTGTTTTTGTAAGAGTTTCTTCCCATTCGTCTTCTGCTGTGGAGTCCCAAACTATCGCTCCACCGGCATGATAAGTGTATTTGTGGTCTTTTCCATATAAAATTCTAATTGGTACAGAAAATTCGCAAACTTCGGGCGATAAAAATCCAATCGCACCGCAATAAATGTTTCGGTTAAATAGTTCTAATTCATCAATAACTTTCATTGTAGAACGTTTGGGAGCACCTGTAATTGAACCGCACGGAAAAATTGCCTTGAAAATATCGAACAACGTTACATTGTCATCGAGTTCTGCAGAAATCTCAGAGGTCATTTGAAAAACTGTGGGGTGTTCTTCGATTTCAAAAAGTTTATCGACTTTTACGGTGCCGGTTTTTGCAATTTGACCTAAATCATTTCGCAAAAGGTCAACTATCATAATATTTTCGGCTTTGTTTTTAATATCGTTTTTTAAAAATTCAAAACGCTCTTTATCCTTTCCGTCGTTCAAATGCGGCATTGTGCCTTTCATTGGTTTTGTCGTAATTTTTCGACCTTCAAGCCTAAAAAACAATTCTGGCGAAAAAGACAACAATGTGACATTTTTGTTTTGCAAAAATGTATTGTATGGAGTTTTTTGTCTTGGCAAAATCGCTTCATATAAGTCAATTCCATCAAGATTAGTCAAAACGGTTGACGGATAGGTGTAATTTACCTCATAAGTTATACCGTTTGCGATATAATCTTTTATTTTTTGAATTGCATTTATGTATTGATTTTTTGTAATTTTAGGTGAAATTATCGTCCCTAATTGCTTTGGCGCATCAGGTGAATATTTTTCAAACTTGTCAAAAACTTCAAAATAGAGTTTTTTGAAATCATAAGTAATATAACCTAAAAGGTAATATTTTGTCTTGAGAGTTTCGAGTTTTTTGAACGCTTCGCTCAAATCACCTTTCGCCTCGATTACCGTAATTGGTTTTCTAAATAATTTCTCCGAATAAATCTGCATAAGTTTATTATAGTATAACCACATTTTCTATGTAACCATTTTGTAATATTTGATTTTGTGATTATTGAGGATTGTTAAGTTGAATTTTACTCTTGGGTAAATTTCAATTCTCTTTCTCTCGATTTATAATTTTTTCATTTTTTTTTAAGAAAAAGTGTTGATATTAAACATTTTGACCCTATTTAGAATTGTAAAGTTTTATTACTTTTACTACAATAATAGTAAAGAATTGTAGAAATTTTGTCGATACATGTAGTATAATATATATAGAAGATATATAGATTTACCTATCGCAACTAATAGCCAAAAAATATTTTGTTATAATCAAAATAGAAAGGCAGCGAATATATGAGTAACTTACAATTTCAAAACGATTTAGACAAACTAGTGAAGATACTGCCCGAGAGGATTCGGTCAAAAATTGACTACCCTAAGATGGACGATGTTATAGAAATCGTCGTAGATATAGGTAGAGCCCCTGAAATTCGTCACGCTGACGGCAAAATCGAATATCTTGGTGATGAAAATGTAACTTATGAAGATATTGACTATATAACTTCAAGAGTTCAAGAATTTACATCAGACAACCGTTCTGGTATTCCAGGAACCCTACACAGAATCAGTGCTATCAGAAACAGACAAAATAGAATAGTTGGTTTGACTTGCAGAATCGGACGAGTCGTAACAGGTACTATTTCTTGTATAAAAGATATTTGCCTACAGAATAAAAGTATTTTATTCTTAGGTCGCCCAGGGGTCGGAAAAACTACAAAACTTAGAGAAATTTCAAGACTTGTAGCCGATGAACTAGGTAAAAGAGTTGTTATTGTTGATACATCAAACGAAATTGCCGGTGATGGCGATACTCCGCATCCGGCAGTCGGACATGCAAGAAGAATGCAAGTTCGTCAACCTGAATACCAAAAAGACATAATGATTGAAGCGGTAGAAAACCATACTCCTGAAGTCATTGTAGTTGATGAAATCGGTACAGAAGCTGAAGCGCAAGCCGCACGTACCATTGCAGAACGTGGTGTAATGCTTATTGCAACAGCACACGGTAACAGTCTTGAAAGTTTGATTAAAAACCCGACATTATCAGATTTAGTCGGCGGCATTCAATCTGTCACATTAGGTGATGATGAGGCAAAACGCCGCTCCTCACAGAAAACGGTATTAGAAAGAGAGAAGCAGCCGACTTTCGATATAGTAATTGAAATTTTAGACAGAAATACATTAGCCGTTTATAAAAATACGGCAGAAGCAGTTGATTATATCTTGCGAGGTTGGCCAATCCGACCGGAAATCAGAAAAGTTGACAAAACCTACGAATTTTCTGCTCAACAATCTCAAGATGAAAAAGAAAAAACACCAACCGTTATAGATAAAATTAATGCTCTTGATGAAAAAATCGAACACCCTGAAAGTTTGAAATTCAGTTTCTCAAGACAAAAATATGTCGAAGAAGTCAAAAAGTACAAAAAGATTTATCTTTACGCAGTATCAAGAAGTATTGCTGAAAAAGTAATCGAACGACTTGATTTGAATGCTGAAATTACAAGAAACTTAGATGATGCAGACATTGTTATTGCTCATAAAAACTTTATCAAGGGTGGTGCTAAAGTTCTAAGTACGGCAGAAGAAAGCAGGTTGCAAATCTTCTATGTAAAAACAAACTCAATGGCTCAAATTCAAAAAGTTATCAAAGAAGCCCTTGATATTGCGGAAGTAAATGCACATCAATCTTTCTATGATATTACTGAAAAGGCATTAGATGAAGCAAAATCAGCGATAGACAAAGTTCTTGCAGGAAAAACAACAGACATTGAATTAACTCCGCAAAAAACTGAAATTCGTAAACTTCAACACGAACTTGTTGAGCAGCATAACCTCGAAAGTAAATCCATTGGCGAAGGTAACAACAGACATTTGCGAATTGTCGGTGGTAAAGATTACAACAGAAAAGTAAATTAAAACAAATAAAATAAATACAGGTTTGAGCCTTCTCTCGGAAGAAACGGAAACTACGTCATTCCAAAACTCTTTGAGAGAAGGTTCGTGTATTTGAATTACCACGGATAATCATTTGTAAATTTCCAGCCATTTTCTTTTAATAATTGAGTACAATATGCAAAATATATACTATTTTTGGCACAACCAAAATTTCCACTCTTTAAACTCTCTCTTTTTCCATCCCAATTCCAAGTGTACGGTTCGACATATTCTAATGCATTTTGATTTTCAATATCACCATTACCCTTTAATTTCGTCAACTGGAAAAGAAATTTGTAACGTTGTTGATTGGTCAAGTCGGAAATATGTTTTTTATTAGTATAATACGCAATATCACCACCATTAAAATCAATTCTAAATGACATTACACCGCCATCATACAAAATTGTACAAACTTTGTTATCGCCAATTGGACAAGGATAATACTCAACATATTTCATATATGGATAAATAAACATTTTTAAAAACGCTAAATTATCTTGATAAGAATATGTTTTATAACTAACAATACTACCTGTCGGATTATTTCCATCGGCAATAGATAACTGCATTGCCTGATTTATCTTTGAATAAAAAGTTTTAACCCGTGTAGCAGTTACCGTTTTTTGATAATTAGTAATCAGTATCGGCAAGGTTACTGCTGCAATTATTCCAACTATTCCTAAAACTATTAATACTTCCGATAAAGTAAAGGCTTTTCTAGAATGATTATTCATTAAACCCATTCTCCCTGATAAAATGTCTTTATTGCGTTTTACAATGTATAAATTGTATTGAGCATATTATATATTGTAGCAATACATTTGTCAAATTACTACAATTTTTCTATGGATAAAAAAGAAATATTAAAAGAGTTTGGAAGAAATTTGAAAGCCGAAAGAAATAGAGCTGGTTTATCACAAGAACAACTTGCTGAAAAAATTGGAGTTTCCTATGGGCAAGTGGTTGGCACAATTGAGCGTGGCGAAACAAATACTTCATTATCTGTAATTGTTGCTATTATGAATGCTTTAGATTTAGATTTTGAAAAATTGTACAACAGAACAAAAATGTAAAATTAATATAAAAGTTGTAAAACGCACGTAATACGTCAATAAAATGACCCTTTTCAAATTTTGAAAAGAGTCATTATTTTGGGAATAATTTTATGGGAGAAATGTTATATGGGATTATTCATTTTTTGCTAATTTAATTTCACCTTGTACTGGTTTTGCATCTTCTGCAACCCTGTAATAGTATTCCGGATAAGGGTTTTCTGTACCTTCGTTACGATTTTTCAATGTAATCGGATAGTACTCTTTAACCGGTTTTTCGTAAGAAAAATTAAATCTTTTGTTGTAAACTGTTTCAGTTTTAGTTATTACGCCATATTTTTGACCGTCTTCTGATGTCACGATATATTCAACAGTTTTATCACCATCATTTGGTGCGTATTTTGCCGGTAATGTAGATGAATATAATTCATCAACTGCTTTCATTTGAGCAATTTTGTCGTATTCAGTCATTTTTTCTTGTGCTTTTTTATTATCTGCCGCAAGTTGTTCTTTTGTTTTTGGAACTTTAACTTGTTCTGTTTTTGCTTTTCTCAAAAATCTGTGCTTTGCAACTGTTTGAGTTGTGTAATCTTTTTTTAGTTCATCAATTTCTATAGATAATTTGTTAAGTTTATTTTGCAATGTTGTTTCTGAATGCAAAGTTTCTTCTTCTGTCCAATTCTTTTTCAAATCTTCAAGATTTTTATTTATGCTTGCAACATTTTCCGGTTGTTTTAAAACGGGAGCTTTAGGTGCTTCTGTTTTAGGTTTTTCTTGTTTTTCAGGTGCCGGTTTTTCTATTGCTTGTTCAACCGGTTTTTCTGTTTTAACTTCTTCCTTTTTTGTTTCTTCAATTTTAGGTGCGACAGTTTTTGTAGCAGGTTTGTTTTCTTCTGCTAAAATATAGCCTGCTGCTTTTGCAAGTCTTACGAATTCTTCGTTTTTGTAATCAAAAGATTTACCGGCAAGCATTTTCTTGAAATCAACCAAATCACCTCTTTCTTGGTGCAATTTGTTAAATTCTGCGCCTAAGGCTTTTTGTTCTGCTTTTGTAAATCCGTCATTGTTTTTATCAACAAATATTCCGGCTTTTACATAACCGTTCAATTTGTCCATATAATCGTAAGAAATTCCAACTTTTTTGTTTGCCCTTTGAGTACCATTAGTTAATGTAACTCTGGTTACTCCTGTGTTCCATTCGCTAATAATTCCACGTCCTTTTCTTTAAATTCCCCGTACTCATTTATAAACAATTTTTCGATTTAAAAATTGCCTTTTTGTTAAAAATAATTTTATAAAATTGGACAAAATCCAATAATAATAAGAAGAAAAACTGGCAGAAACATATCTTTACAAAACCCGTTTTATAAAAAAAAGAACCGTTTTATCGGTCCTTAAAAACATGAAAATATTTGCCTTACTTTAAATAGGCGACACCCAGATTCGAACTGGGGGATAAAAGCTTTGCAGGCTTCTGCCTTACCACTTGGCCATGTCGCCATATTCATAAATATAGAATACACAAGATATAATATTATGTCAAGAAAGTAAACTGTTATTAATATAAATAAAAGTCTTGATTATGTGGGCTTGCGTTGGCTTGGTTGCAAGATTTATTGTATCAAGACTTTTATTATTAGAATAATTTAATTTATGTTTTTCAACTTTATTTTTAAAACTTAGGCAACTTGTTTTTGTTCCGGTTGATTTCTGTATTCGTTAGTTCCAGGGAAGGCTGATGAGCCTGTTCTCAATTTTGTAATCAAGTATTGCATTTTTGGTATAAGAGTTGACAAGAACAATGCTGAAACTACAAATCCTGAACCCCAGTTGAACGCGTTGAGTAACAAGTTTCTTGTAGATGCTTTTCTTAATAATTTTTTTGTAATTTCGCCAGATTCTTTCTTAGCCATTTCCATCAAGTTTTCTACATAGTTAAGAAGTTCTTTCTTATGAGCATCTAAGTCGTTTTGTGCAACAAATGAGTAACTTTCCATGAATTTGTTGCCAAATCTGTTCTTGAAGAATTCTTGTAAGAATTGCGGATTATTGATGTGACCGCCATTTAGAATGTCTTTCGCTTGTCCTTCTGTCAAAATTGACATACCTTTGAGTTTTGGTTGAAGTTTTGACATTTCTTCTGCAGTTGCTTCAAATTCTTTCAATTTGTCTTGCGGAACGAGTCCTTTTAATTCTTCTTTAAATCCGTCAAGTGAAATTATCTTAATCTTTTCACCCTTGAATTTAGATTTCAAACTTTCAGGGAGTTCTTTGTTTTCGCCCAAGATATCTTTTCTGAACTCTTCAACAGAAACTTTGTCGGTATGTTTATCTTTCAAGTATTCTTCAAAGTATTTAGTTGAAAATTCAGCGGATACTGGGTCTAATCTTGTACTATTTCCTTTTTGTTCAATTTTGTTTAACCAAGCATTAATGTTTGGCATGTTGAACATGTAGAAGTAAATTGAGCTCAAATCTCTAAATAATATTTCGACTCTTTCATCATTATTTCTTGCGGAAATTGCTCTACCTGATGCGGTACCGGCATCAACAGATAGTAATTTGTAATTTCTGTCATTTTCAAATTTGTTAGCGATTGATAACAAATTAACACCGAATGAAACATCTTTCTTCTTATTTTCATCATCATTCTTAGTTGCAAAATCGTTCATTGTTGGTCTTGCAGCAAAAGTATTTGATTTTTGGAAAGTATCTTCTTGTTGAGGTTTTTTGTCATTTTTATGGTATGAACGAGTAATTGCTTGGTTGATTTTTGGTAATGCAAAGCCGATAAATGCGTTAGCAATAAGAACACTTGAAATAACTTTGACAAACTTAAATCTTGCCATTGTTTTTTCAAGGATTTTAGCATTATCTTCCAAATAGTTGGCTAATGGTTTACGTACATCATCTGCGGTGGTATCTACAATATCTTTAGGTAATTTTAAAAGTTTTTGACCAAGTTTTTCAAATACATAATTCAATGCGGTAACTCCGCCCATCCAGAAAACTGCACCTGAAAATTCTTCGGTTATTCTTTCTCTTGCTTCGTCAAACCCACCTCTTTGATAGGCTTGATAAGTTCTACCGCCTTCTACAAACGCTTCCAATGCAATAACCGGAAGAAATCCATCACTTGCCATTTTGGAAACAAAGTTTCTTGCCATTACATTATTCGTATTTGCTATTGGGATTTTTATTGACATAAATTACAATTTTCGCTTTCCAATTTTATAAAACTCATAAAACAAAATTTTGCTTAATTTAATACAAATTTTAAGATTTTGTTACAAAGAAGTGACAAATGTACACTTAAAAAATAGCGAAAAAGAAAGTCTTATCGTATGACAAGACTTATAAATATACATTTACCCCACGCATATTTTATCATGTAAAGTTTTTATTGTCAAGTCGTATAGATTTTTTAAGATTTCTGTGACAATCAATAAACGCGTATATTGGAAAAGTAGGTCGGCGTTGCCACGCCGACGGCGTTAATTTTACATGTCAGGCAGTGTCATGACCTATGTTTTACATTGAAATTTGTGTTCATTTTTGATTATAAACTTTCGTTTTTTTGACTTTCTGATAGAAATCATTATATACATGCAAAAGTCCTTCAAATGTATGATTTTTTTCAAAAAGATTGCAGAAAATCATCAAAAATTCGACACTATTAATAGTATATATAACATGTAGAGGTAGCAAAATGAGATTAAATACCGGTATATATTTTAATGACAGCGGGCTGACGGCATCAATAAGAGCCATGCACTTAGATAGTGAAATTATCGGGATAACTAACGAAAATATCAACGGTTTTGATAAAGTTGGTTATCAGCGTAAAGAAGCCGTTGTTTCATCTTTTGCCGAGTATTTAGGGGTTCATGCTCTTTCCACAACAAGAGATGACAAAGTTGGACGTATTGCAATTTCATCTAATCCGCTTGATGTTGCGATTGCAAACAAAGGATATTTTCAAACTCAGACTGAAAATGGTGTGAAATTGACAAGAGATGGACGTATGCAAATCAGCAAAGATGGAACTCTCAAAACTCTTGATAATGCAGATGTTTTGTCAAATGCCGGAACTCCTATAGTTTTTCCGTTTATTCCACAAGATTTGGAACAGGTAAAAATTGATACTCGTGGAAAAATTACAATGTTTAATCCTGAAACTCAAAAAACTACCCTAATCGGGCAAATCGGTGTTGTAGATGCAAATGGTATGGCAGTTTTAGAGCCAAATATTAAACAAAAATATAACGAATATTCTAACGTTGCATTACAACAAGAATTCATGGCTGTAATGCCGTATATAAAGAATTTCGATGCAAACAGGCAAATGTTTATGCTGCAAAATTCAGTATTAGGCAAAACAATTTCTCAACTGAGTCAATAATGAATAGAGGTTAATATGTATAACTTACAAGGTTTAATGACACAAGGTATAAATAACGCACTCGTTCAATTTGAAAAATTTGGACAGATAGCTAATAATTTGTCTAATTTCCAAACAACAGGCTACAAAGATGTTCAATTTGAACAGGTTATGAAGGAAAATGGATATCTTACGGGTTCTGTCAGAACGAATTATACTCAAGGTTCAATAAGAATTACCAGTAATCCGTATGACGTTGCAATCGACGGGGTTGGATATATTCCGGTTGTTTCTCCTGAAGGTGAAGTTCAATATACAAGAGATGGCTCTTTCACTCAAGGTAAAAATGGATATTTGACAACTCGTGACGGTTGGATTGTTGGTGAGGGTATAAAAATTCCTTCAAATTGTTATAAGTTTGAAATCAAAGAAAACGGCGATGTCCTATCTTATGATACAAGAGGAACTAAGGCTAAAAAAGTTGGGACAATTCCGCTTGTTCGATTTGATAATCCGGCAGGCATGGAACAAGCAGAAATGAATAGAATGAAGCCGTCAAGTGATGCCGGTGAAGCAAGACTTGTTAAAAATCATGATTGCTTTAGACAAAATAACTTGGAAGCTTCAAACGTAAGTATTTATAATTCAGCAACAGATTTGTTGAGATTGAACGCTTCAATGCTTGCCAGTATGCAAATGATTAAACTTGCTGACTCAATGTACAACAAAGCAATCAATATCAGAGAAGCTTAATTTTAAAGAAAGGTATAATTTATGTACACATCTTTAGACAGTTTTGGAAAAGTAACATTAATGATGGACTTAATTGCTCAAAGACAAAAGGCATTAGGTTCTAACCTTGCTAACGTGGATACCCCTGGGTATATTAGGCAAGATTTGGATTTTGGGCAGTATTTGAGTACAATGAATAGTCCGTTAGAAACGAAATTGTCTGAAAAATTAGGACCGTCAGCAATTGGGCTTGAACGCTCGGAAGAGCCTGTCAACGCAGGTAATGAGATTATGCAAATGCAAGAAAACTCAATACTTTACTCAATGGCAACACGTAGAATGACAAATATTGTTACCGAAATGAAAACGGTCATAAATGTTGGTAAATAATAACTAGGAAGGTGATATAAAATGGGTATAATGGAATCAATAGACATAGGTGCAAAAGCACTACAAGTTCATGGACGCAGAATCGATATCCATGCCAAAAATATTGCAAACCTTGATACACCAAACTATGTCAGAAAAATTCCAGTACTTAACGCAGTTGATGATGTTTCTTTTCAAGGGGTTATGAACTCAATGAAAGAAGATGTTTTTGGAGTTGGTACTCTTCCGTATTTGCAAGGTGGAGTAACTTTTTCAGGAGTTGTAGAAGATCCGACACTTGGGCAAAAAATCTATAAACCAGGGCACCCGGATGCTGATGAAAACGGTTATATAAGACAATCAAACGTAAATGCAATGGTGGATATTGCAGATGCGCTTGTTGCTCAACGTGCTTACGAAGCAAACCTTGCTGTTGTAAATATTTCAAAATCAATGGCACAAAGAGCTTTGGAAATCGGCAAGTAGAAATTTTGACTCACTGATTTTGTATGGGAAAGTATGATTAACGCAAGAGAAAGACAATTACGCCAATATAAAAATAATTTCAGTATAAAATTTGCTGAAATTATGGAAAAAGAATGTAATCATTGGAAAGAAATTCAAAAAGAAGAACGTTGGAGTCTTGTCAAAATAAAAGCAATCCTTGCGTATATCGGCTTTTCATTGCTTGCTTATCTTCCGGGGAAAAATGAGCATCATTATGATTTAAAATTTCATTTTTATTGTTCGATTGTGGCGTTTATTTATGCAGTTATACAAAATATTTACATAACAAATAAAAGATATCAAAACAAAATCAAGCAAAATGCATTTCCTCAACTTGTTAAAATTTTTGGTGAGAATATAAGTTACAGAAAGGCACGGTCAAAAAATTTAGAAACGGCATTGTTTGGTTGCGGTGTAACATCAAATAATGCCGTTGAGGATTTGGCTCAAGCGGTAGTAGACGAGAGTCCTTTGGCTGCTAGTATTCCTAATAATGTTTTTGAGAATTGTCAATTGTATGATGGCTCGGAAATTAATGAAAGAACAGATGACGATGTTTTTTCAGGAACTTATAACGACGTAAATTTTATTATTGATGAAACTGACTTTGGAAGAGTTAGCGGTAGTGGCAGAAATAGAAGTTATGTCCGCATGTTCAATGGTATTGCAATGCATTTCAAGATGAATAAAGTTATAAAAAATAGAGTTTTAATTATGTCAAAACATATATTTAATACTGTTCCGAAGGGATTTGAAAAAGTTGATGTTGAATATAATAAATTCAGTGCGAAATATAATGTATATGTAAATGGTGGAGATAAAGCCGGAGCACAAATTGAGGCACGATATCTTTTGAATACAGCATTTTTGGATAGATTTATGCAATTACACACGAGTTTTGCAATTCCGAAATTGCAATGTTCTGTGTATGGTGAAAATATGTTGATAATGCTAAGTACAAATAAAGATTTGTTTGAAATGAATCATTTGTTTGGCAAAATTGACGATATTAGGCAGTATGACCATCTGTTTGATGAATTTGCATCAGTGTTGTCATTTATAGATGTATTGAAATTGTCGAGCAAAACGAAATTGTAAAATTTTGGTATTTATGATAGTATCAGAAAGTATTTTGCATCGTGTCGATGTGATGGAATGGTAGACATGCATGCTTGAGGTGCATGTGGCGAGAGCTGTGGGGGTTCGACTCCCCCCATCGACAGTAAAAATCATTTGGCATTTGCCTGAATGATTTTTTTAGTATGTGGTAGGAGTTGAACCCTAAAATGGGGTTCGGCGACCTGTGAGCAGAGTGCGAAGGACTTTTGCTAAAGAACGAAGTTCTGCAAGCAAAATCCGTAGACACGTTTAATGCGAACAGGTCAAGACAACTCCCCCCATCGACAAGTTTTATAAGAATATAAAATATTTATAATGTGATTTTGCAATATGTTGCAGATATGAATAAAAAATTATCAAATTTTTGAAAATTTAAACAATACGTTCAATTTTTCCATGTTTATTATAAAATTACAGCAAAAGGATTTCACATATTTTAGATTAGGATTTATTAAAAGGGGTAAAAATTATGTTAACTGTTAATTCATTTGATTCTACAAGTTTTACTGCACAACTTAATGTTTCAGGCATGAAGAAAAACGCAAAACAATGGAAAGATGCTGCTAAAGAATTTTCTCATCTTACTGCTCGTAATCAAAATTATACGGTTTCGATAAGCGAAGCAAAAAATTCAATTTCTGTTAAAGCTATCGACACAAAATCAAAGAAAGTTCTATCTAACGATACTTTTACGGTTGAAGATGGTACTCAATCACTTATGGATAACGGTGCGACAAGAGCTGCTAAAATTTTGAAAAATGTGCTTAAAAAAGTTGTTAAAGAAAAACGCTTTACTGAGCAGGCTTATGCTTATGCTGCAAAAGTTGAAAAATCTAAAACACCTGCGCAAAGTAGTGGTCAAATCATGAATATTAATAGTCTTGATGAAGTTAATCAAGTTCTTGCTGATTACGGTATTCGTCAGGTGTAGTGGTTTTATATTTTAATTTTATGCTATAATTCTTTTCAAAAAGGAGAGAATTATGGCATATTTACACACAATGATTAGAGTAAAAGATGCAGAAGCTAGTTTGAAATTCTACATCGGTCTTTTTGGAATGAAACTTGACAGTATGAAAAGACTAAATGACTGCTGGTTATATTTTTTAGCAGATGATAATGGCACGCCGGTGTTGGAATTAACTGAAAATGATGTTACTCCGCCGGAAGGGTATAGCCTTGGAACTGCATTTGGACACTTGGCATTTGGTGTTAAATCGATGGACGAATTTACCGAAAAAATGAAATCATTGGGTCATGAATACTTGTATGAACCATTTGATTTGACCGGTCGTGGCAGCAACATTGCTTTCTTAAAAGACCCTGACGGTTACGAAATCGAAGTTATCGAAAAAGTTAACTGGTAAGAGTTTTGAATTTATATTATAAGATTTTTAGAAAACCAGAAATTTTAATTTCTGGTTTTATTTTTGTTTATAACTTATATAATAGTATATACAATCTTTACATAATTTAATCTATTTACAACAAATCGCACTGATTGTATTATTATGTATAGTAAAGATATGATGAAGATTTCTTTCGGAGGCTAAGTTGGTAGAAAGATTTTATATAAAAGGCGGAACTCCGCTAAAAGGGGAAGTATCAATTGGCGGTGCCAAGAACTCAGTATTGAAGCTTATGGCTGCGGCACTTTTGGCAAAAGGCGAATCAAAGATTTATAACGTTCCCGAATTGACAGACGTTGAAATTATGTTGAGTGTGATTGCACAACTCGGTGCAAAAACAAATTATAACAAGGTCGAAAAATCACTGACAATTGATGCAACAGATATTACAAGTGTAACCGCAACTTATGAATTGGTTAGCAAAATGCGTGCATCATTTATTGTATTGGGTGCTTTGGTTTCAAGATGTAAAGAAGCAAGAGTTGCGCTCCCTGGTGGTTGTGCTATTGGGGAAAGACGTGTAGATTTTCACATTAAAGGTTTAGAAGCACTTGGTGCAAAAATTAAAATTGAAAACGGTTATGTTCACGCAAAAACCAACAGACTTGTAGGTTCTGATGTTTATTTAGATATTCCGTCAGTAGGTGCAACAGAAAATATTATGTTAGCCTCTGTATTGGCAGAAGGTTCAACACATATTCAAAATGCTGCACAAGAGCCTGAAATCGTTGATTTGGCAAATTTCTTGAATACAATGGGGGCTGATATTTCAGGCGCAGGAACTTCTGAAATCACTGTCAACGGTGTTAAGCAAAATGACCTTCACCCTATTGAATACACAACAATTCCTGACAGAATTGAAGCAGGAACATTTATGACAGCGATAATTGCAACCAAAGGTAAAGGTATAATCAAAAATATCTATCCTGCTCATTTGACATTCTTCACCAACAAATTGTTGAAAATGGGTGCAAATATCAAACTTTTAGACCCGACTTCAATGGAAGTTAGTTGCAAAAATCGTTTAAATTCGATTAACTTTGTAACTCAACCATACCCTGGGTTCCCAACAGATTTGCAATCTATGGCAATGACACTTTTGACAACTGCAAACGGTGTCGGTATTATTACAGAAAGTTTGTACGAAAACAGATTTATGCAAGTGCCTGACCTTAACAGGATGGGTGCTGATATTCACCAAGACAGAAATCATGCAATCATCAAGGGTGTTAAAAAACTTTCAGGAACTACGCTTACTGCAAGTGATTTGAGAGCCGGAGCGTCTTTGGTTGTTGCGGCTTTAATGGCTGAAGGTAATTCTGTTATTGAAAAACTACATCATATAGATAGAGGATACGAAAATTTTGAAAGTAAGTTAAGATTGTTAGGAGGGGAAATAGAAAGACGTGATGATGAACTTCCCCAAAGGAACCTAACGGAGGGTACACATAATGAGTCCTACTTATAAACGTTGGTATGATCATGACCCGTTACTACTTGAAGTTATTGAACTTTTAAGAAATTATCAACCTGAATTAAGAGCTCAGGCGGAAATATTTTTACAAAAACTTGAAGAAAAACTTTCAAAAGAAACTATTGATAAATTTTATGCTATGGCAAAGCCTGTAAATGCTAACAATCGTTGGTATGACAAAGACCCTGTTATTGCCAAAACAGTTGAAATTCTGAGAATTGTTCCACCGGAAGTTCAAAGAATTTGTGCCCAGAACTTTATTAAAACTCTTAAAGAAATGGGTATCAATTACGAAAGTAAAAATGTTCAATCCTAGTGTAGAAGATTGTAGAAGGTAGATTAAAAAAAGAGAACTCTAAATTTTGTTTTAGAATTCTCTTTTTCTTTTGTAGGTAATTAAAAGAAAGTAAGCTTATTTTTACATAAATGATGCGTAAACAACATTTCCTTTAGTATCAAAGTCAATGAACAGATGTTCTTCATTTTGGTTTTCAGAATTATATTTTGTATAGCCTCTTAGGTTACCGTCTTTGTCGTAGTTTGCGGAAGTGTGGGCTTTAGTTGCGTTGTTATTTACATGAACATATTTTGTACCGTCAGCATAGAAGGTTGTTTCTTTTTTAGTGTCTTTATCCAAGTCTTCAATTACTGAATGGCTTACCTTGCCTGCTCCGTCATTATTGAAAACAACATGTTTTTCTACACCGTTTTCGTTAGATTGAATTTCTGTCAAATTGCCTCTAACGTCAAAATTATGAGTTACTTTACCATTTGCGGTTTGAGTTTCTATTGATTGTAATTGACCGTTTGAATAATATTTCTTTTCACCTTGAATTTCTGTTGGATTGTAACCCAAAACGAAAGGTTGAGCAGGTGTTATGTTCGGGTCATTTGCAGGAATTTGAGCAAGTTCCGGTGCATAAGTTGTTGAAGTTCTTTGGTTTTCAATTTTTACGGGGATTCCGTTTTTATATGCAATGATTTGGTCTTCCACATCGTCTTTGAAAGTTACAACTTCTGCGATTTGTCCGTTTTTAAATCTTGTAGTTTTCATTCTATCACCGTTTGGTGCATCTTCTGCGATGAAGGAATATTTAGTATCATCAACATGAGAAATCTTTTTAGAACCGTCAGGTAAGGTTTCAGTTTCTGTTACGCTTGAGTGTTCAGGTTTAATAAAATCTTGGTATGTTGATTTTATTTGATTGCCTGTTTGCGGGTCAAATTCGTCAACATAACCTGCTTCAGGTTCAAAGTTGCGTTCTTTTTCTTCATTTTCATAGAACCAACCTTCTTTTTTTATAAGTCTTCCTGTTGCGTTGTCATAGGTTTTGATGTTTTCAACACCTTTGTCACCGTTTGTTTTGTAAACCGTTGTTGTAGTTTCACCTTTATTAACAATGGCTTGAAGTGTGCCGTCTTGTGAGGTCACTTTTTCGCCTTGAATATTTTGAATATCCGTAGGTTTTGCAATCGTCATTGGCGTTTTGGCTAAAATTTTAGGAGTATTATTAATAGGTTGATTATAATTTGCTAAGGCATTGATACCGTTCAAATTAGGATTTTCAACTTGTTGAATGCCGTTGTTCGACACTTGAACAGGGGCATTGGGTACATTGTTTTGAAATTGCACACCGTTAATCGGATTATACGGATTGATTGAATTAAGCATATTTAACCTTTCTATTTACACTACACAAGATAATAAAAACAAAGTGCCAAAAATAATTGCTACAAAAACAATAATTATTACAAATTATTACGTCAAAGTTTCTCTATGCTCGGTGATTTTGCCCTTGTGACTTTTTATAGTATAATAAATATAGGGATAATTGAGGAAGGAGCAAGTATGTTCGGAATTATATTAGCAGGTGGTTCGGGTAGTCGTTTATGGCCATTATCAAGAGAATTGTACCCAAAACAGTTGCTGAGCCTTTATACTGATAAAAGTTTGCTACAAGCGACTTATGAAGGCTTAAATAAGCTTTTGCCTGCTGAAAATATAATCAGCATAACAAATACTAAACACTTGTCGAATGTAAAAATGCAATTGTCTGCATTGAATTCTAATCCTGTGATTTTAGCCGAACCTGTTTCAAAAAACACTGCACCGGCAATAGCATTGACTGCAAAATATATTATCGAAAACTTTAGCGCAGATGAGATTGTTATTGCAATGCCGTCAGATTTGATGATGAATTATTCTCAAGAATTTATCGAGTCTGTAAAAAAGGCTCAAGAATTAGCAAATGAAGGTAAAATCGTTACTTTTGGTGTTAAACCGACTTATCCTGAAACAGGCTTTGGTTATATAAATTCTGAAAACAATATTGTAAAATCTTTCATTGAAAAACCAAATCTTGAAATTGCAAAAGAATTTATCCAAAATGCTAATTATTACTGGAATAGCGGAATTTTTGTTTTCAAAATCTCAACTTTAATCAAAGAATTTGAACAACATTGTCCTGAAATTTCAAAGGTTTTAAAAATGATGGAAGTTAAAGATAATACCGTTCAATTTACAGAATTTGACAAAATGCCAAATATCTCAATAGATTATGCCTTGATGGAAAAGTGTACAAATTTGGCTATGGTTGAATTAAAAACTGATTGGAAGGATTTGGGGTCTTGGAAATCTATTTATGAAGTTAGTCCAAAAGATGAAAATAATAACGTTTTTGTCGGTCATGTTTTGGATAAAGATTCAAAAAATTCTTTTGTTTATTCATCTTCAAAACTCGTTGCAACAATAGGTTTGGAAGATACTGTTATTGTTGAAACAGAAGATGCTATTTTGGCTTGTAAAAAAGATAGAACTCAAGAGGTTAAACAAGTTTACGAAACCTTGAAACAACAACATGACGGCACACAAAAAGTTCATAAAACTGTTTACCGTCCGTGGGGATTTTATACTGTTATTGCGGAAGGGAAAGGGTTCCAAACAAAAATTATTCACGTAAATGCAGGTCAAAAATTGTCAGTACAATCTCATAACCACAGAAGTGAACATTGGGTAATTCTTTCAGGTACTGCAAAAGTTGTATTGGAAGCGAATGATCATATTTTATCTCCTGGGCATAGTATTGATATTCCAGTCAAAGCAATCCACTCACTTCAAAATCCTTATGAAGATGATTTGGAAATTATTGAAGTTCAAAAAGGTGATATTTTATCTGAAGACGATATAATTCGTTACGAAGATATGTACGGCAGAGTGTAAAATTACTCATGATTGCCAGTGGTTATTCATCCCACCAACTTCTTGGTTTAAATAGAATTTCCCAATAACCTTTTTGATTGTTTTTGGGATTTATGTTTCTGTGTGCCCAATCCCAACAGCCGTTTTGATTTTGTGAATGAGTTACTGTTGGATTGCAGAGTCCATAATACCCAGGGTTTTGTGGAATGTTGTAATTAAAAGAATTGTATACGAAAATATCGTGTCCCAATCTGTTAGGACCTTTTTTAGGACCGTTTGTATCAAACATCATTGTCATACCGCCACTTGCATTTTGAAATGGAGATATCAAAACTCCTGATGGCAATATGTAAAAATAGTCATTTGAGTAATATGGAATTCTCATGTCATTCATTTTTTCGCCAAACATATCGTTTCCTTTTCCAAAATAAGCCATACGAGAAATTGGGCTTATTTGGGTAAATTGTTTGAGCCAAACACTATTAACAAGTGCAACTCTTTCTGCCATTGGAGTTGCATCAGAAGGCCTATAATTATATATTCTATAGTCATTCAAGGTATCTACACCAAGTTCCAAACAGGTCTTTTTGACTGCTTGCTGAATAATACTATCCGCAACTTCAAATTGTGCTTTGAGTACTTGAACTTGATAGTTTCTTATCAAACTGGGCAAGGTTATTGCTGCAATTACACCGACAACTCCGAGTGTAATCAAGACTTCAGCCAGTGTAAATGCAAATTTTTTATTATGCTTCATTTGTTGCCTCTACTGATAAAACTTTTATAATTATCACCTATACTGCTAATTTTGTCAATATAATGGTAAAATTCATCATAATTAGCAATATTTTAGTATTTTACAAATGCAAATTAATAATAGAATAAGTCTGAGGAATGTTATGAATACTAAAGAACTTTTGGGCTTAAAGGTTAAAGAATTTAGAAAACAGCGCAAAATAACGCAAGAAAAACTGGCTGAGATTGTTGGTGTTGATAATGGTTATATAAGTAAACTTGAGGTTGGACAAAACTTTCCGTCAATTAGTACTTTAGAAAAAATAGCTCAAGCTTTAGATGTTGAACTTTATGAGTTTTTTCAATATACAAATATTAAATCTTCTGATTTTAAAGAAGACTTAATTAAAATTTATGATAAATTGAGCAAGGAAAAACAATTTACGTTGTACCGAGTTGCCAAAGCAATGGAGTAAATCTTAGACTTCTTCTTAGTATATTTACAACTCCCAGCAGGTTCGTTGGTTCGCTTTGTAAGAATCTGGTATAAACTTCATTCAATACCACACATAAAAACAGACTCTGAATCACCGAGTAGGAACAGAAAATTACGTTTCGACTTCATCTCAACTTATTTTCTAGTCAGTTCAGAGTGACTTTTGGGTTGGTAGACCAAAGCTTTAGTCATTCTGAAAAGATTAAAAATCAAGCAATTTCTAATTGCGTAGATTTTATCTTATTCAGAATCTGGTAAATTAACGTCGTTGGAGTGGTAACACCAACCTACTTTTCTAATAATATTAATTTTATGTAACAAACCAGATGCTATTAAGCACTTTTTTTATTAAATCTTTTTTAAATATTATAAGGGGATATTTAAAATGGTTAATATTGGAAAAATTACGGCAAACATTGCTCAAAAATGGACTAAAAACGGGTACAGACTTCTTTCTAAGGGAAATATTAAATTTGATTCACTACCCAAAAATTTAATTCCGGAAGGAACTTCATCTCTTGAAAAAGTTGAAATCGCCACAAATTTTGGGGGTGGATTGTCTAAGGTTTATTCTTTTCGTAATAGTGAAAATAAATTGTTGAAAAAAGTCATAATTAAACAACAAGAAGGGCAGAAAACGTCAAAAATTATTCGAAAATATGAATATGCAAAAAATGTGCGTTTTACTGATACAAAATTCTTATCTGATGGGGAAATTACCAAGGGAACAAAAGAAGCCTTTACGCCACAAGCAACAGGCATCTCAAGAATGAAGTTGCAATATAAACAAAATTCTGACGGTTCAAGATTTGAAACTCAAATCTATGAAAATTTGGCTCCGAAATGGGCGACTGTTGAAAACAACCCACTTAAAACAACGGCAACAAGATTAAAAGACGGAAAACTTATAAATAAAACAATTGACGGAAATCCTGAAATAATTTCCAAAGTAAAAGATGATCCTTATTTATATATAAGGAATTATGACAATGAAGATTTTGTTTTATCTGCCGCTAAGTATGCAGAACAAAGGCAAGATGTTGTGGGAATGAGAGGGAAAGTAAGATTAAAAAAACTAAAAAAATATGCAGGTTATTATCTGGATTCAACTAAAGATGTGACGATTGACCCTAATTGGCTGAAAGGAGATCTTATAGATGCAATAAATCATGAATTTCGTCATAAGTGGCAACATAAAATAATTTCAAATTATAAGAAAAGTTTTTTCAATTTTTTCAGAAATAACAAAATAGTTTTAACTGATGAGGAAAAAACATTAGCGCCTAAACTGTTGAAAGCAAATATGTCGCGTTGTCTTCCGGAAAAAAACTATACGAAATACTATAATAATTTTCTGGAAAAAGATGCAAGACTTGCCGGAGAAAAAGCCAAGGAGGAATTCGATAAGTACTCAGACCAACTGGCTCATGTTTTAGATATTCCTACTAAAATGACTTTTAGTCATACTAGTCAAAATGATTTAATTGCTCAGTTTATAGCAAAAGGAATTGAATCTAAGCAAGTAAAAGTTATCAAAATTGATGATTTATTTAAAGTTGCAAAGGATAAATCTTAGACAATCTGAAATGAATATAATTAACTATTCTTAATTTAAGATGTTTGAAATTTGTATGAAAAGTCTTTAACTCTGATACCGCAATCAAGGCTTGGAATAAGTCAAGTTCTATATGTAAACATACATCATTTTATCTTCCACACCGTTATTGATTTGGTTTTGGACTTTTCCGCCGACTGAGTCGCAATAAGTCATTTCAGATACTGAACCTAAAACTTTGATTGCATCTGCATGTTGAGGGTGTAATCTCGATTTATCAATGTTGTTATAGTTAGGTCCTATCATAATTTGTGCATCACTTCTGCCAACTTCTTTACAAACCTGTTTGCCGAATTTTATCAATTCATCGGTGACAAGCGGGTTTGAGCCGAGTTTGCCGTTTGCTTCAAAACTGTCAATTACGAAGGTTAATTTTCCGTCAATCATTGCAAAGAAACAAAGTGAATTTCCGTATGAGTTACCGAATTTGTCAACCAATTCCACCCCTCTGTTATAACTGTTCAAAAGGTGCATCGGGGCTGAATATCCTGCATAAGCACTATTCACACTGTTGCAGCAGCTTACATGGTTTCCAAAGAAAATGTTTCTTCCGATATCGTTGTCATCAGTTAATCTGAAGTGGATATCATTGACCGTTCTTGAGGCTTTAACCTGTTCGATACGGGTTGCAATACCGTTCAAGTGGTCTGTAAATCCTGTGATACCTTCGATTTCGTCAGGTGTTAATTCAGCATTTTCTGTTGCTGATTTCCAGTAATCGTTTTTCTCAATGTAATTTTTTACAATTCCGACAAATCTTTCAAGTTGATCATCCTGCAACGGTTCTCTGTCTTTAAATATATTATTATTCCACAAAGTATAACCGAATTCGGATAAATGTTGTTTCAATTTTTCGGTTTCATTAGGATTGATTTTATCAAACAATTCATCTTGGAAAATATTTATCAAATTGTTTCTGATATTTTCGTATTCGGTTTTCGGGTCAGATTCAACCGTGAAATCTTCGCTTTTCAATTCAGGGTCAAAACTGTTCCATTTATCAAAGTCAATGCCTTGTGCTTCCATTTGTTTTTTAGTTTCAAGGTTTGCTTCGATTTGTTTTAATAGACCGTTTGAGGCATATTTTTCGTACAAAGACGAACCTTCTTCAGGCATTTTCATACGAATTTCCGTTAGCGGTCTGCCCGGATTAGTTTGTTTCAATTCAATCAAACGTTTAAAGTTTGTGTTAAATCCTGAACCTGTCGCAAACAATTTGTCAAAATATTTTGCATCGTAATGGATTTCTCTCAACAAATTACTGTCAGGAGTAATCCCGAGATTTGTGTACATTGTATTAGTGATTGAGTTGTTGAAAGCTAAATCATCATTCGGAATATTTACATAAGCCATTACGACTTTTTTCAAACCATTTAGTGGTTTTGGGAAAAGTTCTGGAGTAGTGTATTTTTCAGGATTTGCTTCCATATCCGCTCTTTTAATCTTAAATTCATCAATATATTTAATCTTTTTATCTAGCGGGATTTTCGGGTTAGTCAGCATTTGTTGAGCGTAACCGTCCATTTTTGCCATCTGTTCGTCAATCGGTTCAGGGAAATTCACCTGTTTATTTAATTTTTCCTTCATTAAATAACCGTGAACCTTTTGGGCGTAATTTGTAGGAACATTAATCCCTTCCATAAATTTTCTTACCTGATTGTCATAATCATCATCACTTGCGAAGGTTTCATTTGCAAATTTAATTTGTTCCTGACTCATACTTGGTGATTTAATCATATCAACAAGTCCTTGCAAACTTGCCTCACTGACTTTGTTTGCTAGTCCGCCGATTACACGCAAACGTTTAACCTTCAATTCAGGAGAAGGAAGTAGGGCAAGTTTTTCGTTCAAATTGTTGATGAAGGCTTCGGAACAATTATTGGTAATGTTATTACAAAGTTGAATAAAACTGATAAATCCGTCAATCTTTTGTGTTAGAACATTATCAATAACATCTTGACCGAAAACTTTACTTGCCTTGTCAATATTGGTTCTGTTTTGGTTCAATTTCTCAATGATGTAGGCATCATCATGTGCCAAATCTCTGAGGGTTTTAATGTCTGCAAGGTAAGTTAACAGGGTATCGTAGGTTTCTTGTTGAAATTTGGAATTTGATGTACATACTTGCAAAAGCTTTGATATACCTTTATCTTCAATTCCCATATTGTGAAGCAGGCTTACTTTTTCGTAGGCATCAGGCAGAAATTTGCGACAGTTAAGGTTGCAGGAATTTAATACTTCGCTGATATTCTCTTTTTCGATACCGAGAGCAAGCAGGTCTTTTATGTGTCCAAACATTTCATAATTAAAGGCTTTTTGCTCATCATTTTGACAACCTTCCGGAGTTTCCGAATGGCAAGTGTACATCAAAGAGCTTATTTGTCTTGGGCTAAAACCCTCATCTTGAAGAGATAAAGCCATTTTGTACAATCTGTCTTTAAATTCGCCTCTATCTTTGCAAAAACGAATCAATTCATCGGGCAATTCTCTTGCGATACAATCTTTCAATCTTTTGTAGGCAATTTCATCATCACCCGCATAAATTAATGCTTGTGTCGGAATTTTGACACCCAAATTAAACAACTCAATACATTTGTCAACTTTGTCTTGGTTAATGACACCGTTTTGTTCGCATTCGTCAACAATCCGACTTATGTTTTGAATATCAATACCTTTATTGTTCATCAAATCTTTTGCCAATTCGTAGCGAAGAGGGCTGAATTTTTGACTATGATTTATGTAAGGTTTGCAGTTATGTATCAAATTTAAAACATCTCTACCGTCTTTACCGGCTTCCAACAATTCCATAATTGCATTGTATGTATCAGAGTTAAATTCGGTTTCTTCACCATACCTTATTTTGTCTTTGCAAAGTTCGACTAACTCTTGAACGCCATCTTCACTGAAGCCTGAATCTTGCTCATATTTTGTGAACGGATAGTTTCCTTCTTTAATACGTTTGTAAGCATTCATCAAATCTTCTGACGGAGTAAATTTTGGTACATCATAGACATAAGACTTGTCGCTACTTTCCGTACAAACCGTGCTTATTGGACATTTAAGTTCTTTGAATTTATTGAATAATCTGACATCAAAAGTTTTGTTGCCATAGTTGTCTGTTTTGAAAAAATCTGTAATATACGGTTTTGAGTATCCGCCGAAATAATTTTTACTTTTTCCCCAATAGTAAGAATCCGCAAGTTGATTGTAGATAGCATTATTAAAGTATTCTCTACCGTTTATTGCTTCTTTTGCAGCATCTACAGCGGTTACATTTATTCTATTTCCACTTTTTGCAATATCTAATAAGGTGTTGAACACTTCTTCATTAAATCTGATAGAGGTGGGTTTTTGATAGTCTGATAATGCTGAAGTGTTTTTCAATTTGCACGCTTCAATGATATCAATAATATTGCTTAGCGGTTGGTTTGGAAGTTCTGCATGTAATTGTTCCAATTTAGACAATAATTCAGGATTAAATCTGTAGCCGGAATATTCGTCTTTTTGCTCTTTGCAGGCTTCAATTATTTTTGGTAAATCCATTACTTTTTCACCGAAAAACGGGTTTAATGCTAATTCTTTAGCTGCATTAAAGGCTGCTTGGTCAAATTTTGTAACCATTACGGCTTTTCGTTTTGAATTTAATCCCAATTCTTTGTAGCAACACGCTTTGAATAATTCGGGTTCAAGTTTTTCTTTAGTTTCATAAGACAAATTGGGGAAGATGTCGCTACTTGTTACGATTTTTCCGTATGTAACATAAGCACTTAAATCAACCCCTCTGCTTTTCAGCATGTTCGCACCGTAGGCAGTGTAAATGACGTGCTTGCGATAATCATCTGTTTCTATGTTATCTTTAACTTTTTCATAGGTGTCTGCATCAAAAGATTCAAAACCTTTTTCATCTTCAATTACTGCACTTCTTACAAGATAGCTGATATCAGAAATATCTTTCAGATTATAGATTGCATTTTTGACACAGGTTTTAGCCTCTTCATCAAGAACTTGACCTGTTTTTGTACTTAAAATACAACTTTTTGCAATATCACATGTTGAAGTTTTAGCACCAGCAGCCAGCAAAGTTTTTTCAAAATCTAAAACTTCACGGGAGTGATGTTTTTCTCCGTCACGAGAGCGTAGTTCCGCTGCTTGTAATAAATCATCCCACCTGTTTGTGGGTGTATTAAGTCGAACAAAATCTTTTAAGTAAGGTAATAAATCTGTCCTTACTTGATTTTCGTCGTTAGAATTTTCATCTTTTAAGCTGGTAAGAATATTGCTTATTTGATATGAAGAAAGCCCGTCAGCAGGGAATACTTCTCTATTGTAGCCATAATCCTTTTCTAATTGTAAAATGTACTTGCAACAGTTGTAAATATCGTCATCAAAAGGTTTTATTTTAGAACGTCCAAAAACACTTGTTTGAGAGCATTGTTTCAAAACAAAATTAATTTTTGCTTCATCAAGCCCCATTTCCTGCAATTCTTCTCTTGCGTGTTGACATTTTTGTTCGTTCTCGGCTTTTATACGTTCGGCTTCTGAAATTTCAGGTTCTTCAACATTTTCCGCTTCTTCGGTTTGTATTGCTTGAACCTCTTCTGTCGGAGCTTCAGCCTGATTTACTTGTTGGTTTTCAACGAGCGGACGTTCCATAAAATATGCTCCTGCACCGTTTTCATAGTAATTTTCAAGAGTTTCTTTTATTGAAAAACCTAGACTTTGGTACATTCTGACAAGATTTCTGTTTGTGTTATCAACATGCAAAGATAGCGTTTGCACATTGTTTTCTTTCGCATAATCAAGAATTTTCTTCCAAGAATATTTTATCGCCTGATAACCTTTGCGAGTGTTTCTGTATTCGGATTTTAGCCCGATTGAATCAATGTATAAATCACCGTCTTTAATCGGTTCAAGTTGATAATAACCTAAAAGTTCGTCATTATCGCCTTTTACCGCATAAGTCGATAGTTGATTTCGCTCTACAATTCTTTTAAATTCGTCATAATTTTCGTAAGGGTCGGTTTCGGCAAATGCTTGTTTGTCGATTTCATAAATTTGTTGCATTAACTCTTCAGAGTCGTTTGCTCGTTCTGACGATATTTGGAGTGGTTGAGCATTCGGAGCAAATTGTCTATACACATTCGGTGCTACATAAACTTCCGTAACCTCTTCATTTGTTTGTTCGTTCGGATTTGTTACGGTTTGTTGGGTTTGAGTTTGTGCTGTTGCGGGTGCTGTTACCCAAACTCCGCCGTTATTTGGTAAATAGACGGGTCTTTTGCTATTATTTGGATAAATAGGCATAATTTATTTCTCCTACTACTAAACACTTTATGTATTTATAAACAAATAAATTTCTGGGTTTTTGCCATTTTATTAAAGGATATTACAAAATGTTAATTTTTGATGTTTGAATTATAATATTTGTATGAAAAGATTTTTTGGATTACTAGCGATTTTAATATTAGGTTTTGCTGGAGTGAAATGTTTTGCCGACCAATTCGTACCGGAATTTGACAAAATGCAAATCGTACGTTGTGATTATGAGCAAACAATCTACAATCAAGATGACAGTGTAGTTTCAACTAGCAGACAGCATAGACTTTTCAGAATTGATGATGCTTATAAAAAAATCTATAACCAAAGAGAACCTATTGACTATATTATAAATTTTGATGAGTCCAAAATTGAATACAATTCTCAGTCAATGAATGATGATTATATTTCACGAGAACACTCTGTAATTGACCGCAAAGAGGGAACATTCACATCAGAAGCGCAAATTATGTATGATAATGATGCTTTTGGTAATCGTCATTCAAAATCTGTCGGAACTTGCCAAATTTTGCAATAAAAAGTTTATAAATTCGTTACATTTGCTAAAAATTTGTCAATTATTTGCTAAAAATTTCCTTTATTAATATATAGGGGAAAAGAATTGTCATGGGTAAAGAACCGGTAGCAATGAAAAATCGCAAACTAATGGACGAAACAAACGATCTGATTTGTTTGAAACAACACAGCGTTTTAAATAATAACAGGCGAAAAACTCTTCCAATAATGAGTCTTGCTTCGTGTATAAATTACGTTGAGAAAATAAACCCTTATGCAAATTCAAACTTTGGTTTTCTTCAAATTGAAGAAAATTTGCGAGATGAAAAATTGCGAACATTGATTTATGAACTTGCAAATGCAATTGACAAGAATTCAATAGCAGAGGTAAAAAATCTTAAAAGTTTGTATGGAACATCAAAAGAATTTGCTCAAGCAAAAAACTTTTTAAACAAAAAATGCAAAGAAATTTGGAATGTTCATGACAACAAAAAGCAAAAAATGAAACTCCCAAAAGAAGCCATGAAAGCGTTGGGGATTTCGAATCAACCAACATTGGATTTTTTGTTCAGTAACAGTTTAAAATATTTTGAAAAAGATAACTCTCAAACAACTGCAAAAATTATTCAATCAACTTTGGATAATGTAAATATAGATTACTCTTTTGAAGATATTTGTGAATATCTCAAAAATACACACCATAAAAAAGTTTTTGAATATAATTTTCATACGGTAAAATACTTGGCGCAACACACCAAGTTTGACAAATCTAAACTTACAAAACTGGAGATTTCAAAGCGGCAAATTGACCCAATTTTCAAGACTTTGTCATTCAAAGAAAAATTTTATTGTATAAAAAATTATTATTTGAAAATGTTATTGAAAAATATTAATTTGTCTTAATATTTAGAGCAAAACACTAGCAAAAAATATTATGTTTGCTTTTAAATATGTATATGGGCGTTGATTTTTCGAAACGAGCGATATCATTTTATAACAACAATGGTTTAGTGTTTTTCAACAAATTTGAGGCACTTAATTCAAGAATGAAAACGGTCAAAGTAGGCATGACCAAGCCGGAACCTTTGACGACAATTCGACTTGAAAATATCGAGGGTAAAGAACTCGGCACATTTGATATAAACATCGACAAAAAAACATCAACTATCGAAGGTCGCCAACTTATTTCTTACAATGAAAAAGAAGGTAACGGGCAGCTTTTGACCCTTTCTGCAATTCTTGAACTTGCAAAAAACAAGATGAACCGGCTCACATACTGTTCAGATGAGTCGAATGTACCGTTCTTAGCAAAAATGGGTTTTGTTATTGATACTGACGACCCTCGGTATATAAGAAGAGGCTTGAAACAAGTGATGAAAAGCCGTTTACCCGATATTGACGAATTAAAATACAAAGCAAAAGTTTTGTATCCGCAAGTTAAGGACGTTGGCGCAACATTATCAGAAAATAGCGATATTTTCTACCGTGGTTGCAAAGTTTTGAGCGATTACATAAAACTCATTGCACGTAATAAATACCCTGAAAAATACTATCCGTTTATGGGTGTTGGAACTGATATGAAGTTCACTGATTGGGAACTTTTGACAGAAAAAATGTATTTGAACAAATTGACAGAAAAGCACTGTCTTGATTACAAATTTTAACGAGGAATAGTTTTGTTTATTGAAAATTTTAAGGTTGAAGAATGGTTTAATCTTTATGAAAAAGATGCGAAATATGATTTGGCGGACACTTGTGTTGAGTCATTAAGTTTAGATGAATTATTCAAGATTATTGGCTCAAAAGACCAATTTTTAAACGAGATTTTGAACCGAAAGTTGAATTATGGTGACATTCACGGTAGCCAAAGGTTAAAACAAGCAATAACAACGCTTTATGAACACCAAACTCCAGATAATATTACAATTACACACGGTGCAATTGGCGCAAACCACCTTGTAATAATGGCTTTGGTTGAGCAGGGGGATAAAGTCGTTTCTGTTGTACCAACGTATCAGCAGCACTATTCTATTCCAAAATCATTTGGTGCAGATGTAAAAATGTGCTTTTTAAAAGAAGAAAATAATTGGCTGCCGGATTTGAACGAACTTGAAACACTTGTAGGAAATGATACTAAATTGATTTGTATAAACAATCCCAATAATCCTACAGGAGCGGTAATACCTGATAATATGCTGAATCAAATTGTTGAAATTGCAAAAAATTCAAATGCTTATATTCTGTGTGACGAGGTTTATCGAGGCTTAAATCATGCCGGTAATCCGTTTGGCGCATCAATTGCAGACTTATATTCCAAAGGAATTTCGACGGGAAGTATGTCAAAAGTATTTTCTCTTGCAGGATTGCGACTCGGTTGGATAGTTGCAAATGAGGAAATTATTTCCAAAATCAACCACCATAGGGAATATAACACAATTAGTGTTGGAATTTTGGACGATTTTTTTGCAACACTGGCAATTGAAAACAAAGACAAAATAATAAAAAGAAATCTTGAAAAAATAAAAATCGGAAAGAAAATTTTACTAGATTGGGCAAATTCTGACTCTAATATACGCTTAATTTCTCCTCTAGGTGGAACAACGGCTTTTGTAAAATACAATTCTTCATTGTCATCTGTTGAGTTGTGCAAAAAATTGCAAGAAGAAACAGGTGTAATGATTCTCCCTGGGGAAACTTTAGAAGTCGATGGTTATTTGAGGATTGGGTATGCCAATAATTTTACTCAACTTACTAAAGCCTTGCAAATTTTTTCTGAATGGTTAAAAATTAACAGATAAATCTCATTTGATTTATCTGTCAATTTGTAATTATTTTTTACTTTTGCCATTTGTTGGTTGGTAAAGTTGTTTTCGTTTCTTTTGGATTTCTTCATTAGCAAGATAATCTTCGTACTTCATTTGATAATTCAAATAGCCGTTAGGTGTAATTTCAATAATCCTGTCAGCAACTGTATTTATAAATTGATAATCTTGCGAAGTAAACAATACTGTTCCTGTGTAATCAATCAAAGCATTGTTTAATGATGTAATTGCTTCCAAATCCAAATGGTTAGTCGGTTCATCAAACAGTAGCACGTTTGATTCTTCAATCATTGTTTTGGCAAACATACATCTTACTTTTTCACCACCGGAAAGAACTCTCACTGATTTTTCGGCATCTTCACCGGAAAACAACATTCTGCCCAAATATCCTCTCAAATAACTTATGTGTTGGTCTTGAGAATATTGTCCGAGCCATTGAATAAGGTCTTTGTCTGACTCAAAGTATTCATTGTTATCTTTTGGACAATATGAATGAGTTGCGGTAACACCCCAAGTTACAGTACCCTCGTCCGGTTGCATTCTGCCTTCCAATATTTCAAACAATGCCGTTGTGGCATTTTGATTATCAGAAATAAATGCAATTTTTTCGCCTTGTCTTACATCAAATGATAATGCTTTTATCAATAATTCATTGTTTAAAGTTTTTTTCAACCCATGAACATTCAAAACATCTTTCCCAGGGAGTTTTGAATATTTAAAATAAATACTCGGATATTTTCTAGTTGAAGGTTTGATATCTTCAAGTGTCAATTTTTCAAGCATATTTTTTCTTGATGTCGCTTGTTTAGCTTTTGATGCATTGGCGCTAAATCTTGCAATAAAACGTCTGAATTCTTCTGCTTTTTCTTCAAGTTTTTTGTTGCGCTCTTCTTTTTGCTTTATAATCAAAGCACTTGCCTGAGTCCAGAAAGAATAATTACCTGTGTAAAGTTGAATGTTTCTGAAATCAATATCTGCGATATGTGTACAAATTCTATCCAAAAATTTTCTATCGTGAGAAACAACAATAACCGTGTTTGGAAAATCAATCAAAAAATCTTCAAGCCAAGTAATTGTCGCTAAATCCAAATGGTTTGTAGGTTCATCAAGCAACAAAATATCTGGAGTACCAAAAAGAGCTTGAGCAAGTAATACTCTGACTTTTTCGTTACCTGTAAGGTCTTTCATTTGAGAATAATGTAAATCTTGAGGAATTCCCAAATCGTTCAATAATGATGCTGCATCTGATTCTGCTTGCCAACCGCCCATTTCTGCAAATTCAGTTTCCAAATCTGCAACTCTTAAACCATCTTCATCATTAAAATCCGGTTTCATATAAAGTGCATCTTTTTCTTTCATGACATCATAAAGATGTTTGTGACCCATAATAACCGTGTCAATAACCGTGTAATCGTCAAATTCAAAGTGGTTTTGTTTCAATACGGCAATTCTTTGACCTTTTTTGATATGGACATAACCGCTTGTCGGTTCTAAATCACCTGACAAAACTTTCAAAAAAGTACTTTTTCCGGCACCGTTTGCACCGATTAAACCATAACAATTCCCTTGCGAGAATTTTATATTAACATTTTCAAATAAGGGTTCAGTACCAAAACGTACTGTCAAATTTTCTGTAGTAATCATAATGTTTAGATTATACCATAAAAAATAAGACCCCACAAAATTTGCAAGGTCTTACTTTTATCTTCGTTTTGTGAATTAAACAGATGCTAGAACTTTTCCTCTTTCAAGTTGAAGAGTAACTGTTGTGATATCACAAACTGAACTTGGACCAAAGTATTGGATAGCTCCTGGGAATAAATATCTGTCATTCATTGCCCAGTCTTCTCTGTTTTCTTCCAATTGTTTGAATACAGGTCCGTCAAGTTTAACCAATGCTTTTTGGATAACCGGTTTCATTTCACCGTGACGTTTTTCCATATTCATCATCATAGTAAGAGGAATACCGCCTGCAATCCATTCGTCAGCAGGTTGAGTAAGATTTCTTACTGATGACAAGTAACCAGTTAAACCAAAGTTAATCAATGCAAATGCGTTGTAACCTAGTGAGTAGCAGTAATCAGCATCAAAGTTTGATGGGAATGCACAACGACCTTCATAACCGAAGAAGTGTGATTGTGCAGAGAATTTACCTGAGAATTTGCCTGCTTCTTTCATTTCGCTTAATTTTGCAGAAATCATTTCGATTAACAATTTTTCTGTTTCGATTTTTGAAACTTGAACGTTACCGTGCGGATCTCTATCAGCAAGTAATTGAGATTTGATTAGTGCCGGTAATGAAGCATAAACTTTAGCATTTTCACTTGATAGTTTGCTTTCAACAATACTGAATTTTTCAGTTGCAGAAGCATTAGCAAATGATGAATCTTTTTCTAAACTTGCCATAATATCGTTCAAGTTAGAAATCATTGAACCCATTTCAGGTATAAATTCGATTAAACCTTCCGGAATAACTGCGATACCAAAGTTCTTACCGTTATTTGAACGTTTAACGATAATATCTGTCATATAGTCAATAATTGAAGACAATGACATTTTCTTAGCTTCAACTTCTTCTGAAATCAAAGTGATGTTTGGCTGAGTTTGAAGTGCTGCTTCCAATGCAACGTGAGATGCACTTCTTCCCATAATTTTGATAAAGTGCCAATATTTCTTAGCAGAATTAGCATCTCTTTGAATGTTCCCGATAAGTTCTGCATAAGTTTTTGTTGCTGTATCAAAACCGAAAGAAATTTCGATTTGTTCATTTTTTAAGTCGCCGTCAATTGTTTTTGGGCAACCGATAACTTGAATACCTGCGTTATTTTTTACAAACCATTCAGCAAGTAATGCAGCGTTTGTATTTGAATCGTCACCACCGATAATAACAACAGCAGAAATGTTCAATTTTTTACAAACCGCCAAAGATTTTTGGAATTGTTCTTCTGTTTCAAGTTTAGTTCTACCTGAACCGATAATATCAAAACCACCGGTATTTCTGTAAGCATTGATGAATTCATCAGTAAATTCAACATATTGACCTTCGATAATACCAGAAGGACCACCTAAAAAGCCGTACAATTTATTTTCAGGATTAGCATTTTTCAAAGAATCATACAAACCTGCAATAACGTTGTGTCCACCAGGAGCTTGACCACCTGATAAAATAACCCCAACATTTCTAACTTCTGAAGTTGAAGTAGAAGATGTTGATTTGAATGTTACGGTTGGTTTGCCATAAGTATTAGCAAATAAATTTTTGATTTGTTCCTGATCTCTAACAGATTGAGTTGCGGAACCTTCAACCATTTCCAATGAGTTTACACCGTTTTGTAAACTTGAAGGTAATTTTGGTTGGTACTTTAATCTTTCAATTTGTAATGGTGAAAGTTTTGTCATTTTTTAATATCCTTTCCTTTTGTAACCGTACTTACATGGAACATTCTACTATAAAAATGATTTTAAACAATGACACTTGAAACTTTTCGAAATCTGTTTAACTCCAATTATTAAAAAATAATAAATTTAACTTGTTAAATCCTTTTCATACCTTATAATAGTTATATATATGAAATATTGAGAAGGGGAAATTATGGCAACAGAAAATTCAAACCCGTTTAAAAACGAAGATGTCGTTAAAAACGAAGAAAATATTGACAATGCAGAAGAAACATCTCAAGAAGAAGTAAATGACAACGAAGAAGTTGTTGATAATAAACAAGAAAACAATGAACTTCAAGAAAAATATGATAAATTAAATCAACAATATATCAGACTTGCCGCAGATTTTGACAACTACAGAAAACGCCAAGAACAAGAAAGAGAAAACTTAATCAACTTTGGTACAGAAAAAGCGTTGAAAAGTTTGTTAGAAGTTCTTGATAATTTTGAACGTGGTCAAAAATCTTTGGAAAAAGTTGAAGATTGCGAAAAAGTAAAAGAAAGTTTTAATCTTTTATACAAACAAGTTTGCGAAACTCTTACTAAAATGGGCCTAGAAGAAATCAAAGCTATTGGCGAAGATTTTGACCCTAACTTCCATGAAGCGGTTATGCAAACTCCAACATCAGAACACAAAGAACATACAGTTATAAATGAATTACAAAAAGGTTATAAATTAGGCGAAAAAGTACTTAGACCAACATTGGTCAATGTTGCAACTGCTGAATAGCATTTGACTAGAAGGAAGTAAAGTAGAAAAATGACAGATTTTTATGAAATATTGGGAGTATCAAAAGATGCTTCAAAAGACGAGATAAAATCGGCTTTTAGAAGGAAAGCCCGACAATTACACCCCGACGTAAACAAAGCGCCAGATGCGGAAGAAAAATTCAAAGAACTCGGTAAAGCGTATGAAACATTATCAGATGATAACAAGCGTGCAACTTATGACCAATACGGCGAAGATGGCTTGAAAAATGCCGGATTTGATACAAACGGTCCGTTTGCCGGTGGTTTTGGTGATTTGAATGATATTTTTGAAAGCTTCTTTGGCGGATTTGGAGGTTTTGGGTTTGGTGGCAGACCTGATCCTAACGCTCCTCGCAGAGGGGACGATTTGAGATATGATATCAAGTTGAAATTTGAAGATGCAGTTTTTGGAACTCAAAAAGAAATAAAATTTAACCACTTAGAACTGTGTCCTGATTGTAACGGAACAGGTGCAGAAAAAGGTTCAGCAAAGAAAACTTGTCCGCATTGTGGGGGTTCCGGTCAGGTGAAAACAGTTACAAGAACACCTTTGGGCAACTTTGCACAGATTACAACTTGTCCGCATTGCCAAGGTAGTGGTGAAATTATTGACAAACCTTGCAAATCTTGTCAAGGACAAGGGTTTATTAACAAAGACAAAAAAGTCGAAATAAAAATTCCTGCCGGAGTTGATAATATGTCAAAAATTAGAGTTTCCGGCGAAGGCGATTGTGGGCAAAACGGTGGACCTAACGGTGATTTGTTTGTCGTAATTCACGTTGAGCCATCAAAATACTTTAAACGTGATGGTATTAATGTATTTACTGAACTTGAAATTTCTCCGGCACAAGCAGTTTTGGGTGATTTAGTAACAATAAAAACTCTTGATGGTGATAAAGAAATTCAAATACCGGCAGGAACTCAACATGGAAATATTGTAAAAGTTAAAGGTGCGGGTGTTCCGATTATTACAAAACCATCTCAACGTGGTGATCATATTGTTGTCGTAAAAATTAAAATTCCTGAAAAATTGTCTGAACAGGAAAAACGTTTGTACCAAGAATTATACACTTTGTCAGGCGGGAAAAAACCTCAAAAATCGATAATGTCGAAAGTTAAAGGAGTATTCAAATAATTATGCGTAAACTATTAACGATGATTTGTTTATTTGTGCTAACTTGTACATCTGCTTTGGGGGCACAAGTTCCAAAACAAATTCAAGACTTTGTAAATAAAGACTTCCCTGAAACAAATTTTCGTTTTGACGGTGCTATTTTGTTACCGGATAAAACAATGTATTTGCCGTTGTTTCCTGCCAAATCTGATGAAACAGATAATTTGACAATAAAAGAAAGTTATCCGAAAAATGCAACCTTAAAACAAAAACCTGATATGATAATTTTTAACAACAATTTTGCACTGTTAAAAGTTATCAATACGAACGGTAAAAAAACAGTTATTAACATGACTGCTCCACCAAATGAACTTGTATCAGCACTTTTGCCACAAGATATTTTGTTGCCGAAAGGTCTTGTTATTCCGGAAAGTTTGAAAGGAATTATCGGGAATTTAGATGTTTCTGTAACTCAAGATACGGGTTTGAGAATTAACAATACACGAAATAAAGGTAAAAATATAACAAAACCTGTTGAACCACTAAAAGGTAAAACTTTTTATATTTCAACCGGTGTGAATAAAAATATTCAGGTTGTCCAATCAGATTCAAAAGTTCCTGAATATGCACTGGAACAAGAACACGTAATCAATGATATTCAAGCGTATAACAATGAATTTTTGTTTGTAACTTATTTCAATTGCAAAACTATGAATATTATTTCGTTAATGGATGAAAAAGTTATTAAACAAGTAAATTTTGAAACAGTTCCCGAGCAAATAATTATTGATAAAAATAATAAAATTGCCTATATTTCATCTGGTGCAGATTCTAGTGTTTACATTTTTAGTTTAGAATCTATGACCTTAAAAAAACAATTAAAAATTAACGGTCAAAGCGAAAAATTTACACTTAGTGAAGACGGAACAAAATTATTTTATGTAGACAGAAAAACAAACAATATTTGGGCAATTGAACTTGATAACAATTATTTATTGAAAAATATCGGAAGTTTTCCAAATATTTCAAAAATTGCTTACCAAAACGGAAAAATTTATATTCTAAGCAGAACTAAAAACAGAGTTGCGATTGTCGATTACGAAACAAACGGATTTATAAACGAATTTGAAGTTTCTGAAAAACCGGTTGACATGTATGCTCACAATAATGAATTATTTATTTTGTGTGCACAAGACAATATTGTTGAAGTTTTGAATACTGAAGAAGACGTAATTACTGACAAATTGTATTTAAACACAAACGCTTTTGCAACAAATATTATCCCTGTCGAAGGTAGCAATTTGATTATGGTAACAAACGCATTATCTGGTTTGTACTCGGTAATAGATACAGAATTAAAAGAAGTAATAAAAACAAGTCCGCTTGACATTCCTGTTAGAGCGATTGTTGTAACTAATAAGGTTAAAACTATAAAATAGATTATGATTGAAACATTTGATAATACTACACAAGAAATTTTAAAAGAATTAGAAAAAACTCAAAAACAATTTTGGAATATATCAAGAACTACAGCAGAATTTTTGTATAACTTGATTGTTGATTCAAAATCACAAAGTGTAATTGAAGTTGGAACTTCTAACGGTTATTCTGGAATTTGGATTGGAAAAGCATTAAAAAAAACTGGCGGAAAACTTACAACAATTGAGTTTTACGACAAAAGACTGGATATTGCAAAAGAAAATTTTGAAAAATGCGGTGTGGCAGATATTATCACTACAAAAAAAGGTGATGCAGCAACTATTTTAGAATATTTGCCCGATGATTTTGAATGTGATTTTGCATTTGTTGATGCGAATAAAGCACAATATATCAAATTTTTCCATTTGATAGCACCACATCTAAAAGTTGGCGGTTATATTGCGTGCGATAATGTAATTTCTCATGCGGCAAAAGTACAAACATTTATTGATGATATAAATGCAAATCCGGATTACGAAAATGTTGTATTACCATTGCCGGCAGGTTTGTCTTTGGCTAAAAAATTACGATAGTAAAGGAGAAAAAAATGAGTGAAGATTGTATTTTTTGCAAAATAATTAATGGTGATTTTGGAACAGAATTTGTTTATGAAACTGATAATACCGTAGTTTTTAAAGACATCAATCCAAAGGCTCCAATTCATTTGTTAGTTTGTCCAAAAACTCATGTACCATCATTGAATGAACTTGAAGACAAAAACTTAATGGCTGAACTTTTGCAAACAGTTAAAGATGTTACTAAAAAGATTGGTCTAAAATCTTACAAAACATTGATAAATACAGGAAAAGAAGCAGGGCAAGAAGTTTTTCACCTGCACATACACATTTTGGGCGAAAAATAATATAAATTTTGCAAATTTTAATATTTTGTAAAATTTTATTGCTAATAATTAAAGTTTTCATAAAAAATGTCGAAATACACCTTGTAAGAGATTATAAAGGTGTATTTTTATGGTTGAAAGAATCAGTTCTCAACAAGTAAGTAGCAATAATGCGGCTCAAACAACACAAACCAGAAAAGTTCAACAATCCGGTAAAAAACCTATTTTTGAACCATCAGATAATAAAAAATGTGCTACTTCACAAACATTAGCGGACGGTTCAACATCTGTAACACATGCAGACGGTACTGTCGAGGTGACAAAACCTGACGGAACAAAAATTATTACTAATAAAAAGAACAATTACACCAAAACAATAAACCCTGACAAAAGTTCAGTAGAGCAAAAAGATAATAAAACAACTTACAGAAATAAAGATAATAAAATAACAAAAATTGTTGAAGAAAAAAATGGCAAAGAAGTTCGCACAAACTTTGAATATAGCGATAAGAAAGTCATTGCAAGAGTTTATGACGGTACTGATGACAATGCAAATTTGACATCAGTAACCGTTTCCGAACAAAAAGACGGACATAAAATTTCATCAAAATATAATTCAGAAGAAGACATGAAAAATAACAAATTGTCTGAACGAATTATTGATATTGATAACCCTACAACAATGAAAACGGAAAAATATTCTTATGATGAAAATGGGAATATTAAAATTGTGACAACAGACACTTCAGGCAAATCAACAACAAAGTATACGAATTCTGAAGGTAAAGAAATTCCAGAAACAGATTTTAAAGAAGAGGCGCCAGATAAACCGGATACCGAAGACGGAAAAACAACTCATACAGTTGTCAAAGGCGAAACAATTCATAAAATGGTAACAGATGCCTTGAAAACACAAGGCATTGACGCTCCGACCGATGAACAAATAAAAGCAGCAAAGAAAGCGTTTCTTGCAGAAAATAATGATTTGGTTCAAACCTATACAGGTTCTAAAAAAGAATGGCAAAATAATAAATTTTTTATGCCAGATGCTGTTGTAAAATTTCCAGATTTTAAGAAAGTTTTTTCAAATGAAGAAACGAAAATAGATAAGACTGATAAATCTGATAAAACAACAACAACAAATGATAAAAAAGCTGCAGAAGAACAAAGAGCTGAAATTCAGCAACAATTGGGCGACAAATACGTTGTTGAGTTGGATAAAGACGGTAAAATTGTGGTTAAAGATACCAAGGGTAATGTTTTGCCGGAGATGACAAAGTTGGCAAATGACAACACTACCGATGAAGAAAACATTGACAAAATGATGTCGATGGATAAAAACAAAAATAATCAATTAGAACTTGCCGAATACAGTAAATTTATCTACAATATGCTTGATGAAGCCAAACTTGAACTAAAAGGCGAAGATGCGGTAAAAGCACAAAAACTGATACATGAAAGCTTCAAAACGTTGGATACAAACAAAAATGGTAGAGTTGACCGCAAAGAATTGCAGGCAAAAGCTAAAGAAGTTATACAAAAATTGACCGACGATATTAGTAAGATTTAAAAAATTATTCTGATATTTTTAAAGTTTATATTGTCAGGATACTTTTTATAAAAGAGTTTATTGCGCCAAGTTTTGTTTTGTCATTTTTTAGCAAAGATAAATTTGAAAGGATTTCTTTTTCAAAATCTACACAAGTAGTTTTTTCCGAAAAATTAAACAAATCTGACAACGAAACATTCAATGCTGTCGAAATTTTTACAAGATTTTCAGGTGATGGAAAATAACGACCTCTTTCGATTGAACTAATACTGTTAATTTCTATCTCTACAATTTCTGCAAGTTTTTCTTGAGTCAAATTGTTTAATTTTCTATATTTTTGAATACTTTTTCCAAGATTTTCTTTTAAATTCATAAAATCTTTCCTTTTAAAAATAATTTTAGGTGGTTTTTACAAATTTAATAACATTGCAATACTTGTATAAACATATTGAAATTAACAGTTATACATGTATAATATATTTGTATTACATAGAAAAAAGCAAAAAAAGACTATCTAATACATATAATAAAGGAGAGGTTGTGACAAAAGTATCTGTTATTATTCCCGTATATAACACGGCAAAATTTTTAGAAAGATGTTTAAACAGTTTGGTTGAACAAACATTAAAGGCCATTGAAATAATTTGTATTGATGATGGTTCTACTGATAATTCTATTGAAATTTTAGAAACATTTTCGAAAAATGATAATCGTATAAAAATATTTCACACAGAACATTTTGGACCATCATTTGCAAGGAATTTAGGAATAAGTAATGCTCATGGAGAATATATAAGTTTTGTGGATTCAGATGATTGGTTAGACAAAAATTTTTTAGAAAATCTATATTATGCCGCAATTTCAACTAATTCAGACATCTCTGTCGGGGGAATAATCAGGCAACACAAGTTCAACAGAACTATAAAATTATCTTTTGACAAAATTTTAACTACAGATGATGTAAATTTAAAGTTTGAACTTTGCGATGTTCCTGAACTTTCTTATGTTTGGAATAAAATTTATAAACTGGAAAAACTCAAAAATTTGAACTTAAAATTTGAAGAAGGAATATTTTTTGAAGATTGTATTTTTACTCCGCAAGTTTTATTTTATACTGACAAAATGACTGTTGTGCCTGACTCATATTATCACTATTGGCGAAGAAACGATTCTATTGTCAGTTGTAAAAATGAAAAAATAATAAAAGATAGTAAATATGCACATGACAAAGCAAGAAAATTCATAAAAGATAACAACATTGATATCGCATCACATGAACCCATGACCTATCGTTTCAAACTGTTTGGAATCACATTATTTAAAATTCGAGCAAAAGGAAATAAAAAACAATACACATTGTTTCAATTTATAAAAATTGGAAGTTTTGAATAAATTATTTAGTAATTGTGCTATAATTATCGTATGATTTATTTCTTTTATGGGGACGAAGAATTTAACATTTCAAATGAGGTCAAGAAGTTCAAGGATAAACTTGACAAAAATTTTCTTGAAATGAGTTATAAATATTTCAACAACCCTAAGTATCCGGATTTTATTGCGGCTTTAAAATCTCAGCCGATGATGTTTGGAAAAATGCTAATAGAGATTAACTGCCTAAACTATCTTTGCGGAAAATCTGAAGATAAATCTTTTGATGAAAAACAATTAAAACAAATGCAAGAAGCACTAGACAATTGCAATGAAAATCTTGATATAATTCTTGTTGCAACAATACCTGAGGATAGTCAGAAAAAAATTGATAAACGTAAAAAATTATTCAAACTTTTTTCAAAATATAATGCTAAAGAATTTGCAAAAATTCCATCATACAAAACCGCAGAACTTGAAAGTTGGATTAAGCAACAAGCAAAAAGTAAAGATTTGAAAATTTCTGATGATGTTGCAGCGACAATGTTGCTCCAAATTGGTTCAAACTTGAGATTATTGGATTCCGAACTTGAAAAATTGAAAATTTTTGCAGGGGAAAAACCAGCAACAAAGGAAATGGTTAAAGAAATTTGCGTAATTAATGAAGATATTTTTACATTTGCAGACTATCTTATAAATGAAAATTTATCTAAAGCGTTAGAAGAATATCACAAATTGTTATCAAAAAAACATCCACTTGAAATTTTATCAGTTTTACAAACTTTAATCAGAAATAAAATACAAATTAAATCCGCTTCGATAAAATATTCACCTGATGAAATTGCAAAAATGTTCAACATGCACCCATATCGTGCAAAACTTGAAACTCAAAAAATCAAAAATGTTTCGCTAAAAAAACTTGTAAAATTGAAAGAAAATATAACTCTGGCGGAATACAAAATCAAAACCGGTCAATCAGCATTAGAAGTTGATAGAGAGGTGGAATATGCCTTATTACAATAGTGCAATCTTACAAAAAGTACCAAAACTCACAGAATATTTCAAAAATGGCATAACTGACAGCAACAAAAATATTAGTCACTGTTTGCTATTTTGGGGTTCTGATATTACGACTCAATGCGAATTAGCGCTAGAGGTTGCACGACTATTGAATTGCAAAGAAGATAAATCTGACAATTGCGAATGTCTAAACTGTCGTTGGATTAGAGAACAAACTCACCCTGCTGTTAAAATTTATACAAGACTTGATTTTAAAGAATCCGGAAGTGGTTCATCTGACGATGATGAGTCTTCAAAGGGTAAAAAGAATATTAATATTGATCAGGCAAAAGCAATAATCAATGAACTTGCTATAACAAGTGATTATCATAGGGTTTACATATTTTGTGATAGAGATGAAGATGGAAATTTGTTACCGCTAAATCAATTGAATTTTCCTGAGGCAACATCAAACGCACTTTTAAAAACATTTGAAGAACCTCCGAAAAATACAACTTTTATCTTTTTGACAAAAGATAAAACCGATGTAATTTCAACGGTTGTTTCTCGAGCACAGTCATTTTTTGTACCGGCAAAACAAGAGATTAACACCGATTTTTCCCTTGTTGAAGGAATTTTTTCAAACTATTGGACAATTGACAGAAATCAAGTTATCGAATTGGAAGATAAAATTTTGAACATAATCGCAGAGCATGGTGCGGTAGAAATTTTAACTCAAATGCAAAATTATATAACAGAAGTTCTAAAAAATAATTTGTCAGATAAAAGATTGTTTTACAGATTGACAGAAGATTTGAGAATTACCGAAGAAGCATTGAGGCAATTAACATTATCAAAACCGATGAATTTGCAAACGGTTATTGAAAATTTATGTTTCAAATTAATTTTGAAATAATTTGAATTAAAATTCAAAAATATGTTATACTTGGTAAAAACAAGAGGAGAAGAAAATGTATTATAATTATATGGAAATGGTGAGAGAACTTTTAATTGTGGCGATTTCAGCTTACTTAATCGGTTCAATCCCAACAGGTTATATTGTTGTTAAACTTTTTAAAGGCGAAGATATCAGAAAAATCGGTTCCGGTTCAACTGGAGCAACTAACGTAAAAAGAGTAATGGGTAGCCTTTGGTTCTTTATTGTAATGTTATTAGATGCAATAAAAGGAGTTGTTCCGGTTATTGGCGCTGTAGCATTTACAATATTCCTTGCAAGATTAGGGCTTATTCATCCGTTCTTGTATAACACAGGATTATTACCGGTACTTGCTGCAATCTTTGTAATTTTAGGTCACAGTAAATCAGTATTTTTGGAATTTACAGGTGGGAAATCAGTAGCAACAGGTGTTGGAACTTTACTTGCACTTAATTGGATTGCAGGTTTGAGTGTTGCAGTTATTTGGGGTGTTATCACATGGATTTCTAAATATGTTTCACTCGGTTCAATTATCGCACTTGCTATTGCTCCATTTATTATGTGGTTTTTGAAAGCACCGATTGCTTATGTTGTTTATGCAGTAATCGCTGCACTTTATGTAATTTTCTTACACAGAGAAAATATTAAAAGATTAATCTCCGGAAATGAAAATAAGGTTAGAAAGTAATTATGAACAGACTTGATTTTATAAACGCAAAACGTATTGTAATTAAACTCGGAACAAATGTATTGAGAAATGATGAAGGCTATGTATCATTGCCGAGAGTTTACACATTTATTGAAGACATTGCACACCTCGTAAAATCAGGTAAAGAAGTTATTGTAATTACATCAGGTGCTGTCGGGCTCGGTAAAAAAAGATTAAATCTTGAAGATACACAAGGTACAGCATTAAAACAGGCATGTGCTGCTATCGGGCAAGGCAAATTGATGTCAATTTATGAAAGTGGTTTTGAAACTTATGGGTTAATTGCTGCGCAGATTTTGTTGACAGAAGATGACTTTTCGGTGCGAGAAAGATATTTGAGTCTTAGAACAACATTAAACAAGTTGTTAGAACTTGGCGCAATTCCTGTTATTAACCAAAATGATACGGTTTCAACTCTTGACGTTGCTTTGCGTTATGTCAAAGAAGATATGCAAGTCTGTTTCTCAGATAACGATAAACTTTCAGCACTTGTTGCAAGTGAACTTGATGCAGATTTGTTGATTATTTTGTCAGACATTGACGGATTATATAGCGACAACCCGAAAACAAATCCAAATGCAAAACTTATCAAAAAAGTTGATAAAGTTGATGATAAAATTTTGGCACTTGCTTCAGGAGTTTCAAATGGCGGTCGTGGCGGGATGGAAACGAAATTGAAAGCGGCTCGTCAGGTTACGAGATTTGGCGGAAAAGTTTTAATTGCAAACGGCAAACAACCTTATGTAATCAAGAAAATCTTTGAAGGCGAAGATTTAGGTACAATGTTCTTACCATCAAATAAAAGCATGTCAGACAAAAAACGTTGGATTGGTTATGCTACAAATATTGTAGGTAAAATAATCGTTAATGACGGAGCAAAAACAGCATTATTGGCAGAAAAAAGCCTTTTACCAATCGGTGTTGTAGGAGTTAAAAATACCTTCCAAAAAGGTGACGTCATTTCAATTTTAGATGAGAATAACAACGAATTTGCGAGAGGTATTGTTAATTATGACTCAACTTCTTGCCAAAAAGTAATCGGTCACCACTCAGATAATATTGCAGAAATTTTAGGATTTAAAAATTACGATGCAATTATAACCAGAGATAATATAACATTGCTTTAATTTTGGAGAAAATTATGAATTTTGATTTTATTGAGATTGCAAAAAATGCAAAAAATGCTTCACTCAAGGTGGCAGAATTAGATACAAATATAAAAAATCAAGCGTTAAAAAACATTGCTCAAATGCTTGAAGAACATAAATCTGAAATTTTTGAAGCAAATGCACTAGATTTAAAAGAAGCACAAAATCTTGTCGAAATAGGCGAAATTTCACAATCTGCATATAAGCGCCTAAAACTTGATGAAAACAAAATGAGAGATATGATTCAAGGAGTCAAAGACATTGCAAACCTTGAAGATCCTATCGGAAAAGTCTTGCTAAAACGACAACTTGATGACGGTTTAATTTTGGAAAAAATATCTTGCCCGATTGGTGTTTTAGGAATAATTTTTGAAGCACGTCCTGATGTAATTTCTCAAATTTCATCACTTGCAATAAAATCATCAAATGCTGTAATTTTAAAAGGCGGAAAAGAATCAAAAAATACAAATAAAAAAATCCTTGCAATAATTAATTTTGCGCTTGAAAAAACAAACGGTTTTCCACAAAACGTTATCCAACAAGTATTTTCAAGAGAAGATGTTGCACAAATGCTAAAATGCGACAAATATATAAATTTGATTATCCCACGTGGTGGAAATAATCTTGTTAAATACATCAAATCCAATACAAGTATTCCGGTACTCGGTCATGCCAGCGGAATTTGTCACATTTTTGTCGATAAGTCTGCAGATATAAATATGGCATCAAAAATCATTGTTGATGCGAAAACTCAATACCCGAGTGCTTGTAATGCTGTAGAAACTTTGCTTATCCACAAAGATTTTGCAAAAAAAGATGAACTTTTAGCATCATTACAGTTAAATGAAATCAAACTTGTACCAAATCCGGAAAGTTGGGAAACTGAATACGGAGAAACAACTCTATCAGTCAAAACTGTAGATTCACTTGAAGATGCAATTACTCACATAAACACTTACGGTTCTGGACATACCGATAGCATTATTACAAACGACTTGGCTAATGCTGAAAAATTTATGAATAATGTCGATTCCGCAGGTGTTTACTTCAACGCATCTACTCGTTTTGCAGACGGGTTCAGATACGGTTTTGGTGCAGAAGTCGGAATTTCAACCAACAAAACTCACGCAAGAGGACCTGTAGGATTAGATGGTTTGACAATTTACAAGTATAAACTCTATGGAAACGGTCAAATCGTTGACGATTACGCAAAAGGTAAAAAATGTTTTCACCATAAAGATTTGGCATAGGGGAAAGTTTTATGAAAATCGGAATAATTGGGTTGGGACTGATTGGCGGTTCAATTTTTAAAGATTTAAAACGCTTAAACTATGATGTTGTCGCAGTTTCCGCATCTCAAAATGGTGAAAATATTTATAAAGATTATGAGATTTTAAAAACTTGCGATTTAGTTTTTGTATGTTCTGCAATGAACAAAACTCTTGAAATTTTGGATAAATTAGAAAACATTTTATCCGCCCAAACAGTAGTTACAGACGTTTGTTCGCTAAAAACTTTTGTATCTAAAAAGAAACGTCCCTACAAATTTGTTCCATCTCACCCGATGGCAGGCACTGAACATAAAGGATATGAAAACTCTTTTGAAGGATTGTTTAACGGTGCAACTTGGGTAATTACTCCGGTGTTTGGTGAAAGCGAAATTCTAAAAGAAATTATTGTAAAATTAGGGGCAAAACCGCTTGCTACAACTCCTGAAAAACACGATGAAGCAGCAGCATTGATTTCACACATGCCAATGGTTTTGGCTCAGGCAATATTTAAAAATGCTCAAGATAATGAACTTGCAATGCAAATGGCATCATCAGGATTTCGTGATATGACAAGGCTTGCAATGTCTAACACTGAAATGGCAAATGATATGGTTCAGATGAATTCAGAAAATATCCAAAACAGTATTTTGAAACTTTATAAAACGATTGGCGATTTGACTAATTCAAATTACCTTAATCAGATAAATGAAATAAAATCAAAACGCCAATCAATGTTTTAAAATTTATTTTTTATTTTAAGCAACTTTTTTGAACATATTTTTTATTGCTGCCAAGTTGTCTTTAATCATATTTACGATACCGCCTTTGCCGATTACAAAATCAACGCCTTGGGTAGCAACACCTTTTGCTTTTGCCAAGCCATCTTTAATAATGTTTGCAATGCCGCCTTTACCGGTAATAAAATCAACACCTTTGTTGAAAATTCCTTTTGCAAATTCAGTACCTTTTGTCAACAATGCTTTACCTTGTGTCAATGCTTTTTCTGCCAAAGGTTTAGCCGCTTCCATTACCTTGCCAGCACCTGCTTTAATCTTACCACGGAAAATGAATGCCAAAGCTAATGCGGCTGCCGCACCAACCAAACCGATAACTTTTGCCCCGTTATGTGTATCTTTTTTATTAGGGTCGTAAATTCCAGGTTTCCAAGTGTCTAATTCACCTGTTTGCGGATTGTAGAAAACTTTGTCGTGGCGTGGGTCAATTTTGCCTTTTTTATCAAGAATTTCTTGTAATCTTGCTAAATATTCCGCTTTTACTTCCGGTGGCATTCCTGTTGGAGCTTCTTTTTCAAAAATATTATTTTTTCTTTTTGGATTTTCTGTATAAACTCCATAAGCCTTTGGAGTAACTGTATTTCCGAAACTAACACCTGTAATCGACATAAACATTTTCCTTTCTACGTTAAATTCACCTACATAGATATAAAGTCACGTTTTTGGAAAAAATTGCGCAAAAATTTGAAAAATAATGGTTAAATTATGTAAAAATAAAGCGTGACAAGAGTTTACCACGCTTTACATTTTGTAATGTTTTTAAAGTTTTTATTCCAAACAAGACATTGTTGCACGTTTTTCGAGGTGCAAAGTGTCGATTAACGCATTCAAACGAGTGAAAACTTCTTTAAATTGCGGAATAGATAGACTTTGTTTTCCGTCACTCAAGGCGCAAGCAGGATTGTGGTGAACTTCAACCATAATGCCATCAGCCCCAACTACCAAACCGGCTTTTGCCATCGGTTCAATCAAGTATCTTTGTCCTGTACCGTGGCTAGGGTCAACAATAATTGGTAAATGTGAGTATTTTTTGATAACAGGAACTGCCGAAATATCGAGCAAATTACGAGTAAACGCACTGTCAAAACTTCTTACTCCACGTTCGCACAAAATAACTTTTTCATTTCCGTTGTACATAATATGTTCAGCCGCCAGTAAAAATTCACGAATTGTGCTAGCAGGACCACGTTTTAGAATTATTGGTTTGTCACATTTTCCAACAGATTTCAAAAGTTTGAAATTCTGCATATTTCTTGCTCCAATTTGAATAATATCGGCATACTTGTAAACCAAATCTAAATCCGCAGAATCCATTAACTCGGTAACTACCAAAAGTCCGGTTTCTTCTTTTGCTTTGGCTAAAAGTTGCAACCCTTTTTCGCCAAGTCCGTCAAAATCGTAAGGGGAAGTTCTGGGTTTGAACGCTCCGCCTCTCAAAAATTGACAACCGAGTTCTTTAGCCGCAAGGGCAACTTTCAACAATCCTTCGTAATCGTCCTCAACAGAGCAAGGTCCAACCATTGCTACAGGTCTATTTGCTCCACCGATTTTTACACCGTTTTCAAATTCTATAACAGTATCTTCCGATTTTCTGTCACGAGATGCTAATCTGAACGGTTCACGAATAAATTTAATTTGTTTAACTCCTTCCATTGCATCAATACGCCCAGGAGAAAGTGTAGTTTTGTCCCCCAAAGCATCAATTACAGTATGCACATCGCCTTCGTGAACAATAACTTGGAAACCGTGTTCTTTTAATAAACTTGTAACTGCTTGAACGTTATCTGCCGTTGCATCACGTTCCATAATTATAATCATATTCTTTTCCTCATTTCCTAACTATATTAAGAATTATAAAAAATAAACGTGAATTAATCAATTTTTAATTGAAAAAATGATAAATTCATTAGAAAACAGATTATGAATAACAAGAAAATTAAATGCTCAATACTTTCGCATAGATTTTATCTTATTCAGAATCTGTTTAAACACAACTAAAATGAAGAAGTATTTTGTACACAAAAAAATCGGGCTCACACCCGATTTTTTAAGTCTATACAGTTTTTATAAAATTAAACTAATTTTACTGTAACTGATTTTGGTTTTTGAGTGTAAGAGATTTTATCTTCTCTTGACAACCAACCAAGACCCATGTAAGTAAAGTTATCATCTAAATCCATATCTTTTCTCAATTTGTTGATTGTAACTTCACCCTTGTCTGATAGGTAATTGTAAATTTTACCTGCAGATTCAATAATTCTTGTTTGCATTTCTTTTTGTTCTTTTTTGCTAGTTGTGAACATGTTAATTTCCTCCTTCATTACAAAATTATAATACTACTATTTTAAAATTAATGAAACATTTTAATTTGTTAAATCTAAAAATCCAGTCATATCAATGGTTTTCAAACTTAACATTTCTAAACTTTCTTATATTATACATATAAATTTAAAAAAAAAGTCATCATTTTGGTGGATTTTTTTATTTTTTAGCATAATTTCTATTTTTTGCCTCAAAATTAAAAAATTTTAGTAATAAAAATTCCAAAATTTTTTGCGAAATTCTAATCATAGCAAGATATCCAAGTGGATATCCGTTCAAAAATTATGGGAAAAAGATAAAATGCTGCCTAATCTTTATAAATCACAAAATTTTCATTATCAGATAACAAACTTTTTCGAACTTCAACAATTTTTTTATGAACGCTATCATAATCAAAATAAACTTCGGAAAAAATAATTTTTCTGGAATTATCCTGTGTCACAAAAATCAATTGATAGTCTGTATAGCCTTTAGCGTAAAGGTTTCCCTTGACCTTTTGTCTGATATAACTTACTTTTTTGATGTCAGAAATTTCTGCAATTTTTTTATCAGATTTCATATTGAACAAATTAATTTTTTCAACATGACAAATATTATTTTTTTTAGAACATTTCAAAACTTCTTGTTTATAATTTGTAAGTCCACCGACACCTAAAATTACAAGAATTGTTAAAATAATAATTAGCCATTTCATATAATTTAACCTCATATTTATATTATCATTATTTTATTTATTGTATATAATTATTTTAGAGGATTTTGTATGATAAAAGTTGTAATTTTTGATTTGGACGGAACATTATTAAACACTTTGCAAGATTTGACAAACAGCACAAATTTTGCACTAAAATATTTTGGGTATCCGCAAAGAACGATAGACGAAGTCAGAAACTTTGTTGGCAATGGCGTTGCTATGCTTATTGAGCGAGCAATTCCAAACGGCAGAAAAAATGAAAATTTTGATGAATGTTTAGAAATTTTTAAACAAAATTATTCTGAAAATATGAACAATAATACAAAACCTTACGACGGAATTTTGGAATTATTGGAAAATTTAAGAGAAAAAAATTATAAAATTGCAGTAGTTTCAAATAAATTTGATTTAGCAGTAAAGGATTTATGTAAAAAATATTTTCCAAATCTAATTGATATTGCCGCAGGTGAAAATGAACAATGCGGAATTCGTAAAAAACCGGCGCCGGATACTGTTAATCAAGTTTTGAAAGATTTAAAACTAAAAAATACTCAAGCAATTTATGTTGGAGATTCAGAAGTTGATATTCAAACAGCAGAAAATGCTCAAATGCCTTGCATTAGCGTGACTTGGGGCTTTAAGACAAACGAATTTTTACTTGAACATAATGCAAAAATTATTGTAAATTCACCTTCTGAAATTCTTACAAAAGTCGAAAATTTATCAGAATAAGCCAAACAGATTAAGTGACTTCGACAATTCTTCTTGCTAAATTTTAAAGTATCCTCAATGCAAATGGGGGATACAAATGACTACGCAAATAAAAGAAATTCATGCAAGACAAATTCTTGATTCAAGGGGTAATCCTACACTTGAAGTCGAAGTAAAATTATTTTCCGGAGTTAGCGGAATTGCATCTGTTCCATCTGGCGCATCTCGAGGAAAATACGAGGCGGTTGAACTTCGTGACAATAATGAATGCGAATACAACGGACGTGGAGTAAAAACTGCAATAAACAATGTTAATCAGGTAATTGCACCGGTTTTGATAAATAAAAATATTCTAAACCAATATATGATTGACAAAACATTAATAAAACTTGACGGTACTCCAAACAAAAGTAAACTCGGAGCAAACGCAACTCTTGGCGTTTCAATGGCATGCGCCAGAGCCGGAGCAAATTATTATGGAATTCCGCTATTTTCATATCTTGGCGGATTAAATGCCTGTACTTTACCGGTACCTCTGATGAATATTTTAAATGGAGGAGTTCATGCCGGCAATAATTTAGCCTTTCAAGAATTTATGATAGCACCGGTCGGAGCAAAAAATTTTATGGAAGCTATTAAAATGGGCGCCGAAGTTTTTTATGCCCTAAAAAATCTTTTAATCACAAAAGGATTATCTACAGGTGTAGGTGATGAAGGTGGTTTTGCACCGAATTTGAATAAAAATTCCGATGCAATCGAACTGATTATTGAAGCAATAAAAGAAGCAAAATATTCAACAAATGATATCAAAATTTGTCTTGATATCGCAGCAAGTGAATTTTACAACAACGGACGATATTTCTTGAACGATTTTGCATATACAAGCGAAGAATTTGTAGATATTTTGGAAAATTTAGTGAATAAATATCCGATAATTTCAATTGAAGATGGAATGAGTCAAGACGATTGGGACGGTTGGAAATTATTAACTAAAAAAATCGGAAATCGTTGCCAACTTGTTGGAGATGACTTATTTGTAACAAATATTTTTCGAATAAAAACAGGAGTAGAAAAATCTGCAGGTAATTCGGTACTCATAAAATTAAACCAAATCGGAACAGTAACCGAAACCCTTGAAGCAATAAATTATTCAAAAAATAAGAATTATACGACAATAATTTCTCACCGTTCAGGAGAAACCGAGGATACATTTATTGCTGATTTAGCCGTTGGAGTAAATAGCGGTCTAATAAAAACCGGCTCGCTTTCTCGCAGTGAAAGAATTGCAAAATACAACAGATTATTAAAAATAGAAGAACTTTTAGGCTCAAAAGCATCTTATATCGGGAATTTTGCATTTGCTCCCAAAAAATAAAAATATATACTGCTTTAAATCAAAAATTATAAACAAAATAGGAGAAATTTTATGGAAATGTTTTGTTATCAATGTGAACAAACAGCCTTTGGTAAAGGTTGTACAAAACGTGGTGTTTGCGGAAAAACTCCGGAAACTGCAAACGCACAAGATGAATTGATAAATTCTTTAATTGAACTTGCTAACTGTAATCAAAGAAATGAAACAAATACAAAACTTTTGATTGAAGGACTTTTCTCGACAATTACAAACGTAAACTTTGATACAAATTCAATTACTAATCTTACCCAAAAAGTTAGAGAAAATATAACTTGTGATAAAAAATTTGACATTAATTCAGTTTGGAATGCAGAAAAAACAATCCGTAGTTTGAAATCTTTAATTTTATTTGGGTTAAAAGGCATGGCTGCTTACGCTCACCACGCAAAGGTTTTGGGGTATGAAAACGAAGAGGTAAACAATTTTTTCTATCATGCACTTCAGATTGTTTCAAACGAAAATTCAGCTGATGAATTATTAAAAACCGTACTTGAAACGGGTAGAATTAATCTGAAATGTATGGAATTGCTCGACAAAGCAAACACAGAAACCTACGGCAATCCAATACCTACAAAAGTTTCAACAATCATTGAACCTAAGCCGTTTATTGTTGTTTCAGGACATGATTTGAGAGATTTAGCATTACTTTTGGAGCAAACAAAAGACAGAGGGATAAATATTTACACTCATGGTGAAATGTTACCTGCTCACGCATATCCTGAATTGAAAAAATATGCACATCTCAAAGGAAATTTTGGTACTGCTTGGCAAAATCAACAAAAAGAATTTATTGATATTCCTGCTCCGGTTTTATTTACAACAAATTGCATTATGCCACCAAAAGAAAATTATGCGGATAGAATTTTCACAACTTCGGTTGTAGAATTTCCTGAACTCCGACACATTGGTGAGGATAAAGATTTTTCACCGGTAATTGAAAAAGCGCTTGAACTTGGTGGCTACAAAGAAACTCACAAAATGACAGGAATAAATGGCGGAGAAGTTTTGACGACAGGATTTGGACACCATACTGTCTTGTCACAAGCAAATAATATAATTTCAGCGATAAATGAAGGTAAAATTAAACATATCTTTTTGATTGGCGGTTGTGACGGTGCTCGCCCAGGGAGAAATTATTATACAAAATTTGCCCAACTCACTCCAAAAGATAGTTTAATTTTGACTCTTGCTTGCGGAAAATATAGATTTAATGATTTGAATTTGGGCGAAATAAATGGTTTACCGAGAATTATCGATATGGGTCAATGTAATGATGCATATTCTGCAATTAAAGTTGCATTCGAATTGTCAAAAGCGCTAAATTGCGACATCAACGAGTTACCTATATCTTACATACTTTCTTGGTATGAACAAAAAGCCGTTTGTGTTCTATTGACTCTTTTGTCATTAGAAATAAAAAATATTCACCTTGGTCCAAGTTTGCCGGCATTTGTTTCTCCGGAAGTGTTAAATATTCTTGTGGATAAATTTAATATCAAGCCGATTACAAAACCTGAACAAGATTTGAAAGAGTGTTTGGGTTAGTTTTGGAAAAATTTAATGAAAGTGAAGAGGTTTGGAAATAAATTCCAAACCTCTTTTTTGACTGTCAATCGAAATTTTTGTTATAAATTATACAGCAACTTTCATTGTTTTTTCGATAATTTCGTTGAAGCTATCTGCTTTCAAAGAAGCGCCACCAATCAACGCACCATCGATATCTGATTTTGCCATTTGTTCTTCAATAGTTGAAGGTTTTACAGAACCACCGTACAAAATTCTGATAGAATCAGCGGCATTTGCACCTGCAACTTCTGCAACAACGCTTCTAATCATTTTGATAACTCTGTTTGCTTCATCAGCATCACAAGATTTTCCTGTACCGATAGCCCAAATTGGTTCATAAGCGATAACTGATTTTGCAACATCGCTTTCAGAAATTCCAGCCAAAGCGGCTCTGATTTGAGATGCGATATGAGCATCAGTTGCACCAGATTCTCTTTGTTCTAAAGTTTCGCCACAGCAGATGATAGGAATTAAACCACCTGCTAAAATTGCTTTTGCTTTTTTGTTAATCATTTCATCAGTTTCTGAGAAGTATTGTCTTCTTTCAGAGTGACCGATAATTACGAATGAACAACCTGCATCTTTCAACATTTCAACAGAAATTTCACCAGTGTAAGCGCCTGATGATTCCCAGTGACAATTTTGACCTGCAACATACAATTTGCTGCCGTTGCAACCACAATCGCAAGGGATTTCTGCAACTTGGTTTATTGATGTAAATACAGGAGCGATAACAACTGTAGGCAATTGAGTTGCTGAATAGTTGCTTACGAATGATTTGATACCTTCGTACAAAGCTTTTGCATCACTTTGTAAAAGATTCATTTTCCAGTTTCCTGCAATAATTGGTTTTCTTGACATAATAATTCTCCTTTATAAGTACCACTTAACACCCCGTATTCTATATTAAACATAATAAAAAAACAAACCCGAATTATTCATTTTTTGACGGGATAAAATGATAAACAAGCAAAAAAGTTAAAAGTCCGACAATACCAACAAGTTTGAATTTCAACACCAATAACATAGTAACAGCACCTAGTAATATTGCCAAAAGAAAACGTTTTAAGCCAATCAAAAAACCTTTTTGCACAGTTTCTACAACTTGCATTTCATGTGCCATTTTGTCAATATTTGATTGCCCCTTTGCTTGTTCTTCTGTTTCTTCGTCAATCAATTCTTGTTCTTTAAGTTCTTCTATAGCCTCATTATATGTACGATTAACAAACCTCTCTACCAAATTCAATGTTGTAGCGTGCGGTGCTTCATTTTTTACACAAGCAAACATGACTTCCCACATCGTGTACCAAATTTTGTTCATAACAACTTTCCAATATTTTGCAGAAATTCCGGAACGAAATAAATCAATTTCCTTGTGGAATGACCATTCCCCGATGACTTGAATATAAAAACACTGTTCTTCAAAACTCAATTCGCCTAAAATTTCGTTGTCACTGTAGGAAGAAGCCATCATAGTCATTGATTTTCGCATATTATTTTTAAGATAACTTGTTTGCAAAGGATTGATATCCTCTGGCAAAACAGAAGTTACCTGTTCAATCAAATTTTCGATAAAATCAGAGTATTTTTTATCAATAACTATTTCGTCCATTCTTTCATTATATGAAATAAGTTATTAGAATTTGTCATATAGATAGAGTAATTATTTGTCAGTTTAATGATTATAGATTGTTACAAAGTTTGGTGTCGCCACACCAACGGTGAAATTTTACGTGTCAGGCAGTGCCGTGACCTACATTTTGGCTCTGAAATTTGTGTTGAATATTGGCAATGACTTTGCTATTTTCTACTATTTTGTTTCAATCTCTTAATATAAAATTGTAATATTACAAAATGTAAAACTTGTTTTAAAACCTCGAAAGTATTGATATAATTCCTTTATGGTATGGTATGGTATGGTGTGGCGGGGCGGTGTACTTCTGCGAAAAAATACTCCATAATAATAAAAAGACACAGGGAAATAATGGAGTAACAAACATGAAAAAAGCGTTTACGCTGGCGGAAGTGTTGATAGTAATAGGTATTGTTGGGATAATTGCAGCGATGACATTGCCGTCATTATTATTACATATAAGAAATTATAGGCTTAAAGCGCAGTTTATGAAAACTTATTCTGACTTAAATCAAATTGCACAAAGATTTTATAGCGATTATGGTACTTCTGTTTCTATATACACGCAAAGAACTCGTGGCAAAGACGAAGACCTTTCTGCTAATTGGCAAACTTTTGTGCATAAGATTTTTCCTGCATATTTTAATTCATTGACAAAAGATGGCGGAATTTCAACCTCTCAAAGCTATTTGGAGCAAGTGCATACCGTTCATGATATGTTAGGCAGAAAAACTACAAATGTTTGCGATAATAGTGGTTTTAAGGTTGATCTGTCTGGAAGATATTATATATTCAATGATTCTCCGTATCCGGGGGATAATGGACCGATTGTATGTGTTGATATAAATGGTAAACAAGGTCCAAACAGGTATGGATATGATTATTTTATTTTTATATTTACAACAAAAGGAACTGTAATTCCTATGGGATATCCTGATGAAGATAATACTTCTGACACAAGATGGCAATACAATTTTTTTAGAACCGGTGCAGAATTTTGTCAAAAAAATGCCGGATATCTAAATCAAACAGCTTGTTCTTACTATGCCTATAAAAATATTCACCCGACGAATGATAAATTAGATTACTGGAATGATTTTTTGAGTGGTAGAAAATAGCAAAAACTATTCAAAAATATTTATAATTAAATTTGAATATTACTTACATAATAACTTTTCCTACAAAAATGTTAAAAAAATATAATATTCCGACAGATTTTCTATTTTAGTATTATAATTGATAAGAAGAAGTGAGATATATATAAATAGTAGGGATAAAATTTTGAAAAAGAAATATCATTTTATAGCCATTGGTGGCGTTGGAATGAGCGGACTTGCAAAATTCTTGTTACAAAAAGGATACGAAGTTTCCGGCTCAGATATTAACGATAGTAAATATGTACAAAAAGTTAGAGAATTAGGTGCAAATGTTCATATTGGACACGATGCAAAAAATGTTCCTGATGATTGTGTTGTTGTAGTTAGTACTGCAATTAGACAAAATAATCCGGAACTTATGCGTGCCAAAGAATTAGGACTTTCTATTTGGCATCGTTCTGATTTACTTGCAGAAATTTCTCAGCACGAAGAATTTTTCATTGGTTTTTCCGGTACTCATGGAAAGACTACAACAAGCGGTTTAGCCTCTTATGTTATGGAAAAAGCCGGCTTGAAACCGTCTTATGTTGTAGGTGGAATTATTCCAGAGTTGAATGTCAATGCTAATGCTACAAATGAAAAATACTTCATTGCAGAACTTGATGAAAGTGATGGAACAATTGTTAAATATTCAGCAAATATGGTTGTTGTAAACAACTTAGAGCCTGACCATTTAGATTTTTACAAAAATGGTTTGGATTCTATTTTGGAAACTTTTGAAAAATTTATTTCAAATATTCGTCCGAACGGTATCGTTTTGGCAAATACTGATAATGATGGTGTTAAAAGATTGGTTAAATATTTTACCGAACACGAACTTGGTAATAATGCCAAATTTATGACTTATTCTATTGGCGGAAATACTGATTATAGTGCAAAAAATATTGTATATGCTGAAGATTATACAAATTTTGATATTTTGTATAAAGGCGAACTTCAAACAAATCTTAAAATTTGCTTGAAAGGAGTTCACAATGTTTATAATTCCTTAGCGGTTTGGGCTGCGTTACATAAATCAGGTGTAAATATGGAACTCGTAAATCCACATTTTGCAACTTTTACGGGCATGGGCAGAAGATTTCAAAAAATTGGTGAAGTGAATGGAATTTCAATTTATGACGATTATGCTCACCACCCGACAGAAATCAAAGCGACTTTGTCCGCATCTAAATCATTCAAAGGTAAAAATGTTATTGCAGTTTTTCAACCGCACAGATATACAAGATTGCAAAATCTTTGGAATGAATTTATGACAGCTTTTTCTGATGTTGACCGAGTTGTTGTAACTGATGTGTTTGCAGCAAGCGAAGATCCGATTGATGGAGTAAATTCTCAAGCGTTCACTAACGAATTGAAAGAAAAAATTGATATTCCTTGCGAAAACATTTCCGGCAATATGCACGAGGTCGCAGAAAAATTGTTACCTACACTAAAATCAGGTGATATTGTTATCGGACTTGGTGCCGGTACGATTACAAACTTGGGCAAAGAATTGATGACGTTGTGCAAAGATAAGGTGTAAAAATGAGCACTGTGGCTGAAAAAAACTTTGAAATAAAAAAGTTGACTTCTTTCAAAATTGGAGGAAGAATTTGCGAAGTTTTTTTCCCTGAAAATTTGTCAGAATTTGAACAAATATTGAGTCAAAATCCCAGTTTACCAGTTTTTGGAAATTTGTCTAATACATTGATTTCCTCTGACGGTTATTCCGGTGGCATAATATTAGCAACTAAAATGAAAAATATTGCCATCAATGGTGATACTGTTATTGCAGATGCCGGAGTTAAAGGTCCGAAATTGTCGCAAGAGGTGTGCAAATTCGGATTATCTGGGCTTGAATTTATGATAGGGTTCCCAGGCTCTGTTGGTGGCGAAGTTTGCATGAATGCTTCGGCAAATTCTCAAGCGATTAGTGATTCTTTGATTTCTGTGACAGCTTATGTTGAAGGTCAAGGTATTGTAAAATTTTCAAAAGATGAGATGAATTTTAGCTATCGTCATTCAAGATGTCAAGATGAAAAAATCATTGTTTTGCAGGCAGAATTCAAATTGTTGAAAAAAGCGCAAGAAGAAATTGAGCAACAAATGGCTCAAAATTTGACATTCAGGAAAGAACATCAACCTTCTTTGGCATTGCCAAATTGTGGTAGTATTTTCAAAAATCCGCAAGGTGATTCTGCCGGAAGATTATTAGATTCAATTGGTGCAAAAAATACTATTTGTGGTGGAGTCAAAGTTTGGGAAAATCATGCGAATTTTATTGTGAATAATAATTGCGGAACATCTTTAGATGTTTTGACTTTGATGTTTGATTTATATTCAAAGGTTAAAGAAAAATATGGTATAGAATTGGAACCAGAAATAAGATTTTTGGGTGGAAATAATGAAAAGGAAGTAGAATTATGCAAGATACTATACAAAGTAAAATAGATAAAAATGCAAAAATTGCTGTATTATGCGGCGGTTTGTCTTCTGAAGCAGAAGTTTCAAGACGTTCCGGCAAAGGTTGTTTTGATGCTTTGCAAAGATTAGGTTTTAAAAATGCCGAACTTGTTGAAGTAGACAAAGAGATTGCTCAAAAATTGAAAGATGGTAATTATGATTATGCTTACAATGCTCTTCATGGTAAATATGGTGAAGATGGTTGTATTCAAGGTGTTTTAGAAATTTTGCAAATTCCATATACCGGTTGTGGAGTTATGTCATCTGCAATTTGTATGAACAAAGAATTTACAAAAAGAATTTTGGCAACTAACAGTGAAATTCCTTTGGCAAAATCTGTTTTTGTGAAAAAAGGTGATGATGTTAAAGAAATGACAAAGGGTTTGAAATATCCTGTATTTACAAAACCGGTTTCAGAAGGTTCAAGTTTTGGTATGACAAAAGTTAATACTCCTGAGGAATTGGAAGCTGCTTACGAAGCCGCTATAAAATATAATGATGATGTTTTGATTGAGGAATTTATCAATGGAGCATTTGTAACAGTAGGTGTTTTGGAAAAAGGCGGTAAAAATATTCCAACTGAAATTCTTGAAATCAGACCTAAAAATGAATGGTATGATTTTGAATCAAAATATACTCCGGGAATGTCTGAATTCGTTTTACCTGCCGAATTAGATGACGAAATGACCAAGAAAGTTAAACATATTGCCGTTTTAGCACACGAAACAGCAGGTTGTAGAGGGCTTTCAAGGGTTGACTTTATGATTAGCAAAGATGGTATTCCGTATGTAATTGAAATTAACACATCTCCTGGAATGACTGCTACAAGTGATTTACCTGCTCAGTCAAAGGTTATGGGCATAAGCTATGACAATTTAGTACAAATTATTATGAACGGTGCGGGACTTAATAAATAATGATTGAGGATTTCGACAATAATAACAACATTGCAAATAATTCTTACGATGATTTTGAAGACGAGTTCACGTATGGAAAACACTCAGTAAGACGTAAGAAATTGGAGCGAAAAATCCGTAAGAAACGTAAGAAAATCAATAGTATGAAATCGTTTCTGAGATTTTTGGTGACGGTTTTGTTACTTGTCGGTTGTTATTTTGTTTTGAAACTTCCGCAATGGTATTTGCCGGCAGATACTTTTAAAAATCCTACTGAAAATATCGAAATTATGAATAATAAAATTGTTCCTGATTATGTTGTTTATAATTCTTTAAAGGATGTTAAAGTTCAGAAATTGCCGATATTTCTTGTCAGTGTTAAACCGATTATGCGTCAAATTTATAAACTTCCTGTAATTAAAAAAGTTTATGTAAGACGTTATGGTTTTCCCGCAAGGTTACAAATTATTGTGCGAGAAAGAACGCCTATTGCTTTGATAAAAACGGATTTGAAGGCTCAACCTGTAGCATTTTTGACATCAGATGGTGTTCTTGTGACAAATAAACGTTATATGAATGTTCCTGATAAAGATGTTTTGAAAATTCTAACAACTCCTAAAGGGATGAAAAATGATGTTTCTGTCAAGAAAATCAAAGAAATTGAACATATTGTCAAAGATGTGGAAACTTATTCGAATGAAAAAGTTGAGTATATTGATATCAGAAATCCTAACGATGTATTTGTGAAAATTCATACAATAAATATTCGTTTGGGTGTTTTAGACAGCACTGTTTATGAAAGAATTAAGCGTATTTACACTATTCTTCCTCAAATTGCTGATGTTGACAGCAAAATTCAATATATTGATTTGAGTTGGGACAAGGTTAATTACTTGAAACTTCAAAAGGTTAAATAAATGAGTTTTCAGCAAGATTATCAATTGATTAAGCAAACTGTTTCGACAGAAATTAATTTTGTCGAAAATAAAATGGTTGAAAACATTTCTTTATCTGAACCATTAAACTCGTCTTTGAAAAAATTTTTACTGGGAAAATCAAAACGTATTAGAGAAGTTTTGCCAATTTTGTATGTAAAAGCATTCGGAAGAAGTTTGAATGAAAATCAATTGGAAGTTTTGTCTATTGTTGAAATTGTTCACAATGCATCGTTAATTCATGATGATATTATTGACGAAAGTGATTTAAGACGTGGGCAAAAAACTGTTTCCTTTGAATTTGGTTCAAAATTGGCGGTTATTGCGGGTGATTATTTGCTTTCCCTTGCGCTGGAAAAATTGTGCAAGATTGCTAATGTTGATATTATAAAACAATTTGCTGCTACTATAAAAAATATGTGCGTGGGCGAAGTTGAACAAAATTATGCTAGGTTTAAAAAAGGAACGCTTGAAGAATATATTGAAAAAACTAAAAATAAAACGGCATATTTGTTTGAAACTGCCTTTTTAACTTGTGCAATGGCAGATGGAAATTCGCAGTATGATTTGAAAAGTTTGAGTCGTTTAGGTTTGGCTATTGGGATAGCATTTCAAATTAGAGATGATTTGTTGAATATGACAGATGTTGACAATTCAAAACCTGCAAATAGTGATATAAATTCCGGAATTTACAATGCTCCGGTGATTTTAGGGTCAGAATCAGATAATTATGCTTCCGGTATTGAAAAAACTAAGGGTTTGTTAAATAATTATATAGAACAAGCCAAAAATGAGCTGAAATTATTACCTGAAAATAGTTACAGTTTGGCGTTATACAGGTGTTTGGAGCTTTTAAACAATGTCTAAAATAAACGAAATGTGGGAAGATTATAAAAATAATATCAAAGAAAAAAAGGCAGCATTTTGGCTAAACTTGAGAGCAAAATTGCCTGAAAAGGTTCAGCTTTTTTTAGATGATTTTGAACCAAAATATGCCGAATACAAAAAAAGTTCTTTGTGTGACATCATTGAAACTGTTGTATTTGTGCTTGTGATGGTTATTGTTATAAGATTTTTCGTTTGTGAAATTCGTTGGATTCCATCAGGATCTATGAATCCTACACTTGTTGAAGGTGATAGAATTATCGTTGAAAGATACTCACGATTTTTCTCAACTCCAAAACGTGGTGATATTATGGTTTTTTATCCGCCATCTACTCAGTTGTCACGTAGTCCGTTGCCATTGTTGTCAAGATTGACAGGTATTTTATGCAAAGACGTTGCTTATATCAAACGTGTTGTCGGACTTCCTGGGGATAAGATTGAAATTAAATTCGAAAAAGATGGTGCTGCGTATGTTTATGTCAATGACAAAAAATACGAAGAAGATTATATCAAGAGTGTTTATGACTATACTCCTTGTGTAAAACAAGGTGAAGTTAGTGATTTTATGTTAATGAGTGACACTGTTGCAAAATGTGGTCCGATAATTGTTCCGGAAGACAGTTATTTTATGATGGGCGACAATCGTGGTAATTCTTTAGATAGTCGATATTGGGGCACATTGAAACGCGACAGGTTTGTTGGTCGTGCTGTATTTGTTGCAAGATTTTTCAGATTACCGCATTTGAAAAATAACTTAGACTAAAGCATGTGATAATATTTCATATAATCAGCCATGATTACAGAACTTGTTGCGTTTGCGACATTTGCTTTCAATCCTTGTTCCGAATCATTTGAAGTCTTTTCATTTACTTTGGTTGTATCGTTGTTTTGTGCTTTCATCTCTTGTTGGCGTTGAGTTTCTTGTGTTTCTTGAATATATGCTTCAATTTTTTCGATAATTTGTTCATGCAATTTTACATCGCCTTCATAACTTCCGGTCGATTGTATTCCTGCATTTTCAAAATCTTCCAAAACTTGTTCCCATTGATTGTAGTTAGCAACACTCATTCCCTGCATTTGAGATGCGGCTTGTGCTTTTCTTAATTCGTCAATGGATTTAATATCGTCTACACGTTCACTCATAAAAAACTCTCCTTGTGTATAATCTCTTACATATATAAAAAATTTATATGTGTAAGAATTTCACAGGAGAGTTTTTTTGTAATAAATATTTACACACTTGAAACGTCTGGCAAGTCAATACTTTTTAGACGTTGTTCAATACGTCTGTACCATTTTAAGTGTTGTTTGAATAAAATTTTGTAATCGTCAATTTGACCTTGTGAAATATTTTTAAATTGTTCGTCACAAGTTTCTGTTAATTTTGCTTCCAAGAACTCGGTGTAATGTTTACGGTCAATATTTGCGTCTGTTAATTCAATACGTTTTCCGAAATCAACAATAACTTCCGGTCTGTTATCCCTCAAGAAGCAATAGTCGATGGATAACGGGATTAAATTAACTTTACCATAACGTTTAACGGCATTTTGCGCAATGTACGTTAAACCTGTTTGGAATTTGAACGGTCTGAAATGAGGTGGTCTGATAATTCCTTGTGGAAATATGCAAAGAACGTTTCTCAAATCACTAAGTAGTTCCACTGAATATTGCAATGCTTTCATTGCAGATTGCGCAGATTTTTTGTTCACTGAATATGCACCGCCACGTCTTAGTAGTGGAAAACGGTTCAATTCTTCAACCATCAAACGAATTTCTTTGTGACAAATTCTGTGTGTAGTGTTGTACAAAACAATACCGTCCCACCAATTGCAATGTGGCGCAAATAATATAGTAGGATACTTGTTATCACGCTCTGTGTAATTTTCTACACCATTATAGCGAAAAGCATAAAATCTGTTTTGTAACATATTAAAGAAAAATAGACTAGCTATTGTTAACCAAAATTTGTTGGTTTTTGCCGGTTTAAATTTCTCCTCTTTATTCCTTAATTTTGTCGGCGGAATGTCCGAATATAATTTTTCCTCAGTTGCCATAAGTCTATTTTACCCTACTAACAATTTATTTAAAACCCTTAATTAAGAAAACTTTACCCTTTTATCATAAGTCATAAAGTATAAAAAGCAAGTAGTCTTTCGGGTATATGCGAGATGTTAATTCTTTTTAATAAACTAGCAAAAATATTGAAAATCTTGTTTTATAATGAAAGTGTACTGATTAAGTTAGTTAGGAGGTAATCATAAATGGCAGGTGTTGGTAAATGTATGGGAATCATGACTGGGGCAGGATTACTTTGTGGTGCAGCTGGTTCTTATTATCTGCAATCCAAGGCAAATAATGTTGCAGTAAAAATGGCCGCAGCTAATGCAAAAGACGGTGTAATTTCTATAGGTGGTAAAAAGCCCGATGGAACACTTTGGGATGGCAAGATAACAGTTGATGAATTGAAAAAAGATTTGAATAAAAAGAGTATGATTTCGTCAGGTATAATGGGAACGGTTTCTGCTATTATGACGGCAGGAATTGCTGCTCTAACATTATTACTTAGAGGTAAAGTAAAATAATTGTTCGTGAAATTTCATGCAAAAACCCGTTGTAGATTTCTACAACGGGTTTTGTTTAATGATTTTTGCTTAACAGAAATTAGTCTTCAATTGCTTTAATTACTTCAACTTTTTCTTTTTCTTCTTTTTGTACATCTGTACGGATAGAAGATTTGTCAGAAGAAAGGTTTTTGTCTTTAAGTTTAGTAATTTGTCTTGCTAATTTGTCAGCCAAAATGTCGATGCTTGCATACATTGATTCAGCGGCTTCTTCACAACGAATACTGCCAGCGTTAGTCTTGCAAGTAACTTCAGCAATGTGTTTGCCTTCTGCAGAAGGATTTTTAATTACAGACAATACAACATCAATACCTTGAATTTGATCATAATGAGTTGCTGCTTTGCCGATTTTTTCTTTTACATAAGCTTTGATAGCATCTGTAATTTCAATGTTTCTGCCGTTTACGTGAATGTACATCTAAAAACCTCCAATTAAAATACTGCTTTGTCAGTATAACACACTTTGACGAAAATTTAAAGGGTCTTTTCTATTCGTCTGCTAAAAATTGAGGTAATTCAACGTCTGGAGCGCCGATTACTCTTACTAACTCAAGTACAGATGCTTTCATTTGGCATTTTTGTGATGATGCACTGAAAAAATCTCTATAGAAACAACCTTCGCAGTTGCAGCCTCTTTTGTAACATTCTAATGCAGTTGTGGTCCAACGTCTTACAGCAACTGCTCTTCCCATATCCCTACTTCTAAACAATTTATAAAATCTCCACTTATCGTTCTTCTATCTAGTCGATATCCTCACGGATATATTTTAAATCTCCCCTAAAGTCGGTGTATCAATGATTTCCGACCCCGTAATTTAATTATAGAAAATAAGGGGAATTTTTCAAGGTTGGAACATGTCGTTATTAAGTTTTGTAACGAGTGCTTGAAATCCGCTCATAGAGTGATATCTAGGAAAATGAGAGTTGAAATTTCATGTCATGGCATGAATTTCAGCCTTTTGCGAGTCTTAAAACCATGACCTGTCATGGTTTTACATGGTTTTGAATAATGTTAAGTAATGTAAAATATTTTCAAAATTCCCCAATCGGGCATGCCCGATTAGATAATATTTCAAGGATAGTCAAGAAAATTTTATATATCGGAATGCCTTAAAAATACTTGCATTCAAAATAAATGGGAAAAGCAAAGTTTGGGTATGGTATGTTTATATGCCATTTTGACTTTGCAATCGATAAAAAGCGAGCATTGAAAAGGCCGTCTGTGTTGCCACGCCGACGTGATTAAATTACTAGGCACACTAACTAGTCATTCCGGCCTCCGAGCCGGAATCTGTTTCCTTTGCTGATATTGAACGATGTTATTTTACATGTCAGGCGGTGCCTGACCTACGTTGGGCTGAGTAGCTTTAGTCATTTTTGCTTTATAAACCTAAAATGTTACGAAATATTAAGTTGAATTTAAAATCGTTGAAACCCTTGATATAATTCCTTTATGGTATGGTATGGTATGGTTGGGCGGGGCGGTGTACTTATGGTTAAAAATACTCCATAATATAAATATGGTATTGAAAATATTGAAATTTCCAAACCGCAAAATCAACGAGGAAAACAGACTCTGAATCCAGTTCAGAGTGACTTTTGGGTAGCCTTAGCAAAGCTATCGTCATTGGAGAAAAGATTAAAAATCAAGCAATTTTAATTGCGTAGATTTTATCTTATTCAGAATCTGTTTATAAATATTACAAATAAAAAGGAGTAAAAACATGAAAAAAGCATTCACGCTGGCGGAAGTATTGATAACACTCGGTATTATTGGAGTGGTTGCTGCGCTTACTCTACCATCTTTAATAACAGATATTGGCAACAAAAAATTAAAAACTCAATTTTTCAAAACGTATAGTGACTTGAACCAAGCGGCTAAACTTTTTTATACAAATGAAGGAGCATCTGTCCATGATGTAGATTTGCATTTGCCACATGTTGGTGAGGGAACTAATAATAGGAATAGCAATGAAGTCATGAAAAAATTTATGACGTATTTTAAAGGACAAAATAAAGCATACGATTCGATGTGGCTATATTATGACAGGGATAGGACACATATAATCCAACGAAATCTTAATGGTAGTGAGATTAGATATTCATATCCTTGTGACCAGTCTATGATTATACGTGATATTGGCGGGAGAATTTTTGCAATGGACGATAATGTTTTGGTAGGTGCAAATGTAAACTATCAGTTTGGACCTAAAATTTGTGTTGATATAAATGGAAATACTCCACCAAATAGGTTTGGTTATGATAGATTTGTTTTTGTGTTTACAGAAAATAATGAAGTTGTACCATATACAGGTGATGCGTGGAATACTCTAAGACCAAATGTTACGGTAACTAGACCTGAAGATGAGAAAAATATTTCAAAATTTTGCTCAAGAACTCAAAATACTGGTTCTCCTGCTCATACTTGCGCTTATTTCGCACTGAAAGACAAAAGCCCTACCGGCAATGGGACTTACTGGAAGGATTTTTTGAAAGAGAAATAATTTTTGTGGTTTTGAATTATGCTCTCGGGTGGGTTTCGTTGTAAACCTCTTTCATGTGTTGCATAGAGATGTGGGTGTAAATTTGGGTATTTGAAATACTTGCGTGTCCCAAAAGTTCTTGCACAACCCTCAAATCTGCTCCGTTTTCTATCAAATGTGTTGCAAAACTGTGTCGAAACATGTGTGGGGTAACTTTTTTCGGAAGTTCGATTTTTTCAACGATGTCATTTATTACATTTCGCACCATTTTTGATTGAAGTCGATAGCCTGTTTTATTAATAAATACCGGACTGTCATCTTCAATTGGTGGTACTTGAAATCCTTTTGCGACAAGTGGTCTTGCCACATCAATGTAGCCTTGAAGGTACCTTTTTGCTCTGTCTGTAATTAATATAATACGTTCTTTGGCGCCTTTACCAAATACGGTAATTTCGTTATTTTCAAGGTTAAGATTGCCAAAATTCAATCCGCTGAGTTCTGAAATACGCATTCCGCTTGCCCATAGGAGTTCTAATATTGCACGATTTCTGTAGCCTGCTGGAGTGTCGATGTTAACATTGTTCAAGATTTGTTCGACCTCATCTGTTGTGAGGAATTTTGGCAACGATTTCGGTCGTTTGGGGGATATTAAATTTTCTGCCGGATTATTTTCTATTTTTTGCTCTCTATGCAAGTATTTATAGAACGTTCGCAGGGAAGCTATTTTTCTTGCGACGGTTGTTTTTTGATAATTATAAATTTGCATAAAATGTAAATATTCACGAATTTTTGCAAAATTTATGTGTTCACATTCTTCATCACCAAGCCATATTAAAAAGGCTAAAATGTCCGAATGGTAGGCTTTTGCCGTGTGTTGTGAAAAATTTTTTTCTACCAATATGTAAGATTTGAAATCTTCTAAATCCTGTTTTGATTTTGCGTTTAATACCATACAAATACCTTATTGCTTTTTTATAATAAGTATTATACAATATTTTCAGAATATAGAATAGTTATTAAGCAAAAGTGGGTGAAAACATGAATTGTAAAAAAGTTTTAATAATGTCATTGATTGCGACATCTTGTATTCTTTCTGCCCCTAATGATTCTACAGCCCAAACTTTGAAGGTCGGCGTGTCTGTATCAAAAAGTTATGTGGATATCAGCCGTATGATTGAATACAACAATTATGAAGATGCTGATCAACGCTTAAAAGAAATTTTATCAAAAAATCCTAATGATATTGATGCAAAGTCATTGCAATTGATTTCACAAGCAAAGCAATATAAATTGGCTCCTGCACAATCTGAATTAGATAGATTACTAAAAACATATCCGAACAAACCGGAACTTCATTATGCACAAGGTATGGTTTACTTGATGCGTGAAACTTCATCAGACGTTGAATACATCAAAAATATTCGTAACTTGTCAAATGCGGCAATAAAAGAATTTATGAAGGCAGTTGAACTTGACCCTACATATTTCCAAGCGTATAACGCAATGGGTGTTGCAACTTTAAAATTAGGTAATAAAAAAGATGCACAAGATTTGTTCAAAATGTCTTTGAAACACAATCCAAACTACGCACCGGCGTATGACAACTTGGGTAATGTTTCTATGTTAGATGGCGATTTAGACCAAGCAGAAAAATATTACTTACAATCAATCAAATGTAACTCTCACAACCCGACTTCAATGTATCACATGGGTCAAGTTGAGGCTCGTAGAGGGGATTATACAAAAGCATTAACTTGGTTGAACCACTCACTACACATTAACCCAAATTCTTCTCCAGGATGGAATTTGCAAGGTGAATTGTACTTGAAACAAGGTAACCAAGCGGCTGCAATAAATTCTTTCAAAAAAGCGATTTATGTAAAACCTGAAAACTCACGTCCATATATTAACCTTGCCGGTGTATATGAAAGACGTGCTGACCATGAATTCGCAATGGAAGAATTGAAAACTGCAATTATCTTAAACCCTAACTATAAAGAAGGTATTTTAAGAGTTGCAAACATGTCTTTAGAAACTAAGAAATATCAACAAGCGTTGGAATACTATTCAAGATTGCTTGGTGATACAACTTATAACAACACTGCTATTATTGGTTTGGCTAATACTTATTATGAAATGGCAAAAGATACCGCTGATAGTCGTGATTACACTACAAACAAAGATGTTTACTTGGCTTATGACTACGTAAACGAAGCTATCCAAAGAACTCCAAACGATTTGAAACTTCACTTAGCAAAAATCAAATTGGGTAAAATTACCCACCAGATGGAGTTAACAAACGACAACTTGAATTATATTATTCAAGCAGCAAGCAACAGTTTGATGGATACAGTTATCAAGGGTGAAGCTTATCTCTCATTGGGTAGAGAAAGAGATGCGGTTTATACATTTGAAAACGCTATCAATTTTGCTAACACTATTGATGATGAGTTGTATTTATCAGAAATCCTTGTTCAACATAAACAATTCAGAACAGCAAGAAAAGCGTTGCAAAAAGTTTTGATGGCTGATTCAACAAACAGAATTGCTTTGAACGGTCTTCACTACATTGATTTGTGCGAAATGAAATCAAACGAATTCTTTGAAATCGCACTACGTCAATACAAAGAAGGCAATTACGCATCAGCAATTGAATATTGTAACAGAGCAATCGACTTCTATCACAATGCTCCGTCTATTGCTAAGTTGAAAGCACAATCTTACGAAGCAGAAGGCAACTACCAAGGTGCTGTTAAATACTATACTCAATACTTAGCACTTGCTCCGAATGCTTCTGATAAAGATGCGGTTGTTCAAAGAATAAACGTATTTAGACAAAGATTATAATTTATAATCACTATGAAGAAAAAAAAATTCGATATAAGAAAAACATTTGAAACATTTTTGAGAGAGCCTCTTAGTATATTAACTGAGGGGCTGTTTCAAATTGTAAATGTTCAAGCAAATATTTTCAATCAAGAATCTTCTTTTAATATCGATTTTTTAAATAACAAAACTCAATTGACTGTTGTAAATAATGAAAAAATGTGTAATTTATTCAGAACAGTTTTATATAAAAGCAAAGTTAAAGAAATAAAAGAAAAGAGTTCGGTGACAAAATGAAACCCTTTATGAATGCAAAATTTTTGATTAGTGCAGAGAAATTGAGTCAGTGTCCGGATTATACATTGCCTGAGTTTCCGCTGTTAGGACGTTCAAATGTTGGAAAATCTTCATTTATAAACGGTTTGGCAAATAATAAAAAATTGGCAAGAACTTCAAATGTTCCAGGTAAAACTCGTTTGATTAATTTCTTTAATTTTTCTGATAATTTTATGATTGCAGACTTACCTGGGTACGGATATGCAAAAGTTTCAAAAGAAGCAAGAAATAAATGGCAAGCCTATTTGGAAGAATATCTTTTGAAACGTGAGCAAATAAAATCTTTGGTGCAACTTGTTGATGCAAGGCATGAATTGCAAAAAAATGACTACCAAATGCGAGAATGGGTTTTGGCTTATAATTTGCCGATAATCACTGTAGTTACAAAGATTGATTGCATTTCCAAAAACAAAATTCAAAGTAGTTTGGCACATGTAAGAAAAGAATTTGGCGGTGAAATTTTCCCGTTTAGCGCTGTTGATAACAGATATAACGAAGACATTTTGACAAAATTGACAAATTTTGATGAATAATTTATAACTATTTTTCTTTCATGTTTTTATGCTATCATTTATTTGCTGGACAGATAGGAGAGTATAAAATGTATAATGTGAAAAAGATTAAAGACGACCTTTTCTGGGTCGGTGCTAATGATAGACGAATTGCACTTTTTGAAAGTGTTTATCCTGTTCCGACAGGTGTTTCTTATAATTCATACCTTTTAGTTGATGAAAAAACAGTTTTGCTTGATACTGTTGATAGAGCAGTAACTCATCAATTTATGGAAAACGTAGCGCATGTTTTGGATGGAAAGGCTCTTGATTATTTGGTTATCAATCACATGGAACCAGACCATTGTGCTGAAATTCCAACTATTGTTGCAAAATATCCTGAAGTAAAAATTGTTTGCAACGCAAAAATTAAAACAATGATTGACCAATTTTTTGATTTTGATTTGCCGGAAACTCAATATATGCTTGTGAAAGAAGGCGACACTTTGAATACCGGTAAGCATAATTTAACTTTTGTGTTTGCTCCGATGGTTCATTGGCCGGAAGTTATGGTTACTTACGATACTGTAGACAAAATTTTGTTCTCGGCTGATGCGTTTGGTACTTTTGGCGCTATTGACGGTAATATTTTTGCTGATGAAGTTGACTTTGACGGTCGTTATATGGACGAAGCAAGAAGATACTATACAAATATTGTTGGTAAATACGGTCCTCAGGTACAAGCAATTTTGAAAAAGGCTTCAGGTTTGGATATTCAAATGATTTGTCCGTTGCACGGTCCGGTTTGGAGAAAAGATTTGGGCAAATTTATTGATAAATACCAAAAATGGTCAACTTATACACCTGAGTTAAATTCAGTTTTGATTGTGTATGCATCAGTTTATGGCGGAACTCAAAATGCTGCCGAAATTTTAGCATCAAAACTTGCGGATTTGGGAGTTAAAGATATCAAAATGTATGATGTTTCAACTGTAAATTGTTCTTATATTTTGTCTGATGCGTTCAAATATTCACACATTGTCTTTGCATCAACGACATACAACAATGGAATTTTTGTAAATATGGAAACTTTGTTGCACGATATTGTTGCTCATAATCTTCAAAATAGAAAAATTGCTATTGTTGAAAACGGTAGTTGGGCACCGGTTGCTGGCAAATTGATGTGCGAATTGATTATGAAGATGAAAAATGTTGAAATAATTGAACCAAAAGTGACGGTAAAATCAACAGTGAAATCTTCAAAAGAAGAAGAATTCGAAAATCTTGCTCAAACAATTGCAAAATCAGTGCTTGGATAAAGATTTTTAGTTAATGTTTATAATATAAGCCGTTATCATATACTGATAGCGGCTTATATTTTTGTATTCTGATGGATTTGTTTCAATTCCTTAATATAAAATCATAACGTTACAAAATGTAAAAATTACTTTAAAACCTCAAAACCCTTGATATAATTCCTTTATGGTATGGTATGGTATGGTATGGCGGGGCGGTGTACTTATGCGAAAAAATCGTTCATAATAGAAATATGATTTTGAGAATATTGAATTCTTTATATTCATTATTGATTATAAAAAGTGTGAAGTTCAATATTTTTACAATGACGAAAATTTTGTTCAAAATTTTGGAAATTTTTTATATATTTGTCCTAAAAATCAAGTGCTGAAGTGATTTTTAATGAAAATGTCTGTATGTTTGATTTGGTCAGTCTTTTGGCAGTTTTTAGCCGACAATTCCTAATGTTAGAAATTGTGATGTTTCCTATTGGGGGATTGACACTGAAAAGCAAGTATAATCAAACTTTCGCTTTTTTATTTGTGGTTTGTAAAATTTTATTACAAAAAATTTAAAAATTTCTCTAAAATTTAGTCAAAATTACTTGACTAGGAATATTGATGTAATATGATGAAGTAACATGCAAAAGTAAAGTTGGGTGAATTGTGCCTAATTCATAAAACATGAAAAACAACATTCCGCAACTTGTACAACTCCATGAAATTGCAGTTATTTGCCAAATCTTTGGCAGAGGGTTTACAGCCTTAAGTTAGAAAAACGTTTTATAGTAGTACATCATTATTAAAATGAGGTGAATTGATGTCTGAGACAAAATATGCAAAAAGAGTAACGCCAATGGGCATTCCACACACCCGTTTGGACGATTTACCGGACCTTATTGAGGTGCAAAAAAAATCATTTGAGTGGTTCTTGAAAGAAGGTTTGAAGGAAGAATTACTTTCTTTTTCTCCTATTAAAGACTACACTGGCAGATTAGAGCTACACTTCTTGCCGAATTATACTTTCGACAACGCTAAGTATACGGTTGAAGAGGCTCGTATTCATGACGCAACTTATGCAAAACAGTTACGTGTTATGATTAGATTGGTTAACCGTGATAGCGGTGAAATCAAAGAACAAGAAGTATATATCGGTGATATTCCTACAATGACTGACAAAGGTACTTTCATTGTAAACGGTGCAGAACGTGTAATCGTATCACAAATCGTTCGTTCTCCGGGGGTTTACTTCAAGTGTGATCCATCACCAACAGGAAAACGTTTGTACAATGCTACAATGATTCCTAACCGTGGTGCTTGGTTGAAAATTGAAACAGATTCTAACGATGTTATTCACGTTAAAATCGACAAAAATAGAAAAATCCTTGCTACAACATTGTTGAAAGCTATGGGTATTTCAGTTTCTGAAATGGAATCTAAGTTTACTCACTTTGAATTCTTAAAGAAAACTTTGGAAAAAGACCCAACTGAAACTACTGATGAAGCTTTGGTTGAATTGTATAAAAAACTAAGACCTGGTGATCCTGCTTCTCCACAAGGTGGACGTCAGATTTTAGAATCAAGATTCTTTGATGAAAAGAAATACGATATCGGTCGTGTTGGTCGTTACAAATTGAATAAAAAATTGAATTTGAACATTCCTAAAAACCAACGTACTTTGACTGTTGAAGATATCGTTTCAACTATTGAATATTTAATTAACTTAACTTACGACGAAGGTCAATTAGATGATATCGACCACTTGGGTAACAGAAGAATTCGTTCAGTTGGCGAATTGTTACAAAACCAATTCAGAGTTGGTTTGTCAAGAATTGAAAGAATCGTTAAAGAAAGAATGACTTTACAAGATTCTGAAACATTGACTCCGTTGAACTTGTTGAACACAAAACCATTGGTTGCTTCTTTGAAAGAATTTTTCGGAAGCTCTCAATTGTCACAGTTCATGGACCAAACTAACCCACTTGCTGAATTGACTCACAAAAGACGTATTTCAGCATTGGGACCTGGTGGTTTGCAAAGAGAAAGAGCCGGTTTTGCGGTTCGTGATATTCACCCTTCTCACTACGGTCGTATTTGTCCGATTGAAACTCCGGAAGGTCCGAACGCAGGTTTGATTGGTTCATTGGCAACTCACGCAAAAGTTAACGATTACGGTTTTGTAGAATCTCCGTTCTTCGTTGTAAAAGATGGCGTTGTTACTGATGAAGTTGTTTATATGACAGCCGATGCCGATGAAAACTTCCGTTGTGCTCCTGCTGACGTTAAGTTGACAAAAGACAGAAGATTTGTAGAAAACATGGTTCCTGCGAGATATCGTTCAGAATTCATCATGTGTGAAGCGTCAAAAATCGACTATGTCGGTGTTTGCCCTATCCAAATCATTTCTGTTGCAACATCAATGATTCCGTTCATTGAACACGATGATGCTAACCGTGCATTGATGGGTTCTAACATGCAACGTCAAGCCGTTCCGCTTTTGATTACTCAAAGACCAAGAGTTGGTACAGGTCTTGAATCTCGTGTAGCAAAAGACTCAGGTATGGTTATCGTTTCTGATGTTGACGGTACAGTTGAAAGAGTTGTCGGTGAAGAAATTGTTATCAGAGATGTACAAGGTAAACCACACATCTATACATTAATGAAATATGTAAGAAGTAACCAAGATACTTGTATTAACCAAAAACCTATCGTTCACGAAGGTGATAAAGTTAAAGCAGGTGATGTAATTGCTGATGGTGCTTCAACATGTGGTGGTGAACTTTCATTAGGTAAAAACATTTTGGTTGCTTATATGCCTTGGGAAGGTTATAACTTCGAAGATGCTATCTTGCTTTCTGAAAGATGTGTACACGATGATATCTTTACTTCATTACACATTGAAAAATTAGAAATCGAAGCTCGTCAAACTAAATTGGGACCTGAAGAAATTACTCGTGAAATTCCAAACGTTTCAGAAGATGCTCTAAGACACTTGGATGAACGTGGTATTGTCAGAATCGGTGCCAGAGTTTACGCAGATGATATTCTTGTTGGTAAAGTTACACCGAAAGGTGAATCTGAACATCCGCCTGAAGAAAAATTGTTAAGAGCAATTTTTGCGGAAAAAGCAAGAGATGTTAAAGATAATTCATTACGTGTTCCACACGGTGAAGGTGGTAGAGTTCTCGATGTTAAGGTATTTGACAGAGAAAAAGGCGACGAATTACCACCAGGGGCAAATACAGTAATCAGAGTTTACATCGCTCAAAAACGTAAGGTTTCTGTAGGTGATAAACTTTCAGGACGTCACGGTAACAAAGGTATCGTATCTAGAATCTTACCTAGAGAGGATATGCCGTTCTTGCCAGATGGTACTCCTGTAGATATCGTATTGAACCCACTTGGTGTACCTTCTCGTATGAACGTTGGTCAAACTTATGAATTGTTGTTAGGTTTGGCTGCATACTTGACTGGTGACTATTATGAAGCACCTGCATTCGATGAAATGTATGGTGAAAATCAATCCGAAATCGCAACAAAAGCAGAACTTCTTAGAGGTATCAAAGAATCAGGCTGTGATTGGGTTGGCGAAGACGGTAAAGTATTGCTAATCGATGGTAGAACAGGTGAACCATTTGACAGACCTGTTGCTGTTGGTTTGACATACTTCTTGAAACTTGTTCACCTTGTAGATGACAAGATTCACGCAAGAAGTACCGGTCCTTACTCACTAGTAACTCAACAACCATTGGGTGGTAAAGCTCAATTCGGTGGTCAAAGATTCGGTGAAATGGAAGTTTGGGCATTGGAAGCTTACGGTGCTGCTTATACTCTACAAGAAATGTTAACAATCAAATCAGATGATGTTAATGGTAGAAATAGAGCGTATGAAGCAATTGTTAAGGGTGACAATATCCCAAGACCGGGTATTCCTGAATCATTTAAGGTACTTGTAAGAGAATTGCAAAGTATCGGTTTAGATATTACAGTAGCGAAAAAAGACGGACAGGAAGTAGACTTGATGACAGATATGGACGATTTGAGAAAATCAGCTCCAAAACGTACATTGTCTGACGTTGATTCAGAGTTGTTGAATATCAACTTCTTTGAAACACCAACTACTTTCGGTGGTGATCTATAATTATAAGGAGAATTAAAATTGTCTACAAGTATTGATTATTTTGATTATATACGAATAAGTATGGCATCTCCGGAAAGAATACTTCAATGGTCACACGGCGAAGTTACAAAACCGGAAACCATCAATTACCGTACTTTAAAACCTGAAAGAGATGGTTTGTTCTGCGAAAGAATTTTCGGGCCAACAAAGGACTGGGAATGCTATTGCGGTAAGTACAAAAGAGTAAGACATAAAGGTATTATCTGTGAACGTTGCGGTGTTGAAGTTACAGATTCAAAAGTAAGACGTCACAGAATGGGACACATCAAATTGGCGGCACCTGTGTCACACATTTGGTTCTTGAAAGGTATCCCATCTTACCTTGGCTTGTTACTTGATATGACTTTGAAAGATCTTGAACAAGTTATTTACTTCAACAGTTATGTAGTAATCGACGGTGGCGACAGTGATTTCAGAAAATTACAGTTGTTGACCGAAGATGAATATGATGAATATATGGAAAGCAATGAAGAATCAACTTTGAAAGTTGGTATCGGTGCTGAAGCAATCAAAGAATTGCTTTCTGAAATTGATATTAAAGCGTTGGCAGAAGAAATCAGAGGTGAATTGGCAGGCAATGTAACTTCTGTTCAAAAGAAATCTAAGTTAATCAAGAGATTGAGATTATTAGATAGCTTGATTTCTTCAGAAACCAACCCAACTTGGATGATTATGGACGTACTTCCTGTTACTCCGCCTGATTTAAGACCAATGGTTCAATTGGACGGTGGACGTTTTGCAACATCAGATTTGAATGATTTGTACAGACGTGTAATTAACAGAAACAACCGTTTGCAAAGACTTTTGGAAATGGGCGCTCCTGAAATCATCGTTAGAAACGAAAAGAGAATGTTACAAGAAGCAGTTGACGCTTTGATTGATAACGGACGTCGTGGTAGAACTGTTGTTGGTCCTAACAACCGTGCGTTGAAATCATTATCTAACATTATTGAAGGTAAACAAGGTCGTTTCCGTCAAAACTTGTTAGGTAAACGTGTTGACTACTCAGGTCGTTCAGTTATCGTTGTTGGTCCATCTTTACAGTTGCACCAATGCGGTTTGCCAAAAGAAATGGCAATTGAACTATTCAAACCGTTTGTTGTTAATAAACTTATCGAAAGAGGATATGTTCAAAACATCAAATCTGCGAAGAAGAAGATTGAACGTTCAGAACACATTGTATGGGATATCTTAGAAGAAGTTATCGACGGACACCCTGTAATGTTGAACCGTGCTCCGACTTTGCACAGACTAGGTATTCAAGCATTTGAACCAAAATTGGTAGAAGGTCGTGCTATTCAACTTCACCCGTTGGTATGTACAGCATTCAACGCTGACTTCGACGGTGACCAAATGGCTGTTCACGTTCCGCTATCTATCGAGGCTCAAGCAGAAGCAAGAATGTTGATGTTAGCAACTAACAACTTGTTAGCCCCTGCTAACGGTAAACCTATTGTTACTCCATCTCAGGATATGGTCTTGGGTATGTATTACTTGACTACTATCAAAGACCAATCTCAAGAAGTTAAAGGTTACTTCTACAACTTCCAAGATGCTATTTCAGCATTAGAAGTAGGAGTTATCAAACTTCACGATAAGATTATCGTAAGAGATGAAAAAGGTGCCAGATTAGAAACTACAGTTGGTAGAATTATCTTCAACCAAGAAGTTAGAAAAGCACTAGCGTAAGTGCAAAATCAGTGTAAAAAATAACTAATTGAAGGAAAATTAGAATGGAAAAAACATATACAAATACAAAGAAAACTCCTGATTTCATTAACAAACAAATGGACAAAGGTTCTTTGAAGAAATTGTTAGGTCAAATGTATTTGGAATACGGCGGAGCGAAGGCTGCAACTTTGGCTAACGCACTTAAAAACTTAGGTTATAAGTACGCTACAATTTCCGGTACAACAATTTCTATTGCTGACTTATCAGTTCCATCAATCAAAAAAGATTTGTTGAAATCAGCAGAAAGTGAAATTGAAAAATCTACAAACAGATACTTGAAAGGTGAAATTACCGAAGTTGAAAGATATACAAAAGTTATTGATACTTGGTCTGAAACAACGGCAAAATTAACAGAACAAGTTGTTGAAAACTTTGATAAATTGAATCCGGTATATATGATGGCATTCTCCGGAGCCCGTGGTAACTTGTCACAGGTATCACAGTTGGTTGGTATGCGTGGTTTGATGGCAGATGCGCAAGGTCAAATCATCGACTTGCCTATTAAATCAAACTTTAAAGAAGGCTTGTCAGTTACCGAATACATCATTTCATCATACGGTGCTCGTAAAGGTCTTGTAGATACAGCGTTGAAAACAGCCGATTCAGGTTACTTAACAAGACGTTTGGTTGACGTTGCGCAAGACGTAATTATCAGAGCAGATGATTGTCATACTGATAAATACATCAACTTGAAAGCAATCACAGAAAGAGATAAAGTTATTGTTCCGTTGATTGACAGATTGTTGGGTAGAACAGTTGCTCAAGATATCGTTGATGCTGATGGTAATGTTCTTGTTACTAAAGGTACAACAATGGACAGAGATGCAATCAAGAAAATTTCAAACTTAGACTTGCAAGAATTGAAAGTTCGTTCTGGCTTAACTTGCGGTTTGGAATACGGTGTTTGCCAAAAATGTTATGGTTGGGCAATGACAACTCAAAAATTGGTTGATATCGGTGAAGCAATCGGTATTATCGCTGCTCAGTCAATCGGTGAACCTGGTACACAGTTGACAATGAGAACCTTCCACACAGGTGGTGCTGTTGGCGTTAAAGAAGCTAAGAAAGAAATTGTTGCTCGTGAAGCCGGTGTTGTAAGTTCAAAAATCAAAGCCAGAGAATTGAGAACTCGTCACGGTGATATCGTTCAAGTTTCTATGTATGAAGCAGATATCGAAGTTAAAGGCGAAAAGAGAACTACTAAATATCATATTCCGGCAGGCGCTACATTGTTCATCACTGATGGTATGAAGGTTGAAAAAGGCTACAAAATGGCTGAACATTCACCTCAAACTCAAGGTGTAACAGAAAAAGCGACTAAAGATATTTTCGCTGACATTAGTGGTGAAATCGTATTTGAAGATTTCAAAGCTGATGAAAAGAAAGATAGACAAGGTAACGTTTCAAGAACTACAAACAAACAAGGTGTTATTTGGGTTCTTGGCGGTGATGTTTATACATTACCTGGTGGTTCAAAAGTTCTTGTAAAAGACGGCGAAAAAGTTTCAGAAGGCGGAGTTTTGGCAGAAACCTTAACTATTTCTGAACACGGTGGTGAAGTTCGTGTTGGTGAAGATTTAGTTGTTGAAAATGTTAAATCTCACGGCAAAACAATTAAGAAAATTGTTCAAGGTAAAGAATTGACAATTGTTATCGCATCTTTACAACCTGAAAACGCTGTATTTGAACAAACTAAGAAAGAACAATTATGGACAGTTGAGTCTACCGGTGAAAAATATATCGTTAAAGCTCCTGTTGATACAACAGTTGAAAACGGTATGATTATTGCCGAGTTGGTAGATGATGATTGTTCAGTATCTTCTTCAGGTGAAATCAGATACGTAGATGTTGAAGTTGATGAAAATCAAATTATTACAAAACCTGGTAAGGTTGTATTTATTCCTGAAGAAATTCACCAAATCAATAAAGACAGTACATTGAAAATGGTTGAAAACGGTACTGCAGTTACTGCCGGTACTGAAATCGTTAAAGATGTCTATTGTCACATTGATGGTATTGTTGAATTCAAAGAATACAATGACGTTATTCATGAAATTACAGTAAGACCTGGTGAAGTTCATACATTGTCAAGCATTTCAGAATTGAAAGTTGATGAAGGCGAAGTAGTTAAGAAAGGTACAGTAATTGCTGACGGTATCAAGGCTACAGAAACTTCAATTGTTTCAATTATGGATTCTTCAGTAGATGATTTACCGCTTGATGATTTGGACGAAGAAATTGATTCAGCATTGACATTAGATGAAGATTCAATTGCAAATCAACCTGTTCAAATCTTGGTAAGACCGGTTCAAGTATTAGATGTTGATCAAAAAGATGTTTCAATCAGATTTAATACAACTGATGAATTGATTGATATCATTCCTGTAACTCAACTTCAATACAAAGACGGAGCAAGAGTTAGAAACGTTGATGGTGCAACAATTACAAGAACAAGCTTAGTTCTTCAAATGCAAGGTTACTTGTCACACTTGAAGGGTATGGTTGAACTTGATGCTCAAGGCGGTTTGAGAATTGTTGTATTGGAAAACTTGATTGTTCGTCGTGAGATGGAAGGAACTTCAAAGGCTTCATCATTGCAAACTGAATTGTTGGTAAAAGATGGTGAAACAATTGACCCTAGAACACCTGTTGCTAAGACTCAAGTTTTGGCAGTAAATGATGCAGTTGCTTCTATCAAAACTGATGATGAAGAAGTTAGAAGATTGCTTTTGATTTCTGAAAATTCTGAAACAGTTGTATCTGTATCAGGTAAATCAGTTGTTAAGAAAGGCGATTTCGTAAAAACTGATAAAGTTTTGGCAGAAAGTGGTGAAACCTCTCCTGTATCAGGTGTTGTTACAGCAGTAAATAAAGGTTCAATATCAATCAGAAACGGTCGTCCGTACTTGATTAGCCCAGGTACAATGTTGCAAATCGGTGCAGGAGCATTGGTTCTTAGAGGTGACTTGCTTGCGACATTGGTATTTGAAAGAGAAAAGACAGGTGATATCGTTCAAGGTCTTCCGAAAGTAGAAGAGTTGCTAGAAGGTAGAAAACCAAAAGATTGTGCTATTTTGGCAGAAAATGACGGTACTGCAAAGATTGAAATTGATGATGACGGGCTTCCAAGATTATTCTTGGTTGATGAAAACGGTTCATCTGTTGAAATCAAATATGCAATCGATTCGAATGTAATCGTGTCTAACGGACAAAAGATTACAAAAGGTCAACCGTTGACATCAGGACCGATGAATCCACATGATGTTATGAGATTATGCGGACCTGAAGCAGCACAACAATACTTAGTAGACGAAGTACAACGTGTATATCGTTCACAAGGTGTTGAAATCGCCGATAAGCATATCGAAATTATCGTTCGTCAAATGACTAAGAAAGTTAAAGTTATTGACGCAGGTGATACAAACTTGTTACCTGGTGAATTGATTGAAATGCAAACTTTCGAAAAAGAAAACAAAGCAGCAGAAGAAGCAGGTAAGGCACCGGCACAATGTGAATACATGTTGTTAGGTATCACAAAAGCTTCTTTGAACACTGAAAGCTTCATTTCAGCCGCTTCATTCCAAGAAACTACAAGAATCTTGACAGAAGCAGCAGTTGACGGTAAGAAGGACTTGTTAAGAGGTTTGAAAGAAAACGTTATTATCGGTCGTTTGATTCCGGCAGGTACAGGCTTCCATCACTTAATCAATGCTGATGAAGAACGTGATAGAGAAGAAAGAAAACGTGCAGTAGCTCAAAGAAATCAAGCAAGAAAACCATCTGCAATTTTGGAAGAAATTGAAGGTATGTTTGGAGCTCCTGATTTCGATATTGATGACGAACAACACTAATCGTTTTCAAAAATCATAAATTAAAAGACTTCCGAGATTCGGAAGTCTTTTTTAAATGTTTAAAAGTAGAAAATTAATTATCTTTTTAGTGATGAAATATTAAACATTTTTACCCATATCGTAAGCAAGTTGTGGATAGTCTGTTTGAACAATGTCACCTTTTTGCCAAACTCCTGTAGCGACTATCTGACCTTTAACTGTCGGATTTGGTAAACATGCCATAAGCCCATCAAATTCTACAATTACTCTGTCTATAGCATGAGGGTTTCCGTCTGCAGCAGTCATTATGTAGTAGAAATCTTTGTTTGCAATGTGGGTGTATCTTGCACAAAATCTGTCTATAAAAGTTTTCATTTGACCGCACATTGTGTAGAAATAAACCGGAGTTGCAAAGACAATGACATCTGCTGCGATAAGTTTTTCCAAAATTTCGTTCATGTCGTCTTTTTGTGCGCAACCGCAATAATCGTTTGTGTTGCAGAAACCACAGCCTGTGCAGTAGTTTATTTTTTTATCTTTAAGGAATATTTTTTCTACATTATTGCCTGCTTCGATTGCTCCTTGTGCGAATTTGTCGCATAGTGTGTCAGAATTTCCCCCTTTGCGTGGCGAAGATGAAATTATAATAACTTTTTTGCTCATTTTTAATCTCCTAATAAACTGTACAATTATATATTACAACTTGATAGTTACTCTCAGTCAATAGACGATGAGTAATTTTAATTATTGTGATTTTTTAATGTATTTTTCTTTTGCCAATCCAGAAAAAGCATGCATTGGAAAGGTAGGTTGGCAACGGCATAAATTTTACATGTCAGGCGGTGCCTGACCTAAGTTTGGCTTTGAAATTTGTGTTGAATGTTGAACAGATTCTGAATAACAAGAAAATTTATTTACTCATTACATTCGCAAAAATTTTCTAAGTTTTCTCCAATGACGTATTTCTTGCTATACCCACCAATTAGTCATGCTGAACCGCACGAGCAGTGTGCGAAATGAAGTGAAGACACGATTAATGCGAGTACGGAGATTCGGCATCTCTTCCAAAGTCAAAATAAAACAAATATTAAGATACTAAAATCCTTGTTTATCTTGCTATGAAGAGACCCTGAAACGAGATTCAGGGTGACCTTTAGGTGAGTTCGTTTACTATTGTTAGAATGACAATAGCTTTGCTATTTCCTCTATTTTGTTTCAAAACTTTAACAAATATTACAAAATGTAAAATCTATTTTAAACTCTCGAAACCATTGATATAATTGCTTTATGGTATGGTATGGTATGGTGTGGCGGGGCGGTGTACTTATGGGCAAAAATCGTTCATAATAATAAATGAATTTAGAATTTTTGCGGAGTACATAAAACATGAAAAAAGCATTCACGCTGGCGGAAGTATTGATAGTTTTAGGGATTGTTGTAATAATTGCTGCGCTTACGTTGCCTAGTTTAATTACGAATTACAAGGTAAAAGTTTTAGAAGCACGATTTAAAAAGGCTGATGCGGTGTTGCAACAGGCACTTTTAAAAACCGCAAATGAAGTTGGTTATGACAGTTTTTCAAATTTGTCAACGCCTTCTTCTGAAGATGAACTGGATAGAATGTTGCCGGAAATCAACAATGCTTGGGAAAAACAATTTGCCGGAGCAACAACATTTTCAAATGGAATTTCTTATCTTTTCGGTAAAGGAGTTAGGTTTCATGATATGTTTGGAAATGAATGGCCGGGGCATGTTTCAAATTACTTTCCCGCTTTTAATGATGATAGAGCCATCATAACAAAAGATGGTGCAATGTTTTCTTATTTCGCAGTGGCAGATACTCATGGAATAAAACGTTTGGCTCTCATATTTGATACAAATGGTCCTTTTAAAGGTCCTAATCGGCGTGGACATGATATTTTTACGTATAATTCTTATGATATTGATTACAATTCTCTTTGTAATCCTACATTAAATCACTCTGAAAAACAAAAAGGTTGTTATTATTACGCACATCGTGGTGTAAATCCGTCAGGTAATTCAAATTCATATTGGGATATTTTGTATAAGCCATATAGTTATTGGGAAAACACTCAAAGTAAATAATATTCAAATTTACCCTAAAACTCTATCATAAATCCCGTCAATGTTTTGCAAGAATGTTTGTTTATCAAAAATATTTTCAATTTCTTGTTGTGTTAACAAACTTGTCACTTCCGGGTCTTTTTCTAAATTCAGTTTGAAGTTGCCGTCATTTTGGAAGGCATCAAGAGCGTTACGCTGAACGATTGTGTAAGCCTCTTCTCTTGTTAAACCTTTTGCAACAAGTGAAAGCAATACTTTTTGTGAAAATACGATACCACCGAATTTGTCTGTATTTTTCAACATATTTTTCTCGTGGACAACAATATTTTCCATTAATGAGTTAAATCTATGTAGCATAAAATCTATCAAAATTAGGCTATCTGGGAAAATAATTCTTTCTGCTGAACTGTGAGAAATATCTCTTTCGTGCCAAAGCGGTATATTTTCCAAAGCAACGATAGAATTTGCTCTGACAACTCGGGCAAGCCCGCAAAGATTTTCGCTCAATACAGGGTTTTTCTTGTGCGGCATTGCTGATGAACCCTTTTGACCTTTGCCAAAGCCTTCTTCAAGTTCCAAAACCTCTGTTTTTTGCAAGTGTCTGATTTCGGTTGCAAATTGTTCAATAACGCTTGCAATTAGCGCCAATGATTGCATAAAGTATGCGTGATAATCTCTTGCGATAATTTGGGTAGAAACTCTTGCCGGTTTTAGCCCTAAATTTTCACAAGTAATTTTTTCAACTTCAGGTGAAATGTTGCTATAAGTTCCGACAGGACCTGAAATTTGTCCTACACGTATTTGGTTTAATGCGTGGGTAAAATTCTCTTGTTGACGCTCAAGAATATCTATCCAAGAACACATTTTGACTCCAAATGTCATAATTTCTGCGTGTATACCGTGCGAACGACCTATGCAAATTGTGTTTCTGTGTTTGTTTGCAAGATTTTTTAGGGTTAAAATTGCTTGTTCTAAGTCTTTTTCTATAATTTTCCCGCTATCTTGAATTTGTAGAGCAAAGGCTGTATCAATGACATCAGAACTTGTTAAACCAACGTGGACATAACGCCCCAAGTCACCAAGGCTTTCGTTTACGCATGTTAAAAATGCTATTACGTCGTGGCGCACTTCTTTTTCGATTTCGTCAATTCTCTCAACTGAAAAAGTCGCTTTTTTTCTGATTTCATCGGCAATTTCTTGTGAAATCGTTCCGAGTTTTGCATAAGCATCGCATACAGCAAGTTCAACTTTTAAATAGTAATCAAATTTTGTGTTCAAATCCCAAATTTTTGAGATTTCTTCTCTTGAATATCTTGTAATCATACATTCATTTTACCATAAATTTTTCTATTGTAACGGAATATTTGTAAACCTGTTTCATATCAGTTGGCAAATTTGAATATTTGTGTTATTCTAGGTTAAAAACGATATTATTTTTATAAAGGGGAAAAATATGATTTCAGTAAACGATTTTAAAACAGGTTTGACAGTTGAGCTCGATAACGGTCTTTGGACAGTTGTTGAATTCTTGCACGTAAAACCGGGGAAAGGCGCAGCGTTTGTTAGATCTAAATTGAAAAACGTTATCACAGGTCAAGTTGTTGAAAAAACATTCAGAGCCGGTGAAAAAGTTGCGAAGGCTACTCTTGACAGACGTGAAATGCAATATTTATATAAAGAAGGTTCTGCATACGTGATGATGGATAATGAAACTTATGACCAAATGCACGTAGAAGAAGCACAAATTGGTTCAGGTGTTAAATACTTGAAAGAAAATATGAACGTTATGATTTTGACTCACGAAGGTAGAATTATTGGTGTTGATATTCCGGCACACGTTGAGTTGGAAGTTGTTGATACTCCTCCGGCAGAAAAAGGAAACACTGCTCAAGGCGGTACTAAACCTGCTACACTTGAAACAGGTGCTGTTGTTAACGTTCCATTCTTCGTTTCTAACGGTGACAGAATCAGAGTTGATACAAGAACTAATGAATATTTAGACAGATGCTAGTTTTTAGTTATCTTTTATTCTAAATTCGGTAGTAAAAAGGAAAATAATATGAAATTTGAAACAGATTATATTGAAAAATTAGCAAAAATATTGGAAGAAACAGGAATGACTGAAATTTCTCTTGAAGATGGCGAACAAGCTATCACTTTGAGAAAAGATGTTGTTGTAACATCTGCACCGCAAGTTGTTGCGGCTGCTCCGGCTCCTGTTGCAGCACCTGTGGCTGCTCCACAAGCAGCAAGTGCTGATGCTCCGGCACCTGCTAAAAAAGGTACACCGATTACATCTCCAATGGTTGGGACTTTCTACAAGTCACCATCTCCAGATGCTGAACCGTTTGTTTCTGTTGGTTCAACTATTAAGCAAGGTGATGTTGTTTGTATCGTTGAAGCTATGAAAATGATGAACGAAATTGAATCAGAAGTTTCAGGTAAAGTCGTTGAAATTTGTGTTGAAGACGGTCAGCCTGTTGAATTCGGTCAAGTTTTGTTATATGTAGAGTAATATAAAATTTCAAGAAGTGAACGGGTCTTCATTCGTTCACTTCTTTGTTTTAGTAAGGGATATTTGTAAAAATGTTTAGAAAAGTTTTGATTGCCAATAGAGGCGAAATTGCAGTAAGAATTATTAGAGCATGTAGAGAATTAGGAATTCCGACAGTTGCTATTTATTCACAAGCGGATGCAAACTCATTGCACGTAAGACTTGCGACAGAAGCCTATTGTATCGGACCGGCAAAAAGTGCGGATAGTTATTTGAGTATTCCTGCAATTATGTCAGCGGCTATGGTATCAGGTGCTGAGGCTATTCACCCTGGGTACGGTTTTATGTCTGAAAGAGCAGATTTCGTTGAGATTTGTGAAAAACAAGGTATAAAATTTATCGGACCGTCTTCTGAGGCAATGAAGAAAATGGGCGACAAAGCAACCGCTCGTAAAACAATGATTGAAAATAATGTTCCGGTAACCCCAGGTACAGGAATTGTTCACACGGTAGAAGAAGTTCAAGAGTTTGCAAATCGTGTAGGTTATCCGATTATCTTGAAGGCTACTGCTGGTGGTGGCGGAAAAGGTATGAGAATTTGCAGAAACGATGATGAAGTTCAATTAAATATGGAACTTTGCCAATCTGAAGCTAAAAATTTCTTTGGTAATCCTGATGTTTATGCAGAAAAATACCTTGAAAATCCTCGTCATATTGAAGTTCAAATCTTGGGCGATAGTTATGGTAACGTTGTTCACTTGGGCGAAAGAGATTGTTCAATCCAACGTAGACACCAAAAATTGTTGGAAGAAGCGCCATCTCCTGCAATTGATGAAGAAACCAGAAAAGAAATGGGTGCAGCAGCAGTTCGTGCGGCAAAAGCTATCAATTATGAAGGTGCAGGAACTTGCGAATTCTTGCTTGACCATGACGGCAAATGGTACTTTATGGAAATGAATACAAGAATTCAAGTTGAACACTGTGTTTCTGAAATGATTTCAAGTGTTGACCTTGTAAGAGAACAAATTTTGATAGCAGCAGGTGAAAAATTGAGTTATACTCAAGATGACATTCACTTGAAAGGTCATGCGATTGAATGTCGTATCAATGCTGAAAATCCAATGAAAAACTTTATGCCAAACCCTGGAAAAATCACCGGTTATTTGGCTCCTGGTGGATTTGGGGTTAGAGTTGATTCGCATGTTTACCAAGATTATGAAATCCCACCATATTATGATTCAATGATTGGTAAGTTGATTTGTTGGGGACGTAATCGTAATGAAGCACGTCGTAGAATGTACCGCGCATTGAAAGAATATGTTGTAACTGGTGTTGAAACAACAATTCCGTTCCACCAAGCGATTATTGAAGATGAGGTGTTTATGAGCGGTAAATTTAACACCGGATTTATCGAAGATTTTTATAAACGTAAAGGTTTGGAAGATAAATAAAATTCGAAAAAATATCAAATGAGAGTCTCAAAAAATTTGGGACTCTTATTTATTTATCCCTTCAAAATACTTATATATGTAAGGTATTTGGGTATCTTTAATCTTATCAATGTTTGTTACTATAATTTTTTTCATATCTTTTATTGTCATTGATGTGTCAAAATCAAAAAAGGCTTTTAATTCAACATTCAATGTTTGTGAAATTTTTTCTAATGTTACTAACGATGGAAAACTTCGTCCACTTTCAATAGTGCTCAAAGAACCAGTTTCAATACCGATGAGTTCTGAAAGCTGTTCTTGCGTGTAGCCTGCATTTTTACGTATTTGTTTAATTCTCTTTCCTAATAGTTTTTTATTTTCAGTCAAAACATTTCTCCCATATTTAATTAAAATATAAAGGACTTTTTATACAGAAATAAGCGAAATATTTTCGTATATTGACAAAAGTAAGAATATATTGCATACTAATGCTTAAAAAGTAATAATTCTATTCGTAGTTTTGGTAAAAGTATGGAGATAATATGAAGATAAAGAAGTTTGGTTTTTCTTTGGCAGAAGTTTTAATTACACTTGGGATAGTTGGTGTTATTGCGGCAATTGCAATACCTACATTAGTTGCAGATTATCAAAAGAAGCTTACCGCATTAGAGGTTAAAAAAGCATATACAGAATTAAATCAAATATTGCGTATGGCAATGGCAGACCATGGAGATCCTAATGGTTGGAATTACACAAAAGCGGACGAGTTGCCATTGTGGGTCAAAACGTATTTTGAACCGTATGTAAAAGTTACTGGGGCAAAAAGTTGTACTACTAATGAGTCATGCTTGGGTTTGCCTTTGCCTTATCCTTTAAAAACAGCAAACCCAGGGAGTTTTAATACTATGGTTGCACAATATGCCGTTGCAAAAATGGGTACCCCTATTGGCTATGGGTTTTCTAGATATCCGGGTAATTATGAACCTGTGACACGAGTAAGAGTATATATCAGAAATTCTGGCAAAAGATTAGCATGGCAGAAAAAGCCTTATGGTATTGTTGGAAAAGATGTTTTTACTTTTATTTTAACTAAAGCGGATAATGAACCGATGTTCAAACCTTATGGTTGGGGAACTCTAGGTAGTTATGGTATCAGTACTAAAGATAGAAATACTTTGTTGGGTACCGGTTGGGGAGGTTGTAATCAAAAAGCGAGTGGTTCCGGATATTGGACTCCGGGGGATGCTTGTGCTGCAGTGATTATGGTTGATGGTTGGAAAATTAGCGAAGATTATCCGTGGTAATTAGTTTTATTTATAATATAATCGTATTGGTTGGTGGTTCCCGTAATTAATACCATAAATAACAACGTAGGTCGGCGTTGCCACGCCGACAATATAAATTAAACAAGGAACATTAAATTATGACAAAAACTTATGACGATGCGGTTAAATTGTTAACATCTGTGGGGAAATTCCATATTTCGCTAGGACTGGAGAGAATCTCTAAAATTTTGGATATTTTAGGCAATCCGCAAGATAAATTGAACTGTATTCACGTTGCGGGAACGAACGGCAAAGGGTCTGTTTGTTCAATTTTGTCATCAATTTTAAACGCTGCGGGGCAAAAGGTCGGATTGTACACAAGTCCGCATATTTTCAAATATACCGAGCGAATTCAGATTTGTGGGGTTCCTATTTCTGATGATGATTTTGCAAAATATATTTTTGAAATTTCAGAGCTTGCTGATAAAAATGGGGTTGATTTGACCGAGTTTGAACTTCTTACGGCGGTGATGTTTAAATATTTTGCGGATAATGACGTTGATGTTGTTGTCTTGGAAACGGGTTTGGGCGGAAGATTTGATGCTACAAATGTTATCAAACGCCATTTGTGTTCTGTGATTACGCATGTCGACTTTGATCATACTGAACGACTTGGCAAAACGCTTGATGAGATTGCATTTGAAAAGGCGGGAATTATGAAACCCGATTGTCCTTGCATTGTTTTTGAAGGTTTAGAGGTTTATAAAGATGTAGCGGATGAAAAGGGTTCAATGCTGATGGTAATTTTACCGTTCGCAGATACTAGTGAATTGGCTTTGAAAGGTGCGTTTCAGCAGGAAAATTTGGCTTTGGCACTTGCGGTTATTGAAACAGTTTTTCCTGAAATTTCTCAAAGTACGCTTGAAGAAGGGATTAGAAATGTTAAACATCCTTGTAGATTCCAGTATATTGCACAGAAAAATTTGATTATTGATGGGGCACATAATCCAAATGGGATAAATTCATTGAGGCAAAGTTTGGATATGTATTATCCGGATGAGGAACGTAGGTTTATTTTTGGTTGCTTGAGAAATAAAGAATATTCAAAAATGGTTAATTCATTGTTTGGACAAGGTGATGAGGTTTATTTTTATCATTTTGGACATCAAAATTCTTGTACATTTGATGAGTTGCAAAAGGTTAGTCCTGTAAAAGCGACTGAATTGACCAATGATGTTGAAATTCCGTTTGATGATGGAAAGTTGAATATAATTTGCGGTTCATTTTATATGATAGCAGAGTTGGCAGAACGTTTTGGGATAAATATTTTCTGATTATTTGCCCAATTTAAGACACTTATAAAGATATAACAATGTTTTGTCCGAATTTAGGGAAGTTATTATTTCTTCTCGCATTTGTTTGTATGGAATTTTATTGAAAACGAAGAGTTCATAAATATCAACATTTAGTGCAGTTGCAATGGCGGTGATGGTTTCGGATGAGGGGTAGTTGTTACCGTTTTCTATTTTGCTAATATTTTTGGGGTCAATTCCAACAAGTTCGGCAAGAGCTTCTTGTGTAAGCTTTTGTTGCTTGCGTAAGTACTGTATTCGTTGTCCCAAATCTTGTTTTAGTGCCATTACTATTTATCCTCTTTTTACATGAATTTATCAGTAAAATAGATAAATATAACAATCCATTGAGTGTTGGTGATGATATTACTGCTTTGGCTGCCCAAGGAAAGGCTGCTGGAAAGGATGGAACTGCTACCGAAGGTTCCAGTTGTTATGGTTTCATTGATGTTAACGGAACGACATTGCCTAACAAAGAGGTTACATGTATTACTGCAACAAGTACAAAAGTATCCGCAACAGTTGGTGATTGTGTTGTAAGAAACAACGCTACAGATATGGGTGATATATTCCCGGTTGTGTTCCATGATGGTACTGTAGAGCCGGCAACAGATGCTGCAAGATATGTTTTGAACCAATCAAAATAAAAAGACTTAATTTAATATACAACATACGTTTAATATGTCATTTGAAATTCACCTTTCTTATGACATTTTTTTTACATGTCAGGCAGTGCCGTGACCTACGTTTAGGTGCTGAAATTTTTGTTCAATGTTGAAAATATACTATAAAATCTTGCAATTCTCACCCAATAGTCATGCCGAACTGACTAGAAAATGAGTTGAGAGGAACTCGAAACGTAATTTTCTGTTCCTACTCGGTGATTCGGCATCTCTTCCATAACCAAAATAAAACAAAATATTAAGTCCCTAAACCCCTTGTAAAATCTTGATATGAATCGACCCTGAAACTAGTTCAGGGTGACTTTTTGTTTGTTTTTGCCCAGATTGTTACAAAGCGAACCAACGAACCTGAGGTGAGTTGTGTGAGTCTGTATGCGTAGGCGAAGCCGAAGAAGAATAAGATAAAATCTACGCAATTAGAAATTGCTTGATTTTTAATCATTTCAGAATGACGACCTTCTTGCTAGGCGTACCAACCAGTCATTCCGGACAGCACGAAACGTAAGTGAGTGCGAAAGATCCGGAATCTGTTTGCAAAGATAGTACAAACTGGTTATTTATTATTGTATGATTTTTAATGTTGTTTTTAAAAATGACGCTCCTCTTGCTCTGTTCTTGAGTAAAAGTTTTTTTTATTGTAATCTATTTTCGGTAATTAAGGAATAACTAAATGCTAAATCAATTTTCACGAACTGAATTGTTATTGGGTAAAGAAGGAATGGAAAAACTTGCCAATTCGCGAGTTGCTGTGTTTGGAATTGGTGGTGTTGGTGCCTATGCGGTAGAAGCACTCATTCGTAGTGGACTTGGAACGATTGATATTATTGATGATGACAAGGTTTGTATTACAAATGTCAATAGGCAACTTTATGCAACCAGAAAAACTGTAGGAAAATATAAGGTTGATGTTGCAAAAGAACGAATTTTGGAAATCAATCCTAATGCGATTGTTAATACTTATCAAACTTTCTATACTCCACAAACTGAATCTGAATTTGATTTTAGCAAATATGATTATGTGATTGATGCAATAGATACTGTTGTTGGTAAGTTGTCGCTTATTGAAAAGGCGAAAGCAGCTGGAACTCCTATTATTTGTGCAATGGGGGCTGGAAATAAACTCGACCCGACACGATTTGAAGTTGCTGATATTTCTAAAACTTCTGTTTGTCCTTTGGCGAGGGTAATACGTACAGAGTTGAGAAAACGAAAAATTAAAGATGTTAAGGTTGTTTATTCTAAAGAACCACCGATTACGCCAAAAGAAGATATGTCGATAAGTTGTAAGGCGCATTGTGTTTGTCCTCCTGGGACAAGAAAATGTACTGTAAAACATCAAATTCCGGGGAGTACGGCATTTGTTCCGCCTGTTGTTGGGCTAATAATTGCCGGTGAAGTTATTAAAGATTTGATAAAAGAATAATGCATTTTGCACGTAAAAATTTTATATGGTTAAGCATTTATAATCTTTTGTAAGTTTTTGGCAGGTGCGTATTCCGGTAGAAGTTCTAGGCAAGTATTGAGCGATTTTTGGCATTGCTCGACGTTTTTGTCTTCGTAGTATGCGATGTATGCAAGCAAATAGTGTAATTCCGGATCTTGGTAGAATTTATCCTTTGCTCGGCGCAGGAAGAATTTTGCAGCCGGTATAAATCCGTTTGCCCAGAAAACTCGTCCGATAAATTTGTAACATTCAGGATTGTAATATGCCATATAATCTGCGTATTTGATTATGTTTTCAATATAATTTCCTTTGCAATAAAGTAAGAAAATATTCAAATCCAGTTCTAAAAAGTTTCTTATTTGAAAATATGTTGGTGAAGATTTTATTTCACCGGTTATCATTTGCAAAAGAAAAAGTCCCCAACATGCACGATTATCTTCATTTTTTGCCTTGTTGAAGAATTCTTCCGCTTTATTCAATTCGTCAAGCACAATACAACAATATCCACTTTCAGTATAGTAATTGTGACTTTCAAAGTATGCTTTACAACCTTTTATGCGCCCAGATAGAAAATCATTTTTTACTTGTTCATATTCATTAGTTGAGTTCATAAAGGTTTCAGCCCTCTATTTTATAGAGTTAGGTCACTCATCATTGATTGCATCATCAATGCTTGAATTACTTCAGGAGATAACTTTTTGTTACCTTGTTCTGTTACATAAGGAAGTAAATCTGTGATATCGCCTTCTCCATTTGCTTTTGTGCCAAATAGTTTGTTTAATTCCTCAATTTCTTGTTTTTGTCTGATATATTCAGGATCTTTTTCAAGTTTGTCCATTTCAGAATCTGAAGAATTGCCATAAGCTAAGTTAACTGAGTCTAAACTGCTCATATCAATAGGTACAGCCTTACCGGTTTCTTTTCCTTCTTCTTCAACTTCTGCATTCATTCTCTTTTGAATTGTTCTCAATTGAATTTGTTTGTATTCTTCATTGAATTTTGGTGACAAACCGTTTCCGTACGGTGCATTGATAAATTGGTCAAGTTCAGCATCTTGAGTTCCAAATGGAAGATTTAATGGTTTTTCTGCTGAACCATTGCCGTTTGTTCCACTTTGGATTGCTGGAACAATATTGTTTTGCAACTTCTTCATATTTCTGTTGATTAAAGTGTTCGGATCAATTGGAACTAAGTCGCTTGGTGCTATTGAATCTGCGATGTGAGCGTTTGGATAAACAAGTTCCGGAACATTTACGTTAGGGAAGCATTTATCTGTGTCATTACTACCCATTACACAGTTACGACCGTTTGTTGCATATTTTACAATCATTGGACAATCGTGTAATGAAATAACTTTTTCATAGGCTCTCACTGCATTGTCTTTTTGTCCGCATTTTGTGTAGCACATTGCCAAATAATAATATGCCATTGTTTTTTGTTCATTTGTCAATGATGAAAAGTTTCTATGATTTACCAATGAAATTGATTCTTGAAGAGCACCGGCAAAGTTGCTTCTATGATATTTCTCACGAATGCCATTAAGAGAAGGATTTGCATAGAAAGAAATTTCGGATTTCCATGGATCAGGATTTTTTAGGTCAGAAAATACTCTACGAGAGGATTCTCTAAGTGCTTTGTTTCTTGGACCTACCATTTCTCCACTATTAACCGAATTTAATACTGTATCTATGTTCTGATTTTTCTTGACAAGTTCTTCTTCTTGTTTTTTCTCTTCTTCTGACAGATTGTTGTTTGTAGTTCCAGGGCGCATTGAATTATTATAAAAATCTCCGGTTGCACGTTCTCTATCTTGGTTAGATGAAGAACTTGTGCCCATAACATCGTCATACAAATTGTATTTTTCTAACGGGCTTGTACTTGCAAATGAAGTGGTGCAAAATACGTTCAATACTACCGCAGTTGCTAATAATAATCCAAACTTCTTTTTCATTATATTAAATCCTCTTTTATATTCTTTGAATAATATCCGTTTCTCTACGTTATTATATGATAATTTCCATATTCATACATAGTACAAACGGAGGATATTTCAATTTCTTTGAGCAAATTTGCATCCGCAATAGTTTTGTCTGTATAAATTCAAGGATTTTGAAATTTGGTTAGTCTTTAAAAAACCGTCTTGTTTTCTGAAATTTGTTGATAAATATTTAAGTGAATATTTTTCTGCGATTGCGTTTCCGATTTGTGTTAATTTTTCATAATTTTTATGCGGACTAATTACCATCGAGGTCGTAAATTCAGGTATCCCTAATTCTTTAGCGAGTTCTGCAGTTTTGGTTAGACGTAATTCAAAACATTTATCACATCTTGCACCTTTTTCAGGTTCTTGTTCTAAGCCTTTTACATATTCGTAATATTCTGATGGGGTGTAATCACCAATTATTAACTCTACATCAAAGTGTTTGCATAATATCTTTTCCGCTTCTAAACGTTTTTGGTATTCAGTATCTGGGAAGATGTTAGGATTGTAAAAGTAGACAATAACCGAATACCCCATATCTTTGAGTAAAGATATGGGATATCCTGAACATATTGCACAACAGGCATGTAATAATATTTTTTTAGAAGAATTTATGTTTTGCAATTCCGCCATTATTTTTTACCATTTCTTTTAATGCCGGATATCCGCCACGTGGAATACCCATGCTAATTTCGTCACCAATAATCATAATTGGTGTTCCCAGTTGGTCTTTGTCCACTGCAAATTTGATATCTTTTTGGATTTTATCTTCAATTGCTTGGCTATGTGCATCTATTTGAAGTTTTTCCATATCAAGTCCAAATCCTGAATTTGCAAGGAGTTCGATAATTGCTTCTTCTGTTTCAGGTTTCTTTTCAAAGAATAATGAATTAACTTCCCAGAATTTTCCTTGCTCGTAAGCTGCTTCTGCGTATCTTGCCATATTACAAGAACCGATATGGAACGGTTGTGATAAGTATTTGTTACACTCTTGGTCTAACGGCAAACTGTGGTGTTCAATTCGTATGTTATCAAATTCTGTTGTCATTTTATGAATCATCATGTTGAAAATGTTACACATTGGACACATATAATCTGAGTAAACTTTAACTACGATTGCATCTTTTGCATCAGTTCCCAACAGATTACCTTTTACGGCATATTTATTGGTTTTTGCGTCAAGAAATTCACCTATTGCACGTTGAGTTTTTAGTGACGGTGAGAAAGTTGCACTAGTGAAAGTCCAGCCTAAAAATCCACAAGCACAAAGCATTACAATAATAAATGTAACTCTATAAGGAATTGGTTTTAGTGCATCAACAAAATCTTTCCAACTTTGTTTGATTGCACCGATAAATCCGCCTTCGATGCCTTTTACTGCAATAAGTCCGATTGCCAAATCCAAACAGTATGTGATTGCACACATTATACAAATTTTGTGAATTCCAAATAAGCTTACGCACAATAGTATCATTGAGATTGTAAATGCGATTAAGCCTAATGATGCGATATAATGAAATTTGTTTTTAAATACTTCTAAAAACTTTAAAAATGGGATTTTCTTTAAAAAATCTACACTTAAAAGCATAGTAATGAATGAATATAAGAATAAACCCCAATATGCAAGTGGAACTCCTAAAAATTGGGATTCTGTTGTTCTCGCAACTCCATCGCAATCAATCAGTTCGCTAACGGAGCAAAAACTTGGCATTGCGTATCTGTTAAAATTTGCTTGGTAATAAATAAAGGCTAAGTCAATTGTTACCAATACGCCGATTAAAACAAGTATACCGATGGATATAGTTTTTTGTCGTTGTAATTTATCTTCTTCCATAATAATTCCCTTTCTTATTCTTCTAAATCTATATTATATTTTTAACGAAAATTAATCAACCAACTTAACAACTAAATTACTTGAAGAAAATGCGAATTAATGCTATTATGCAATGTGCTTAAGGAAGAAAAAAGTGAATAGAAAGAATTATAAACATTTTATAGACGAATTATTAAGATTTCCGGATTGGGTAAAATCTTTAGTTAGTTCTGAATTACGCCAAAAATCTGACAATTCAGATGAGTCAGTGTATTCATTTACACAATACAGACCGACTTTGACATTTAAGGGTAGTTGTGAACTTAAATTGAAGAATACCGGATTTGATGTGAATGTTTATAATATTCTTGACTTGGTTTCGAAAGATTACAGTATCGCAGAAATTTCTCTTGATACATATTTAACATTGGAAGAAATCGCTGCGTATTTTTTGATGTGCGTTACAGAAAGATATCTTGAAAAGCCCGAAAATTCCCAAATCTTGTCAGTTGCTAATTTTCTGTCAGGCAAATATAAAATTGGTGAATATCTTGTAAGTACAAAAGTGATATCAGAAAAACAATTATCTCAAGCAATTGAAATTGACCTTAATTCTAAAAATAATCGTAAATTTGGACAAATTTTGATTGACTTAGGCTTTGTGAAAGATGAAGATTTAAAATCTATAATCTCACTCAAAGAAGACTCAAAGAAAAGATTTATTTTAGATTATCACGAAGTGCCGAAAAGTGAGATTGCATACGCAAATATGGCAGATGAATACAAAAAGAAAATTGAAGATTTGCAAGCAGAAAATAAAAAACTGAAAGCAAAATTAAATCAATTATTATCAATGGTGAAAACAAATGAATATTGAAATGAATACAGAACCTGCAAAGTTAGTTATTTTCAATCGTGATGGATTGATTGAGCGTGAACATTTTGGATATGTTGTTCGATGTGACAGCCAAAGAGTGCTTGAAAAAATCGGCGAAGACAAGCGTTATCCGTTTTTTATGAGGTCATGTGCAAAGCCGTTACAAGCATCTTTAATAATAGATTATGAACTTGATAAAAAGTTTGATATGACAGAAGAAGAGATTGCAGTTTGCTGTGCCTCTCATGCCGGTGAAAAAGTTCATGTTGATTTGGTTCGTAATTTATTGAAAAAGTTTGATATAAGTGAAGATAAGTTGAAATGCGGAATTCACGAACCTATTTCTCCATCTGCACATGATGAGTTGGTTAAGACAGGAGTTTCTCCGACATCTGTACATAACAACTGTTCAGGAAAGCATGCAATGATGCTCGGTTTGTGTAAATTGAACGATTGGGATATGGATAATTATGACAATCCAAATCACCCTTTGCAAAAGGAAATTCAACGCAAAATATATGAACTGTGTGCTGTCAAAAATGAATATCCGACAACAAAAGACGGGTGTGGGGTTCCAATATTTTCAATGCCGTTAGAAAACATGGTAAAAGGTTATTTGAATTTGTTTATGAATGAAAAATATTCAAAAATTAAAAATGCCTTTTTAAATAACGCTTATATTATCGGTGGCGAAAATCGTACTGATACAATGATAATTGCTAATTCTGAAAATTTGATTGCAAAAGTTGGTGCTGAAGGTTTGTGTGTTGTTGTCAATACAAAAATCGGCGAAGGATTTATTGTTAAAATTTGCGATTCTGATATGCGAGCAAGAGAATTTGTTGCAATTGATTTGATTAACAATTTGAACTGGGCAAAAATAGACTTGTCACACGATATCACAACAAATCACGGTGATGTCATTGGTAGGGTTATTACGCAGTTATAAGTTTTAATTTAATTCTGTTGCCGAAATATCCTTGAATATCTTTATTATAGCCGGCAATTTGATTAGCAAAGTTTAAATTTTGGGCTTTACATTCTGCTCTTAAAAGTTCGATACCGTGGTTATATACATTTTGTGCAGTATTTTTGTTAGTTTGTGGAATATTTTTGCCATACATTTTGGTAGCAGTTGCGATATCGAAAAGTCGTCTTTTGCTCAACCCGCTCATTTCTTTTTGAGTTTTGATTGATTTGTTAAAAGTCAACTTATTGACTGCGGCTTCCCATTTACCGGTTTTTAAGCAGGCATACTACACACTCCTTATTTAATCCTTCACAAAAAGATTAACGGCAGTAAGTCGTTAATCTTTAATAATGATAAATTTTTATGTTATATTTCTTAACTTTAAGAGTTATGTGTTGAAAATTCTGTCGCCCGCATCGCCCATTCCAGGGACAATATAACCCTTTTCGTTCAAGTGATCATCAATTGCTGCAGTTATAATTTCAATATCAGGGTAATGTTTTTGGATATTTTCTAACCCTTCAGGGGCGGCGATAATGCAAATACATTTGATATTCTTGATAGGAATACCTTTTTGAGCGTACAAATCAATAGCAGCAAGCAGAGAATTCCCAGTTGCAAGCATTGGGTCAGTAATATAGATGTAGAATTTTTCAGGATTGGGCGCTTCCATTGGCACTTTGTTATAGTACCAAACAGGTTTTAATGTTTTTTCATCTCTGTACATTCCGATATGGCGAATTGTTGCTTGCGGTAAAATATCAATTGCTTCATCTGTGAAAATCAAACCGGCTCTCAATATTGGCGAAATTATTAAATTTATGTCAGGCGCTACAGTTTTCGCTTTGAAGGTTGTTAAAGGAGTTGTAACCTCTTTTTCTACAAGTGGTAAGTTTTTTGCTGCTTCATACAATAAGCAACGTGTAATTTTTCGTGTTGCGATACGTACGCCTTGGCTATCTGTATTTTTATCACGCATTGTGCATAAGTTTAATAAAACTACAGGATTATTTATAACCCTAATCTTACTCATATCCATAACTTACTCCTCTCCACCGGATTCTTTTTCTTTTGGTTCCGGTGCTTGCAAATGTTTTGTAAATTTTTGTTTTGTGTTCATTATCCAATCAATAGATTTATCGAGTTTTAAAAGATTATCCATTGGAACAACCGGTGTTATAACATTTTCAGGAATTTCAAATTCTGCTGGATCTTTTACAAGTTGGTTTGATGCATAACCTACAGTTGTGAATATTGAGTCCAAATCTCTGAAAATGTCATCAAACAAGCCCATTACCTTGTTTAATCGGGTTGGTTCTTTGACCGCAATTATTTTGTCTGTAACATTGTCTTTACTTGGTGGATAGATTTCTAAGGCTTTTGAACCCCCGAGCCCTGAAAATTCAACCGTAGCAATTGAACCAATCGGCAAAACTAAATCTTTTTGAGTAATAACAAATCTTATATAAACTTCATTAGATATTATTTGGATTTGTTTGATATAACCTATTTGAACTCCTAGAAATTTGACCGGTGAACCTACAATCAAACCATCAACATCACTCATAAAAATTTGATAGTGTTTGAATTGTTTTTGAGATTGTTGGTGATGATATCTTATGCCAAAAACGAGCATTGCAACTATGACAAGCCATATTCCAAATTCAACCCACGCATATACTCTAATATTGGTATTTTTTTTCATACTTTTATTATACACAAAATTTTTGTATAATATAATTGTAAAATTTTATTTAATGTATTTTGAGTAAATGAAAATATTAGACATTGTTAAATCAATAATATATGAATGTTTATCGTATTTTGTTCCTGAAAAACTATCTTATGAAATTACAGGGAAATGCAAAAAATGCGGCAAATGTTGTAATTATATGTATAGCGTTGATACGTATACGGAAGATGAATTCAAATTTATGCAAAAACTTTTTCCGACTTATAAAAGGTTTTACATAAAGGGAAAAGACGAGTTTGGTAATTTGATTTTTGCATGTAAATTGGTAACACCTGAAGGTTTGTGCTCAGATTACAAACACAGACCTAGAATGTGTAGAAAATATCCGGTAAAAAGAATTCCATATCCTGCAAAACTCCATGAGGGCTGTGGCTATACAGTAAATATCAAAAAATTTGACGACTATTTACCATCAAAATCACTTGATGAGAATGAAACTGCTCCCGATAATCATAATAAGGACGCCGAGTAATTTCTTTTTGATATTTTGTTCGCCAAAGACTTTCCAGCCGAAAAATACGGCTATTATTCCTGACAACTGGAATAGTGCCAATGCTAATCCTACATTCATTCGTTGGAATACGATATTTGTAGATAATTGCATTGCTCCAAGACAAACTGCAATTGCAAGTGTTAGCAAAATGTCTTTTGGGGAAAGTTTGACAAGTTTAATTCTGAAAACACATAGAAGAGCAATGGAAAATAAGAATCCTGTAAAGCACCACAAAATGAACGCTTGTGGCGCTGATGACATCAAAATTATCTTTTTAATTACGACCGCTTCGCCACCTGTGAGAATTAATGCTGCAAATCTTAGCAATATGTCTTTTCGCTTGATAATATTGAGTATTCTACCATTTTCTATAGTATCAAAAATATACCAACTTCCGTAAATGATTAATAATACCCCTAAGAGTTCGATTATAGTTGGAATTTCGCCCAAGAATAACGCCGCAAGTCCCAGTCCTACAACGCATTTATATGAATTGATAGGGCCTAATATAGACATTTCGCCATATTGAAGTGCTTTGATTAAACAAATTGTACCAGATGTACATAATAGACCGGCAAAACATGCCAAAGCCCAATATTCGCACCCGTAAGAATTCCAAGAATAACTTGTTATTGCGGGATACAAGCAAAATAAAGTCAAAAATCCGTACGAATAGGCATTGATTAGAATTGATGAATGCTTAACAGATAACAATTTTTGAACAAAATTCGCAACAGGATTGGAAATAATTCTTACCAAAAGAGCAAGAATTGTGCCAAACATTGCCTACATCATTCCTTTTCTGTTGAAAAATACTGCAACAATACAAGTCGCCGTAACAGAAATTGTTATGACGATTAAAAAGCCCAACGGATTGTTGCCAAATGGCATTGGAACATTCATTCCCCAGAAACTACCAATCATTGTTGGAATTGACATAATGATTGTAATTGCTGCTAAGAATTTCATTACAAGGTTCAAGTTGTTGTTAATAATTGAAGCCATACAATCCATCATACTTTCGAGAATTGTTCTGTGCATTTCAACCATTTCGGCAGCCTGTTTATTTTCAATGATAACATCTTCCAGCATATCAATGTCATCTTCCGTAAACTTCAAAATTCTTTGTAATGATTGAGTATTAACCATCCTCAACAGTTTTTGCAATACCAATTGATTATCTTTCAGTGCAGTTGTGAAATAAACAAGTGATTTTTGGATTTCCATCAACTGAAAAAGCGCTTTGTTATGAGTGGTTTTTTTCAATGAATTTTCAATATTTTCAGTCTGTTTGTTGATAATATTCAAATATCTCAAGTAAAATTTTGCTGCACGGAACAAAATATTTAACATGAAATTTGCTTTATTTCTAGTGTCGAAAAATTTTGTAGTATCGGCATTGAAAGAGTTAATAATTTTATTTTCGTGAGAACAAACAGTGATAATACTTTCAGGAGTAAAAATTAAACCTAACGGCAAGGTATCGAAATTACCTTCGTCGTCCATAACAGGAACGTTTGTGATGATTAAAAGGTTGCCGTCTTCAAAATCCATACGAGATAACTCGTCGGCGTCCAATGAGTTGTTTAAAAAGCTTTCATCTAATCCTAAAACTAAAGAAACTTTTTGAATTTCTTCTCGTGTCGGATTTATCAAATTAAACCATGAACCAGAAACCGCTTGGTTTAGGTTCAAGATTTCCAATTCTCCGTCATCTGTGGTTTTAGTGATTTCCAGCATAATTTTGTGTCCTGTTGCTTTCTGTATACTTATTAAACTACACAATTTGGCAAAGTGCAATAGTTCAAAAAATGTAGATTAGTAATGTTAAATACTATTTGTGCTTATGTATAGAAAAAGATACGGTAATTATTTTACCGTATCTTTAGTTCTTGAATATGTAATAAATTTCAAATTTTGACTAGACCATAGCCATTTCCTTATTGAAAGGGTTGCAGCTGGGACACACCTGTTTACCATCACCCAAGATTTCAGACTTAATAGTTGCCAAGTCTTGTTGCATCAATCTTCTAGGTGACCCTTCTTCCATTGAGTGATTTCTCAAAAGGTATGACGGGTGGAATATAGCCATTGCACGGTATTCTTTACCGTTGATGTTTACATTGAACCAGTTGCCTCTAACTTTTGAAATTTGAACTTTTTTATCATGCCAAAATGATTTTAGAGATGTTGCGCCACAGAAAATAATAGCTTTAGGGTTCATAATATCAATTTGCGCAGTCAAATATTTTGAGCACATTGATTTTTCAACATCTGTAGGAACTCTGTTTTCCGGCGGACGGCATTTTACGGTGTTAATGATATACAAATCATCTTGACGAGAAATACCTGCTTCTTCCAAAAATTGGTTTAATAATTTACCTGCTCTACCGACAAATGGTGTACCTGTTTCGTCTTCTGTTTCTCCAGGGGCTTCGCCGATTAGAACAATTTTTGCGGTTTCAGGGTTACCGTCTGAAAATACAATATTGTTACGAGTGCTACCCAAAGCGCAATCCATACAGTTTTGGCATTTTGCCTGAACTATATCCAAACATCCCTTTTTAATCATTAGTTTGCTTTCTCCTTATTTAGTTAGTTAATATGATTAATTGTTTTCTTTTTTGAAAAATCCGACGTTATATTTTATGCAATAACGTTTCAATTCTTTCATTATTATATCAGATAATAAAAATACTGCAATCAGGTTTGGAACGGCTAAAAATAGTGTGAATGCATCAGATAAGTTTACGACACTTTTCAAATTCATAGCAGAACCGATTATGATAAATAAACAATAAATAATTTGGAAAGTTCTTGTTGTGAATTTAGATTCTCCAAACAAAAAAGTCCAACTTTTTGTGCCGTAATATGATCCGCAAAGCATTGTTGACAAAACAAAACTCGCTGCCATAAATGTTAATAATATTGGGAAGAATGGGCAAACTGTTGCGAATGCTTTTGAAGTTAATTCAATTCCGACCAATCCTCCGGCGTTTAGATACGCTCCGGTAACAACGATGATGAATGCTGTTGCAGAGCCAACAATTACGGTATCAACGAAAGGTTGTAACATTGCGATGAACGCTTGAGCTACCGGTTTACTTGTTTTCACTGCAGAAAAAGCGATTGGGGCAGTGCCAAGTCCGGCTTCGTTTGCAAACATTGCACGTCTAAATCCCCATAGCATACAAGCAAAGACTCCACCACCGACAGCACTTGGTCTAAATGCTTCTTTTATGATAAGTGCAAATGTTTGTGGTATATGATGAATATTTAAAACACAAATTATGAATGCTGAAAGTACGTATAAACTACACATTACAGGGGTAACTTTTGATGTGAATTTACCTATTGATTTAATTCCGCCTATTACGGTGATATAAGTGATTACGGCAACAATTACACCAAAAATCCATCGCTCATTTGCAAATAAGCCGGTGACATTTGAAATTTGGGTTGTTATTGCATTGATTTGGAACAAATTCCAGCCACCAATCATTGCAAAAACGCAGCAAATAGCGTAAATTTTGGCTAAATAAGGCGCATAAGGTTTTATCCAAGGGGCACGTAATCCGTTTATAATGTAGTACATCGGGCCACCTGATGATGTACCGTCTTTGTTAATTTGTCTGAATTTGATACCTAGCAAAACTTCTGCAAATTTTAACGCCATTGAGAAAATTCCTGCAATAATCATCCAGAAAATTACCCCAGGGCCTCCGATAGAAACTGCAAGTGCTGAACCAACAACGTTGCCCATTCCGGCAGAAGCGGAAATGGTTGCAGTCAGTGCTTGAAATGATGAAACTTCTCCGTGCTTTTTGCGAACGATTGTATCATCATGTTTGTATTTTTTTGTAATCAAACTGATTGCATGTTTAAAGCCCCAAAATCCGATAAAACGGGTTCTGAACGTGAAATACAATGCTGCCACCATCAATAAAATTATAAGAAATTCCACACGAACACCGTGAATAGTTACGTGCGAAAAAATTAAACCCGAAATTTTATTGGCAACGGGAGATAGTATGCTATCTATTTGGCTATCTAAATTCATAACCTAATTGTATAATAAACAGATTATTTTTCAAAATTGAGTGAGGATTTTTGCGTTTTGAATGCTTGATATTTCAAATTATAACAATGCAATCAAAAATCTTACCACGGATAATCCTTGGCAAATTTCCAACCATCTTTGATGATTTTATATGCACCAAATTTTTCTTGATTATACATGCCACATTGTTTTGTTGGCTGAATACTTGCAGTGTCTTGGTCAATATAGAACCAAAACATATCTTTTCCCAAACAATTTGGTGGATTTGCACTGCCATTAACATCGACAAATATTGTAACCTCAGGATTATAACGATTACCTAATAATTGACTAAACCCAATACATGTTCCATCAGGCAATTCTATTGATGGCATATTTGTAAATGGTGTCGATATATATCCGTTACAAGAGCCCTTATGTCTAGTGGACAGAGTATTATATTGTGCATCATTTTGCTTAGAACTGAGATAATAATGATTTGGATTAAAACACATTGATTTTTTGTAATTGTTTGGAGCGTAGTAAGTTGCACCTTTGTAGTGCGGTAAAATATACTTTTGAACAGAATTTGTCGCAGAACCTGATAATACCGCTAAGCCATGTTCTTCATCAATAAGTTTTATTACCTGATTTAGTTGAGCATAGTGTTTTTGCAGACGAGTTAAAGTCAGTCTTTTTTGATAATTAGTTATTAACATTGGAATAGTTATAGCAGCAATAACTCCGACAATGCCCAAGACTATCAATATTTCCGCCAAAGTAAACGCTTTGATTTTTCCTAAAGGGCTCATTCTCTTCTCCTAACTACTGGTAATTCTCCAGTAAGATTATGTTAGCATTTCCAGTAAAATTGTCAAATGAAGGAAGATGAATTTTATAAAAAGTTAGGAAAACAAATTAAATTTTTGCGTGAAAATGCCCATTTAACTCAAGAAAAATTGGCGGAAAATTCAGGAATAAGCCTTGATTATTTGGGTAAAATTGAGGTGGATATAAATAAACCTGGGTTAAAAACTCTTTTGAAAATTTCAAATGCTTTGAATTTGCCAATCAAAAAACTTTTTGATTTTAAAGAAATCTAATCTTCTAAAAATTCTGCCAAAATTACATTACTTACAAGTATTCCTTGTGGAGTGAATTTGTAGCCGTAGTCTGTTTTTGCGAGTAATTTTAAATTTAAGTATTTTGTCAAAATTTTGTTATATTTTTGTTCAAAATTTATTCCATATTTTGAATTTATATTATTAATATCAATTCCAGACATCTTTCTCAGTCCCAAAAATATTTCTTCTTCTAATTTTTCTTGAATTGAAAGTTTGTGAGAATTTATTTTTTTTGTCGGATTAGCAATGTATTTATCCAAATTCGTTTCATTTTCGTATCTTTTGCCGTTTTTATATCCGTGTGCTCCTGCGCCAAATCCGTAATATTCCTCGTTATTCCAGTAGGTCAAATTATGTTTTGATTCAAAACCTATTTGGGCAAAATTGCTGACTTCGTAGTGTTTAAACTCAACTTGTGGTAAGAAATCTATTGTGGCTAAGTACATGTCGGCTTGAGCATCATCGTCAGGCAGATTTTGAGGAGTGTTTTTATAGAAATAACAACCTTCTTCGATTTTTAAGCCGTAAAGTGAAATGTGGGTTAACCCCAAGTCAACCGCTTGTTTTAAGTCATCTAAAAACATTGAAGTTGTTTGATTGGGTAATCCATAAATAAAGTCTAAACTAATATTTCTGAAACCGACATCTTGAGCCAATTTAACAACTTTTTTTACTTGATTTGAGTCGTGTCTGCGATTTATTTGTTTTAGTATTTCGTCATTAAAAGTTTGGCAACCGAAACTCAAACGATTTATTCCAATATTAAACAGATTTTCTAAGTATTTTTCATCAATATCTTCTGGGTTTAATTCTGTTGTAGTTTCTGCATTTTGTTCAAATTTAAAATTTTGGATAATATTTTTTATTTCATCGGGATTTAAGACAGAAGGTGTTCCGCCCCCAACGTAAAGTGTTTTTAAGGGTTCGTTTTCGTAAAAATATTCAATTTCTTTTTGTAAGTTTTTTAAAAATAAATCTTTTTTTTCTAATGCGCAGTATGACACAAAAGAGCAATAATTGCACTTTGATTTACAAAAAGGTATATGTATGTAAGCACTTTTTACCATAATTTGATTATACAATGAAGGATAATAAAAAAGACAAGTTCTCTCAAAACTTGTCTGAATTTATTGACTCAATAATAAATTTTCTCTTTCTTAATGTTCTACTCTAACTTTTAATATGTCGTTTACCAAAGCCACAATTGCGCCCAATACCGCACCTGCTGCTACAAAGAATGCTGTAGGTCTGATGTGTTTGGTTACCAAATTGTATCCGTTCATAAATTGTTTTGCGGTTCTTTCCGCAATTTCGGAAGAATTTTTACAAATTCTCTTAAATTCTAACAATTCAGTAGGTTTTTCATTTTGCAAATTGTTGAGAGCGGTTCTAATTTTTGAAGGTTTCATACGATCCCCTTCCTTCATACCGTCAAACATTTTGATGAATTCATCTTCCGCAACAGAATGTTTTTCTTTTGCGTTCAATTTGCTAATATATCTTTCTGTTCTGTAGTTATACATTTTTTTCTGGTCATTAACCAAATTTGAAACTTTTATATATTCGTCACTATTTTTTTCTTCATGAGTTAATGGCAACGCATATTTCCCTGCAATGCCTGCTACTGCGCCGATTGCTGCCCCTTGCGCTAGTGGTATTAATACACTCCTATGTCCGTTGTTCTGAACTGACTCTGTTCTCATAGTCCTTTTCCTTCTGTAAATCCGTTACTTATCAAGACCCCATAGCTTGATTAGCATTTACTACCTATATTTTTATGTAAGAACTTGCACTTAAATATTCTAATTGAGCGAAAACTCACTTAAAACTGAGTAATCAAATTCTTATTTTGTTTCCGATATTATATAATAAAATTATTTTTTTGTCAACACTCTAAATAAATTTAATAAAAGCATAATTCCGACAATTCCCAAAGTTAGGAAAAAGTCATATTTTATCGCATTATGCTTTGCAAATAGACAAGCCAAAGCGCCTGCTAAAATTGCAACAGATGTGATAATTACAACGGTTTTCTTTTGAGAAAAACCGGCATGGAGAAGTTTGTGGTGAATGTGTTCTGCATCTGCAACAAATGGTGATTGACCTTTGCAAATTCTTCTCAAACTTGAGTATGTAATATCAATAATTGGTACTGCTAAAACGACAAAAGGTAATAATATTGCAAGTGTTGCGACCTTCATTACACCTGTAATTGAAATTGCGGCAAGCAAAAATCCTGAAAATAATGCTCCGCTATCACCCATAAATATTTTTGCCGGATTAAAGTTGAAAGTTAAAAATGCAAGCATTGCACCGGCAAGAATAAAGCCGATTAGGGCGCTGATTGGGTTTGCAGGAGATAATGTGATTGCCAAAATTGCTAAAGTTATAGCGTTTACTGTTACGACAGAACCGGCAAGTCCGTCTACTCCATCGATAAAGTTTACCGCATTTGAAATACCTACAATCCAAAGTAAAGTTATCGGATATGAGAGCAATCCTAAGTCAATTCCACCAAAGAATGGAACACTGTCTATTTGCACTCCCAAAAGGTATGCAATTGTTGCTATTGAAACTTGGATTAAAAGTTTGAATTTTGCTCCTAATCCGTATACATCGTCAATTAAGCCCAACAAAAACATCAAAGAACCGCCAAGTAAAATTCCTGACATCAATTTCCCGTACGGATAATAACTTAGCAATACAAGGCATAAGAAAGTTAGCATTGTGCTAATCCATATTGCGACACCACCTATTCTGGAAATCGGTTTGGTATGGATTTTGCGTTCGTTCGGAACATCAACAAGTCCTTCTTTTTTTGAAAAACTTATTACCAAAGGTACCAAAAATACCCCAAAAATATAGGCTATTACTGTTCCGATTATATGCGAATGTGCTAACTTAATAATTATAATTCTGCTCCTTGTTTTTAACTATATAGCGGATGTTTTTTGCATAATTCAAGCGATTCATTACGTAAGTCCGCTAGTACGCTTTCATTATCTGACGAAAATATCGCAGATGCAATAATTTTTGCAACTTTACGCATATCTTCTTCTTTAAATCCTCTTGTTGTAACGGCCGGTGTGCCTAGTCTTATGCCACTTGTAACAAACGGGCTTTGCGGATCGTTCGGTACGGTGTTTTTGTTTGCCGTAATTCCGACTCTTTCCAAAACGTTTGCCATGTCTTTTCCGGTTTTACCTGTTTTTCTTAAATCTAATGTCATCAAATGGTTTTCTGTCATTCCGCCAACGATATCCAATCCTTCATCAAGCAAACCTTGCGCTAAGGCTTTGGCATTTTTTACAATTTGTACTGCATAATCCTTGAATTCAGGTTTAGATGCTTCTAATAATGCGACTGCTTTTCCGGCAATAATGTGTTCCAACGGACCACCTTGTAAGCCTGGGAATACGGCTTTATCAATATCTTTTGCAAATTCTTCTTTGCACATAATAATTCCGCCGCGAGGTCCTCTTAATGATTTGTGAGTTGTTGTTGTTACAAAATCACAATACGGTGCAGGTGATGGGTGAACTCCAGCAGCAACCAGACCAGCAATGTGTGCTATATCAGCCAAAAGTAATGCACCAACCTCATCAGCGATTTCTCTGAATTTTTTGAAATCTATGATTTTAGAATAGTTACTAGCACCACAAATAATCAATTTAGGTTTGTGTTCGTGAGCCATTTTTCGAACATCTTCATAATCAATTTCACCATTTTCGTTAATTCCGTAGCCTTTTACATCAAAGTATAAGCCTGAGAAGTTTACAGGTGAACCGTGAGAAAGGTGTCCGCCGTTTGACAAGTCCATACTTAAAACTCTATCTCCCGGTTTCATTGTCGCCATAAATACTGCCATATTTGCTTGAGCACCACTATGAGGTTGGACGTTTGCGTGATCCATTCCGAAAAGTTCACATGCTCTTTTTTGTGCAATTTCTTCAATTACGTCAATATGTTCGCAACCGTTGTAATATCTTTTGTGCGGTTTACCTTCTGCATATTTATTTGTCAAAACGCTTCCGCAAGCTTCCATTACCGCTAATGATGTGCAGTTTTCGCTTGCAATAAGTTCTATAGTTTCTTGTTGTCTTTTTAATTCTAAGTCAATTTGTTCAGCAACTTGTGGATCTGTTTGTTTTAAATGTTCTAATGTCATATACTCTCCCTTTTCACATTATTATATACTAACAAATGTATTTTGTGCAAGATGTTACGGGTATTATGCCATATAAAAACCTTTTGAATTGTAACAAAAACTTTACAAAACTAATGCAAAATTTAAAGTTTTTTGATGTATATGCCGAAGATATATTTGTCAGGAAACAAAGGGATACATCAAATGAGTTTAAGTGTTAATTACAATTCATTATACAAAAACGGCATTGATACTTCTTTATTAAAAGATGTATCTAACGAAATTTTGCGCCGTGCTGCTCAAAAAAATTCCCAATATACAAATTCTGCCACTGTACAAAGAGTTAATTCTACTGCAAAACCCGTTGAATTAGGTATTGATTTGTACCAAGGCAAACTTAATACTGACGTTCAAAAACAAATTTCAATGAATAACACTTTGCAATTCCATTTTAATCAAGCAACTTTGAATTCTATTCAGTATTTGAATTCTCAGGCTGCGATGTCTAAAAAAATGGACGGTAAAGTAATTCCTGCAGCAAATGAAGTTGTTACAGAAACTCAAAAATCTGTAGAAACTCCAAACTCAACTCAATTTATGAGTATTTTTGCTGCCTCAACCGCAACAGATAAAAATGGCTCAAATCCGTTCAATAACCATGAACTTTTGGTTAAGAAAACCGGCAAAGATTCTGATGATGAAAAAGATAATAATTCATTAAAAAGTATTTTTTCATAATGTTAAATAAATTTTCTCAATAAAGATTTTTATACCTTTCCTTTTGTTTACTACATTTTAATCAAATATCTCGTAAGAGATATTTTTTTTATTTATCCGGTTGTCTTATTTTGAAATTTTATATTTCCGTTTAGTATATTTTTAACCAGAGAAAGAGAGGATAAAAATGAAAAACAATTTATGGTTTATTGCGGCATGCGTATTGGTATTTTTTGCAGGATATAACATGAACAATGCGGCAGTGTCGTTCCCAAAATACAAAGTCGCTGTTGTTGATATTCCGACAATTTTATCTAATTCCACTGAAATTCAAACCTTGAAAAAAGAGCAGGATAAAGAGGCTCAAGAACTTGATACACTTATTACAAAAGCCCAAAATGATATTTTAAATGAACATGACAGAAATAAACTTATACAAAAAGAAGCGGATTATAGACAACAGATAAATAATAAAAAAAGTGATATTGATAAAAAATATAATGAAAAATTAGCGCAAATTAACAAAAATATTCAAGCACTTGTTACAAAAGAGGCGAAAAAATCTAATTATAACCTTGTTTTGCCGGCAGGCATGGTAATTTCCGGCGGCGAGGATATTACGAATAATGTTGTCAAAAATATGAAATAATAATAAGAATAAAATTTTTGAATATGTTTTTTATGTGCCCCATTACTGGGGCACTGGCTGAACTTGCAAAGAATAAGCCGTGTGTCGTAAGGTTTTGAACTTAAATTTACAAAATGGTAAAAATAATCTATTAAAAGTTTTTCATAGCACTATTATATATTTTATTGTTTGTATTTTTTATGTTCGTTATTATTATTTTTTCAGCAATCCATCTTTTTACACCAAACACAATTCCGTTAGGTTTTTGACCGAATTCAGGTGCCATTTTTTCTGCTTTCATTGCTTTTTTTATTCTGATAAAATTCTTTAGTTTGCTATTATCTCCTTGCTTAATTCCTGTTACATATTTATCAAAAAGCTGTTTATCAAAATCAGTCGGATTAAATTTTTTTAACTCAGTTGCAAAGTGTGACAATTCTTTTAATGCCACTAGAGGGAAACGAAGATATAATTCAAATTCAGTTTCCTTGAATACAAGGTTACGAATGTAATAAATAAAAGACTCAAAGCGAAGTGAAGTTTTTGTTTTCGTATTTTTAATTTTTATAGGATACTCACACGTATATATTGATGGATTATACTCTAATACCGTATTTTTGTGAGTTTTAGCCATAAAATTATCTAATGTATTTGTAATATTTTCTCCCATTTTTTTGTATTCTTGAATTTTAGAAACATCTATTGGCTTTTGTTTTTCATTTGCCATTTGTAATGTTTTCTTGCAGGCATCTTTTACCAAATTATTAATATGTTTTTTTAATCCATTAGAAACATAACCTGTGAAGTTAGGTGTATTTTGTGTGTTTTGAATTTGCATAATTATCCCCTTTTGTTTCATTTTCGCTTAAATTATTTACTTTGCCAAGAGTGCGGCATTGTATGAACTTCTTACAAGTGGTCCGATTTGGAATTTGTCAAAGCCGATTGATTTTGCAAGGGCTTTTAATTCCTCATATTCTTCAAGTGTGTAATATTTTGCAACCGGTAAATGTTCTTTTGATGGTTGAATATACTGTCCAACTGTGAGGATATCGCATTTTACATTGTGCAAATCCTCAAAAGTTTCTTTTATTTGTGCTAAATCTTCGCCTAAACCAACCATCATACCTGATTTTGTTGTAATATCGCTATTTTCTTTTACATATTTCAAGACTTCAAGTGAATTATCATAATTTCCTTGAGGGCGAGCCGTTTTGAATATTACTCTTGTTGTTTCAATATTATGGTTAAAAATATCTGGTTTTGCCTCAATCACAATATCTAACGCCTCTTTATTGTTTTTGAAATCAGGTGTTAAAATCTCTATTTTTGTATTCGGCATAACTTCTCTTATTGCATAGATACACTTAGCAAAATGTTCTGCTCCGCCATCGGGTAAATCATCTCGTGTAACAGATGTTATTACTGCATATTTCAAACCTAAATCTTTAACTGCTTTTGCAACATGATTAGGTTCATTTGGGTCTAATGGTTCTGGTTTTTGACAAGAAATGTTACAATATTTACAATTCCTTGTGCAGACATTTCCCATTATCAAAAACGTTGCTGTGTTATTTGTATAACACTCGTTTTTATTGGGACAGCGTGCGTTTTCACATACCGTATTCAAGCAATTATGTTTCAAAATTCGTCGCACATTTCGAGTTGCATCGGTATCAATTATTGGTCTTTTTAAAAATTCAGGTAATCTTTCACGCACTTTTTTGTCCTTTCAGGGTTTAATATATATGTGAGCAAAAATTTTTTTGTTTGCTTTTTATAATATAATATTATATAAATATATTATAAAAGCAAAGACATAGGAGTTAAACAATGAATAAATTAGTATTACTTTTAACAGCAATAGCATTCAGTACAGTGTCTGCTTCCGCTTTGGAACCACTAATTTTGGAACCACTAGGAAATTATACCCCTGTTCAAAACCAAGCATATAGCCATGTTAGCCAAGCGGTAGATTCTGAAGTTAATGCCGGTGTTGAAAATGCCCAAGAGTCACAAACAGTTCATACTGCAAAATATAATACAAACCCTAACATGATTCCGCAAAATGCTGCGGCAGAAGGTTTGCCAGTTGCAAGAAAACAGTATTATAAAGGTATTAGAATTGAAACCAAACAAGGCAGCAGAACTAATACTCAGTGGAATCCGGGTGGTAAAGGTACAAGATCTTATTTTTAAGTATTTTGTATAACAGTTGAGATTTTTGAAAAAACACCTCTTTGTGGGGTGTTTTTCGTCATTTTTAAGAAGTATTATCCAAAATTTTTCCAATCGAATAATTTCTATTTCATTTACAGGTACAAATTTGTATGATTTGGACTTGAATGTTTTTGCTATGACGTTTACAGGTACAGATAAAAATGTGATGATTTCAAATTTGAATATTTTAGCAGGTTCAACAGGCGGTGCTATTTCCAATCGAGGTGCATTAAATATTGATTCTGCCAAATTTGAAAACAATACAGTAAGACAAGATGGTTTATCCGATGCGGTGTCACATGTCAGAAATCAATCTTACGGGATTATGATGGGGTTTGACTTTCCTATGTTTGTGACGAAAAATGATTGGAAACTTTTTTCTACAATTTATGGTGCGTATATTGGCTCATCACAACAATATGAAAATTCGAATATGTGCCAAAATGGCGGATATGGTGGGTATTTGCTGAGTTTATATAAGAATAATTTTTATGCCGGCTGGACAATAAATGGTGGTGCAGTTGGTGTAGAAAACCATTATATTGGTAAAAAAGATGATTATGCAATTGTGACAGCAGGTACTGCTTTGAAACTTGCATATAATTGGAAGGTTAAAAGATTGATTTTTCAACCTAATTTCACGACATCATATACATTTTTAAATCCGACAAATCTTGTCAATTTTCAAAGCGTAAATCTCAGCCAATCGCAAGTTAACGGTCTAATGATATCACCGTCGTTGAGAATTACCTACCGAAATGAAGATGGATTTGAGCCTTATATTTTTGGTGGTTGCGTAATTCCTATTATGAGCGATATTCGAGTGAATGCTGATAATATTTCGCTTGATAAAATGAAACTCAATACTTAGGCTCAATTTGCGCAGGAGTGAGAAAACGCATAAGCGAACGTGTAACTTGTTTTGCAGAAACTATTGTCAGAGTCGGCGGAAGAGTTGGTTGGGGTTTTATGTTTAATATTCAAATTTCTATATAAATATTTGTATATACTAAAAAACACCTCAATAGAGGTGTTTTTATCAATTAAGTTTTGCAGGTTCTTCGTGAAGAACAACATTTCCTGTTTTTAATGTTTCTTGAACATTTATGACCCTTTGATTTGAACTTCCGACCCAGTGGAGATTGTTATCATTCAATGCTTTTACAAATCTTCCATCTGCTAAAACGTCGACATATTGCATTATCGGTTCATCTTTAACATCTTCCCAACGGAAACCTGTGTATAACCAAACAGTTTTGTTAGGAAATGTTTCTTTAACCTTTTGGGCAAGTCTTGTAACTTCTGCACGGTTAAACGGGTGCATAGGGTCACCACCACTGAAAGTAATTCCTGATACGTGGTCTGGAGTCAGAGCGTCCATCAATTCTTTTTCTGCGGCTTCATCAAACGGAATTCCGCCAGCCAAATCCCAAGTTATCGGGTTTTGACATTCTTCGCAATGGTGTGTACAGCCTGAAACCCATAAAACTACACGCAATCCATCGCCATTCAACATATCATCTTTTGTAATATTGTGATAATTCATCTCTACTCCTTGGAAATATCTTTTAAAAGGAGTGAGAATCCCTACACTCCTTTTTCAAAGATTTTAAATATTTTACATAGACACTCTGTCTTTAATTTCTGCCATTTTGTGATCGGCAAGTCTTGAATCCCCCTTAACTCTTGAGTATGCAAGATAACCGTTCATTCTGTCGATTTTTGTAAGGTTTTTAGAACCACATTTTGGACAAACATCCATGTTCAATTCTTGGTGTCCGCAATCATCACAATAAGACAATGATAAATTTACACCTTCATAAAATCCTTTATCCATAGCACGTTCGAGCAATGTTTCAACCGCTTTTGTGTTGTATGAAATTGGATATTTTACATATTGAATTTTTCCACCATTGAACAAATCCCAGAATCTGCCTTCAATATCTTGTTTTTGAATTGGGCTGATTTGTTCTGAAACGTGGCAGTGGAATGAATTTGATACATAAGGTTTATCAGAAACATTTGCTACAATACCAAATTTATTTCTAAATTGTTTAACTTGTAAACCGCAAAGGTTTTCTGCTGGTGTTCCGTAAATTGCGTACAAAATACCATCTTTTTCTTTAAATTCTTGAGTTTTCTTGTTGATGTATTCCATAACTTCAAGAGCAAACGCACCATCTTCTGCTAGTGATTTTCCATTATAAACTTGTTGCAATTCATTCAATGCCGTAATACCAAATGAAGCAGTTGAAGATTCCAAAACAGGTTTAATTTTGTCATGGATACCCAAGTGACCGCCCAAGAAACCGCCTTCGCAGAAGCCTAATGGGTTGATACTAGCTTTCATTTCACCAAGATAGTTATAAGTTCTGATGTGAATTTTTCTGATTATTTCAAGATAATAATCCAAAACTTCATAGAAATCTTTACTTTCTTGTTGAGCTTTTGAGTAAATCATTGGTAAATGCAAACTAATTGCACCGATGTTAAATCTACCAACAAATACAGGTTTATCGTTTGCATCTGCAGGAGCCTTGCCACCTCTTTCAAACCAAGGAGATAGGAATGCTCTGCAACCCATTGGTGATACTACTCGTTTATATTTTTTATAAATGCTTGCAACATAACCTTCACCGGTTAAACTCAACCAATCAGGGTACATTGTCTTTTTAGAGCATTCAACACCTGCATGGAATAAGTTTTCCAACGGTTTGCCTTCTCCGTGTAAATCTTTGTCATATAAGAACACGATTTTAGGGAACAATACAGGTTTTTTGCAACCTTTTTTACCTTGACCGTTTTGACGAGTTTTCAAGCAAGCTAATGTTGCCATTACTTCAAATTCGCTTTGTCCAAGACCTGTTGTTACTGTGATGAACGGATAATCGCCACGAGATGAAGCAACTGTGTTAAATTTGTATTCCCAACCTTGGAAACCTTGTTCCATATCATGTTGAACATCTTTCATTGCTTCTTCTTTTGCTTTTTCAAATGACAAGCCCATGCAAATATATCTTTCATATTGTTTGTCATAAGTCTTTTTAGCATAAGGAGCCAAAATCTTATCAACCTCAGGAACTGTAAAGCCACCGTATTGTTGACTTGCTGCAGCCATTACGATATCCCCGATAACATCAAACGCCACATCTAGACTCTTTGGTTCATTGTACCAAATGTTACCCATTTCAAAACCGCCTGAAAGTACTGATTGAACATCAAACAAACAGCAATTCATTGTGTCACGTCTTGCGCACATATCATGGATATAAATATAACCGTCTTTGATTGCTTGAATTTCTTCTACGGTCAAGAAGAATTTTTTGTATAATTCTTTGTTTAATTCGTTGAAAATCAAAGATCTTTTTGTTGAAACAAGAGTAGAATCAGCGTTAGCGTTTTCTTTATCGCCGATGTACATAATTCTTTGAGATTCTTTGTAAACTTTGTCTAACATTGAAACGAAATCTGTTTTATAGTTTCTATAATTTCTATAACTTTTTGCAACTATCGGATTGATACTTTCTAAAGCACTTTCTACGATATTATGGATTTCAAAGATAGAAATTTCACTTTTTTGCAAATCGCTAACATTTTTATTAACGAAATCGCAAATTCTTTTGATATCAGAGTCAGTGAATGTAATCATCATACGAGTTGCAGATTTTTTTACAGCGGCAACAACTTTTTGAACATTATAGCTTTCTTTTGTTCCGTCTTTTTTAATAATAAAAACAGTTTCTGGCAGTTTAGAGGCACTGTCAATAACTTGTTTTGAGAACATAACATTTGAATCATGAACTCTTTTGATAGCATCTGTAACACTGGCTGAAGTTATTCCAACTACATTTCTTTCTTTATTTTTGTTATTAACCGCATTCTGCATGATAATCTCCTCCGATTGACGAGTGGCATGCTCTAGGAAACTCCTTTTACACTTCCCGTCAGTACCTTTTTAATGATTTTTTTACACTTTTCTATCCGTAATCTCTTTTTATCATTCTAGCATAATTTAAAATAAAAGTTAACTGAATTTATTAAAAAATAAATCAACAGGTGGACATTTTTTGAAATAAAATTTCACATAAAATCCTAAAAGTTATTCAAATCAATGGTTACAGAATTATAAAAAATTTTTGCAAAATATTAAAACATGATAAGAAGGATTAACATTTGTAAAAAATACACTAAATATGACTCATAAAAATCGGTCAAAAACCAAAAAGAGCATGCCTTTGAGCATGCTCTAAGAAGTAGGGTTCATTAATTTTATGCTGCTTTATTAAGTTGTTGAGTTTTGCCTTTTTTTGCTAATTTTGCGTTAACCATTGGTAATAAATAACCGAGTACAATTCCTGAATATAACAATCCTGAGATATGTGCAACATTCAATTTCCAAAGATTTTTCTTTGCAAATTCACTACCTTTTGCCGCAATTTCAGCATGTGTTTTGAGGTTAACGTTATTTAACCAATGTTTTAACCCTTTTCCTTTTTTAGTAATATTGAATAGATTTTCTTGTTTTTTATCAAGTAAATTAGCAACACCTTTTGCCGCAAATCCGCCAAATACAAGCCAGTTCAAGAATCCAAAATAATCACGGGTTACAGATTCTCTTAGTTCTGTGTTGTTATCAGCAGCCATAAATCTACCGACAATAGTTGCAGCGTAAACAGTTTTGATTGCGTTTCCTGTTGTTACTGGGCCAGTAAATTGTAATTTTTTGACGAAATCTTTTGGAGATTTAACTTTCATAACTCCCAAAACCATTGCAACCATACCAACTGATGCTGCAATTTTTTTGGCTAATAAAAATTTATCTTTCGGTTTCGTTTCGATGGTTTGAGGTTTTTGAGCATAATCTGCATCACCAACAAATCCTTTTTTGCCGGTACGTTTTTCAGTCAGTTTTCGGTTAATGTATTGGTTTGTCAAACCTAGAGCAGAAGCTCCTGTCAATGCGCCAAAGATTTTAATTTTGTTAACTTTAGAAACTTTTTTTAGTGCTTTTTCAACATCAATATTTTTGTCAGTGAAAATCTCTTTACCCATTTCGTAGGTGTCACGCAAAATATTTTGTAATTTTTCGTTCCATTTTGTATTGCCGATATGAATGTTTACATCTCTATTTGCGCCAAGTGCATTAGTCAAACGGAATTCAAGAATTTTCAATATATTTTCTTTGTCAGATTTGGCAATGGCTTTGTTGTCAATAATTTCAGCCATTGTGTTAATCATTCCGTCACCGGTTTTTAGTGTTTGTGGTATATTTTTATATTTTTCATCTTGCCATGTAATATATAACCAAGAATTTTTATCAACCCAGTTAACATTTTTCCAATCAATATTTGTGAATTTATTTATATTGTTGCCATCTCTGCCGCTAAGATTTTCAAAGACGTTACGAACATATTTTTGAGTATTTTCACCTGAATTTTTCCAAGCGGTGTTCAGAGTTTTTACAGAATCATCACTAAACCAAGAATTAGGTTTTAGTTTAACATCTGGCATGATTTTGTTTGTAACAAGGTGAGAAATTCCAAGTGCTAACAAACCTGCAGATAGACAGTTGATAAAAGTTCCGCTGATTTCTCTGAAAAATGTTTCAAAACCCGCATCAACGTTTCTGTGTTTTGCATCATAATAAGTTCTAGGACCTACCATAGCGCCAAGGTCGATGAGAACCGCATTTGCCATTTCGTTCGTGTCTAAGATGTGGAGCACACTTGTCAAAACTCCGTCCATAGCACCTGTAAATTGTGGTTGTTTATAATTTTGTTGTCTTTTTAAATTGGCATTTGTGTAATTGTTGATTGCTAAATTCATTTTTGTTTAAGTTCCCATTTCCCTTTATTTGCATACTAAAAAATCCCGTAATGCGGGACTTCAAAAAATTATTATTTTAGGTAAAAATTCAAAAAATTAAATTGACACGCTAAAACCTACAAAGTCCCGTTAGTTGAAACTTTGGAGGAGGAGTTTGAATTGTTAGTCGTGTAATTATTCATATCTACCTTTTCTATTACATATATAGTAACACTGATACAAATATTTGTCAATAGGTGTATTTTTTACGATTTAAAAATAATGATAATGAAGGGGGTTAAAAAGAAAACCAGATTGTTACAAAGCGAACCAACGAACCTATGGTGAGTTGTGTGAGGTGAGTATGCGTAGGCAACGCCGAAGAAGAATAAGATAAAATCTACGCAATTAAAATTGCTCGATTTTTAATCTTTTTAGAATGACATATTCATTGTTGAGCTTTTCAATTTGTCGTGCATAATTTCCAAAAATAATATCAACATTACGAAATGTTAAGTTGAATTTCAAATGGCGCAAACCCTTGCTATAATGCCTTTATGGTATGGTATGGTATGGTATGGTATGGTGTGGCGGGGCGGGGCAAATTCTGCATACAGCATGTTTTTATAAATCTGTAAGTCAAATTTAAAAATTTAAATGGGGAAATTTCAATTTGTTCTGCAATAGATGTATTTATTGTTGCGGATAAGTTTGGCTTGTTTACAAAAATCAGAAAATGGAAAGGAAAAAAACATGACAGAAACTTATTTGTGGCAAGGAGTGCCAAATCAAGGTTACAACAAATACGGAAATGGTATTATCGGACCTGGAAGTAAAGAATCATTAACTAGAGCAGCAAATTTTCATGCAGGTGCTCCTGCAGGTACTACATATCCTGTAACTGACAAAAATTTGATTACAAAAATTGAAGTTTTGAATAAGCCGACAAAAATTCCAAATCGCTGGGGTGGAGTTGGTACTGATTACCGAATGAAACGTGGTGATTTGCGTATGACTTATGGTTTGCAAGATGTTGGTTATATGGATAACCGTTGGAAAATGCCAGCAGAAGCAAAAGGAAAGGCTAAATTGTTAGACCAAGCCGGCAGCGTAGAAGTAAAATTGATGGGGGAAACCCACCGTGATGCCAAAACCGGTGAATATTTGTTTGATAGGTTGAAACAAAGAGGGTCTACATTCTATGCAGTAAAAGATGCAAATATTGGTGTTACTATTCCAACTCCGGAAATGACTCATATTTTGAGTACTGAAGCGGCTAAAACAGGAGCGGCAGCTACTGAATTAAAGCCGGGTATGGTAATTGCTCATGATGCCTCTGGGGTTTATTCGCCACCATTAAAAACATTATTGAAAAAGAATAAACCTACAGATGCAGCGGGAAAAGTTGTTTATGATAAATTAACCAAGTTCCAACATGTTCAAGATTTGGCAACAAAATACGCAAAAGAAGGACATATTCCTGCTGAAAGTGCAGAAAAATATATTTCAAAAGCTTGGAAATTTGTTCAAAAATGGGCAACAAAAGCGATTGTATAATAATTTAATAATGGCTCGGGTTCAGGTTTGAATCCGAGTCATTTTTATATATTTACATAATAAACTGTAATTGAGAAATTTTTGTATTAATTTCTTGCATCAAGTCTTTGTCATCTGTTTGTTTAGCAAATCCTCTTGCTTTTTTTAGCAAGTTTGTGGCTTTGCCCAGATTGTTAAATTCAACCATAATATCTGCTGCTGCGAGGTAATTTTGTGCGGTTTTTTGTGGTGTTTCCGCATCAGAATAACTTTTTGCTGCTTTTGAATAAGATTTTAGCGCTTTTTCAGGTTCTTCAAATTTGACATAGGCTTTGCCAATGTTTGATGCAACGTAGCCTTTTAGGTTCTCGTTAGAAGTTTCTTCTGCCAAGTCGTTTGCTACATCATAATAATCAAAAGCATCTTTTTCGTACATATCGGTGTAAATGTTTCCGATTTTGGTAAGTGAAGCGGTTTGAGCAGGTAAATTTTCGGCTTCTCCGGCATGAGAAACAGAACTGAAATAATGCTCAATTGCCGGTGAAATTTGATTAACTTCATCGTAAATTTGAGCCATTGAGTAGTGTGCTTTTGATTTTACGTTTTCATCAGTTGAAAGTTGGATTGACTGATTGTAACTTTTTAAGGCTTGCGCTACGTAATCATGATTATCGTAAATTTTTCCGACTTCATAATAAATTTTACCCGAAGTTTCAGTATCGTCCATTTCAAGTGCACGATTCAATGCTTTTTCAAAAAGTTTTATTGCTTCTTCCGGTTTGTTTGCGTAAGTGCATTTTTTTGCCTGAACAAATAAACTTTTTAATTGCTTGTCTGTTGGAACTTTTGAAGCAGAAGTGTTTACTGTTGGTGTAGTTTCGTTAGGTTCAACAGGTTGTTGTGTTTGTACTTGTTGAGAGTCAACAGATTTTGTTTCTTCTTGCGGTTTGGTTTGACTGGTTGAACCGTCAGGGAATTTAACCAAAAATCTTTCATTAATATCTTCTTCGTTATATTGCAAGTCGATATTTTGTAAAAATAGTGCATCAACCCATTTTTCTACAACTTGAGAATCCTTGTTTAATGTTTCGGAAATATAATTATCCAAAACTGATGCAGCTGCATTTAGGGTATTTTTTATTAATTTTTTGTCGACATTATTTGTGCGAACTTGTTTTTCTACAACTTCTAAATACCCGTCAACTATAGAATTCAGGTCATCAGGTGTTCCGATTGCTTTTGCGGTATTTCTGAAATCTTTTAAAATTTGTGCAATATTAATTTGATTATCAACGGTTTTTGTTCCGAGTCCTTGCGGTTTTACATCGGTTGTTCCGAGATTTGTTTGAGTATTGGTTGGTTTTGCATAATTAATATTTGCATTAGGGTAAGCATTTTGAGTTGGTAGTGCAAAATTTTGTTCAGAAGGTCTTGTGTAAGTCGGTTTTTGTTGCTCAATATTTTGCAGCCCTTTACTCCGACTGTTTTGGTCGGAAGCTTGTTCTTTTTGTGCTTGTCCGGTTGCGGAAGATTTTTCGTCATCTTCACGCTTTCTGACAGTATTTCGCTTGTCAGGTTGCACGTAAGGTCTTTGATATATGTTATTTAAACTAAGCCCCATGCCTGTTTTTTACACCTTTTTACTGCATCTTACCATTATATTTTTAGCATAATTTCTATAAAAATAGGTCATACTTTTGTAGGATTTCTGCCATGATTTATTTAAGTTTTTAGCGCAAAAAGTCAACGGGCATGTTCAGAAATTTTACTTTATTTTTCTTACGAAATGTAAATTATTTGACAAAATGTCATGACAAACAGATGTTATTATTCTATCATTCTTATATAATTTGGAGGAAAAATGTTGAACGAAATGATAGGTAATCAATCTGATTTTGACTTAACTTCTAAAAGTACATTGAGTGGCGAAAGTGATTCATTTACGTCACGTTCTTATGCTGCACTATTAGCAAAAAATGAAGTTCCGGCTTTTCATAAAAGAATTGCTGATAATTATCTAATCATTAAAAAAGTTTTCAAATTTCAGGCATGTATGAGTAGAATTTCAAATGTTGAAAAAGCAATGCTTGAAAAATATGACTTCAACACTCTTGAATATACAACAATGAAACAGATGTATGATGAATTAGGCTTGTTGCAAAAATGGTCATCATCTAATGATGAAGAATTGAGAAATGCTGCTGATGAAATTTTAGTAATCCGAGTAAAAGAATTGAAATTTTTAGAAGCAAGTCGTTATGCATCAATATCTAATGAAATTTATAACGGATATAAAGCTTTAGAACAGTATTTGAAAGAAATTAGTAAATTTCAATCTGTTCAAAGTTTGAGAACATTAAGCCTTTAATTAATAAACATACATACGAATACAACAAAAAGGAATAAGTAAAACTTATTCCTTTTCTTGTTGATAACCGAAATTTTTCAATATGTTTTGCTTTTTTCGCCAATCTTTTTCTACCTTGACTTGAAGTTCTAAATAAACTTTTTTTTCTGTTATTTTTTCAAGTTCAAGTCTTGCTTCCGTGCCGATTTTTTTTAGTAGACTTCCGCCTTTGCCTATCAAAATACCTTTTTGGCTTTTATGTTCGCAATAAATGTTTGCATAAATTTTGTCAATATCTTCTTTTTCTTGGTATTTGTCAACTTTTACGGCAACAGAATGCGGAATTTCTTCTGATGTATTTAATAGAATTTTTTCTCTGATAATTTCTTCCGTTACATCTCGCATAGTTTCTTCTGTTACAATGTCTTCCGGATAAAGCGGTTCACCTTCCGGAAGCTTTTTATAAATATTTTTTATAAGCGTATCAATATTTCTTCCGGTTTTGGCAGAAATTCTGACAATTGGAAGGTTTTGTTCAAATAAAGTTTTGTAGGAAAGCAGATTTTGTTCAATTTTTTCTGTTTTTTTAACTTTATCAACTTTGTTCATAACAATAATTACGGGAATATTGGTCTGCAAAATGTTTTTAACAATCCAGCCATCACCTTTTCCGGCAGGTTCTGAGCCATCAACCAAAAATAGAATTACATCAGCATCCGGAACTGCGACTTTTGCTTCATCCAACAAAAATTCACCTAACTTGTTCAATGGTTTATGAACCCCCGGAGTATCGACAAAAACGATTTGTCCCTCCGGATTAGTCAGGATTCCTTTGATTCTTTTTCTTGTTGTTTGAGCCTTGTCGGTTGCTATAACTATCTTTTGACCCAATATTTGGTTCAAAAGTGTTGATTTACCGACATTTGGGCGTCCTATTATTGCAACAAATCCACTTTTCATAAACATATTGTAACATAAATTTTATATAGTAGCAAAAAAAAATACTCTAGAGTATTATATAGATAGATGTGTGTAGTTGTTAAAATAACAGGAAACTATGAATAAAAAGAAAAATATTATTATTGCTGCTACATTAGCAGTTTTGGGAATTAGTGTAAATTCTGCATTGGCAGATTCTAACAATTTAATTCAAATGGACATTAAAAGGTCATCAGTCACTGATACGGTTGATGTAACATTCTATACGACTGCAGAGTCTGCAAATTCAGTTGTTACAAGAAAATCAAGCAACCGTTATGTTGTACTTTTGCCTAACACAATGAGTTCGTCTTCTGCAACTCCAAATTTTGGGGGAGTAAAAGATTTAATTACCGATGTTGATGTAAAACATGTCAATGATGGTATGGGTGGATACACAAAAGTTACCTTTGGAACAACAAAACCTATTAACATAAAAACACACATGGCAAAAACCGCTCCGCTTTCTCAAGAACAAAAAGAAGCAAGAGCGCTTGTTGCAAAAAATAACGCTATAGCGTCAAAACCTGCAAATGATGTTAAACCATCAGCAAATACTGTCGCAGCGAAGGCGAAAGCAACTCCTGTCGCACCGAAAACTGCACCAACGCAACATCAAGCAAATACGGTAAAAACTTCTAATCCTCTTGCCGGCATGAAGCTTATAACTTTTGAACCTGCTAAAAAAGTTTCAAATGTAGTTCCTACAAAAAATGACACATCTAAAAAGACACAATCAAAAGTTACCTCTAAACAACAATCTGCGGCGCCGGTTGTTGCTAAAAAAACTTCAAATGAAAGCACTTATGTGCCAAAGGTTAAGGTTGACAGCAACGGAAAACGTTTAATTGATTTAGAACCTAGAGTAAATCATTCAATTACGCCTGAAAGTGCACCTGTTCAAACTTCAGCGCCTGAACCGGTTGCAGAAGTTCAAGAAACAACGCCGATTGTTGATAATTCTTTGAATAATATGGAACAAACCGCTGAGCAATCTCCGGTTGAAGACAAAAATTCTTCATTCCCTTATTGGATTTTGTATGCTGGTGGGGCTGTTGCATTGTTGAGCGTAATTTACTTGATTTGTGATGCGGCAAGACATTCTGCTGATAAAACAAAATCAAGATTGGATTCTTTCTATGATATTTCTGCAAAGAATCAAGCAAAAAGACGTAAAAAAGAATATTATGACATTATTAATAATGAAGAATATTCTTGGCAAGAAAAATACAAATTATACAATGAAAAAGGCAGTGCGAATGTGCCGGAAAAACATGTTGCTGCAATGTCTTACGTGACTGATATTTCAGGTTTGAAAAAGGCTGAACCTCAAGTAAATAATAAACCAGTTTCTGAACCTAAAATTGAAAATGCTCATGACAAAGTTGTTAATGACAAAATGAAAGCAAAAATGCTTGAACTTGAAAAGGCTTACAACAGACCTGCGATTGAAAAATCTGCAGAAGTTTCTGAGGTTCATTCAGAAGATGATGTGATTATGAAAAACTTTAGCGAAATAAAACTTAAATCTTTTGCAAAACCAATGTCATTAAAAGAAACTAACAGAACTTTGATTAGTAATGAAGAGAATCCTTCAAGAAATACATCTTACAAAGAAGGTAAATTTATCAAACTTAAAAATTCTGCACAAATTGTAAATCACAAAAATGATTTAGGTACAGATGATTTAATTAGCGCAGGCAATAAATATCTTAAAGATATTAATGAATTAAGTTTGAGCAAAGAAAAAGAAGGTTATGTATTGTCTTCTGTTGATGAATATTTATCAATCTTGGATACAGAAACTCCAAATCTTTACCCAATGCCTACCGCAAAGGTAAGCACTCCAACATCAGTTGCTATGAACCGTTCAGGGGTTTCTAATCCTATTGCTTCAAAAGCACCTGCGGCGTCAAGATTAGAAAAAAATCAAAAACATGAAAACAACGGGCTATCTGTAAAATCAGGTTACAGTATTGATGCTCAAAGAGGTTTTTATGTTGTGAATATGGACGGTGTTTCTGCAATTGTAGGTAAGATAAAAGATAATATATTTATTTTGAAAAAGTTCAATCATGTTGTAAACGGACAAATTCAAGTTCGTCGTGATGATGACAATATTTATATTGTTAGACTTGGCAAATTCAAATGTTTGGTCAATGTTGAACAAGATAAAATGGGAACACTCATAGAAATTTAATTTGAAAAATGAGAAAGTTGAGCATAATAATACTATGCTGCTTAATGCTTATTTTTTTAGGTGTTTGCAGTAAGAAAAAAGATGGCGCAGAAAAGATTACTGTCCAATTTGCTTCGTGGGGGTCAGAATCTGAAATTCGAATTCTAAAACCTATTTTGGCTGATTTTGAAAAAGAAAATCCGAATATTAAAGTTGATTTTTTGCATATTCCGCAAAATTATTTTCAAAAAATTCATCTGCTATTTGCATCAAACATGGCGCCTGATGTTATTTTCATAAATAATCAATCATTGCCTGTTTACGCAAATTCCGGTGTTTTAGAAGATTTAACTAACTATAAGGACTTTGATTATAATGATTTTTATGACAAATCAGTGAAAGCTTTGAGTTATAAAGGGAAAATTTTTGCTGTTCCGAGAGATATTTCAACACTTGTAATTTTTTATAATAAAGATATTTTTGACAAATATGGCGTTAAGTATCCGAAAAATAATTGGACTTATGATGAATTTTTAGCAACTTCGCAAAAGTTAACTCATTTACCTGAGATTTTTGGGGTGTCTTTTGAAGAAGAACCTTTGTTTTATTTGCCATATTTGATGAGTTTTGGTGAATTTAATATCCCTGATTTTAAAAGTGACAAAACTCAAATTGGCTTAAAGAAATATGCTGATTTGCGAAAAAAATATCACGTTGCGCCATTCAAAACTGAATCAGCAAGTGCAAGCATGGCTCAAATGTTTTTGCAGGGTCGATTGGCAATGCATTTGTCAGGGCGTTGGTTAGTGCCAAAATATCGTCAGGATGCAAGTTTTAACTGGGATATTGTAACTTTTCCATCTGGAAGTTCAGGTAGTATCACTCCTGTTGACGCCTCCGGTTGGGCTATTGCAAAAGCCTCTAAGCATAAGGCGGAATCTGCCAAGTTGATAAAATATTTATCCTCTGAAAAATCTATTGAACGTTTAACTCAAAGTGGATTAATTGTTCCGGCGAGAGTTGATGTCGCAGAATCAAAAGTTTTTTTAGATGATAAATCTCCTCAAAATGTAAAAGTTTTTCTTGATTCTGTTATAAATTCTGTTCCAACTCCTGTAAGTGTTGATTATAAAGAAAAAATGGACGAATTGAAACAAAGAACAGAAGGGTTATTTAATTAATAACTAAATTTAGCAAAAAAAAAACGACTGAAAAAGTCGTTGGAAAATCAATAGGAAAAAGGGAAAGGAAAAATATTTTAGAAGAGAATGCATTAAGCGTTGAAAGTTTTGAAAGAAGAATCAACGTTCTTAGAAATAACTTTCTTAACAGAATCTAACTCAGTAGAAATAGC
>CAKUUC010000005.1 GCA_934692625.1 uncultured Candidatus Melainabacteria bacterium
GCTATTTCTACTGAGTTAGATTCTGTTAAGAAAGTTATTTCTAAGAACGTTGATTCTTCTTTCAAAACTTTCAACGCATAATGCATTCTCTTCTAACAAATTTTTCCTTTCCCTTTTTCCTATTGATTTTCCAACGACTTTTTCAGTCGTTTTTTTTTGCTAAATTTAGTTATTTAGGATTAATGCACTTTGTTATGGTTTGTTATATAATTTTTATATAGAGAAAGAGGTGTTTATATGACAGTAGATGATGCGTTGGTAATGATATTAGCCGGAGGAGAAGGCAAACGCTTATATCCGTTGACAAAAGACCGTGCCAAACCAGCAGTACCGTTCGGTGGACGTTATAGAATTATTGATTTTGTTATCAATAACTTTATCAATTCAGGGTTTTACAAAATTAAAATTCTAACCCAATATAAATCAGATTCGCTGAACAAACACATCACAAGAGGTTGGGCTCTATCACCATTTTTAAACCAATATGTCGATTTAGCACCTGCACAAATGAGAACAGGTAACGAATGGTACCGTGGAACCGCTGATGCAATTTATCAGAATATTTTTCACATTAACGACGAAGACCCTCGTTATGTATGTGTTTTTGGGGGCGACCACGTTTACAAAATGGACGTTAGCCAAATGCTTAAATATCACAAAGATAAACATGCCGATTTATCAATTTCCGGTATTCCGATACCAATTGAACAAGCCTCTGAATTTGGAATTATGGAAGTTGATGACAATTGGAGATTAATCAATTTTGTTGAAAAACCTAAAACTCCGCCAAAACCTATCCCAGGAAATCCTGGAATGTGTTTAGCGTCAATGGGTAACTACATTTTTGATAAAGAAATTCTACTTGGAGCATTGGAACAAGATTACAAAGACCAAACCTCTCAACACGATTTTGGCAAAAACGTAATTCCAATGTTGCTAAATCAAGGTAAAAATATTTATGTATACAACTTTGCTACAAATTCCTTCCCTGGAATGACGGATAGTGAACGTGGTTACTGGAAAGATGTCGGAAGCATTGATGCTTATTGGCAAGCAAACATGGATTTACTTGAACATACTCCGGAATTGAATTTATATTCAAAATCTTGGCCATTAAGAACTTTCAACTATAACTATCCGCCTGCAAAATTCGTTTGGGAAGAAGGCGATAGAGTCGGAATGGCAACAAATTCAATGGTATCAGAAGGTTGTATAATCTCCGGTGGTGGCTTGTCACACTGTGTTCTTTCTCCAAAAGTCAGAATCAACAGTTATTCTAACGTCACTGACAGTATTTTGATGGAAAATGTAGAAATCGGCAGATATTCTCAAATTCGTAAAACTATCATTGATAAAAATGTAATAATTCCGCCATTTACAAAAATCGGTTTTGATAAAGAAGAGGATTTGAAACACGGATTTTATGTATCAGAAGGTGGCGTAACAGTCGTTCCGAAGGGCGCAATTCTATAAAAATAGTTTTTATAAAATTGAAAAAGAGGTACAATTCTTTTGTACCTCATATTTTTGTAAATTTTTGTGAAAATACCCGCAAATTAGAGCAATTTCATGGTTTTATATACATTAATGTTTTGGGTAGGTAGCATAAAACATGGTTAGCATAAAGCCGATATCATCAATAGTAAAATTTCCAAGCGCCGTAACTGACGCAATGGCTTCTGCTATGCCAAATATAACAGTTTCTGGCAAACGCCTTAACAAAGTTATTGATTATGTCGGCAAAGAGTTTTCTTCACCAGAAAACAGATTGATTTTGGGGGTTTCGGCATTGATGACACAACCATTTATCGATGCCTGTAACAAAAAAGTTGACGATGAAACAAGAAAAGTATCCGTTGCCAGAACTGTTGCAAAAATTATTGCAGGAACCGCAACAGGATATTTTGTCCGATTAGGCTGTATCAAAGCAATTGATGCCTTTACAAAACTACCTACAGAAATAAATGCTAACACTAAATTAAAAAAATTTAGAATGCTATTTACACCGGACAAAGCAATTGCCGGAGGATTAAAAGACCTCGGACATTATAAAAATGCTTTAGGTACAACTTTGTCATTATTTGTAATGTTGTTTACTAATTTCTTGATTGATGCACCATTGACTAAATTCTTAACAAACGTATTCACCGCCAAAATCAAAGAACACGACAAAATAAAGAAGGAGAAAGCTCATGAGTAGAGGTTCTCTTTTTAAAGCGTTCAAAAATTATATGGCAGAAAACTATGGCCATAACCATGGGAAAATGCTTATCCATACAGGAGTTGTAGGTTGGGTTTTGTCAGCAGCAGCACAAGTCGTTGCTATTGTAACTAACGATGAAATTTCTAACAAACAAAAGATGTACCTTATTCCGCAAGAACTTGCAGATGCTGCAGTGAATATCGCTTCATTTTATTTGGTAACTCAATCTTTCAAATCAGTAACTTCTAAACTTCTCAATCGTGGTAAACTATTAAGAAAACCTATCAGAAACTTTTTAGAAGAAAATAAAATCCAAAATGTCGGACAAAAAGGTTTTGATGTTTTGCGAGATGGAAAACTTACACCGGAAGTAAAAAAAGACTTTTTAAAATTCAGAGATGGCGTTGATTTTATGGCAACAACTGCCGGTTCGGTTTTGTCTTGCAACATTCTCACTCCGATTATTCGTAACGAAATTGCGACAAATAAACAAAAATCTCACATGACAAAATATAGCCAATATATTGATGATGGAAAACCGACTTTTTCAGGCAAAAATTATTTACAAAAACCAACAATGCAAACTTTTCAAACTCAAGCAACCGGTTTAAAAATATAAATAGATAAATCCGCCTATAATTACTGTAACTAAAAGAATAAACATTGCTACAAGTTTATAGAAAAAGTTTGTCGTATACTCTTTGCCCTCTTGCAATTTGTGCAAAATATCTCTCGAATAATCAAACTTAAAGTCATTTTTTGTTTTGTTATAAGCGTTCCCCATTGCCTTTTGAAACTTATACATTTCTTCGAGTTCTTTTCTTGCATTTGGGTTAGAAATCGTAAGTTTTTTCATTTTTATGTTTTCTTTCAAATTCAACTCATTATCAACGTAGGCAGACAATCTGTTTTTGAAATCATAATTAATCACATCATCTTGCGGAGTTTGCGATTGTTGAGGTTCTTTTGAAAACTTTTTTAAAATATTTTGCAAATCAGTTATCTTTTTTCTGCAATTCGGACAATGTTCAAGGTGCAAATCAACATATTCCTTCAATTTAGAATTTAATTTGCCTTTTATATAAAAACTTATCAGTGCGGACACTTGATTACATGTTAATTCTTTATTCATTATTCACTCCTTGTTATATATAGTTTTTCAAGACCTCTTGCAGTTTTGTTCGAGCACGAGCAATTCGAGATTTTACTGTACCAACCGTCGTATGTGTGGCGATTGCAATTTCATCGTAACTCAGTCCCTGAAACTCTCTCAAAATAATTGCAATTTTGAAAGGTTCCGGTAGTTGTCGGATTGCAGATTTTATAAGATTTTCACATTCTGTCGAAATGCACTTTTCAATGGGTTTTACTTTTGTGTCTGTAAGTTCAATTTTAAATTGAACATCTTGGGAATCTCCGGTACAATCAATAGAGATTATTTCAGGATTTTTCTTATGTTTTCTCAAACTATCATAATAAGTATTTGTGATAATTTGATTTAGCCAACTTTTGAAACACTTAGGATTTTTCAAAGATTGAATATTTTTTGCTAATTTTAACAAAATTTCTTGAGTTAAGTCGTAAACATTCTCATCATTTTTAGCAAAATATGCAAGTGTCGCATAAACATCTTTTTGAACTTTTCGGATAAGCGCCCCAAGAGCCTTGAAGTCCTCTTTTTGAGCCAAAACAACAAGTTCCTCAATTGACATTTTTTTATAGAGTAACTTATTATCAGGCATTTGGGTCCTCCTCAATATAATATTAAGAAGAAACAGTTTCCAAATGTATCAGTCAATAAACTTACTGGGTAGGTAATATTCAAATTTTTATTATTAGAAAATTTATTAAATTTTCTTTTTGATAACAGTATTGCTGCCTTGAGAAGAAATAAACAACATTCCGTTTGAAATATACAAGCAATATGGGCTTTTTACATCTGTTAAAAATTCAGAAATTTCACCACTTGTATTAACTTTCAAGATATTGTTCTTATTGTAATTTGCAATATAAATGTTATTATTTGCATCAATTGCCAACCCAATTGGTCCATCAATTTTTTCACTCTTGATATAAACGATTTTTTTGTTATCTTTGCCTATTTTAAAGATTGTGTTCTCTGAAAATCCGGCAATAAACAAGTTCCCGTTTTTATCAGTAACCAAACCTGTCGGACTTGAAATATCCTCGTACATACCTTCTGTCAATTCGTCTTGAGCAATCGCATCTTCTTGAGCCTTTTCTTGCTTCAAAGTTGCGAGGTCTGTTTCGAGTTTTTCTGCCAAATTCTGCGCTTGAGCGCCTACAATAGAATCTAACGGAATTAATGTCAAATACATTTTTGCTTTTTCAGGTTCTCCGAGTTTTTGACTTAATTCTGCAGCCTTATAAACGGCTTCATAGTCATCTGGACTGCGCAAAATGATTTGCTTGAACACAGCTAACGCCGCATCCTTTTGATTTAAGTACTCCAAAATTGAACCTAAATTATAGTAAGCATCAATATAATTCGGATCAAGTTCTACCGCACTTCTAAAGCAATTTGCAGCTTCTTCAAACTGTCCGAGTTTATAATAATCAATACCCTTGTTATATTGAAGTTTTGCATCTGTCGATATATCTGCAAAAGCCGGCATTGCAACAAATGCACATACAAGTATTGATAATAAGATTTTGGTAAATTTACAAGATTTCATTCAATTCCTCAATAATCTCTTTATTTGCGTTCGCAAAACTACTACCTCTTGCAATAATTGCTTTTTTCAACAATAACGGCAAGTTAATCGGTTCCATATCTTCAAAATTAGCAGGTAATCTCAAACTCCAATTCTTATCCCCAGATGTCCCCGGAACATTGTAAGTTTCATTCATCTTAAAGAAATCTGTGAAGAAAATTTGAATATTTTCAGCCTTACAAGCAAATAATTCAACTAATTTCGTTTCTGTCAAGAAGTTTGCATCGTTAGTCATTCTCACAATAATTGAATCTTTGTCTGATTCTTCAGCAAACAAATCCTCTACCAAATTTTTAACGTGCAAATAACCTTCATGAGTATTTATCAATGACTTAGCCCATAATGTAACAGGTCTGTTATCGTGTGTTCCAACCATTGCCCAACATCTGTTTGTAATATTTTTACATCTGTACGGATCATCTTCTTCAGTTGGGACAGTGAATTGAGTCAATCTCATTCCTAACAAATCGTATTGTTTCATTACAGCGGCAACCGGAGTTGTCAAAGTTCCCAAATCCTCACAAACAATTGAATCTTTTGTTAAGCCTTCTTCTTCAGCAGCAGCAATAACAATCTTTTCAATCAATCTGCCATACAACTTAATTTGCTCTTCTGTTAATGATTTTACTCTTTTTTCTTTATCAGAAGTTAGAGTCAAATCCAAATCACTTTCTTTGACAATTGCATATTTCTTTAATTCAGGATGTTCTGGGGAAGAATATAATCTACCTGCACCTTGTTCAGGCATTGGTTTTTTACCTGATTTATATACCCAAGGGTCAATTAGTCCAACAATATGGTCAATTCTCACACCACCTGGATTTTCACGAAACATTTTTTTGAATAAATTCTTCATCAAAAGACCTGCTTCATCAAGAGAACCGTCATCTTTGTATAATTTTTCAGGATCAATCACAGGAAATCCCCACGCTTGACCATCTTTTGAGAAATAGTCAGGAGGACATCCCAAGCACCAACCTTCCAAGAATAATGATTGATAAGCCCAACAATCCCTATCTGAGAATGCAACTTGTCTATCTGCAATCATTTTTACGCCTTTTTCATCAGCGTATTTTTTCGTTTCAGCACTTTGTTTGTTCAATACGAATTGAATAAACTTGTATTCATCAATTTCTTTAGCATATTTTTTAGAAATTTCTTCTATACGTTTTGCATACTCAATCTTTTCTTCGATTGATTTTGGATTGAAAAGATTTTTATCAGTTTTGCTTTTCCAATTTGGCCAAAAATCAGTGCCATGTTCAATTGAAAGTGCTTCGTATAAACTGTCTTTATCCAACCAAGAATCATTTTCAGCCTTATATGCATCAAACTCAGCCATCATTTTTTTGTCATTCAATTTTATAAAATTAGAATATGCTTCAGAAAGTGCCTGTGCTTGTTTTTTAGTAATATAAGAATAACTTGTTCTATTTGTATTTCGGTTTGGATTATTTTCAACGATATTGTTAAAAGTTTCAACCGACAAAATTTTGCCCCAAGCAGGTGTTGTTAACTGTTTCAAATCAATAAATAACGGATTGTTTGAAAAAATTGTACCAGTATAAGGTGAAGAATCAGAACTTTTAGTCTTTCCGGCAGGTCCCATTTGAATTGCATCAAATAAACCTGATGCATAATCAATAAATTTATGCCCAGTAGAGGAATTTATAGAACCAAAACCTGTATTTTCTTCTGGAACAGAAGGGAAACTTCCATTATGCATAATAAAAACAAAGTTCTTTTTTCCAAGAGCTTTTAACGCTTTTTTGATAGTAGTTAGCTTATTATTAAGTGTACAAACCATGATAAATTACCCCTCTTACTTACTTATACTAAAACACCAATCCTTGTTAAAAAATGGGCCCGGTGGGACTCGAACCCACGACCAATTGATTAAGAGTCAACTGCTCTACCAACTGAGCTACAAGCCCATTTAACAACTTTATATTATCACAAATATTCTTTATGTAAAGAGTTTGAAGAGGGGAATATTTGAAAGAAATATTAAATATTTTTATGTTAAATTATTATTATTAGGGTAAAAGATATCTTTTTGAAAAGGAACCGACTGACAATTAAGTTAGACTTTCGGGTTGGTTCCCGACTAAAAAGGAGTCTGTATGGATAACTTTAATATTAGTTTATTATTACTATTTATGATTTTATTCGTATTAAAAAACGGCTCAAAATCAAATGATTAAGAACCGTTAGACTTTCTAACAAGATATCCGGTAGTCTAGCAAACTACCACCCTGTCTATCTATATTATTTACTATTTATCCCTCTTTGTCAATCTATAGAAAGTGGGATTTTAGAATAAGTTCTTATTTTGTTAATATTTCGTAATAAACACCTTAAAATATTAAAGTTATCTAATATGTATGCCGTAAACATGAGTACGATACGAAATTAGTTGAAAGGAATTGTTAAGCACTATGGGAATGGCAGCATCACAAGCGAGATTATTAAGCATTACCGCTCGTCTTTCTAATAACGAATTAGAACAGCAATCAGTTGCTTATTCAAAACAACGTCTTGCTGATAATTCCGATCAAATCAATGACGAATACCTTGATGCAATGAACAAAACAAAATACCAATTATTAACAGGTTATAATAGCAATCAAGCAACTTATGCTGATTTAACTTATAACCAAATCACTGGTTTGAATTCAGTTGCAACAGGTAAGCAATACATCGTTAAAGATAAGCAAGGCAAAGTTCTTGTTCCATCTAATGTTGCCAAAGCTTATGAAAACAACAACGGTGATTTCAACAGATTTTTAAGAGATTTAGGGTACACACAATCTGATATAAATATTAAAGATTACAAAACATCAGAAGAATCTATCCACGATGCTTGGGATAAATATCTTGCTTCTGTAGGTAAAAGTATTGATTCTTATGATGACCAACATATTTTAGGATTTGATTATACATCATTCAGCAATGATTCTTATGACGGATATGTTACATACAATACCGCTTACGCATCTGTTAGCGGTGAAGGTAACTACGACAGCATATTTAAAGATAGCAACGGCTACTACAAAGAACGCTATGCAATTCAATACATCGAAGACGAAGATGGTAATCAATTCTGTGCCTACCAAACAAAAGACCAAGAAGGCACTGACGAATGGACACAAGTTGAAAACGTTTCATACAATCAAGAAACTAAGAAATTCCAATATACAAACCTTGATGGTGAAATCGTAGACGCTGATGCAATTTACGCTGACCCAGAAGAAGATTTAATCAGTGAAAATTACAAAAACTATTTAACTCCAAACGGTACCTCATATATATCAGAAGGCGGAACTGCTTATGATATATACAAACAATCAAGCGCTTTGAATTTTGAAGGAACTTCAACTTCTCAACGTGAATTGTATGATTATGCCGTATCAATCACAGAGGCTTATTATAACAACAAAAAATCAGGTACAAGTCAAAACTTAACTTATGATGCACAAATCGTAAGCTATTATAAAAATATTTTCAATCAAATCAGACAATCAGGACTTTCAACAACACCTAACGAAACTAATTTGAAAGAAACAAATTGGCTAGTTAATAAATTGAAAGCCGGTGAACTTACTCTTGCTTACTACTCAATCTCTGATAAGGGTTTTGTAAGCACAACACTTTACGATGATGAATCTATTGTTGAAAAAGAAGACACCGCAGCAATTTCTCTTGCTGAACAAGTTTACCAAAACAAAATGGATCAAATTGAATATCAAGACAAACAATTTGATTTGCAATTGAACAAATTATCTTCTGAACACAGTGAATTACAAACCGAATATGATTCAGTTAAAAAGGTAATCAGCAACAACGTTGAAAAATCTTTCAACGTATTCAACGCATAATATTTAACTATTTATATTTTATTTTCCCCTACTAATTTTCGTAACTTTTCCCTGCCGCTTAAACAAAACAAGCGGCTTTTTATTTTTTATTATTTACACCGTATCCAAACATTGCAAAATCGTATTTTATAGGGTCCTCAGGACAGAATTTTTTGAGATTGTTTGTTAATTCAATAACAGATTTAAAATCATTTGCTTTTCTTGTCAAAAGTCCCATTTGACGAGAAACATTCCCTACGTGAACATCTAGCGGAATATAAAGTTCAGAAATTGGCATAAAATTCCAAATTCCGACATCTACAACACTTTTTCTCACCAGCCAGCGCAAAAGCATACACATTCTCTTCATTGCTCCGCCATTTTCAGGATTTGGTATCATGTGGTAAAAACCGTGTCCAACATTATTCTCTACCCTATCATAAAAATATTTTGTCACCGTCTGAAAGAAATTACCTCCTTCATAGCCGCTTTTAAAAAGGTCTTCCAAACCACAATTTGAATTATAAAGTTCCTTTAGTGATTTAAAAATACAATCAAAATCATTTGGTTTACCAAATCTGTAATTGAAATCGCCAAGACAACCTTCTTCGTAATTCTGTACAAAATTCAACGGCTCATTTTGTGCTATACAAAATAATTGATTGAGCTTTTGAATAAATTGTTTTCTACTGCCATACGCTAGCAATGATGCACAAAAAGCGGCAATTTCGATATCTTTTTTATTTTGGAACTTGTGCAAAAATTGTACCGGATCATCTTTTATAAACTCGGCATTTTCATACTTTTCAACAAGGTTATCTAATTCAGACTTCGTTATCATGCCTGAATTATCTCACAAGCAACCACGGATTTCCACATCAATTTTCTACACTAATCAACAATTGTTATTCTGTCATCGTTTTTGATTTCGATTGGTTGATCAAGTTTTTTGATGTAATCACAAGCAAGTTTGTTTTTATCTATATCAAATTTTTTCAAAACAAAGTTTGGATTTTTGTTAGTTTCCAAATATCCGTCACCGCCTGTTGCGAAGAAATCATCACACGCTACAGTATATGATTTATTTGCATCTGGAGAATTTACATTTATCTTGTGAGCAACGTTATTTTTGTCTAAAAATTCCATATCTAACAAGTTGCCATTTTTATCAGCCTTGTATTTCAAACCAGAAACCAACAAAATTCCAGGTTTGTGAGTAGAAGCTTTCAATGATTTCAAGCCAACTTTAACAGCATCAACTATTTGTTTTTCTGTTAATTGAATAATCATCATTTTATCTTCAAATGGAGTAATATCAGAAATTAATCTTGTATCAATAGGTCCTTCTGAGAATGAACCTCTAATATTACCTGCATTTAAGATTGAAATATCAGTACCAAGTTCTGAACGCATTGCATCAGTAATGATATTTGCGTGCGGATTATTTTCAATAAGTCTTTGTGCAGGAGGCGGAACAGTCGCTTTTATTCTACCGATAACTTCTGGTTTACCGATAATACCTTCAACTGAATCTTTTATAAATAACGGTCTGTTAAATTCTCGGGTATTAATAATATTATTTTGAGCCTTTTTAATTACACCGTTTTCATCAAAATCGACATTCAAGACACCCATATTCTCACCATCTTTGCCGGCTTGAGTAATAACTACAGGTTCACCGGTTTTAGAGAAGAACAAGTTTTCGCCTTCTTTAATTCCATTTATAAGTTCGTGAGTATGTGCCCCAAAAATAATATCAATATCAGGAATTTCTTGAGCAATTAGTTTATCATTTTTATTTCCACTGTGAGAAAGAACAACGATTTTATTAATTCCTTGCGATTTCAATTTCTGAACTTCTTCATTTAACAATTTCATTGTTTCAGATAAGTCCTTGATTTTGAAATCATCAAGTGTTTCATTATGTTTTACACGTTGCAACATATCCGATGGAGAAATACCGATAAGTCCGTATTTTTCACCATCTTTTTCAATAACCATTGATTTTTGAATTCTTGAAGCAAGTGGAGAATCTTTATCAATATCCAAATTTATTGATAACATTTTGCAAGTTGAATCTTTCAATAATGCTGCCAAATCATCAGGGTGGGCAACATCTAGTTCATGGTTGCCGATTGTTGAAGCAATAAAACCGCCCCAGTCTAAGAATTTACTTGCGACTTGGTTATGTACATAATTTGCACCTAAAATAATATCACCTGATGCAACTTTGAACTTAGAAACTTGAGGATTTGTTTGCGCATTAGGTTTAGTGAAAAAGTTTGCGCTATATACATAAGCAGGAATTTTATCAAACTCTCTGGTTATATTGTAAATACGTTCCATATTAGTCATTTTGCCGTGAACATCATTTATATATAACCAACTAGTATGAGTTGTTTTCGGTGCTTGCGCATTTTGAGTTTGCACCGGCGATTGAGGTTTATTATTGAGATTTTTGTTTAATAGCGGAGATTGTGCTAAATTTGGAACGTTTATCATTATTTTTCCTTTTCTTTTTCACTATTCTTAAAACTAATGAAGAAAAATTTTTGCGTTATTTTGTATTAATATTAAGAAACTGTAATAGAGCGCAACATTATGCAGCGGCTTTGGCTTGTTTATACATTTCAATACCTTCTATCCAACTTGGAACAATATTCATATCTTGCTCAACGACATGTTTTGGAAGAGCAGCATGGTGAATTTTTGGCAACAAATAATCTTCTGAATATTCAATAGGTTTAGAAACTCCGTCATCAGTATCGTTACAAATGAAGGTTACTTTGCCATCAGAACCTTGTTTATAGCCTACAATTGTTATTTCATGTCCGTTAATAATTATGTTATTGCTGTCAGTTTGCGTATATCCGATTAAAATATTTTCACCTTCATCTAAAGTTGACAATAAATGACGTTTCATTGTTCCCAAATCTGTTTCATAGCCAATTAATCGTGCATTTTCATCAATTGTTTGGTAAGTTACCGACAAAATATTTTTGTCAAACACAACCGATTCAGTAAACGTTTTTTCAAATTCAATTAACCCTTTATCATTTTGGTTAAATTTCCCTGTTCTTTTATCAGTCAAAGAGTTGTAAGACTGTTGAGAACCTATTTCCATAAACGTTGATTGCATAAGTACATCAAGCGGAGTTCTTTCGTAAGGGTCTTTGTTTGTTGTTTGAATTCTTGCTCTGATTATTGCGTTTTTATCCGGTGCAAAATGTAATTTAGCAGAATTCAAATCTTTTGTTTTCCAAGGAAGGTCAAAAGAATTAAGTAACCAAATAGCACTCAATGTATCATCAGCAAGATTGCTTAACTCAATATTTTTAGTAACTGAAAGTTGCGGAGAACTTAATTCTTGCGCAAATCTTGCAAACTCTGCAGGCATTTGATTAGCAAGTTTAAATTCAGTACTTGCAGCAACACAAGTTCCTGATTGAGTAACATTTATGTCTTGTTTTCCTTTATAAATATCTATAAGATTTGTTTTACCTTCATTGTTTGCATTGATTGCTTCTTGCTGATATTCAGGCGGAATATCGCCAAATTGTTGAGTAATTAAATACGGATACGCAATTGTTGAAATTGTATCCTTCAACATCGTATCTGCATTCAAACCTTGCGCTCTCGGTTCTGTAATAATTTTGTATAAGTTATCAAGAACAGTACTTTTATCACCGGAATTATTGTTCAGCAAAATCCCAGTTTTTAACAATGAATCAACTAACTTTTTACCGGAGCGATCCAAATGAGAAAGAATTTCAGTATACATTTTCTTCTCATCTTTACCTTCTAATGAAGTTCTAAGATTTATCGTATTTGTAGATTGAGCCGGAAGTTGTTGGATATTTCTTGAACTTTGTGTTGTTTTTGAAGTAAAAGAAGTTTGAGCAACACCATTTTCAACACCATTGGCCTTTTTTATGCTACCAAAGTTCGGTATTGTGTTATAATTATATAGTTGATTGCAAAAACCTATTCTATCTACCATGATAACTCCACATATATAATAAAAACGAAAATAAAGAAAAATTGCTATTTGTGTAAATAAATGTTAAAGAGGAAAAGTTGGAAAACATAAAAATCAAACCATTAACAAAAGAACAATTGATAATTTCGATAGATAGACTAACGAGATTTAAAGACACTGAAACAAAGTATTTGAGAGTATTTAAAGATATTTTGACATCAAATTTGCTATTTCCAAAATTCAAAAAGGCAGAACTTGATAAACTCAACTATTCTGAATTAAAAAACTTTGCAGAATACATAATAAACTTTTCTCTTGAACAATTAGGATATTCAACAGAGTCTGATTTTTCGATAAATGAATATCTTTACGAGTACGAAAACAGTGTTTTTAAACTAGATGAAAATACCCAAATTTTATTACAAAACAGAATAAATTATTCTGCATTTGTCAATTTATTGAAAGAAGAAAACAATCCGCAAAATTTACGATGGTTAAAAGCGATTTCAGAAAAACAAAACATTGAACAGGCCAGAAAAGAAAATGGATTAAAATTTCCTATAGAAGAAGTTCTAATCGTTGAAGGTGCGACTGAAGAAACTTTATTGCCGGAATTTGCAAGAAAATGTGGCTATGACTTTGATAAAGAGGGCATTTATATTTTGTCAGCAGGTGGAAAAAATCAGGTAGTGAAACTTTATTATGCACTTGTCGAGAAACTTAAACTACCGATTTTTGTATTGTTAGATAAAGATGCTGCACAAAATAGAGAATATATTTTGACAAAATTACGAGATAGTGACAAGGTGCATTTGCTTGAATGTGGTGAATTTGAAGATTTGCTCCCAATAGAACTAGTTGAACGCACGTTAGAATACGAATTGAATAATATCTCAATAATTGAACAAGAAATGATAACAACAGAAGAATCCATGGTAAAAAATTTGGAAGAAGTATTCAAAACAAGAGGAATGCACGAATTCAAAAAGGTTGAATTTGCACAAATGGTAAAACGGAACATATTGACAGATGCTGACATTTCACCTGAAATCAGGACTATAGTTGAAGAAATAAAGAAACTAAAAGAAAAGAAACAAATAAAAAAGAAAGTAGTTGACATTTAATTTTGTTCAGTCTACAATAACTCTTGTAGCGAAAAGTTCAAGCCCCCATCGTCTAGAGGCCTAGGACAACACCCTTTCACGGTGTAGACAGCGATTCGAATTCGCTTGGGGGTACCATTTAAAAGATAAGAGCCAACAAGGCTCTTTTTTAGTGCTTAAATTCAATATAGGAAATCGACAAATGGAAGAAGTTAGAATAGATTTAAGAATTCCCGATGAGGCGAGAGAAAAAGAAATGAAACGAAGTTCTGAACTTTGTTTTAAAATCAATCACACAATGCCCACATCTCCGGAATGTCGCCAATTGATAGAAGAATTATTCAACAATAATTTGGATAAAACTACAGAGATTCATCCACCAATATTTACACTTTTAGGCAACACTATCAAACTCGGAAAAGGGATTGTCTTAATGAACGGATTTCAATGCATGTCATCAGGCGGACTCACAATTGAAGACAATACGTTGATTTCGCTAAATTGTACAATCGCTACTAACAATCACGATTTTTACGATAGACCCGTTATAACTTGCAAGCCGGTACACATAAAGAAAAATGTATGGATTGGCGTGAATGTTACTATTCTCGCAGGAGTTACGATTGGTAAAAACGCAATAATCGGTGCAGGCTCTGTTGTAACAAAAGATGTTCCTGATAATGCAGTCGTTGTCGGTTGTCCTGCAAAAGTTATCAAATATCTTGACGGCGAAAGATTCAAAAATTTTGACAAGTAAACTATCCAAAAGGCAAATGAATTAATTGAAATGATTAAAATTTAATCGGATAATTTTTAGGGAATTTATAATCATTTTCTAAATAAATTTGTGTACAAAATTGCGCTCTTGTTGTTGGATCACTTGCAGTTTTGCAATTTTCAATCATCTGTTCATCTGTATATTTACTTCTTGATTTACCTGCTTGCAACCAATATCTTGGAAGATCTACAGAATGGAACGGTTTTAGGACATGAGGAATAGTGCTAATACATGGTTCACCGCTACAAGAACTAACCGCCGGACCAAAGTTGAAATAATTCTTTCCTGGAGTTATTGTCAATGGTTTCTTTGAATTAAAGGAAAGCGAATCAGTAACAACAGAAATAGAAGCACTGTGTATTATAATTGAAACGCCATTTGGAAAAGTAACAAATTTACCAAAATGAGTCGGTCCGTTTGGATTTTTAATACTAGGACATCCCAGACTACCTGTCCCCCAACACGTTCCTGCGTTAACCTCTTTGACATTCCCTGAAACATAAGGTTTTATAAAATCTTTATACAATACATTATCGCCACAAAAAAATGTATTTGGCGGACATGTAACACCGTTATTTGCATAACCATAGTAAAACGGAGAACCTAGTTCAGATTCTGCAGCATTTAACGCTACTGACAATATTGAATAGGTTTGTTTTAATTTTGCCTCTGTTACTTTCTTACGAGATGAACTTATAAGAACCGGCAATACAATCACCGCCAAAACTCCAATAATTCCAATAGTTATAAGAATTTCTGCAAGTGTATATGCAAATTTATTTAAATTTGAATTCGTCATATTGATAAGCCTTTCAACTATCCTAACAATTAAAGTAATAATATTAAATATATAACCATATTATTTTATTATTACAATCATCTTTTTAACCGATTTTAGGTGTAGAAATTCTTATTTGCTTTAAATACTTACTGGAATAATTAGTAGAATAATTGAATAATAAAAGGTATGACAAATACTGATTTTAAAAAGTTAATAGGGGAAAGAGTAAAATTTTATAGAAAGTTAAATAATTTAACGCAAGAAGAATTAGCCGAAGCGATGGATTTTAATACAAAATCAATTTCGCTACTCGAAAACGGACATAATTATATTGCATTGAACAAAGTGCCAAAACTTTGTTCTACGCTAAAAATTCACCCTTATCAACTTTTTATATTTGATAAAAGGAACACCAAAACTGAAAATATCAAAAATGATATTCAAGAATTGGTAAACACAATGGACAACAAAAAACTCAAACTTGCATACCGCCTGCTTTATGAACTGAATGAATATTCAATGTAGGATTTATTTTTCATTCTAAAACCTGATAAAAACTCAAATAAAAAATTTATGCCCACACTTCTAATCACCTAACCTAGGCATATTGTGGAATTTCTTTGAAAAAATTTTACCATATATTATTTGTATGAAAAAGTTAGTGTCTTTATTATTGTTTTGTATATTTTCTTTCAATTTACCGTTAGTATGCTTGGCTGAACCTTGCGATTGCATCACTTCTACTGAAAGTTTGGCTAATCCAAAATCGAACGCCCCCACAAGCGAGGTTAATCTCACAGAAGAGTGTTATATCCTCGTCAAAGGTAATGTCATAAAAGTTGCGTTTGATTGCAAATTTCTGTCAGAATGCGCAAGTGAAGGCGATGAAATAAGTTTTTATGTTCCAAAAGATATTTGCACAAATTGTGGCACAGTTGTACTTCCGATGAATTCGAAATTTGTAGGTTATATCAGAGGAATAACTAAACAAAAAATGTTAAATAAAAACACCAGAGTTTACATTAGCCTGAACAAATTAATTTTGCCGGATGGAACAGAACTTGAAGTTCAAGCAAAACCGTTTACCAAAGACTTTTCACTTGTCGAAAACGGCTGGATGACAGCAGGAAAACTAACCGCTTACACAGTAGGTTTGGGGGGAATTGGTACAGGTGCAGGTGCCGGATTGGCATTTATTCCAAAACCTCATAAGATTGCAATTGGTGCTGCAGCAATCGGTTTGCCGGTCGGATGTTTTATCGGACTTGTTACTGGGCTTGTAACTCCTGGATTGAAATACCACGCAAAAGCAGACGAAGAAATCTACATAATCCTTTGCGATGACCTATCTATACCAAAAGATTGCGTAGATGAGTATTGAAAATAATCTGAATATTATATTGGGTTATTTTTGCTCCAAATAATGTTTATTAGCAATGATTTCGCTTACTCCATTCCCGAATTCTTTTAAGTTTATCTTCTTTTTCTAATCGTTCTTGTATTTGAGCAGGTGTTTCGTTTTTGTATTTTTGGTAAGTAATAAAACAACGTATTCCTACTATTACTATGCAACTAATTACTCCAATATTGAGAAGTATTATAAAGTTATCGCAAATGAATTTTATAAGCAAAATTAGAATTATAATAAAAAAACATAAACAGAGTACTTGTAAACAGCCTTGCCCACCATCTCGAAAAATATATAATAATGCCAGTAATTTTGAAAATCTCATAGTCCCCTTTTTTACTTGTTTTGTAGCAAAAAATTGTTGTAAGATGTTTTATTTCTTGGATTATGTTCCACTTCGCCATTATATACATAATCCTTGCCTACATATTTGTATTTATTTTTCCCTATATACATAAAATAATGAGGTTGTTTATTAAAATTAATGCCATTATTTTTGCGATTATGACAATAATCGGACGGTATATAACTACCTTCAGAGCGATTATATTGTTTGCTTAGTTCTTTTTTGAACCAAGTTGCTGTAAATTCATAATCTTTTGGCATTGTGTTTATAAATTCTTCTATTTCTTCTTGTACTGTCATTTTTTTCTTCCTTTTATTTCGCTCATATTTATTTAATAAATGACAAAAATTGTGTCAATATTGTTATTCAACTAATTCTCTAATTTTTTTTGCGAGAGTATTTTTTCTTTCTGTATAAAATCTTCCAAAATTGTCAATTTCTAAAGATATTCCAGGTCTTATAAATGTTCGTTCATAAAATAGACGTTTTTGTTCATCGTTCATATCATTAACGTAATCGTTTAAAGACATATCGCTTTTGCTGGCATTGCTTCTTCCTTCTAATAGGTGCAAGTTCGGTAGCCTATTACGATTACCTTTCCATTCTTTCCACTCTTCAAACTTAATTGAAGTCGGTTTTCGATTATCATCACTAAAGCGTTCACATGGGTGTAAATGATCTTGTTCATATTTAAAACTTTTATTTAGCCAATTATGGCTTAGATAATATAAAGCTTCTCCTGCAATATTACTACCTTTTTCAGAGTTCAAGATATCTTCAATTTTAGAGTCTGTAACTTTTAATTCATATATGCTATCAAGCATATCCATTGTTATTGAATAATCATATTCTTTGATTTTATTTTGTAGTTTTTTTAGTTTTCCTTTTGTTCCTGCTCGAAAATATGTAAATAAAACTACTCTAATTAAATATTTTTGCATTGCTTTACTATTCTTTTCCCATTCGTGGCTTTTGTATAAAGAATAGACTATCGGTATCAACACTGTCCAGCTTCCCGAAAATCTTGAAATGTTAATTTTTGATTGTTCTAAAAATATTTTTAAATTTTTCAAAGCATTTTTTAGAGCGTTCCAATTATTTTTTAAATCTTCTGCTATCTGTTTATTAATAGTTGTTTTTTCAACATTGCCAAATAACATCAGTGCAGTACGAATAATAAAGTCTGTACTAAAGTCCTCAAAAGAATCTGTAAGAGTTTTACCAAATTCTCTTCTTGCACTTGGCCAATATGCCTCAAGTATAGACATAGTAATTTCAGAGGGCTTTAATGCCTTTCCTCCACTATTAAAACGAACAAACATTTCAAGAGCATCTTCTTGTTGCATATTAAGAATTTCTGTATATCGAATCAATTTTTCATCATAAATTTTACTACATAATTTGTTTAAAATATTTTGTGCATATTCTTGACTTTCAATAGGTATGTTTTGGACAATCTTATTAATTGCAATATTTCGAGTTTCTTTATTTTGAAATTCAGAATCCAAAATTTTTCTAATTTCAAATTGTGAAGATGAAAGACTACCACATTTGTCACTAAATTTAATATCATATTTTTTGCTATTATATTCTTCAGTCGTTTCTTTATTATTTAGTTCAATTACAAGCTTGGCAAGATTGCCACCTTTACTTCTTTTTCGTGCATGTTTTTCTCTGATATAGGCAGTTCCATATAAAGATAGATATATCGAGGTTAAACGTTGTTGACCGTCTAAAATTGCAGTATCTGATATCTTTGTATTGATACTGGATAATTCATAATTGTTATTATCTGCTTGTTTCCTGCTATCAAAAATTACAGTTTTTAGAAAATTACAAAAATAAGTATCCCAAGTAATATTATCCTCGTTAACATTCCAAAATAAGAATGTAGCTATTGGATAATCTAATAGTATAGAATCCCACAATTTTTCAATTTGTTCCATATTCCAAACATATTGCCGTTGAAAAGCTGGCATTACATATTTTCCATTGTCTATGTTTTGCATTGCTTCATATATGGAAATGCTATCATCTTTTAAGTTACTCATTTACTCTCCTGTTACTACTGTAGAACCCTGTTAGTAACTAAATAATAATAAAATTGAAATCCATTTGCAAATACTTAAAGTTTGTTTAAATAAAAAAGTACTTGATTTTTATTTTTTACGGAGCATAATATAGATGTTGAGTGTATTTGCTCGACATACAAATTTAATATCGCGGGATGGAGCAGTCTGGTAGCTCGTCGGGCTCATAACCCGAAGGTCGTTGGTTCAAATCCAGCTCCCGCAACCAATTACAGAGGATTTAGTTAAGTATCGTGTCCATTATGTGTCCACTAACTAAATCCTTTTATTATGCATCGAATCCTAATTATATAAATTAAGTTTAATATTATTCGATAACTGCAAGACATATAATATATAGCAAAAATAAAGGAAATTAATCAAGGAATTAGAAAAGCAGATGAACCTTATAAAACATTAAGCCTGTTTAACTATACGAAGATTCAAATAACAAAGAATGAATGTTTTATGTACATAATCTTAGCAGAATTGTAAAGATTGGAAGCAGTTTATAAATAGACATTTTATTTGTTTTATGTTATAATAATACGGTTAAAAGCTAGTATTTACGGTATCTGTCAAAACATATGAACAACCTAAAAAACAATATATTGCTAAATAGAGTGTTTTCAAAAAACACATTAAGGTCGTTACTTAACAAACCAAATGAAAGTAATGCATTTTATGCAGTAATAACAAGGTATATCCAAGAACCAAATAATAAGACAAATGGGCAATTACTTAATGAAATTTATCATAAACTTAAAACTGATTATAGAAATGAATATTATTATAAAAACACATTACTTAATACGCTATTATTTAAAAAACACAATCCATATAAAACAACAGCCTTAACAGAAATCCCTGTTTCAAAATCTAAAGCCGATTTTATCCTTATTAATGGTAAAGCTGTTGTTTATGAAATAAAAACAGAATTAGACAATTTTGAAAGACTAAGTTCTCAGCTTGATAATTATTATAAAGCTTTTGATCATGTTTGCGTTGTAACAAGTGAAAATAATTTAGCAAATTTAGAAAAAAGAATTGTTAATGGTAATATTGGAATATACAAAATAACTAAACGTGGAGCATTATCTATTTTAAGAGACCCCATTGCAGATAGGACCCATTTGAGACATGAAACAATGTTTAAAGTTCTTAGGAAATATGAATATGAAAATATAATATTAGATTATTATAAATATCTTCCACAAGTTTCTCAATTTCAATATTATAAAGAATGTAAAAAACTTTTTAATAACATTGAAATAAATATTGCTTATGAAAAATTTAGGTTAGAACTAAAAAAACGTTGCAAAATAAATATAGATTTTGTTTCATCAATCCCTGATGAAATTAAAAGTGTTGTGTACTTTTCAAGCTTAAAAGATAATGAATTTGAAAATTTGAATATCTTTTTAGAAAAAAAATATAGGGGGTAAATATGTATTTTCCTTATCTACGTGGACGTCAATTTGAATTAATTGCATTGAGAGAATTACTTGATAAAGATTTAATTAACGAACATATCTTCCCTATTATTGAACCTGTAAAATTATCTAGTACTTTAACAAAAACATTAACTCTATACAAAGAGAAAAACGCTAATATCTCAGTAATTTACAATCCAAGTGTAGGGAGTTTAGATAATGAACAATTAACTGCTAAAACTGAAAATGCGGTTTGTAATAACTTAAATGATCTAGTAGCTACCCCTCCGATATTAAAAGCTTATCACTTAAGTAAGAATTTGCCTAGTATTGAAACTGATTTACAAAATATAATTCTAATAGCAAATAATAGAGATACTAGTACATACTATAACGATATTTATACTGTTGGGAGAGAACCTAAATATACTCTTATGCTTGATGAGTCTGATTTCAGAAGAAATATTAGAAATAAAAATAGGGTATTATTATCTGATAATTTTATAAAAAAGACTAAAAATGCAGATTATAATAATGGAGAAGAATTTTATACTCGAGACCATTTATATTATAAAGAAGACGGTTATGTTGGTTTTGCGGATTATTCCGTTGTTGGTAACGATTATACAGAATCCGGTTTCGCCCCTTATGCAGTAGCCATACATATTGTTTATTTTGATGAAGATATGACAATGAAAATATATCATTTTATATCAGATTCAAATGAGGATTATTCTGATACAACAGGAAAATTTAGTGAAGCTTTGGAAAAACTAATTAAGTGGAATAATGAAAAACAATTAAATACATATGCAATGAAAGAATTTCAGAGACTATATGATGAGCAATCATATCCTGGCTTGGGAACTGTAAAAAAATTATCAATCATGCATCATATAGAATTAGTAAGTGACTTTCTAGCTCATCAACAGGAAGTATAATAAATGAAATTTTGTAGTGAATGTTTTAATGATACTGAGATAAAAGGAATTATCGATAACATAAATAATGAAGACATCTGTGAAGTCCTGAATAAAAGATCTACACACATTTATGATACAACAAAACACACAGCTCTAAAAGAATATTTTGATGAATTGCTTAGTATTTATACTCCAATTTCTGAATTAGTACAAAATATAGATAAAGATAAAACTGTAAAAGTAAAATATGATTTGCTAAATAATGAGTGGGACATATTTAGTAATAATTGTCGACATTCTGATGTGTATAATATTTTGAAAAGTATATGTCCAGAAAAGTATGAAGAAACTCCAGAATTATTTAATGATGACGTTATTATTCCAGAATTATATGACGATAAGTATAAGTTGGAACATTCTTTGCTACAAAATTATACTTGGGAAGATTTTACAAACAGTATAAAATGTTATAATCGTTTTCATTCTCATCATTTAAAACTGGATATTTTAAAAAAAGCCTGTCTTGCTTCAACAAAGAAATACAAAAAAGGTGAGAAGTTTTATAGAGGAAGAATTTCATCTTTAGAAGGCTTACCTGCAAAAGATATGAGTGCTCCACCCATTGAAAAAACAATAGATGGACGTGTAAATTCAGCTGGCATTAGATGTTTGTATTTGGCTAATAATGTTAATACAACTATAAATGAAGTAAGAGCTGGGATATTTGATTATATTACGATTGGGACATTTGAACTCAAAGAAGATATAATTGTTGTAGATTTCCGAAAAATAAATAAAATTAGTCCATTTATATTTGCATTAAATGGTTTAGATTTGACAGAGTATGCACTAAATAAACCATTCTTAAATAAAATAAATGATGAAATGGGGAAAGCTGTTAGAAAAAGTGATTCCAAACTCGATTATATTCCAACCCAATATATTTGTGATTATATAAAATCTATAACTTTAGAAATAGAAAATTTACCTGCAAAATTTATGGGCATAGAGTATAATAGTACACTTTGTAAAGATGGCTATAACTTAGCTATTTTTAATCCAGAATTATTTGAATGTATAGATACGAAAATTTATCAAGTACAATCTCTTGAATACAATACAAATGAAGTAATGTAAATCTTTAAACAGAACATTTCACAATTCGTGAATATAACTAATTGTAAAGTTAAGTATCATATTTAATTAGTGTTAACATACTAAAATCCTAGTCATATAAATTAAGTTTACTCAATGCATCTATCTTTGCTCCTTTTGTAGAGTGAACATATCTCATTGTAGTTTTAACATCTGAGTGTGCTAATATTTCTTTAATGACATTCACTGGGACATTTGCTTTCGCTAATCTAGTACCTACGGTGTGTCTTAGATCGTGAAATCTAAAGTTCTCAATTTTAGCTTCTTTCAGTGCAGTATGCCATGCTTTTTTAATATCAGTATATGGTTTACCTGTGTTAGGATTTACAAATAAATAACCAACTCTTTCTGCTTCAGGAGTTTTATTAAACAAATCCATTAAATTTTGATTTATGGGAAGCATTATATGTTTATTTCCTTTATTTTCTAATACTTCAATAAAATTGAAATCAAAGTTAATCTGTTCCCATCTCAACTCTAATACGTTTGTTTTTCTCAATCCCGTATTCAATGCTACAATAACTATATCTTTTAAATAATCTGGCAATACCGCCATTAATCTTTTTTCTTCCTCTTCCGTCAGATATCTAACACTATGATTCTGAAGAGGAAACTTCCTTACCAATTTGCAAGGGTTTTTCAGTAGATAGTTGTTATTTACAGCCATTTTAAATGTAGTTGACAATTGTTCTAAGTACCTGTTTACTGTTGCTTTAGATCTTCCTTCCTCTAATAAAAATTTCTTAAAATCTTCAATCATTTTAGGTGTTATATCTTTTATTAAAGTAGATTCTCCAAAATATTTTTTTATAACTTTTGCTCTACATTTATCTGTGGCATAACTTTTCTTATTAGTTTCGGAATATTCTAAAAATATTTTTGTTAGTTTAAATAGTGTTACTTTTTCAAGTTCTTTAGGTATTACTCCATTCTGTTGTTGCTGAATTTTATACCTAAACCCATCTTCAATAAGCTTTGCTTCTTTCATAGATTTGGCACCATTACATAAAAAATGGTGCCGTTCACCATTGATTTGAAAGCGACAGTAATACTTTTCATTCTTTTTAGACACACTCATTAAGCTAAACTCTCCCTTTATACCTGACTAGCCACCCATTCATTAAACTTGTTTACTAATACAAATACCGAACCACCAATTTTGAAAAAGCAACCTGCTGGAATAAGTCCATTACGTTTCCAGGTTCTAATTGTACTTTCAGGTTTTTTTAAATTTTTAGCTAATTCTTTAATTGTAATCAAATTATCCATCTTTACCTCTTCCTTATTTTTGTCTAATACATAGAAAGAATTTATCTCTCTACTATATTCTACTGGAGATTTTTGTTGAACTTCAGTTTTGATAAAATTTAGCCAGTTTATAAAAAGAAGTTGGTTTTAGGTTCAATTGTTTCATTGCTTCTCTGGCTGTAATAGCACCAGACTTCCAGACTTTGTAAACATTATCCCAATTCTCTGGGTACTCAATTGGAGGTTTACCTAGTCGTTTACCTTTTTCTTTAGCTAGTTTAATGCCTTCGGCTTGTCTTTGTTTTATAAAAGCACGTTCCTGTTCGGCGACATAGCTTAATAGTTGCAACACGATATCTGAAATTACCTCACCTATTAAACCTTCTGTTCTTGTAGTATCTAAAACAGGCATATCAAGAACTTTAATGTTAGCTTTTATTTCTCTAGTAATTTCACGCCATTCTTCACAAATCTGCTTGTAATTACGTCCTAACCTGTCTATAGATTTGATTACAAGAATGTCGCCCTCTCTTAATTGAACTTTTAGTGCTTGGTATTGTGGTCGGTCAAAATTTTTACCGGAACATTTATCCACAAAAATATCTCGTTCATTTATTCCAAGTTCCAACATTGCTTCTAATTGTCTATCTTCTTTTTGGTCGGTTGAAGATACTCGACAATAACCAAATGTTTTAGAATTAATATTCGCCATATTCATCTTCCTGCTTGAGTTTTAGCATCTACAGTCTAACGCGCCATTCGTAAAAGTCAAGATTTTGGGTGAACATTCGTAAAGTGTAAGTTGGAAGATTTACGAACGGAATTTCAGGCAAAAAATAACTGTTCGTTTGAGCGTACTCTTACGAACGCAAAATCAACTTCGAAAATTGTTAGTGAATTTTTTAATTAAAATATACAAACAAGATTTGAGGTACCAAATGAACGATAAAATTATTTCTTTAGAAATCAAACTAGAAGAAAAACGACAGGAAATAGAGTTGCAGAAAATTGAGTACCTAAAACTTGTTGAAGAAATCCAAAATCAAAAAAGACTTGATACTTTTACTTAACATATACATATCACTGTGCAAATATCATGAAATGGCACCGGGAGAGGTTTACTAGGGAGGCTCTCCTGTTTTTTTATTTCAAATTTTTGCGTAATAATCCTTGTATCGGTATAAAGTAAAAAGGAGTTAAAAAATGGAATTTGTTGAACCAATAAGAGATAAACGTAAAATTGAATTGGTTAAAGTAATTCTTAAAGAGAATGGTTTTAGAGATTACAAGCTTTTTCTGATGGGAATAAATAGCGGATTAAGGATTTCTGATATTTTAAAACTAAAAGTATCCGATGTACGTGGCAAGCGATATATTGAAGTCAAAGAGCAGAAAACAGGCAAGTATCGCAAATTTCCGATTACAGAATCATTTAAAGCTCCGTTAAAAGAATACATAACCGAAAAATCTTCTGATGAGTGGTTATTTTGCTCTCAAAGAGGTGAAAACGCTATAACAAGGGTTCAAGCCGAATTATTAGCCAAGCTTGTGAAAAAGCAGGAATAACTGCAAGAATCGGTACGCACACGTTAAGAAAAACTTTCGGATATCATTTTTACAAAGAGAAAAAAGACATCGTACTTTTGCAAAGTATTCTAAATCATTCATCACCATCTGTAACTTTAAGATACATTGGAATTAATCAGGACATAATTGACAAAAATTTAAACAGCTTCAAGCTGTAACTAAGAGAGGCTCTATATTTTAGCCTACTTTTTCTATCCTCAATATGTTACCAAACATGTAACAGAATTTCTATTGTGTTACGAGTTATGTAACATATTGGTTTTCGTATGACAGATTTTTAATAAACAAAAAATACAGGCTCTTGAACTTGATTAAAAAGTATATATTATAAATATAAAATCTTTACAAATATCCTCCATTTGTAACAGTTTTTCAAAAATCATTCAAGTTTTCAAAAAAAATGACGTTATATATAGTAGTAGTCTATGACTATAAGGTATAATTATGCCTTTTTATGTAACACAATAGAAATTGTGTTACATCCATACAGGTAGCAGATGACAGAATTCAACATACAACAAAAACAATTTATCCAAGAATACAAAGCCAATCATCATCTGGAAAATAAATCAGACGAACAGATTATGCTGTTCATTCAAAAAGATATGCAAAAAAATGGAGTTGTATATCCAGGGTTTGAACATCTTGCAAACCCAAACACTTCTGCATCTTCAACTGCAAATGGACAAATTTTCGATACGTCGAACAAATCCGATGAAAACAAAGGTATAAGTGTCGAAAAAAGTTCAACAACTGAAACTTCAGACAACTTACCATCTGAAGGTAAAGAAGTTACTACAGATGAAAATGGAAATACCATAACAACAATCAAAGATGGCGATGACATAATAGAGCAAACAATCTCATCTACAGATGAAAAAGGAAACAATATTGAAACCGTTGTTAACTACCAAGATGGGAAACCCATTAAACAAACAAAGAAAAAGAATGGGAATATTGATACTGTTACAGCTTATAAATACCACGATGCAAGCGAAGAAAACAAACTCGCATACGTAACTCTAGAAACTACAAAAGCAGATAATACCAAGGTAATTACAACTGCACTTGAAACAGATAAATACGGAAATGTTGACCAAGAAGATTTTATTCGTCGTAAAACGATTTCAAAAGATGGCACTGAAACAACTGTTATTATTGGCTCTGAATGTATTAAAGAAGATAAAGTAAAAATTGACGGTAAAAAAGTTTCTACTTTGTATAAAGGTACAAATCTGGCAGACTTTGATTCTCATAAATTACGTCGTATTGTTCAAGAAACAGAGGTAGATGGTGTAAAAAGATATGCAGAATATGATGGTAAAGGTAATACCAAAACTACTGTTCAAAATGGTGAATCTCCGGCATTAATTGCTCAAAAATTTAATGTAAAAGAACAAGCCTTAATGCGTTTAAATCCACAAAAGGGTAAAAATGCTATTACTCAAGTTGGTGCAGATATTCTTATACCGGGAGAATTCAATGCAGATTCTTACCCTATGCGTGTGAGAAAATCAAAAGCAGAATCTTTAAATAAATATAGTCAATTTGAAGCTAGAAGACTTGCTAAAGAAATAAATACAGAAGATGTTCAAAATGTTAAACTTTCAAAAAGTTATAGCAATGTATATGAATTGGCAAAAGACAATTTAGTTAAATCAGGAGTTAAAAATCCATCAAACCAACAAGTTAATGACGAAGCAAACAAATTAATTTTGTTAAATGGCAAAAATGTTAATCTAAAAGCGGGGGCATCTGTAAAAGTTGCCAAAAGTCTTACAAATTCCAAGCAAGCATCAGAGTTAACAAAATATGGATTCCAAGCATCTGCTGAAAATAGAATTTTCTTTCAAAAGTTTAATGCACTAAATCCACAACAAAAACAAAATGTTTTGAGTGCTATTCAATACTGCAAGTCTCAAAAGATAATTAATCCTAGTGATATAAAAGCAAAAGTTCTTGAAACTTTAGGAATAAACTTGTTTGATAGTGATAAAACGGTTCCAATGGTTGCAGAAAACAATTTTGGAGTTATGGCTTACCAAAGAAATAGTAAACCGATTTCAATAGAAACTTTTGTAAAAGACCATTTGAAATTGGATATTAAATCTGAGCCGGGGAAAACTGTACTCGATAGACTTTCACAAGTTGAGCAGACAAAATTAAACAAAATTTCTGCAAAAGATTTCAAAGGCTTTAACAACAAAACTCTTGATGGTGTTGCAAGTATGCTTGAAACCGTAGGTGTTCAAATTAGAACTCAAGCAGAAATTAATGTTAAAAATAATTCTCCAAGAGCAAAAGCAGAAAAAGAAAAACGTGCAGTAAGAACAGCTGCCGCAGAAAATATTGCTCTTGCTTATGACAATGCAATTAATGTAATTAAGAATTATCAAGGCAACCAAGGTTGGATGAACGTTGCTTTTTATAGAGAAAAACTCGGACAATTGTTAGATAAAGTTAATCCGACAGATGTTGCAACTTGTTTTGATGCAGTAATAAAACGTCTTGAGAAGGAAAAACAATTTGCCGTTTCACGATTAAAAACAGCCTCTGCAAATGAAAGCGAATTCAAACAAGCATTTAAAGACTTAACAGGCAAAGATTACAATGAAAATGCAGTAAAAAACTTTCTAGCACAAGCTCAAAAAGGTGGCGATTGGTCAAAATCTTATGACCAAGCTTTTGGGGATAAGGTTGTAAAGCGTGCTACTGATAAAGTTAATTTCCAACAATATGTTGATGGAGCCGGAGACATTGTTTTAATGCTACTCGGAACAGAAGCTATTGGCAAAGGAGTTGCTTGGGCTGGTGGAAAAATCGCAACGAAGCTCGCACCTTATGTCCCAAAAGTTTTATCCAAACTTGGTGCTAAAGGAATTATGACAATTGGTAATTCTACAGTCACAGTAGGCAAAGTTGCAGGAAATATGGCTACCTCTGCTGCAACTTTCACCACTTGGGATGCTACGAAGAATTATATCAACTTGAAAACAAAAGATATTCAATATACCGGTGAAGATGCTGTAAAAGAATGGCAAGCATATAAAGAAGGTAATGTTGAATCAGGCAAATTTGGTGCATTTGCAGGTTTATTAAATTCAACCGTTGTCGGAAAAGTTGTTAATGGCACTATGAAGTTGTTTGAAAAGCCTGTAGCAAAAGCAATGCAAGGTGTAACTAAAACTCTTGAAAAGGGAGAAGCTACGGGTGCTGACGTTATGAAAACATTCATAGCAAAACAAACTCCCGGCATGATTGCTCAAACAGCCGGAGCAGTTGCTGAAGTTGCAGGATTTACAATGTATGAAACTGCAAATGAAATTACAAAAAAACTTTTGCAAACTGATTCTAATGGTCAAAGACATTTACCAAAAGATTTGACTGAAGAGGGTTTAACAAATTATCTTTGGAAACATTTGAAAGGTCATGCAGCTAATTTAGGTGAAATTAAAGCAATATCAAAATTAATATTCATGCACAAAGGTGCAATGGTTGAACGTGAACGCATGATGAATGAAAATCTGTCCAAATGCGAAATGCTTGGGAAAGTAAAAGTTCAAAAAGCCGAAGTTGATGGTGCTGAAATTTATGCAATAACAACTCCGAATGGCAACCGTAAAATTGCTCGTTCTCCGGAAGATGTTGTTGCATACTGCCATGTCTTAATGCAAATGGATATGGCTATGAACAGCAAAACTGCCGCAACAGAAACAAATCCGAATGCACCAAAAGGTATGAATGTAGAAGAAGATGCATTACTTGAAAAAGCAACAAAAGAAAATCCAGCAAAAGTTGTTACAGAAAAAGTAAAAAAACAATGGCAACAAGCAGACTTGAAAAAAGAGGCAACAGAAGAAAGGGTTGATTTATTCAATCCTGATACAAAAGCGGGATTAAATGAGCCAGCTCCAGAAGTTAAAGATGAAGTAACTTCTTTAATCTTTACTGGGAAATTAAAAGATTCTTTAACTCAACATTACAACGAACTTGACAACGCATTTAAAGGTATTGCAAAAAATAGAAGTGCAGATATTAAAAAATTAGCAAAAGAGTGCGGTTCAGATAAACAAGCTTTTGCAAAAGGCATTGTATCTATTCTCTCAGAAGAAATGGGAATGCAAGGATATGAACCTAATATTGAGCTAATAGATACAAAAGGCAAAGCAGATGGTTATGCGGATTGGGCCAAAGGAACTATTTATATTAACAAAGATACTAATAATGCTAAAAAATTGGTAGAAATTATCTCTCACGAATATGTTCATATGCTTCAATATAGAGATATTTTAGCTCAATATGGAGAAAAAGGATTGAAAGAAGTTGTTATAAATGATAACTCTATTCCAGCAGAAAATAAAAAAAACGTAATATCCGAAATTTTACAAAGTTCATATACTAAAAAACTTTTGGCTAATTATGATAACCTAAAACACTCTCCAGAAAATTCTTTGAATGAATATATCACAAGAATTTATAAGGAAGAATTTTCAAATACAGTTGACCCTAACAAAAATTTGGAAGATTATACAAATCAAGCAACTGAAAGAGAAGCATACCACTTAGGCAGTGAAAAACTAGGAAATGTTACTATTGATAACGTTCAAAAAGGCGTTATTCAATCAGATAGCAATATTAGTAACAAAGTTAAAGATTATATCTTATCTAATTTGTCAGAAAGGTATAAAAATAAAACCCCAGAAGAACTAGAATTTTTAATCTCTAATATTGCCAGAGGAACAAATGATGATATAAATGTTATTACAAAAAGATTAAATATAATAAATGAAGCAAATCCTAGATATTTACAAGATTTCTTGAATAAAAACATGGGAAATGCAGGATTTATACTGGATAATTATAAAATTATATATGATAAAATAATTTTGAATGATAATTTCCAAGATTTAGGTCCTGATAAATTTAACTTTGTCAAATTTATTACAAGCGATAATCTTCAAAAAATTATTGATACTATTGATAAGCCAGAATTTCCAAATTTTGTAAAATCAACAATATATGATTCAAAAAATCACAATGTAGAACTTGGAAATGAAACTGTCAAAATAAATTCTGCACTTTTAGTACATTTATTAACAGGACAGCAATATTCTTCTGCAACTGAATTTAATAAAGCAGTAAATGGATTAACAGAAGCAAACCATAGAATTGAATCTGATAATATATGTCCATACAATCAAATAGCAGAAGGGATTTTAACACAAAAACCAGAGTTAGCCCAAATTGCAAAAGAATTTCAAAAACACATCTCAAAAGGCGGAAATGCGGATAAATTCTTTAAAGAATTAGAAAAATCTGGAAGATTACCACATGAGATTGAATTAAAAACAATTGTACCTGATAAAAATGCATTAATTGTACCAAGTGATTTACTAGACGTTTTTATTTCAAAAACAAATCAAGCAACTGAAAGAGAAGCATATTACTTAGGAAACGGATATTTAGGTCTTAATTTAAAAGGCAGTATTCATTTCGCAGATACAAAGACAAGCACACCGACAAACAAGAGTGGTGTAAATGTTCCTAATGGGGTTGTACATTCAGAAATCAAATTAAAAGAAAATAACAGTCTAACACCTGAAGAAACAAAGTCTAATCTATTAGAATTAGGTTTTACTCCAGAGGAAATTGCGAATATAGATTGTGAAAACAAAGGCGTTCAAGCATATAGTAATGTTGTTAGAGCAATGATTTCTGAACTAAAAGTAGGTTCTTCAGATGATTTAAAAGATGCTCAAGCTAGAAAAGGTTTTATAGAAGAAGCATTAAACGTAGATGAAGAAATTCTAAATACAGCATTATTTAAGTACTTGAATAAAGAAAATGTTAACACTTTAAAACAATATATTACAGATCTCAATGATTTTAAGGATTGTAAGAATTTATTTAGCAGCTTAGAAGATTGTAAATATTTAGACTTATTGGTCGAAAAAATACCACTAATATCTAAACTTGATAACAATAAACTATCTATAGAAGATTTCCAGAATTATGCCTTTGGATACGACTATAAGCTTCAAAATTTAGATGAAAATTCTGCAACTAAAATTAGTGAATACAATAATTTATTACCTGAAGAATATAAATTAAGTCTCTCAGATATTAACCGTTTAAAGGATGAAAACCTATCTTTAGAAACAATTAAATCTTATGCCAAAGAATGTGAAAGATTCAAGGAAATAGGACTTTATGAATACAGCGATTCTCATTCTACAATTGCAGAAAAAACTGAACAAATGAGAACAATTGCTGATATGATTAAACAATACAAGTTAAACTTCAAGTATAAAGAAGGAGGAAAAGAATATAGTTTAGGAAATTCTACTTTAATTGATATTGCTAATTCTAATAATATTAAAGAAACGGTTGAATTCCTTAACTCATTAACTCCTGAAGGAAGAGCTTTGGGAGTAAGATATCTTAAAGCGCCAACAACAATACCAAAAGAATCTTTTGTAAGCTTTTTAAATAAATTATCAAAATCAGAAAATACTTCTTTTGATAGAAAAGATGAAATTGTAAAAATGTTATATTCAGAAGATATGAAAAATCATGTTGATTTTACAGACTATATAATTGAATTAACTGAAAATACTTCTGTTTTAAAAGATTTTGATTGGAAAGAATATTGTTTAGTTGCGAACCAAGATTACAAAGGTGCAAAAAATCTATTAAATGAACTGAAAATTTATTTTAACGATAATAAACAATTTGATAATTATATAAATCATGTTTTTCACTACATTTGTCAAAATAAAGATATTGATTACACTAGAGCTGTTGCTAATGTAAAAGAAATGGGAAATAGAAATTTATCAGTAAATGCACAATGTAATCTTAATTCAGTAATCCGTTCAAGCAATAAAGACGCTGTAAATATAGTAGAATTACTTGATAAAGCTGGTTTTCACTATAGTAGTTTAGTACGTGATTTATTATCAGATAAAAATATCTCTCTGTCCAAAATTAACGAAAAACTAGATATCGTAAAAGCGGAAATTAGAAAACGCTATCCAGACTTAAAGGATATTGATGATAATTTATTGTTGCAATTTATAAACCTTTATAATTATAACAATGAATATTACTTATTACATGCAATAAATAACGATTGCAAAACGATTGATGATATATCTGTAATATATGGCGATGGTAGCACTGGTATATCTTATTTAAGAAGTATTAACGGAACTAATAAACAATTGTTTAAAATGCTAATGAATGATAATGATATTCCAAAAAATGATATTATTAGAATATTATATGATACAACAGAAGCCAACGTGACTTTTGCTGAAAAATTATGTGCTGATAAAGAATTTCCTAAAGATAAAATTGCAGTTATATTTAGTGATAGAAATAAAGATAATTTAGCATTCGCAGAAAAATTGTATACTGATAAAGATTTTCCAAAAGATAAAATTGCAGATATAGTTAATGTTACAAATAAAGATAACTTAGCATTCGCAGAGAAACTATACACAGATAAAGAATTTCCTAAAGACAAAATTGCAGATATAGTTGAAGCTACTAATAAAGATAATTTAGTATTAGCAGAAAAATTATGTGCAAATAAAGAAATACCCCTAGAACATCTTTCTAAAATTTTAAGATCCACAAATCAATTAAATGCTGATATTGTTATAGATTTTTGTAAAACATACAATAATTATGGTTTCAGTGCTGATAGAATTATAGATTTTGTACCTCACTTAAAAGATATTAATTTTGAAAATATGCAGACTTTGCGTACCAAAATTAGTGAAAACGCTTACCAAAAGATGTCTGCAAGTGAGTTTGTTATACTTACTAATAATATGGAATTGGTTAGCAAAACTTCCGTTGAGAGTTTATTGAAATCAGAAAAATATAATTTAATCAATATATTACTAGCTAACAAATCAAGAATTTGTGAAGCCAAGTTGCTTAATATTAAAGAAGCTAGTCCGATATTTCCGACAGGTGAAGCAGAATATGCTGAAAGAATGAAAGAGCTTTCTGATAGCTTAAATATTTCATTTGACAAATTAACACCGGAAAAACAAGCAAAATTTAATAGCAGTATTGGTTCTTTAAGCAATGGTGTTAAAGAAATGAATTTGGCTGATTTATCAGAAATTAACCTTAAATACTCTCAAAAAGACTTCGTAAATGACATTAATGAATTATTAAAAGATTTACCGACAGAAGAACAAATCAAGCTTCAAAATAAATTTGGTTTTAGGATTATTGATAACAAATTAATCGGCTATCCAAAAACGGTTAAAGATATCGATTCTGTTGATTTTGAAAACAAAGAATTGTTAAACAAAGTCAATGAAAAGGTTGATAGTTTCTTAAATAATAATGCATTAACCGTAAAAGATAATCCTCAATTAAATTCATTATTGAATGACTTGTTCAATAATTGTCCTGAAATTTTGAACCAAATTGATGGCTCACCAGAATTTGCGAATACAATTAAAAGATTACAAACTATTGTAAATCGTCAAGACTTTAAAACTTTATCTGACTCTGACCAAAAAATCATAGTATTAGCCACTTTAGTTGAAAATACTGATAAATCTATTAATACCTCAAAAGACACAGCTTTTGATGCGTTCTTTATCGGTCAAAAATACGGATTATCTGATAATGAAGCTAAAAAACTTTATTACATAGTTGAATCTGGTTCCAGTGTTGAAACATTTATGCAAACTACAAAAGATGAAACTATAAGAAATTATCGTGGGACTGTAATAACGGGACAAGACAGACAAGATAAATTTGATATGATGGCTTTGAATTTAAAAGAAGACAATCGCTTAAAAATGACTCAAATGCTTTATTCTTCAAAATATCCAGAAGGCTTTACAAGAAACTTTGATAAAGCATTAGAAAATCGTGTTAATGAAATAAAATCCCAAGATTTTATTCTGCCTCAAACTCCGAGTGAAGCATATCAAGAATATGCTACCCCTACAGAAATAACCAGAGATGGTAATAAGTACAATGTAAATATCGTAAAAGCAGATGATATTCCTAACCTGTACGCATTTGTTCATACACCAGAAGCGAAGTTTGCAACAGGTGGATCAAGAGCTGCGAACTTTGCTAATTTTGAAGTATTTGCGACATTAAATGATGATAAAGTTATATGCACAAGCTATGTTTCAGCTGATAAAGCCGGATTAGTCAAAGAATTTCATAAAGGTTTTATATTTGAAGTTCAAAATGATAAACAATACGTAGCCTACGGACGAGATATTTATTCTTTGGGCAAAAATATTCAAGACATAGTTGTTGAATATTATAGAGATAAAGGCTTTAAAGCCGGACAAAACAAAGGTGATAAATACGACCATAGAACTTTGATGTCTAATATAATGAAACAAATGCTTTTTGGTAAAGATTATTACCAAATGAGCAAGGATGTTGTTATTGACATTAATGGCATTAAAACCAGATATGATTCTAAATTACAAGAATTGAAAAAACAAAGACAAAGTATAATTAAAAATACATTTGGTACTGATAATATTACTAATGCACAATATAGAGAATTAAAATCAAATGTTGATTTTGTAAATATTGAAAAACAAATGAAAGATTTAAGAAACCAAGAACTTGCAGAAATCGAAAACATTCCTGCATACAAGGAATTAAAAGATATGGATAATAAATATATCGCAAGATTGGATAATATTAAGGCTAAATTGGGTGATAAACCAATGACATTAGATAATATCAGAGCTATTGACGCGGAATTAGCAGACGCTTATAAAGCATTCTTAGCGAAAGATGGTGCAAATAAAGATGAACAAGACAATAGTGCTAGTTTATTAAGAAGTTCTTGGCACAATGAAGCTTTGGTTTCTAATCCAAAAATTACAGGCATTTTCACTGATAATATTGAAAAAATTCCAGAAGAATATTTGAAAAAAGCTCAAGAGGAACATTTACCAATTGTTATTTTTGATGTTTCTAAAGAATAATGCTAAAGCTATTCTTTGGTAATATGCCTTTAATTGCGTCCCAATGTAACAAAATCCCCTCATAGGCCCTGTTGACGATTTTGAAGAACTTATTGAAAACGTTGCTAAAGTTGTGGATAAGAAAAAGGTTGTAAAACAAGAACCTAAAAAGAGTATGGGCGATTACAATGTAGATTTAATCAATGCCAATATGGATATTAACGCACTGACGGAAAAGATTAAATCTTCAAACAAACTCAACTTTTCAATGTGCCTTTACGGAGAACCCGGAACGTCAAAAAGCTCTTATGCAAGATACTTAGCCGAACAACTTGGAATAGAAGTTTTGCTAAAACGTGCAAGTGATTTAATTTCACCGTATGTTTGTGAAACAGAACAGAATATTGCAGCAGCTTTTAGCGAAGCAAAATCTAAAAAAGCTATGCTAATTTTTGATGAAGCTGATACTTTCTTGCAAGATAGAAATAATGCAGTGAGAAGTTGGGAAGTCGCTCAAGTCAATGAAATGCTAACTCAAATGGAAGCTGCTGAGTATCCGTTTATTTGTACAACTAACCTTTTGGATACATTAGATGAAGCAAGTTTGAGAAGATTTACTTTCAAGATTAGATTTGATTTTTTAACTCAAAAACAAGCAAATATTGCTATGGACTACTTTTTCGGAATTAAAAATTCTAACTTGCAACTAAAAGGTCTAACTTCCGGTGATTTTGCAACAGTTAAAAAGAAAGTAGATTTCTTGGGAACCACAGATATTGACGAAATAACAAAAATGCTGTCTGAAGAAGTTAAGGTTAAAAAGTCATCTGAACTCCAAAACACAATTGGATTTTAAACAAATCCCACCCACATTCCACCACCTCTATTGCAACGTGGAGTGTGGTGCTGGGTGGGGTGTTTCTTTTAAAAGGTCCCAAGCTAATTTTTTCTCAACCACTAAAAACAGGGACGTTTTAACATTTCTTGCCAAAATAATTTTCCAGTAGTTTTCTTTAAAAAATGAACTTATTTATCCTTGTTTAGGTCTAAAAACAAACTATTCCAAAACAGAACTACGGCAATTACTATTTGTTTTTAAAACAAAAATTTATGCCGAAGGGAAAACCAAGCTAACGAAGTTTAAATTGACTTTCTGGCAAGATTGTGGCATAATAGTGGCATAAATGAGGTGTTTTTATGGCAGAATTTGAACCTAAATATCAGATAACCAACACAATTGTTAATAATCTTCTTGAAATAGAGAGGGTTAAAGAAGGGATAAAGAGTTTACCGATAAATCCTAAATTGTTGAATTCTTTGCGTGAAACAGCAAAACTCTCTACTATTCATTATTCAACCCAAATAGAAGGAAATAGGCTTTCCAAAGAAGATGTGAAAGAGCTTATTGGTAATAAAAAAGTTATTTCTAATACGGGTAGGGTAAGAGATGAAAAAGAAATTAAGGGCTATTATGTTGCTCTTGATTATATAGAAAAACTTGCTAAAAGCCAATCTTCAATAACAGAAGATAATATTAAACATATTCATGCCCTTGTAACAGGTGGTGGTAGTATTAAAGTTAAAATTTCTGAATACCGAGAAGGTCAAAATGTTATTACTGATTCTGCAACCGGCACTATTGTTTATATGCCACCTGAAGCAAAAGATGTTAAAGAACTAATGAAAGAGTTTGTAGCTTGGATAAACACAGCAAAAGATATTCCTATTCCAATTGTTGCTAGTATTATTCATTATCAATTTGTAACTATTCACCCATACTTTGATGGCAATGGTAGAACGGCAAGACTTTTAACGACTCTTGCATTGCACAAGAATGGATATGATTTAAAAGGTATTTATTCACTTGAAGAATATTATGCTAAGGATTTACAGGGTTATTATGAAGCTATAACAATTGGAGACTCTCACAATTATTATTTAGGTAGAGCAAAAGCAGATATTACAAAGTGGGTTGAATACTTTGTAAATGGAATGGCAATTGCCTTTAAATCTGTGTATAACAAGGCTAAAGAACAAGAAAATTCAAAAGATGAAATTAAAATACTGCGTGAACTTGATACTAAACAACGTCAAATACTTAACTTGTTTGAAACACAAAAATATGTAACCTCTAAAGATATAGCAGATTTTTTCAAGTTTGCTCCTCGTACAGCAAGACAACTTGCTACAAACTGGGTTAATATTGGTTTTCTAATTTCTGTTGGAGAAGGAAAACAACGTAAGTATCAACTTAATGGAAAATACGAAAAGATTTTATAGAACGGTATCCATTTAATTTATCCGCATAGAGGTTGCTGAAGCGAGCTTGCAGGTCTATTTGAGCATGTTTGCATAGTTATTTCCCTATACAATTTGGTAAAACTCGTCTGAACCGTGTTGAATTGTTGAAAAATAGCAGCTACCAATATAAACTTGATAACTGCTTAAAATACTACAAAATTCTCTTATATGGCTAATTCTCAGAATACTTATTCTCAATATGTCTAATTATTAAAGTTAGTTCGTCAACAAGTTCCTTTGCTTCATAAGTTTTATAATTTGCTCGAATAAAATTTTCTATTTCTAACTTATCAAAAGCATTGGTACAAATATTATTTTCATATTTGATTATTTCATCATTCAATAATTCATAGTAAATAGTAGGCACTGCTTCTAATGAATACAATCCATCAATTAAATTTTTTACGTTAACTGTCGAACTACTATATCCATCAGAGTAACCGATTGGTGGATTTAAGCTTTCAATTAAACCATTATCCCAAGCTCCGGCATATTTACCAAGTAATGCCTCTTTTTGAAAGGTTTTAATATTTTCAATTTCAAGAGTAATAAATTTGATATTTTGAATTTCTGTACGATATACCCTTATCAACTTGCATTTTTCAAGTTCTGCTAATATTAAATCTATTTCCGGTTCATCGCGGGAAAAAATTGTTTTTAACCTTACTAAGTCAACTAGAATACTATCATTATAGTTGACACCTTTTTTGAGGGCGTAATTATGTTCAGCAATAAGTTCACAAAGAATTATAGTTTCAGTAGGACCTAATGTTCTTATTAAGGAATACGGCGCCATAACAAAACCACCTTCTTTAATAGAATTATAAAGTTGATTAGACATTTTTACCTCCTTTTACATCTTGAGAAACTGGAAAAAGCTCTTTTAAGAATGCTATGACTACTTGTTCTTTGCTCTTGTAGATAAGTAGACTTCCACTGAGTACTTTCTTAGCCATTTGAATATGTGTACTTAGATTCGTATTTCTAGCTAAGTTACAGACCTGAATAAGGTGGTTTTTAAAATTTTTGATATTATTTTCACAATCATTAAGAATTGCTTCATAACCTCGTTGCTTGATATAATTACTAATTTCTCTATTCAATACATATCCTCCTTTAATTTATAAATAACTCATGAACTCTCTGACTAACTACAGCCCTTGAACTTGTCAAGATATCAAGTAATAGTGGTCTTTTTGTTAGTCCGTAGGCTTTTTTAATGTTCCTAGAATTTTGCAAACGGCGTTCAAATCGAATAAGATTGGCATTCCTCATTTTAAATTCCGTTGAAAATCTATTATAATATTCCGGATCTTTATGTCTTAAACTGTAAATTTCTTCGATTTTTGGATAGATCATTAACGAATCATTCACTGTTTTACATGTGCTTTTTATTAATAAACTTTTGTTATATCCTATTCCTTTAATAAACGATTTATTTTCTCTTTTGTATTCAAATAATTCTAGCTTGTTGGTCTTAGTCGTAGCTAAATCACGTAAAATTGACATAAAATCTTCGGTTGAAACATTAGTAGTGTTATTAACATCTACTTTCACATCTACCCAACAAACTTGAGAATTAAGTAAAGTTTCTAATGTAAAATAAGGTAAATTCAAGTGGGTATTTAACATTGGAACAACCTTTTCTATATTAGAAATATTATACCCATTCAAACTATCATTTTGTTTAAGTAGTTTACTTCCGAATTTTAGCAAGTATGAAGAACTTCGTTTAATAAAACGAAGATTAATATACGGATTGTTATAATTCAACGACTTCGGTTTAATTTTGTGTGGAATTAATAAACCTATTGTGTCCAGTTCTTCAGTCGCTTGTGTATTAGTAATGTCAGTTTTTAATATTGTTTGTAAATTTTTAGTCATTATTTGTTAATCCTTTGATAAATAATAGAATAGGGGCATTAAAGCCCTTCCTTACCAGCCATTAAGGCTGGATGCCCATTTATTAAGAAATGGGCATTTATTCCCCTAATCTTTATTTTTATAAAAAGTTTTAATGTTTTTTCTGCATGTTATATAAGTTGTCATCTTTAATTACCTCCTATACTATTTTTACCATTTTCGAGTCCATACTGTATATTGTGGCTCACAAAATTATTTTTTGTCTTACCCCTCTACATGATTATACTGATCTATTTAAGCAAAGTTCCTGTTTCAAAATTAAACGTATTAAAATGTAGAACTTGCGGTATTATTATGAATATGAGAAAGAAGACAGGCAACATTAATAAATGTTTATCTTGGAAACAAACAAATGCATTTATAGCTCTGCATAACAATGGTAAATATGCGTTATTTCCATTAAAACAAGAGAAATTGATTACAGACTTTATCTTTGACAAGATAACCTACATCCCTATTGAGAATTGCTTTGTAGTTAAAAATACCGGAGCTGTTTATTTAATAGATTCAGAAGGTAATAGACTAAGTACAAAAGTAACATATCCTAATAACTTTAATATGGAAGGTCTGTTGCATTATAGAAGAAATAGGTGTAATATGTAATAGGCAATGATGAGGTTTGAATGCTACTAATACCTTACTTTTAAAGAAAAATCCATGTCCATTCTGTGTCCACTGAATAATATGAATAAAATCCTAATTATATGAATTAAGCACTTCGATTGCTTCTAATTCCCTTTTAGGTACAGCATGGGGATATCTTAAAGTTGTATCAATTTTTGAATGCCCTAAAATTTCTTTTACTACAACTAAATCTATTCCTTTTTCAACTAACCTTGTAGCCACAGTGTGTCTTAAATCATGAAATCTAAAATTGTCAATATTTACTTCTTTTAAAACTGTATTAAAACTATTATGTATATCTGTGTACTATTTCTAGTTATATCCTTGTAGATAAATTCGTTTGTAATTTGACATAAATTTATTATATCATCTTTTTATTAATTAGATTATGAAGGTGGGAACCTACACCTACCAAATTTTGAATGTTCATTTTGTTGTCCATTGTGACTAAATTCAACAGGCAATCCTGCTTCAGTTCTTGCTGAAAAAGTATTTCTTAAGCCTTTGTTGAAAAAATCGAAGGGTTAAACAATCTCTACGAAAGCCTAAAAGACTGGTGGGAAATAAGTTTTGCCCCCCTTCGGTTATTATCTAAACATGAACAAAATCGCTAAGCAGGTGGGAAAAGCCAGTAGCGCTTCCCACCCTAAATTCTTTAATACTTACATTTTTATTTCGATTTTGCACTGATTTTTTGTAAATTTTTATGAATAAAAAAATATAAAATAGCAAAAAATTATTATTTGAAACTTTCCTATAGTGAAATTGATATGTATGACAAAAAAATGAGGTTAATTATGAACAAACTTTTAGCGTGTAGATTATTTCGTAATAATCAAGGAGAAACTTTTCTTTTACAAAAAGGTAGATCAAACAGTGAAACAATTGTGTCTTTGTATAAGTTAGATGGAATTGATATAGATTCTGTTGCTGAAAAAACATATCATAAAGGTCATTCTGCTAAAAAACCGAATATTACAAAAGAACATAAATTAAATGAACAGATTGTTGAAAGACAAAAAAAGGGTAAAAGTATTATTGGGAGTTTATATGACTATGATGCCAGAGATTCTATATATTTTAAAGAGGTAAAAGGCAAGGTAAAAATAGGTAACACTAACTTCAAATACAACCCAGAACCATCGATTTCATCAATAAAAAAATTTTGTGAATCTTTTGGAGCCCCTGGTAAAAGAATTTTTAATAATTTTATAAAAGGTTTGAAACAATCACAAGATTAAGAACTATAAGAGGATTTCTCTAGCCGGTAGGGTGGGAAAAGTTGGTAGCGGTTCCCACCTTCACAAGTTTTCATCTTATAAATGTTATATATTTAAATCATCTATTCTAAATTTAAATCATTAATATTATTAACATTACTCGAAATAATCAAACTATGTGTTACAAATAATCATTTCATGTGTTCTTTTACAACTTTAACAGTTTTTATATAATAAATGTTATAAAAATACTTTTGTAAAGAAAACATGATTCATTACATTATATATTGATACGCAAATTAAAGGGCATATAGTAATTCCGACTTTTTCGTTAATTACTCATTTACATAAGAAATTCGTTCTGTTAAAATATCTAAGGGGTTTGATGAAACGGATAATCTATTAAGTTTTGTATAATACAAATCAATCTTATCAGCTTTCATTTGAAGAAAATACTGTTTCAAGTCATCAGAAATCTTATCATTTTTACAAAACTCGTTTAACATTTTCAAAAAATCATTCATATTATATTTTTCATACGCAATTGGTCTGTAATAATTTGCCAAATATTGTTGATTATATTCATAAGGTAACAATGTTTTTTCTTTCAAGTCCTTATCTAAAACTGCCATAACTCGAACCAAGTTAGTAAAGCCTTGCGCATTGTTAAAGTATTTTGAATTTTTCATCTCTAAAAAATCTTTATTATTTTTGTAATTTTTATAAACCCCTTCGGCATTTATATTACAAAAATCATTTCCGTATTTTGCAAGTAAATCAAGCTTATTACGATTAAATAATAACTCATTTCGTTTTTGAGTATCAAAAAGATTTCTTTCATCAGGTGCTAAATCAGGATAAATTGCCGCAAGTTTAGAATTCAAATCACCAGTTGGAAGACCTATTTGCGGAGTCTGTAATGGGTAACTATATCTAATTGATTGTATCATTATCTTTTTCCTTTCTTTATATTAACCCCTGTCCATCATCAATCAAGCCTTCCCACGTTTCATACAAAACACTATTAAAATCTTTATTAGTAGTAGTTATCGGGAATGGATTTCGTTTCAAGGTCAAATGTACAGGATCTAAATTTTTTATTACTGCTCTTGAAAATTCTTCTGCAAAAAGTTCCGGAAGTAAGCTGCTACCATATCCACTTGATTCTTTCATTGTATTACGTACATAAGTTGAAATATATGGATTGTTATTTTTTATATTTCCGTTCTCATCATAAATTGGGAAATTTAATTTTCTCATTATATTGTAGACGTTTGGGTTATAGGAATATCCAGGTGCGGGGTCAGGACTGCCAAACTTTGAAAATAAATGATGAAAGTGTGCATTATGTGCAAATTCATGTATTGTAGTTTGCAAAAAATGATATGAGGAATGAAAACCATCTCCATTACTTTTCGATGTCGCATTTTTAATAGCATTTTCCCAATCATACAAAGAATTAAACGTTACCGCACGTATAGGATATGCTCCATTACTCCAATAGCAACGAGCAATAGTCAGCCCTTTCCCTGGTTCTTGAGCAACCTTTTCTATTCCAATTTTTGTAGGCAATGGTTGCTTAATTTGTCTAAAAATCATCGCTGTATGATAACAACAATAACCAATAACTTTTGCAGCCGCTTCTGATACTCCCGACAGATTAAAAGGAATATGGAATTGCTCATTAAATAATTTATTTAATAAATCCAAGTCCAACCGCTGCGCTTCTAAGTTATGGGAAAAAAGTGTACTATCATTCAGATAATCAAACAATATATTTTTACCACCTGTAAAATTAACTGACTGAGAAGATTTTATACCTGTGTTTTCAACTACTGTAGTTCTATTCTTTGGGACTAAAGTAGTGCCAACACGTGGGATATTGTAAGGTCTTATCGCTGAGATTTGCATTATTATTTTAGCTCCTATGAGAAAATATCGCCCAATACTGAAGGATCGAAATCACTGTTTATATCAACGTCAGGAGTAATATCCGGATCCACATCTACATCGACATCTATATCTGGGTCAACACCAGTATCAATATCTACATCAACATTTGTATCAATATCGGTTTCCGGCTCAAAATCAGTTTCGGCATTTAATTCTTGCTCAGTATCTATATCTTGTTCATGATTTTCAATATTTTCAGGTTCTATATCTTCATCCTCAAGAGGTTTTACAGTATCTTCCGAATTATTTACATCATCTTCTTTAAATTCATCATCGACTTTTTGAGCATCTTCATTTTGAGCAGATTTTCCTTCTTTTACTTTTCTGGCAACCGCCTTTACTCCTTCTATACCGCTTCCTGTTGTCACTCCTGTAACAGCCCCATCTACAGCTCCACTTCTTGTATTATACGGATTTATATCACGTTGAGAACTTTCAGTGCGATTATCATTATAATTTTGGATAATTATAGTACTACCATCTGGTTCTGCTTTTGTAAAAGTATCTGTGTTAGGGAAATTTCCATTTTTTAGTTGTTCTGATACCCGCCTCATTGATTCATTAATTCCTCTGAATGTTACAATCGGTGTTGTGTAGAATGAAATTTTCATATATTACCTGCCTTTCGCTATATCAATTAATATTAAAAAGTAACAATATTGTTTTTATTATTGTTCGTGAAGATTGTTTTTCTTCTTGCATTTTCATTATTTTATTAAAACGACTTTCATAGCTATTAGAAAATTTATCTAAAGAGTCTTTTAATTTAGTATTTCTTTTTATTGTATTATCCTTGCAAGTTTCCAAACTTTGCAACAGTTTTTCTCTGCACGGAGTTGATTTATCTATGTACGAAACATATTTTATACCTTCTGATAAATAATTATTTAATTTGCAATAATCATTTACCATTGTACAAATTTTCGTCTGGTAATAGACCTCTACTATATTATTTTTAGTATCTCTTATTTCAGAAATTTTGTTTTCCAATTCTCTTTCAAAATTATCTGTCAATACAGTATCTGTGTATTGCCGAATAGTGCCAATATACGGGATTTTGGAACCTGAAGGATTAGAATTTACAATTTCACTCATTTTTCTTTTTGCATTAATATTAAAATGTTTTAAAACAACAGGAAGCCCATTCATTGCCTCTTTTATCTTGCGTTCTTCCGTTCTTAAAGTCTGATAGGCAGCAATTAAACCTTCATCAGTAGTTGGTGCATTTTTAATAATGTCATTAATATCTTTTTCAGTAAGTTTAATTTGATAATTTAGCGACTCTCGAACTTCAGGTGTTGCATATATTTTGTAATCCATATTACCTGTAAATGTAGGTTTTGAAGATTTTATTTTGTCCCGTTTAAGCCAGATATTATACTTATCATATTTGTCAAAACAATTATTTAAATCTTCTTCATTTGAAATGGCATTGTTTTCTTTCAGTAATTCGACCAAATCTTTTCTACCCAACAGGGCAAAACGTAAAATTGCAGTATTCCCAGACTTGTCTTTATGGTTGATATCAGCGTGATATTTTTGAAGTTCTTCTAATTCTTTTTCATTATTTATAAAAAACACAGGGGTTTGTCCCTTTTTATTAGTCTTATTAGCATCAGCACCAACTTCCAACAAATTACTAAAAAACTCAAAATCCTTTGTTTTAAGCGCTTTAATTAAATAGTTATTGTAATTAGGATTTGTACCTGCAACCAACAGTAATGTTTTAATTCCACTGTCCTGTGCATAGTCCAAAGGAATAAAACCGTCTTTATCTGCAATATTTGGATTAATTTTATTCTTTACAAGAAAATATACTGCTTTTAAATCATTTCGCTTTACGTACTTATGTAAAATTGTAGTACCATTAACCAAAATATTAGCATCTGCACCATTTTCAATAAGCAATTTTGTCATTCCAAAACTTTTTGAATATGCAATTGGCGGTAAATTTTCAGAATTAATTATATTTGTATCTGCATTATGTTTTAACAATGTTTTAGCAATTGCGCCATTATTATTCATTACACTATAGTGAAGTGCAGTATTTCGCTCATTATCCGTAAGATTAATTTTAACACCATTGCTACTTAACCAATCAATAGATGCAGGCATTTGAGCATAAAACAATGGTGATTTTCCAAATTTATCTTTGTAATTTACATCAGCCTTGTATTTTTTGAGCAATGCCGCTATTTCCATATTTTTCTTAATCATAGCTTCGTGCATAAGTGTTTGCCCATTTTCATCAACAGTATTCGGATTTATTTTATGTTTTAAAAAGACTTCAAGACTGTTTGGATAATCTATAGACATTCGGTATGGGGTTTGATTAAAAATATTTACAGAATGCGGATTAGCAGCATTATTTAACAATAGATTAACCATTTCCGAACTTTGAATTCCACGGTGAAGTGGAGTATTTTTTAAATTATCTTTAGTATTAATATCAATATCATAAAGTAAAAACATTTCAGCAAGTCTTAAATTTAATTTTGAACACGCAATAGCAAATGGCGTTTGCCCATTAATATTTGGACGATTAGGATCAAGATTTTTATTTAGAAGAAATCTTGAAATATCGACCTGATTTGCTCTTGCTGAAAGATGCAATAAAGTATCAAATTTTTTATTTACAATATATAAATCCGGTAAAGCCTTAATTTGCTCAATTTGCCCATTTTTAATACGTTCATTTATTTCATCATAAGTCAACGAACGGCCGGAAAACCTTACTCCGATTTTATTGTATACAATTGGACTTATTGCTGAGACATTCACTAATACTCATTCCCCATAAATTAAATATTTCTAGGAATAATATTCCGAAAAAAAAATTTTTGCCAGTTTATTACAAAATATTAACAAAACATTAACAAACGTTACAATTTTATATTATTACTGGCAAATTATGTTTTTACGAGTTTAATAAAATACAAAAAGGAGAATATATGTTTATTCAGCAAATACATGGTTTCAGAACAACTGCACAACAGCCAAATTTCAAAAAATATCCACAAAAACAGTTTTCTTACGGCGTTACTTTTAAGGGGAGTCAGGATTATTTTGACTATGACAAACATTTAAAAGAAGAACTGGCAAAACGATCTTGGATTCAAAGAGTTTGCAGTTGGGGCAAGGGCGATGCAAGAGAAAGAGTTAATCAAATGCTTATTGGTTTTAACCTGAGCCAGGCTGCTATTATCGACGCTAAAAATGCAACAATAGCAGAAAAAGAGCAAAGAATAAAAGGCTCAGAAGAGTTAAAAAAAACATTAATAGAAAAATCCAACCTACTCCAAGAACAACTTAAAATAGCTCGAGAAACCCATGAAAAAGATGATATTATCAGGGATTTACAGCAAAAACTCAAAGAAAATCAAACTAAAACAGACAAAGTGTCTGAAAATATTGAAGCACAAAAATCCGAGGTCAATAAACTAAGAAAGGAACAAGAAATCCTTAACCGCCGTGAAGCGGGGAAAGGATGGGATAAAATTGCAGGTTATGAAGGCCTCAAAATGACAGTTGGTGAAGCGTTTATAAACAAAATCGCACAAGAAAGAGCCGGACTTGAAGTAAATATGCCAAACGGTATATTACTTTACGGACAACACGGCACAGGCAAAACTCGTTTTGCCCAAGCCTTTGCAGAACAAGCCGGATGTGAATTTGTTAAAATAGACATGTTGCAAGATGATGACGATATAATAATGGACTTAGAAAGAGAATTAAAACTGTCTAAAAAGAGATATAATTCTCCGGAAACACCGAAAAAAAGAACAATAATATTACTAGACGATTTTAATTCTGTTGCTCAGGTAAATCCTTCTGAAAAAGAAGCAATTGAAAATGGCAGCAGTGATTTTAGTGAAACAAATGTCGGACAACTATCCAAATTATTAGCAAATTGTTCTGACAAATACAAAGCAACAATTCTTATGACAACAAACCACCCAAGAAAAATTGATTCTACCCTTTTAAATGTAGATTTAATTCCTTATCAAATTTATCTTGGACCACCAAACAATACTGATGCGGCAAAAATTTTCAAATATCACTTAAAAGGATTTACTGATCAGGATATCGACTACTCTTTATTAGGTCAAAAAGTTATACAAGCAATGGCCCAAAAGGAAGCCTACAGCGCTCAAGGCATTGTAAATATCGTAGATAGTGCAAAAGAAAACACTTCAGGAGCACAAATTACAGAACAAGACCTGCTTACTGCAATAGAACAGGTTAAACCTGATATTACTCACAAAACGTATGAAGCCTTTTTAGATGACATAAACGAAATTTTAGGAACATATTACAAAAACAGTACAAATGAGGAAAATTAATGATATTACCGGTTTCAAACTCAGTATCTCCTGTTAGAACAACGAAAATAAAATTCACAAATCAAAACACAATACAACCTATAAATACAGATTCTGAAATCAATAAAATTTCACCTAAGAAAAAGTTAACTATAGGTGGTATCATTGCGGCAAGTCTTACTGCACTTTTGGGAATATTTTCCATATTTCGCAAACCATCAGGCATATCTGCTAAGCAACTAACCAAACAAACTCAAAAGCTTATAAAAAAACTTCAACCACAAAATAAAGAACTTGCACAAGAAATATTCCCTTTGTTCATTACGCATTCGGAAAAACTTGATATTGGAGAGCAAGACTTTAACAAACTCCTAGCGGGTATAAATGAGCAAAATAAAGATTTTATGATTTCTGAAGGAATTAGCCTAATTGCCGGTAAAATGGGAAAAATAAAGGAAATTGTCCACCCTTCGGCAGATGATTTAGTTACTCTAGAAGAAACACTGACCAAGAAAAACAAACACATATTTGAAAAAGTTACTCAAACTCCGGAAGAATTTAAAGTGGCAGATGTTGACGATATCGCAATGTATTTGACTGACCTAAAACCGGAAAACAGTGACTATATGTTTGACGAGTTACTTCCTATACTAAAGGAACATGAAGAACCGCTGAAATTACACTATGCAAGCCAATATGTAAAACTATTAAACAAATTCAACAAAAGCACACAAAATGTAATACAAACAGTTGCAAATGCAGATATGGGAAGCAAAAACATTAACCGATACAACATTTTGATAAATGTTAATGACGAAAATTACACTTGTGTTACACCAATTATACAAAACAGCAATAAACTTAAAAACACAGAAAAAGAAATAATCCAACTCTTACAAACTTTCAATAATTCTAACACCTATAGTATAAAGCCAATTTTAACGAATTTAGAAAACTTAAACGAATTAAAAATAAAAATTCCGGAAGTTTTAAACCTGCTAAAGAACGAAGAAGACTCAAAAATATTTGAAATGATAATGAAAGACCCAAAATTATACAATATTGAAGAACTTGCAGAAACAAAACCTTACTTAAAAGATTTAAAAGGTAAGGATTTAAAATTTTTATCCGATATTGTTGAACCAAAAATCAGGAAGTATAAGGAGCTATATAGATTAACTTGCCCTGACCATATTTCAGAAATTATGAGTACAATGACACCTGAAATTGTCCGTAGTTTTGATGATATAGCAAAATACACAGATAAAATAGGCAGTAATATTTCTTATCAAGCGCTACTACACGCCTTAACGAAAGATAATATCAAAAACTTGGAACCATTTTTGAAAAATATTCGCAAATCAGAATTATGGGGCGATACAATGGTTTGGGCAGGTGATTACAAGCCATATTTAGACGGCATAAAGGAGTTCTAAATAGTGAGAATAAGTGGTATCTATAACAATTATCGTACTTATGGGACTGCAACTCGTCAGAAACAACCGTCTTTTCGTGGCGAAGAGTGCGAAAAGGCTTACAGCCCGTATGTCATTGCTATGGCAAAAAAATACATTTATGTAAAAAATAATCCAGATTTAATCTGGAATGAAGTAGATAATAATAATGATGATTATGATTATGATACTTATGATAAATACAATGAGATAATAGCACTTATCGAAAAACTAAAAATCGCTTATGCCAGCAAAGATAAAAAAATCCAAACTCTTGATACAAATATAAATAGAATTAATAAGGAGAATGAACTAGAACTTGCTAAACATATCAAACTATCACGAGAAATTGATAAGGAAAATGATAGCCGTGATTCAGAAAGAGTTCAAATTAACAAACTATTAGTTAAAGAACGCCGCAAAAAACATATCTGCCAAGAGTTAAATAGCAAATACATCAAATTAAATGAACTTGAGGAAAAAAGTTATCCACATGGAATAATGATTTTAGGACTTGATGACAAAGATGCACAAAAAGATGTTATAAATTACCTAAAAGACAACGGTTGCAAAATCTTGCAAATAGATTTCAATAAAGTTCCTTTAAGAGCAATAAACAAAGAATTTCTTACTCATTTGAAAAAAATAAAACAAAGTGGCGAACATTCAATAATTTACATTGAAAATTTTGACAAATACACCCTTCCAACAGAAGAAAATTTTAATATTATAAGCAAACTAAAATCCACCTTATGCACTTGTGCTGATGAATACAATACAACTGTTCTAGTTTTCGAATCAAACCCAGAACGTCTAGATGAAAACATCATAGGTGGACACAGATTTAAAAAGAAAATTGATGTACGAAACATCAAAGGCGAAGAATTCATCGCATTTGTGCCAAAATATGACGGATACACAATGCACTTCGGAGCAGATGAAAACGACCAAGTAGACTTGTATTTAGGAAGTTTTGGTCACAACTTTAACAAACTGTGGATAGACACAAGTTCTCCTGAAAAAATAAAAAAAGTACTGGAAAACATAGATAAAATTAAATCAAAAGAATTATTTAAACACATAGAATACGCTGAAATGCCGGAACCTGATGATATAAATGCAATACCAGACATTATCCCACTAGAGCGTAAAACAAAGGATTTCAAAACTATATATGGAATAGAACTTGTCAATAGATAACTCAAGAAGCCATTTTGAAAAACCATAGCTATAATTAAATTTTTAATGATATTTTTTCAAAACAGTTTTGATAAACTTGAATAAATCCGGATCCTTATCCATAAGCTCATAAACAGTATGAGCAAGAGGACTATTTACAAGTATGTCACGATGAGGCTTATAGATTGATGCAAAAGCATCGCACCCTTGGGCAAAATATTCATATTTATTTGCTGCCGCATAATAATCTAATTCTCTACCTTCTCTTATCGCATTATTATAAAGTCTGGTGAGAGTTTTCATATCTTTCTTATCAAACATGGAATGAACGGTATGCCCATTTTCATGTGCCATTTGATTTTGGTGACTAGAATCAGCAACTCTATACTGACTCATCATGTTATAGTTTCTTGCACTTATGCCATCAAAAGAGTCCCTATAATCTCCGGAATTATAGATACCAGCATTAGAGAAGAAATATCTTTTGGCAACATAATCAAGTGCTTGTTTTGTATATGTATCTCGTTGAATAAAATAACGATTACCACTACAAACAAATGTATTTAATTGTTTTCGAAAAGGTAAAGTATTTAACTGACATACATTTTCCTGTCTTATATTCAATAGAAACTCTGTTTGATAATACCGTTTAAGCAAATGTTTAAATCTTTCTACCTGCTTTTTATTAAATCCTGCATAATTTAATTCTCTATCTTTCTGTCCATGATAATTTCCGGATATTTTATCCAACAGAATTCGTCCCAATGGTGAAAACTCACTTTTTTCCAATCTAACTTTATTTAAAACAGCCTTAACTTCTTCCGGTTTATCTTTCAAATAAAGTGCGGTTGATTGAATAGCAAATTCGCGTTTTCTAATATCTTTTTCAGTTTTGTCAATCGCTATTTTTGAAATAATATCAAAAATTTCGTCATTTCTAAATTTTCCACCACCTAAAATTGCAGTTCGAATAATATCAATATTATCTTTTTCATTTTTCAATACATCGGTAAGAAATTCTTTTACTTCGTTATTACTACGAGGACTTTTCAAAATTAGAGTCCTAAATAAAGATGTATCCTTTGGATTTTGTTTTAAATTTTTCAAAGCAAGTGCTGTATCAAAATCAGTATTTTTTGAAGATAATTTTTTACGTAACTCCTCATCTTTTGTAATTTTCAATAAATCATCATAAGTATTTTGAACAAGAGATTTTAGCTTTGGATTTTCTTCTACCATACTTGATAAGACTTGAATAACAAAACTTCGTCCTCTATTTCCGGATTTTGCTGTTTCGTCAAAAAGCGAATATGCTTTTTTAAGAATTTCAACATTTTCTTTTTGTATAGATGGCTTGTATACCAGAAGTTGTTCAATTCTACCAATACCGGTAATATTAAATAATCTCAAAGTGTCTTCAATTTCTTGTGGCGAAAGATTTGGTGGCATAATTTCCAATATTTCGTTATAATTTCGAGATAATGTCAGTTCGGGTTTTAGAAGTTCATCGTATAATATTTCCCGCTCCTTATCAAGTAAAGGTATTTTTTTCTCAACTGACACAGACTGCTTATACTGTTGTGCTAGAACATCTAATTCTTGCATTACATTATCATTATATTCAACAGGGGAATCCAGACGTTCACCTTTTTTAAAACGCTCTAACAAATTTTTGGGTGTAATTTGATTAATTGAATTTATTGCCGAAATAAACATTTATTTTTCCAAATTGTTACTTTTATGTTAAAACTCATAAAAATAAAATTTGCTAAAATGTTTTTAAATATTTAACAGAATCCCGCTAATAAACCTACAGAACTTGTTTCAATTCGTCAATAACAACATCAAGTGCGCCTTGTTGATCCTTGAATATTGTTTCGCAGTCCTTACATGCCTGTTGATAGAATTCATTATCTGCAAGCAACTTTTCAATATAATCGCTCATTTCTTCAGGAGTTTTTACAATTTTGCCCGCATTTGATTGAGATAACAACCAATAAATATCTCTAAAGTTATGTATTGATGGGCCTGTTATTGTAGGTTTTGAATATACTGTTGCTTCTAACGGATTGTGACCGCCGGTATTATTGAAACTACCACCAATAAAGGCAAATGAACATATTGAATACATTTTTCCAAGTTCACCCATTGTATCCAAAACTATAATATCTTTATCTTTAAAAGTATCTCCCTTTGATCGGAAACCAAACGATAATCCGGTACTTTCAATCAATGGCAAAACTTGCGGAAGTCTTGTTGTATGACGTAATGCCAATAGTAATTTTATGTCAGGATATTTTTTTATTTTTTCTGCAAATGTTTTCAAAACAATTTCATCTTCGCCCTTATGCGTACTTCCGGCAATGATTACTCTGTGACCATCTTGCCCGATTTCTACATGTTCTGTTGATGGTTTTACATCGAATTTTAAATTTTTCATTACAAAAGTTCTATCAACCGGAGCGCCGATAGAAACCAATTTTTGACGGTCAATTTCACTTTGAGTAAGAATTTTTGTATATTTCACAAGTATTTTTTTGAAAAAATATCTGCACATTTTATACAATTTATAAGTAGAATCAGACATTCTGCCATTTATAGTATAAAGTTTTATTCCTTTTAACTTACAAAAAGATGCAAAAATCGGCCATAATTCTGTTTCTGCAATCAAAACAACTGTTGGTTTTACTTTTACCAAAAATGATTGTACGCAAAACGCAATATCAAACGGGAAATATGTAATAAAATCGGCAACATTTGCATATTTTTTTAACGCAATTTCTTGACCAGTTTTGGTTCCTGTTGTCACAACAATTTTATAATCAGGAAAAACTTCTTTTGTCTTTTTTATCAAGTTTTCCAAAGCGATAACTTCGCCCACAGAAACACCGTGAAACATTATGACTTTAGAACCCAAATCTGGCGACTTGAAAAAGCCTAATTTTTCTTTCCAACCATATAAAAACTTACCGCTAATCGCACGAATAATATAATAAAACGGTAACAAAACTATAAATAACAACGTAGAAACTAATCCGTAAAGGAAAAGTTCACTAAACATTGAAACTATTACAAGTAATAATAAAACTAAAATAATTGAATATGTAATCATACAAAGAATTATACATCAAAGAATAAGAAACATGTTGACATTAGATACAAAAATTTATAAAATCAGGATATGGCAATAGCATATTTAAGTTTAGGTTCAAATAAAGGCGATAGAATCGGTTTTGTTCAACAAGCCGCAGCACTGCTTGGTGGTAACGAAAAAATTTCTATTGTCAGAACGTCTGCATTTTATGAAACAGAACCGTGGAACATGAATACCAAAACTTGGTTCGTTAATGCTGTGGTAGAAATTAAAACTCAATACTCGCCACAAGATCTTTTGGAAGTTTGCCAACGTATAGAAAAACAATTGGGCAGAGAAAAACATTCTTCCCAAGATTACGAAGACCGAACAATAGATATCGATATCTTATTTTACGGAAAAGAAATAATAAACGAAGAAAATTTAACAATTCCGCACAAATATGTACACTTAAGAGCGTTCACACTTGTCCCAATGCTTGAACTTAATCCTGAATTTGTGCACCCTGTATTACACAAAAACATAATCGAAATGCACAACGATTTAGAAAACCCCGAAATGGTATTTTTATATGGAACACGAGTCGATTTTTAATAAAACAATTGCCATCGTTGGAGCAGGTCCTGCGGGTTGCACCGTTGCAAAATTTTTGTCAGATTATGGATTTAATGATATAACTCTTTTTGATAAAGGTAAATTTTTACGAACAATTTTGCCAACCGGTGGTGGGCGCTGTAATTTAGCACACGCGGAATACGATTTTAAACAACTTGCCCAAAATTATCCACGGGGTGAAAAGTTTTTATACTCTCTATTTTCAAGATTTTCAACTTCTCAAACTATAGATTTGATGAAACAAATAGGAATAAAAACCTACACTCAAGAAGATGACAGAATTTTCCCGATTTCAAATTCAGCTGGTGAAGTTAGAGAAAAAATATTACAATCAATTTCAAACTGCAAAAAAATAAAAGAAGAGGTCGAGGAACTATCAAAACTTGATAACGGATACAAAATTAAAACAAACAAATCGACCTACGCTTTTGATATTGTTGTAATTGCAATTGGCGGACATGCCGGCACAAATTTATTAAAAGATTTAGACATAAAAATAGTTCCGCAAACAAAATCACTGGTCGGCTTGATAACTCAAAATGACTTTTCTGAAATTGCCGGAGTCAGCTTAAAAAACGTACAAACTAAACTCAATAAAAATATTTTGCAAGGTGATATTTTATTTACCCACAAAGGCCTTTCAGGACCGTTAGTTTATAAAATATCATCAATAAAAGCGCGAGATGAAATGCCTTATTCGCTGCATTTTAAACTTGTGAAAGATTTTGATTTGCAAGAATTGTTAGATAAAAATTCTCACAAAACAATAAAAAATCTGCTCGGCATTTTTGTTCCAAAGTCGTTTGCACAATACATTTTAAACGATTTAAAAATCTATGAAGATACAGAATGTCACAAAATAAACGGAAAAACTCGAAATCGAATTTACGCAACATTAACCGACTTTACAGTCACGATTAACGCAAAGGCTAACGAAGGGGAAGTTGTGACTTGTGGTGGAGTTGATTTGAAAGAAGTTAATTCTAAAACTCTTGAAGCCAAAAAATATCCTAATTTGTATTTTTGTGGAGAAATTTTAGACATTGACGGGTTTTGTGGCGGGTTTAACTTGCAGAATTGTTGGACAACAGGTTTTGTCGTTGCTGAGAGTATTTATAATAAAAAATAAAAAGTCCGCCGGATTTGTTAAAAATTTGACGAACTTTTCACTTTATAAAAATTTTATTGTTTTTGGAATTAGCCAATAACAGGAGCAACGAAAGTTCTTGTTGCAAGGTCTTTGTCTAATAAAAGCAAAGCATTTTTATCTTCACCGATTAGTTTCAAAGTTGCCAAAACTCCACTAACATTTGCTTCTTCTTCAACTTGTTCGTTGATGTACCAGTCTAGGAATTTCAATGCTGCACGATCTTTAACTTCGTCTGCAACATCAGCCATTTCGTTAATTCTAGAGGTTACATATTCTTCGTGTTGTAGAACTTGTTCAAAGATTTCAAGAGGAGTTGTACCATCAACAACAGGAGCATCGATTGCTCTCAAATCAACTTTGCAACCTCTTTCGTTCAAATAGTTAAACATCCCCATAGCGTGAGCATGTTCTTCCTGAACTTGGACATCGAACCAATTTACAAAACCTTGTAAATTCATTTCTTGAAAATATGCTTTCATAGCTAAATAAAGATATTCAGAGAATAATTCTTTGTTAATTTGAATATTAAATTCTTCAACCAAATTTGAATCCATCATAATAACCCTACCTTTCTATACGCAAGAGTATAACAAGAAAGAAAAGCGAAAACAATAGAAAGAAATTATCTGTTTCGTTTTATTGCTTTTATAACTCCAACAATTGCATCGATATCATCTTTTGACAGTTCTCGAGTTAATTCAAGCAAAACAGCATATTGCGGATCATCTTTAATTTTTAGTGCTAATTCGGCAGTCTTTTTATCCAAATAATAAGGCTCAACGGCATCACCTTCACCACCGCTCAATTCTTCGATTGTAATATCAAAAACTTTAGCAATTCTTCTTAGGGTTTCAAGTTTCGGGGATTTTGTTCTCCCTGAACAAATTCGGGCAACGGTATTGGTCGGCAATCCTGTTTGAATCGCAATGTCTTCATTGGTAAGATTTAACTTTGCCTTGTATAACCTCATCATTTGTGCCAAATTTTTCATTTTTATCCCCCCTTGAAATATATTCTATTATTTATAAATTCTTTTTTCAATCCGGCAAAATCATTTTCATAGTACGTATGTATTGAAAGATAATATTGCGAGGTTTTAAAAAGTGCGTATTTGACATAATTAGTCATTTAGGATAATATTAAAATCGCTTAGCATATATTTAAAAAATACAGAAAATGTATGTAAAATTTTCTTAATTAAAAACATAAAATACAAAGTGGGGTAAAAATGTTTAACAATTTGAAAGCAGAATTAACAAGGCGTGAACTCACAGTTACAGACTTGGCAGAAAAATTAAAAATGAATTACAAAACGTTAAATAACAGACTATCAGGCAAATCTGACTTTGACCTTATTGAAATGAAAGCAATCCGCACATGCCTGAGTGAACCGACTTTGAGTTTGGATTATCTATTTGCCAATTAGGAATGAGAAAACAAAAAAGAGAATTGCGAATTATGAATACAAGTTTACCAATAAAAGAAATTCAAGTAATTAATAAAATTAAGGAATTATATTTGAAAAAGGGGCTCATCGGAGATTATCTGATGTTTTTGCTTGCGATAAATACAGGAATCAATATAAAAACATTGCTGACATTGAAAGTTAAGGATGTTAAAAACAAATATTACTTAACTATTGGCAAAGGTAAAACATTACCACTAAGAGATGAATTAATTAAAGTTATTAAAGAATATATAAAAAACAAACAAGTAGATGAACCGCTATTTTGCAACAAGAATGGTAAACCAATTGATAGAGTAACAGTGTTTTACAAATTCAAAAAAATTTGTACAGAACTTGGCTTAGGAGATAAATATTCTGCATCATCATGGAGAAAAACATTTGGTTATCACTATTACCAAAAGTATAAAGATTTGACATATTTGCAATGGCTATTCAACCAAGCAACAGTATCAGACGCATTGAAATTTATAAACGTCGACGAGAACCTAAACCTAAGATACAGGAAAGGAATAGCAATATGAAAGTTAATATTAACAAAATATAAAAAGGAAGGATTAAAGAATGGAAAAAATACCTGTAGTATTTTCAATAAACAACGGATATGTAAAACAACTTGCTACAGTCATCATGTCAATATTAAAGAACTCAAACGCCAAATTTGAATTTAATGTATTACATCGAGATATTACATGCGACAACATAAAAAAATTAGAAAGCATGCTCAAAACTTATAGTAATGCCGAAATCAGATTTTATAACATAAGTGATTATTTAAAAAATCAAAACTTAGAAAACTTCATGAGCAGAAGAAAAGATTATAATTATATATCCATAGAAACTTATTTTAGATTTTTTATACCTGACATTTTCAATCAATATGATAAAGTAATATATTTGGATAGTGACATTCTAGTATTTTCTGATTTATTTGATTTGTACAATATTGATTTAAAAAACAATTATTTAGGAGCCATTCAAGATACATTTTTAGAGTTAGCCGTAGATAATCCGAAAATCAAAACATCATTACACCCTAAATTTTCATATTCTGAGTACTTCAAAAAATACTTACATAAAAAAAATAATAAATATTTTAATGCTGGTATTTTATTGTTTAACGTAAAAAAGATGAGAGAAGATAACATTACTCTAAAATTATTTGAATTTGCATTGAAAAACTCACCATTAGAATTTCAAGACCAATGTGTATTAAATGCCGTATTAGAAAATTCAACAACATACATAGATTACCGTTGGAATATTTTAAAGGATTTAAAATCCTACATAAATTTATTTTCGAAAAAGAAAAAAATCATCTTTGAAGAATATTATAAAAACCCATATATATTTCACTATGTTTGGCATAATAAACCATGGCTTATACATGATGATTATAACTATTCTTTTGTCAATGAATGGTGGAAGCATTACAAAATGACACCATTTTTAGATAAAAAAGATTTGGAAACTTATAAAACAATTTCAAAAAGAATAAAACCTTCCTTGTTAAAAAGCATTTTTTCAGTTAGAAATTGCAACAATCACAAAGTAATTACAATATTGGGTTTAAAAATAAAAATCAAAAGTAAAATTAGACGTTTAGAAAATGAACTTAATTATTTAAAATCTCGAATTGATAAATATGAAGAAGATAGAGATTTATTTATAACATTAATTAAAAATAGCAAACTTGATATTGAAGAACTAGAAAACTTAATTGAGGAGAAAGAAGATGCCGAAAGTTAGTATTATTATACCTGTATATAATGTAGAAAAGTACTTGAAAGAGTGTTTAGATAGTGTAATCAAACAAACGCTACAAGATATAGAGATTATATGCGTTAATGACGGTTCAACAGACAATTCACTACACATCCTTAAAGAATATTCTCAAAATGATTCCAGAATAAAAATCATAGACAAACCAAATTCCGGCTATGGACACACGATGAATGTTGGCATGAAAAATGCAACAGGGGAATATATTGGAATTGTAGAATCTGACGATTATGTTAAAGAAAACATGTTTAAAGTTCTATATGAAAAAGCAACAATATTAGATTTGGATTTCATAAAATCAGATTTTTACAAATTACATTCTGGAGTATTAACTTATACGCCATTAACAAGAAACCAAAATCTATATAATAAAATTATAAATCCTGCTAATGAATTAGAACTATTCAAAATGGAAATGTTCAACTGGACTGGAATTTATAAAAACAAATTTTTAAAAGATAACAATATTCGCCATAATGAAACACCAGGAGCATCATACCAAGATACCGGTTTTCATTTTCAAGTTTTTACATTAGCAAAAAAAATTTATTTATTACCAGAAGCATTTTATTGTTACAGAACAGATAATCCTTGCTCATCTATAAATAATCCTAAAAATATGAAAGTCGTAAAAACTGAATGCGATTTTATATATGATTTTATAAAAAGACATAATGAAGTTGAAAAAACATTTATGCAAGCATTTTATTTACGAAAATTTCAAACATTTTTATTTACATTTTATCGAGTGGAAAAGGCATTAAAAAAAGATTTTCTAAAAATATTTTATGACGAATTTAAAACTCCTTATTCGCAAGGTTTAATCGATAAGAACTATCTTGGTGACTACGAATATTCTTTATTATCATTATTACTAGATAATCCAAATAAGTTTTACCATAAATTACTTAACAGAATGACATTAGCACAAAAGATTTTCTCGGTGAAAAACTCAAAAGAAAGAACACACAAAATCATTACTATTTGTGGAGTTAAATTCAAAATTAAAAGAAAGAAGTTAGGATAAATGCTAACAAAGCGAGAAAGTGAAGTTTTGCAATTGGTTTCGGAAGGACTCACCAATGCTGAAATAGCAGACGTTTTACAAATAAGTATTCACACCGCCAAAGCGCACGTCGCGGCGGTGTTGCGAAAACTGAATGTCAAAAACAGATTACTTGCGGCTCTAAATATAAATCACTAATAAACAATTTACGCACTACAAAACAGTGACGCCATTGGGGATGGTCGTTAAGGTGTTATTTACATAATAGCCTTCGGTCGGGTCAAAGTCTTCACTTAACGAAAAATACGTCGAGCCAGACCCTGTCATCACCGCTTTTGGATATTTATTTTTGATAAACTGCAACTCTTTATAATCATTGATGATTGCCCATTCCAAGTCGTTTACAAAACTATCTCTTGTCGCAATATCTTCACCAAGTTGCATTTTCTGTGAAAATTTTGTATAAGCTTCTTTTGCTGAAATTCCCAAATTTAAAGGTTTCATCAATCTGACCTTGAATTCTTTATACTCAGCAGGCTCAATAACTTCGCCCCTACCGCTTGTTTTCAAACATCCGCCCCTCAAGCAAACATTCAAATCAGACCCCAATTTTGCACACAAATTATGCAACTCAACATCTGTCATCAATTCGTCAAACAATTTGTTCAATCCATACAAAGTTCCAGCAGCATCCGTACTTCCACCCGCCAAACCTGCCGCTATAGGAATATGTTTTTCAATATCTATCCTAATCCGACATGCCGGCAATTTCGTACTATCTAAAAACAATTTCGCAGCCTTATAAACCAAATTCCGCTCATCATAAGGTATTTCCGCAGAATTACCGGACAACAAAATTTCATTTTCATTAGCCGACTCTACGCTTATCGTCAAATAATCATACAAATTAATCGTTTGCATTACGCTATCAATGTTGTGAAATCCGTCAGGACGTTTATTCACAACCTTCAAGCCCAAATTTATTTTTGCAGGGCATTTAACCTTCAACGTTTTCATCAAATTTGCCTCTTGTATTCCAAAAGTGCTTCCGACAATTCGCCAAACTTTTCAATCGACAATTTTTCACCACGAATATTATCGTCTAAACCGATTTTTCCCATAGCAAACCCAATTGCCTCACGAGAGAACCCTCCGCTTAGCAAACAATTTTTCAAGTTCTTACGACGTTGTGCAAAGCCGGCTTTTATAACCTTCCTGAAATGTGAATAGTCTGACAATTCAAGACGAGGAGTCTTTCTTACATCAAGTTTTACTACCGCAGAATTAACTTTCGGTGCCGGAAAAAACGATTTTCTGCCAACATGTCGCACAATTTCCACGTCTGCCCAAAAGTTTGACAAAATAGTCAACAAACCATACTGTTTTGCCGGTGAATTCTCATTTGCAGTCATTCTATATGCAACCTCTTCCTGCACCATCAGCAAAATATCTTTTATCTTTGCTCGATTTTTATTGGTTAAATCATCAATTTCACCAAGCAAATGCGCAATAATCGGGCTGGTTATATAATACGGAATATTTGCCACAATTTTTATATCATCATCAGTCAATTCAGACAAATCCGTTTTCAATATATCATTGTGAATAATTTCCAAATTCGGCGCATCTAGTTTTTGCAACTCTTTTATTGCATCTTCATCAAGTTCAATTACAATAACTTTCTTGGCATATTTTACCAACTGTTCGGTCACAAAACCAATCCCTGGACCTATTTCCACAACAGTATCTTCAGGTTGAATGTTTGCGTATTCAATAATATCTTGGATAACTTCACCATCAACAAGGAAGTTTTGCCCAAGTCTTTTTTTAGTTCTAAAAATTCTTGCTCGTTCAAAATAATTCATCTTACTAAATATAATAACACACATGGGTAAATGTTTACAAAATTTTATTTGATATTTTAAATAATGTTATAATAAAGTAAAGGGGTAGACATGTTAGAAACAGAACAACAAGTAGAAAAGAGCGATATTTTAAAAATTTACACAAACGGTTACAAGAACCCAAAAGACTTCAAGGTTGGGCTTGAATATGAAAGGCTGCCGATTAGTACAGGCTCGTTGTGTTCTGTTGACTACTGGGAAGAATACGGTATAAGAAACCTATTAGAAAAATTTGCGCAAGAAGAAACTTGGGATTTCATTTTTGATGAAAAAAATATTATCGGACTGAAAAATCGTCACGACACAATTACTTTAGAACCAGGAAGCCAAGTAGAAATTAGTGCCGAACCTCAAGAAACCATTTTTAAATTAAAAGCAAAAATTGAATCAATTAATGAAGGCTTAAATCCTCTATTAAAAAAAATGGGGATAAAACTTTTAGATTATGGAGTTTCGCCATACTCAACATACAAAAGTATACATCTAATTCCAAAAATAAGATATAAAATCATGGCTCGCTATTTGTGGGGGATTTTGTCAGACGTAATGATGAGAGAAACTGCAGGCGTACAATGTTGTATTGATTTTTCATCAGAAGAAGATGCAATGAGAAAGTTCAAACTTGCGAACAAATTAACACCTTTTATGACAGCAATGTTTGCAAATTCACCAATTAGAGGCGGCGTAGACACTGGCTACAAGTCATTCCGCGCATTGAGTTGGCTAAACACAGACAACGACCGTTGCGGATTTGCCGGAAAAATAAGCGAAGAATTTTCGTTTGAAGATTACATTGATTATGTTTTAAAGACTCCAATAATTTTCTTATACAAAGATAAAGATTATATTCAAACAGATGGAGAAATAAACTTCCTTGAATATATGGAAAACGGTTGCAAAAACCACCTTGCGACGATAGAAGATTATGAACTCCAAGCAAATCTTTGTTTCCCAGAAGTGAGAATGAGGAATTTTATAGAAATCAGAAATCACGACTGTGTCGGTGGGGATTTGAAATACTCAATTCCTGCAATATATAAAGGGATTATGTACAATGAAGATGCGATGAGAGAGTGCGAAGAATTATTCAAGCACTTGCAATACAAAGATTTTTCAGAAATTCGATATAATGTACCGAAAACAACACTCAACACGAGAATAAAAAAAGCACGAGTATTTGACTATGCAATAGAAATACTAAAAATTGCAGAAAAAGGGTTAAAATCGTTCAATACAGGCGAGGAATATTTCTTAGAACCAATCAAAGAATATACATTTAACAAGAAAACACCTGCGGATATAATAGTACAAAATTGGAACGGGTGTTGGAACAAAGACCTAAGAAAATTAGTAAATTACATTTCGTCAACAACTGAATAGAAAATTATTTTGATTGAGATTTTTCTCTTTTTCTCAACAGATGAGCGTACGCTTTAGCAGTGTGAACACTCATACCAAACTTGTTAGCAATATCAACAAGTGAAACACCAGAATTTAACAACTTTAAAATTTCTTCTTCTCTGTTATCCATCATAAAACCTCATTAAAACCGAAAACACAGAGAGAAGGGGATTCGAACCCCTGGTGAAGTTACCCTCACACAACCTTTCCAAGATTGCACCTTAAGCCACTCGGACATCTCTCTAAATCGTATCTTTTAATATATTACTAAAAGATAGACTCAAAGTAAACAATATATTAAAAAGTTTACAAAAAAGCAGGGAAAAATGAGAGAAATAATCAAGAAGAGAGTACGAAATGATGATTTTGATATAAAGTTATTGACGATTTGAGTAATAATATGTCATAATAAGGTATAAGTACATTCAAATAATATAACTAAATGGCTTCGTAGCTCAGCAGGATAGAGCAGTGGTTTCCTAAACCAAAGATCGTGCGTTCGAATCGCATCGGGGCCATTTTGTTTTTGAAAGCGTTTATATCCAGTAGATTACAACAATGCATGAAAATAACGTTGGTTAATACTGCAATTCCAATAGCAAAACATTAATGATAATCGTAAATTTTGACACTACAAACTGGATCGGCATAGCCTACAGAATCACAGTTAACTTCGTCAAATTTTGGTGTTGTTTCGTAAAAATCTTTAAATCCAACACTTTCATCGCTGTTTTTAGTAGTGCATTTTACAATATCATTGCCGGATTTGGTACCACAAACCCAAAAATTACGTTTATGTTCATCTGTACCGTCGTACATTGCTTTATTGAAATCGTATAAGTATGTTGCAACATTGCCTAATGACGGCTTAACTTTGTTATTTTTATCTAAATCATAAGCTCTAACCATTGCTTCATAATAAGTCATTGCTTCTGATACAACATCTTCATCACCTGTGTAGTTTTCTGTTTTATCATCGTTTACGTCTGTATCAATCGTTGGGTAAACTACATTGGCTTCCATATATCTTGAATCCACCAGCGGATAACCAAGCGGGATTACTATATATTTGTCGGTAATTGCAAACGCTACAACATCTGCCATTTTTTCTTTAGACCAAGTTGCTGAGTTTGGTTTACGCTCTCCATTCAAATCAACATATACAACAAAATATCGGACTTTGTCTGTTGTTCCCCCAATAGATTCATTTAAAGTTTCATATTCAACAGTTTGTCCATCTTCTGTTTTTACAGATCCTCCAATCCATATTCTCATACCGTTAGAAGTTATTATATTAGGTGTTTTTCCTTCTTTTACATCGAAGTTGCTACTTTGAGAATTGGCATCTAAGTAATCTGAAGCATTTTTCGAACATTCCGAAGCTTGTTTATTATCCGCAGTATTTATATATTCAATCAAGGCTTCGCACATTTCTTTTCTGGTTACAGGAAAAGCATCTTCACCTTTTGCATTGACCATGTGATTATAAATTGATAGAGATAGGGCGTGATACATTCTGGTATAAGCGTATTTATAAGCTTTTTCCCAAGGCCTTACACTTGTAACACCTAAAGCAACAATAACACCGATTACGATAAATACTATCATCATTTCAGCAAGTGTAAACGCTTTTTTTATTCCCATAACCCCGTATCCTCTAATGTATTGATATCTTTATTATAGCTTTTGTTCATGCAAAAGTCAATATTCACCAATGTTATATTGCATTCTCTAACTCAATATGTTAAAATATAAGAGGTTGTTATAGTTAAATTTAGCGAGGATTATGATGTTGAAAAAAAATAAGGGTTTCACGCTGGCAGAGTTATTAATTACTCTTTGTGTATGCGCTATGCTTGCAATGATTATTATGCCAGCGATTGCTTATATGCGTCCTGACAAAAAAAAGGTTATGTTTAAAAAAGCATACTATGTTGCAGAGCGTATGGTGTATGAACTTGCAAACGATGAAGAATTTTACCCTACTACCGGTGAAACCGTCGGACTAGCAAACACAGTTCAAACCACTTATTTAGGTCATACTTACGGCTCGCCTTCCGATGAAACAAAACAAAAAGGTAAATTCTGTTCGCTTTTTGCAAGAAAAGTTAATACGACTGAAGATTTGACTTATAACAACGGAGTATTAGATGTTTGCAGCTCTAATCCAAATTATTCAAATCTTGGAAAAGGCACATATACAACACCTACATTCACAACAACAGATGGTATTTCGTGGTATTTGCCTTATACAGATTTTAAATCGACGAATTATAATGACACTGATGGCGCAAAAATTTATGTTGATGTAAACGGTAAAGAAGGTCCAAACTGTATTAATGATCAAGTTACCGGTTGTAGACCTGATATTTTCATAATCCATGTAATGGCTGATGGTAAAATGTTTGTCAAAGGTACAAAGGAAAAAGAATATCTTGGCACAACTAAACTTGCTAAAGACCGTGGAGAACAGTAGCTAGGTTTTAAAAATAGAAATTCATTAACAACAAAAGATGAGCGAGATAAAATCTCGCTCATCTTTTGTTTATCAATTATTTATATTTATCAACAGAAGTATTAAAGAACAAACTTTCAGTTCCTAATCGAACCTCTTGTTGGTAATCACCGTTATCAGCATTAGGGTCACAATCGACATCACCGGCTTCACATTCTGTATATGGTTTGACTTTATAAGCACCTTTTCCAGTAGCAGTAATTTTGTAATCATTTGCATGCAATCCACACCAATGAATTGATGATGAAGATTTTGTTGTATCTATAGTATATTTACCGGTACTAGAGTCAATAACAGGACGACCAGTTCCTACTGAACGAACACCTGCTTCTGCAGTGACGGCTGAACCACATGTATATTTATACATACCTTCGTCAACACCCAATCCGACGTATTCATATACACCATCGCTATTGAGCTTGTATTCGCCATTTTTCGCTGTTGTTTCTGTATATTGACAATTTTGTAATAATTTTGCATCTACGCAATCTGTTGCATTATCTTCATTACAGTTATCAATGTCTAAAGTGACACAGAAAGTTTTTCTTTTGTAAAATTTCAACTCAACATCAACATCACCAGAATAAACAGTCACTCTTTTTTTGTTTAAGGACCAATTTGTATAATATCCTGCATTAGGTATAGCTTTTAGCATATATCTGGTATTTGGGGACAAATTTTTAAAGTCTGCGGAACTTGATGAATACGTTGCACCATCATCTTTTGTATTTGTTCCGAGCGCTGCAATTTGTACACTGCCTCCATTATGAGAACAACTATCTTCGGAACACCCCTCGCTTGTTACTTTTACATTAATTTGGAATTTATTTTTTTGAACATTTGTCGGCTTTTTGAGTGAGATTGTTCCATTAGTTTTTACATAATAAATAAATCTATCCGCATCTTTTGCTGTACAAGTGTGCTCAAGACCCAATGCATCTTTGTATTTTTCGTCTTCAACACAGTTTTTGCCATCAGGACCATTTACATCAACCATAATTTCTGCAGCACCTTGAGCAAAAGATGTAACAGGCAAATACCATTCAATGCCATCTTTTGCTGTGAAGGATTTTTTACCACGAGCAAGATGTGAGGTATCTTCGCTTCGTTCATTTTCACAAACGATTTTTGAACCTGAAGCCAGAACCATTCGACTTGCAAAAAGTTTACAGAATTTTGTATCACCTTCGTAGTCAACCAATTTATGACTTGCAGGATCTAAGATTGTTGCTTTTTCGGTATTCTGGAAGCCTACAGTAAGCTCTTTTGTTTTCGGGTACATAATATCATCATCATATAATTGGTTTACAATTTGCTCTACAAGATAGTCAGCCTTCTTTTTAGTCGACTCTTTCTGACTTGGGATATTTTTAAGCAATACAGGTATTGTGATTGCAGCAATCACCCCAATAATTCCTATTGCGATGAGCAATTCAGCAAGAGTAAAACCTTTTTTATCAGACTTCCGCAACATTATCAATCTCCTCGTGTTGTATTGTATATAATTATAAATCATTTTTGAGAGTTTTTCAAGATAGGAACAAATTTTGTAGAGTGTAACAAAAGTTAGCATGGTTGAAAAGCTTAGCAATATATGTTATTATAATAGATATATGTAAGTATGATAATATGCGATTATTATGCTCCGACTGGGTATGATGAATATATAAGAGGATATTAATGTTGGGAAGAACCGGTTTCGATAAATTCAAAAGGTTTAATAAAGCATACAGTTTAGCGGAAGTTTTGGTTGTAATGGCGATAATCATGTTGATATTTTTGGCATTACCGCCTGTGACGAAAAAAGTTTTCAAAATTACTGATACAAGAAAGGCTCACGGCAGATTTGAGTGCTATTGGGCTACAGTAGATAATCAAAAGGCATTATATTCTTATTATAGCGATGAAAACGGCACTGTTGAAGGTCCGACAAAAATGAGTGGGAACAAGTGTACCTTCACTCCAACATCAAACACATTGTATTATATGATTCACGCTGTTGGCGGTGGTGGTGCTGGAGCTATGATTGCAACCCAAAGAGATAGCGCCGGTAACATTACAGTTGATGAAGACTTGACACCTAAATCCAGAGTTCAAGCAGTGTCATACTTGGCTAAAGCGGCAGTAAATGCTTGGCCAAAGTGGGTTACTTGGCTTAATAAGACTAATAAATGTGGAAACATACCATGGATAGGCAAAGATTCAACCGGTAGCAGTTATTGCCCATCTAAAATCGTAAAAAATCAATTTGATGTAAATTCGGTTTCTGATATGCAGCAAGTAAGATTTAGACTTGGCGGTTCTGCCGGAAAAGTAATATCATCATTTGTTCCGCAATTACCCGGAAGTTTAACAATGGAAATCTATCCAGGAAAAGGCGGAAAACTTTCACGTGCAAAAGAAACATTTGGAACAGGCGAAGATGGTGGCGACACCATTATTAATTATGTTTACTCAGGAAAAGAACCTATTGAAGCAATGAGAGCGGCAGGCGGTGCCGGCGGTAGCGGTCGAGTAGACAGCCGTATGTCGTTTACGCTTGTTGGCGGAAAACCTACAGATTTCTTGATGAGTACAAAGGCTTCTATTGCCAAAAAACTCTCAGGATTTATTGATGTAATTGAAAGTTCTGAAAAATACGATGCAATGAAGTCACATGTTCCGTCTGATGCAGGTAATGGAGGCAGCGGAGAAACTCAGTTTGTTGCAAATACCGCAGGACAAGTTTGGTACGAATACGATAACAATGATGGAATTTTCCGTTATACACGCAGATATGGTTCAAATTGGACAAATATTACAAATTTACTTGGAACAAGATATTATACAGAAGATAACGTTTCAACAAAAGCTCAATGTTCTGCTCAACAAATAACTTCTGTTGTAATGGAGCGTTCAGGTTATTGCGATTTAGATGAAGATGCAACAGAAAAAGCAAAATCCAATGGTTATCCGGAAAAAGAAATCTATGTATGCGCTGTTGGTGATATTCCTAAATCTGCAATCGAAGATTTATCAATATATAATAAATCCAAATACCCTGATGTAACCGGCAAATCTGCTTCGTCTAGCAGTGATAAGGTGTGGCAAATTTTCCGTGTTATTCTGAACACAACTTCAAATACTATAATAGGATTATATCCGATGTTCCCTGATACATCTCTTTATGATGATGGAACAGTTTACAATTATTATTCTGATCGTAATATGTATGAAACAGGGAAAACTCCATACTATAGTTGTTCTGTAAACCCAGATTATTTAACAATAAAATGCAAAACAACGATGAGAGGAAACATCTATTCAAAAACTGATAAAGTTTCTATTCATAATTGTACAAAAGAAGATGTAAGCAAAATGACATGTTCAAACGGAGAACAGGCAATGTGTTCAAAAGGAACAGGTTATGAAAGTTGTCCAGATGCTTCTAGATTGAAATGTCCGGCTCATAACGGCGGAGATGGAGCGGTGGTAATCTTATGGTAATGAAAATGATAAAATTTAAACTTGGATTTTCTTTATTTGAAACATTTGTTGTAATGGCGGTTGTTGGTATTTTTATAGCACTTATGGCAAATACTGTTGCTCATCGTCCGAAAGCTAAATTGGCATCAGAAGCACACGGTCGTTTTGAATGCTATTACGATGAAAGCGGAAACTTGTGGCAGCAAATGTTTACAGAAGGTAGTTCACAAGGGGCTAAACTAGCGAAAGACAATGGCGGAACGACAACATCTTGTGTATTTCAACCACCTTATTATGCAAAATATATGATTATTGATGCCGTTGGAGGTGGTGCAGGTGGAGATTCTGAAAGTGGCGGAGGCGAAGGTCAATTTGTTAGCGCATTTTATGACTATGTTGCTACAAAATATACCATAACTCCTGGAAAAGGCGGAGCAAAAGCAACAAGTGGTTCTGATACGCAAGTTTATGACCAAGATGGAAATAAACTTGCAACCGCATCGGGTGGAAAAACTACTTCAACGTTAATAAATACAACTATTGATGATGTCAAAAGTTGTGCAATTACGAATTGGTCAACGGTAGATGAATTCTGGTGTAATATTCCACCATCATGTCAAGTAATAAACGGTAAAATACAGGTAAGTCATTGCCGTAGTAAAGGTTCTTATATCACAACAGATATTGGATATAAAACATTTAAAACTGACGGTACCGTAGAAATGGGCAATCCTAGATATGTAGTTAATGATGTGTACACAAAACGTAAAGCAGGAACTTCTGACACTTGGGTTTACCACGATATTAGTGTATTCAGTGACTACGATTCAGAATCTTTAGACCCTACAGCAGGTGCAGGTTGGGACCCTACAAAAGCATCTGATAATTATAAGCTTGATGATCCGTATTCACCGTCATTATATATTATGGAACTTGTTATGGAAACTAATGTTAGAGGTGCAGGTGAAACAAAATCAAACTTGGCAAAATTTATTGAGGGTATGGAATATACTTCCAATATAAAAGATGCAAATGTTGGTATGGGCGGAGCCCGCAACAGTGCCGGTAAAGCCGGAGCAGCGTTATTTTTATGGTAATAATTTTGAAAGGATAAATATCGGGTATGTTTTTTAATCGAAAAAAGAATGCATTTTCTCTTGTTGAATTAATGATGATACTACTTGTAGCAGCATTAATCACGGCAGCATTGTTCCCTGTAGTTACTAAAAAGCACTTTAGATTGCCTACCTTGGTTAATCACGGAGCCTATTTGTGTTATTACAAGGACGGGAAATTACACGAAGCCAAATGGGCAGGAAAAATGAAAACTAAAGAGTTGTTCAATAGAGAAACAGACAACTGTGTATTTGTTCCGCCTAAAAAAGCCGGATATTTTGAAATTTCTGCTATCGGTGGTGGTGGCGGCGGTGGTGATGCCGGCTACACCGGTGGTGATTGGATTAGTAGCATTGAAACAACCGAAATGACACCTTTCCAAAGAACAGAAAGCGAATTAAAAGCTCATGGCATATCAACTGAAGAATTCTGGAAATATGCCGGTTGGATTATGGGCTATGCTAAAAGTATAGGCTCAGGTAATGGTGGCGATATCGGTTATATGGTTAGATCAAGTGAAGAGAAAAAAGAATGTAAAGAACATGAACAAGTCGAAGTAAAAGATTACAAAAAAGAAAATGTTTGTAAAGTCGAATATACTAATGGAAAATGTCAAAAGTACAGATGTGACACTAACACAACATGTGAAACTACAGATGTTGACAGTACCTGTACTCGTATAATTTATCCGGAATGTAAAGAATGGCAAAACCCTCCAGAAACGAAGGAAGTTACTGTTTGTAAAAATTGCATAAAAACGAATTGTGAAATGGTAACGATTAAAGATGCTTGGACAGAAACAAATAGAATGTGTTGTATGGCAAATATCCGTACGAATGAATGTATTGGGGACCCATACAAATGCAAAAATGGCTCTAGTGGTACTATTGACCAATCCTCTGGGTTGAGAGAAGTTGAAACAACAGCACAGAAAATCAATCACCCTGCAGAAACAGAAGAACGCTGTGACTGGAAAGATAAAACAGAAACACGAACAATAGACCACTGTTTAAAATGGGATCCTGAAGATGGAAAAGAAAGAACAGAGGAGTATGCTTGTAAAGTACCGCAAAAACAATGTACTACAACTACAACTGAAGTTAAAGTCGGCACCGCTGAAACAATGGATGAATCTAAATGCGTTGTTGATGATAATGTATATACAGGAAGTCATTATGAAGATGGTGCTTGTCTTAAATATAATAACTGGACTGAATATTCCTATAACCATGAAATGAATTATGGAGGAACCGGCGGTTCAGGAGCAAATTGTTATAGTGAAAAAAGAGCAGGCGATTTGAACCTAAATCACACTCAAGATACAAATGTAAATCCTTCAGATGTAACAAATGGCAGCGATGTTGACCGTTACACTTCACCTTCCAAATTCTACATAGAAAAACTATTGGCTGGATTTGGTACGGCGTCTTGTTATCCGAGAAAACTTGGAGCAAACGACTGTGAAGGCAACCCTTCTTATTCATATTACCAAATAACAGGTGGCTCGACAAAGCATGGAATTAAGTCTACTCTTGTAAAAGCATATAGTGCCCCTGTCGGAGGTACTGGAGCAATGCGTACGATTATTGCCGGTGATGAAGTTGACCAATATTGGGACGGTGCTCCGGATACAGAAAATGCGGCAGAAGATGGATATTGTAATGCAGGAAGCTATTCAACAGAAGCCTATTCTTCCCCATCTCCAAAATGTACCGGCTCTGGCTACTATGGCTATTGCTTAATTCACCATTATGCTCCTAATACAGCAGAAGCTGACGGTATGTATAAATATGAATTTGGACATGATATGAACTATCTTGGATATGGCGAACCGGGTTCTCCTGGAGAATTCAAAACTACTATTGTCCGTACATTGAAAGGTGTTGACACAACCATAAAAGTTGGTCGTGGAGGTTCTGCTGCCGCACTAAATTCAGGTGCTCGTGGAACTGCAGGCTCTATGTCATCATTTGGTGATATTCTCTCAGCAGCCGGTGGCGCCGGTGGTGAAGGTCACGTAACTACAACAATGGACGATTTGCCGGTTTATGATGCTAAGCTTTATGAAAAAGAAAGTAAATGTTTCTATTACAGTCAGGCATTTGCTAAAAAATCAGACGGCACATATTTGAAAGAAGATAATGATCGTGTTATTTCAACCAAAACTTTGACATACGGTGACATCAGAAAACAAATAGAAGAAGAACCTAACTATTGTAAGGATTTGATAAACAATCAAGGGAACTACAAATACTACCGTATATCTACAAATAACACATCAGCCCAAAATTATCCGACACCTATTGGAATCTTCTCAAGTTTCTTGAATTTGGCATTCAAAAACTTGACCGGAGCAGAAGATAGCCCATTGGAAAGATTTACAAAATCTGGTCGTGGCGGAAAGGCTGGTGCTGTGGAACACAGATGCTGGGCAGGACGTGGCGAAGTATTCTTTGAAAATATTGTTATGAAATCAAGTATATTTCCAGATTTGAAAACTGCAAACGAAATAAAGAACAACCCAGCTTATGCATGGCCTGCAGGTTGGGAACCTAAGTATGTTCCATCAAATTGCAGAATAGATTACTCTAATATTCCTGCAGGACCTGGAGCCGATGGCGCAGTCTTGATAAAATGGTAACATTTTGAATACATACCAAATGAACCGGCTACTTTTGTAGCCGGTTCATTTGTATTTGAAAACCCAAATTCTGAGCAACCTTGTCTTACACCAACGTTACTTTCTTAAAATGTTTTTTACCTTTGCGAACTTTCAAACCTTCTTTTACTTCATCTATTGCAAATGAAGTATCCAAAGTATTCACAGCATTGTCATTAACGCTCACTCCACCTTGTTGAACAAGCCTTTTTGCTTCGCCGTTACTTGACGCAAAACCACATTTTGTCATAATTTGGACAATTGAAATTTTACCATCATTAAAATCAGATTCAGTTAGTTCAACAGTCGGAATATTGGCATCATCACTGTTTCCGCCAAACAACGCTCTTGCAGAACTTTGAGCCTTTTCAGCCTCTTCTTTTCCGTGTACAAGCGAAGTCAATTCATACGCCAAAATTTCTTTCTTTTCGTTAATTCTACTATCTTCCCAATGTTCCATTTTCTCAATTTCTTCAATCGGAATAAATGTCAACATTTTTATACATTTCATAACATCGGCATCATCAACATTTCTCCAATATTGATAGAATTCAAACGGTGAAGTTTTGTTAGGGTCAAGCCATACCGCACCTTTTGCAGTTTTACCCATCTTTTTACCTTCACTGTTCATCAACAAAGTAATTGTCATTGCATACGCATCATCACCGGTTTTCTTTCTGATAAGTTCTGTTCCGGCTAACATATTACTCCATTGGTCATCGCCACCAAATTGCATATTGCAACCATAGTTTTGGTGTAAATGATAGAAATCGTAAGCCTGCATAATCATATAGTTGAATTCTAAAAAGCTTAAACCTTTTTCCATTCTTTGTTTGTAGCATTCTGCTCTAAGCATATTATTTACAGAAAAACAAGCACCTACATCACGCAACAATTCAACATAATTTAGTTTCAAAAGCCAATCCGCATTGTTTACCATAATTGCAGCATCATCACCAAATGTGATAAATCTTTCCATTTGTTTTTTAAAGCAATCACAGTTATGTTGAATAGTTTCCTTTGTCATCATTGAACGCATATCTGTACGACCTGACGGATCACCGACATGACCTGTTCCGCCACCGATTAGAACAACCGGTTTGTTTCCTGCCATTTGAAGCCTTTTCATTAAACACAAAGCCATAAAGTGACCTACATGCAGAGAATCTGCTGTTGGGTCAAAACCTATATAAAATCTTGCTCCGCCATTATTTATCAAATCTTTAATTTCTTTTTCATCAGTAACTTGCGCAATCAAGCCACGGGCTTGCAATTCTTCAAAAATATTCATTATTTTCTCCTTAATATTCTTAAGTTATAACTTTATTTTATCATAAATGTTTTATTTTTAAATTTTCGAAATCGATATTTTCTTGTAAACGGTTCAAAACCCTATAAAATAAGAGTTAAACAGTTTACATTTTCTAAAAGATACGTTATAATAAAAATATAATAAAGCGATTGGATTGTAAGGATAACGGGTTTATGAATATAAATAAATTTTCAATACTTAGTTTTGCATTATTTTTACAAATGGTTAGTATGAATGCAAACGCATCGGACATTTCAGGAATAACTCCGATTCCTTCAGGAAATTCAAATATTTATAACATCGATCCTGCATTTAGCAACAAAGCAAACGGTACAGGATTTAGAAAGTACGAAAAATTTAACCTTACTAAAGGCGACAATGCAAACTTTATAATGAATGACATATCGCAATTCGTAAACCTTGTAGATTCAAAAGTCAGCATTGAAGGACTTGTTAATACTGTAAAATCAGATTTTTCAAAGTCTAACGGTAATTTAATTTTCGTAACTCCGGAAGGTTTTGTTGTCGGTGCAAACGGAGTATTAAATGTTGGCTCATTGTCTGTCTACACTCCGACACAAGAAGGCTACAACACTTTATCTAATCAGTTATCAGGCGCTATTGCCGGAACTAATCAAACAGTAAATTTTGACCCTGCGACATTGAGTATCGGCAACGGACTTATCACTATTGACGGTAAAATTATCGCTAACGGAAATATCAATTTCAACGCAAAATCAATACAAATAGGTAAAGACGGACACGTTATAAGCGGACTTTCTGCAGATAACACATTCATATCTTTTGACAAAGAAACCGGTAATATTGAAATTACAGACGCTGAAAACCTATTCAACACTCTTGTTAACTCAGGAAAACTTAACAGTAATAAAACCGAAATAAATTACAATACAAATGGCGGAAATATTGAACTTGGCGGGCTTACAGAAAACAAAAACGGAAATATTAACATAAATATTCAAAATGGAAACCTACTAAATGGTGGCATCTCTGATACTTTATTAAAATCAACAGACGATATAAATATCAATGCGAAAAACGGAAGTGTTGGAGAAAACCCAACAAATCGTGATGATTTTTCAAAATCTGTAAATATCCAATCAGACGGCAAAGTAAACATTTATGCAGATAATATAGTGAATGTTGCATCTTTAGACAAAGATTTATATGTTGATAATATTACAGGCGACACGGTTTATTTAACGATTGACAAAACAACAGAAAACGGAACAAATCCAAATCTTTACTCCGCAAACAAAACTACTCCAAATATCGTCGGCAATAAAATTTCAATCTCAACTGCCGGCAATATAGGAAAAACAAACGAAAGAATTACAGTAAGTTCAAATTCAAATTCTCAAGTTTTTGATGACAACTCTTGGAATAATAATAAATTCAAGTACACTCCAAAAGGTGACGGGATTGAAGTTGTTTCAAAATTTGGAAATATTCACCTGAAAGATAACGACAATTCAGCAAATTTCAAAAACTTATCCGCAGAAAACGGAAAAGTTGATGCTCAAATTAAAGGCAACACTTACATTGAAAACTTGTCAGGAGCAAATGTAAATATATTGACTCAAGGCGACGTTTTGTATATAGAAAACTTCCAATCAGATACAATCCTTGATGATACAACTAATAAATTCACCGCATTAGGATTGGGTTCAGACAATACGAAACTTTCAGATTCAACAATTATTATAAAAAATGGAACAATCGGAACCAATGAAAAAGCACCAACGCTTGCTTTTTCTGCCGATAATATTTATGCAGACGGAAAGCATTTTGTATTAGGCAAAGATAGAAGCGAAACACCTTTAGATAATACAACCGGCGATAAAACTTATATTGTTGGGAATGCAAAATCAGAAGAAGATAGTAACACTTCCAAAATCAACGTTATGGGAGATAACAACGTAAATATCTCAGCAAACGCAGTAACTGAAAATGATGTTCAAAACGCTGAAGATGTTGATGGCTTAACTAGAGTTTATTACCAAAGCAGTGATGGAATTGATGAAATTTCATATACAATAAATTCAACTAACAACGAAAGCAATATTATCTTTTTTGATGGAGATGAACCTGAATTTGGCGGAGATACCGACGATGACAGTGATATTGACAATCCTGATATCGGAGATAATGACACTGACCCAGATTTAGATGGTGATGGAGATACCGATAGCGATTCTGATAACGATACAAAAGAACCAGATTTAGGCGACAGTGACAATGACAATGATTCTGATAATCCGAATATCGGCGATACTGATTCAGATGATGATATCGATAACCCTGATATTGGCGACTCTGACGATGATAATGACACGGATAAACCAAGTGAACCTGACACCGGTGATAGTGATAGCGATGATGATACTGATATTCCGGTAGGAGATACAGATTCTGACGATGACATTGACAAACCTTCTACTGGCGATACCGATGATGACGACGATTCAGATATTCCACCAACTACCGGTGACAGCGATAGTGACGACGACCCTGATATCCCAATTGGTGATACAGATTCTGACGATGACATTGACAATCCTTCTACTGGCGATACCGACGATGACGACGATTCTGATATTCCGCCAACTACGGGTGACAGCGATAGTGACGACGACCCTGATATCCCAATTGGTGATACAGATTCTGATGATGACATTGACAATCCTTCTACTGGCGATACCGATGATGACGATGATTCAGATATTCCGCCGGATCCTAGTGAGCCTGATATTGGTGACACAGACACAGATGATGATAATGACAACAAACCGCCTCATGGTGATACGGACGACGATAGCGACTCCGATTTGCCGCCAATAAATCCCAAACCACCTGTTACACCTGATATGAGCGATTTGCAACCAATCATAAATAACAACACAGAACCGCCCAAACCACTACATTTGGTAACAGATGTGCTAGTTGTGCCAACGAATGATGATGAAAACGATTATTCAGTGGAACGAGCAGTGAATACAAACGGTTTATTTGGAGATACAGAACAAAGGGCTGACCAAATATTAGCGCCAATACGTCGAGATGCAGCAAAGAAACGTAAATTTGATTTCCGCTGGTGGTTCAGATAGATTAAAATGGTTATAAACTATACGAAATCGGCAAGGAATATAAATTCCTTGCCGATTTTTGCTTACATACCACTAGGGGCATAACTTCCATTCACTGAACTATATTTTTTCAAAACAGGATTTCCTGATTCATCAATATCATAAGAGAAAGTTTCGCACGGACTACCCGGAGCAGTCGGTTTTTGGGTTAATTTGCCCATCATTGGAGTGCCGTCAGGGGTATAATAAACCTTTTGTTCAATACCATCAGCAGATGTATAAACAACACGTTGCGCTCCTCGAATGCCAGATTCTGCATCAGCACCCCATGAACCTATACAAATTGTATTACCTTTACCATCTTGGTACATTTGTCCATTTGAGCGGTCAATACAATCTATTTTTTTAAATCCTAATTTTGCCAAACTTTTTTCATTCGGGATTCTATCTTCAAGATTAAGATTATTTTTACTCAACAACTCATTTAATTTTTTTTGATGTTCAGATTGATTAGTTTTTGGAAAAGAAATCGCACCGAAACTTGTATCGGCTTGTTGGGCTTGTTGAACTCCACTCATTGAAAATACCGGATTTGCGCCATTGATAGGTTGTACCATAGAAAATCTCCTTTCGTGTTTAGTTGTAGCACACATAAATTTATATCTTATATATATATAAAGTATTCACGAAGATAAGAATTGCTCCGCCACACCATACCATACCATACCATACCATACCATAAAGCAATTATATCAAGGATTTCCGACTTTTAAATTCAACTTTACAATTCTTAACAATAGTATCGTTTTAGGGGGAGTTTCTCAAATGAGTCATTCTGAAAAGATTAAAAATCAAGCAATTTTAATTGCATAGATTTTATCTTATTCTTCTTCGGCGTTGCCTACGCATACTCACCTCACACAACTCACCATAGGTTCGTTGGTTTGCTTTGTAGTAATCTGGTATAAAAAATAATGATGTCGGCATAGCAATGCCGACCTACTTTTCCAGTGCAAAACCTAACGAAAAAGTCACCCTGAACTGGTTTCAGGGTCGCTTCATGACAAGGTTTTACAAGGATTTTAGGGACTTAATTCTTTGTTTTATTTTGATTTTAGAAGAGATGCTGAAATAAATTCAGCATGACTATTTGGTGAGCTTACCAAGTAGTTCGTCATTCTGAAAACTTAGAAAATTTTTGTGAATGGAATGAGCAAATAAATTTTCTTGTTATTCAGAATCTGTTCTTGAACACATATTTCAAAGCCCAATGTAAGTCAGGCACCGCCTGACACGTAATATTGGCCCGTCAACGTAAAAACGTTGACGGGATTTCAAAAATCTCTGAAATTACTCTAATAACGGACTAGAAAAGCGGAGCGATGGCAGAATGCCATCGCTCCGCTAAAGTCTATATCATTTCAAAAGAACTATTTAATTTCTTTTTGTCTGATTTCAACACCTGAGTATTTAGCACCGTTAGTAGGGTCTCCGTTTACTGCATTAGCGTCGCCGCCTTTGTACCAGTTAACGATGTAGCTACCGTCAGTTACTTGAGGTGTCAATGTACCGTTGATTTTGAAAGTTCCTGTTGAAGGATCGCTTTCGGTACCTGAACGTACGATGATTGTTTTTGCTGCGATATCACCCGCAACGTTCATATTACCTTTTCTGTTAACCAATGCTGCTTGGTAACCAGAAGTGTTGATTGTAGCACCTGTTGCGTAATTCAAACCGTTGTTACCAGTTTTGTTTTTAATAAGAACTTCGCCGTCACCTGTTGCGTTGAAGTCTTTAGTTACGTTAACGCCAGTACCGTTACCTCTTGAGATAGCGTAGAAGCCACCAGCCAAGTTGCCTTGAGCATCTTTAACAGCACCACCGTTATTTGTAACTTTAGCACCCAAGTTCAACATTCCTGCGTTGTTCAACACTGCCATATAACCGTTGTGGTTCAAGGTTCCGTTAACTGTCATATCGCCTGTTGTGCCTGCTTCTTTCTTCAAGGAAGCGTTACCGTTTTTAACAGTGATATCAGAAGCAACTGTCATGCTGCCTGCGCCTGTTCTGTCAACGATACCAAGGTTTCCGTTAGTTTCGTTGATAGTACCATTAACAACCATATCACCTGCGTAGTTGTTGATTGCCAAGTTACCGTTAGTAACATTTGCAGTACCTGAGTAGTTCAAGCCACCTGCACCACGGTTAGTAATATAAGTTGTTGTGTTGTCAACTTTATCTGAGTGCCAACCTTGTGCTGATGTGTTGGTAATTGTTCCTGTTACATCCATTGCACCAGTTCCGGCATTTTTAATGTTCATAAGACCAGTTGTGCCGTTGTTTGCAATTGTTCCACCAACTGTCATGCCTGTACCGTAGTTTACGATACCGGTATTATTGTTGTTATTAGTCAAGTTGGCAGTGTAATTCATTGCCCCGTCGTAGTTTTTAATTGCTACGTCACCGTTTGCAGTAATTTTACCGCCGATATCCATGCCTACACTGTTAGTTTTTTCACCGGCTTTGCCTGTACCGTTTTTGATAGAAACAGTTTTAGCATTGATTGTAGCGTTTGAAGTCAACTTGCCTGTGCCTGAAGTGTAGTTGTAAACTTGAGCAATATCATCCGCTTTAATAGTAGTTCCTTGACCTAATGTCAAAGCACCGCCTTTGTTGTTCAAGATTTGAACTTTGTTACCTTCGATTGCTGCTGCTGTTGTGCCGACTGTCAAATCACCTGCTGTGCTGTACAATCTTGCGGTGCCGTTTTTAGCATAAACTTCACCGTTTACGCTCATTCCGTTAGCACCGTTGTTTGTAATATATGTACCGCCGTTATCGTTGTTCAAAACGTGACCTGTTACGGTCATTCCATTTGCAGATTCAATAACTAATTGACTACCGTCAGTTTTGGCAGTTGCTGCTTTGATACCTGTTGTGTTAACCAAATTGTCAAACAAGTCTGCTTGATATGCTTGGTTTACGGTCAAACCGTTAACTACTTTACCTGCAATGTTAACATTTTGACCTCTAAGAACAACACCGTCACGTGCTAAAATTCTGCCGCCTTGTTCAACGGTGATGTCTGCATTGCTACCCCAAGCGCCACCTGATTTTGAATTAGATAAGAAATTCAAAACGCCAGTGTTTTCAAATGCTTTTGCGTTTGCTTGAGTTTTTTCTGCGTTGTATTTATCGTAAGCAGCACCAATTTCATTAAATTTATCCATTGTTGGTGTTACTGTTGACAATCTGCCAACGTTCAAAACACCAGAAGCTCCTACAACCATGCCACCCGGTGTAATAAATACCGCGTGTCCATTGTAGAAACCGTTTTGTTTCATTGTGTTTACAACACCGTTTACGTTAACTTGGTTTTTAACTAAGTTAACGAAAGTTGTAATACTTGCATCTTTTCCGTTTTTCTGGAATCCATCAAACATCAAGTTTGCAGTATCGCCTTTTCCGACTGTAAAATCGTCATATTTCCTAAAACCGGCACCGCCATCTTTTCCGATAAACTCAGGGTTGATGTTGTAAACTCCACCGTTACCCGTGACACCGGTAATATTTGTACCGGCTGCGTTTGCGGAAGGAATAGCAAGAGTTGCTGCCATTGCTAGTAGGATTAACGTTTTCTTGTTCATGTCATACTCCTTTTCTTGTCGCATTTCACTTCTGTATTATTGTATTGTCAAACTTTTTCTTTTGCATCAAACTTCACTTTGGGCATGTTTGTATATACTTTGGATATAGTCCGATATTATATATAAACCCGAAGCATATCGTTTTTTGCTTTATATCGGTATAATTTTTACAAAACTTTAATAAAATCCCGTAAAAATTTACATTTCTTAATTTAATTATAGTGTTTTCTGAGATTAATGTATCCTTCAACACTATGATATATTAGTAAAATTACGTATAAAAGTCAATAAATATAGAGTATATTTTTGTTATATTTTTATTAAGATTTTGAGGTAAATTAATCCTACATTTGTTGGTTCAAAAATGAACAAAAATATATTTTAATCGTAAAAGTTATGTATGAGGATAACTATTAGTGAATAAGATAGCTAAATTACTGACAATACTACTATTATCAATATTTTTAACATCATTTACCCAAGTTTACGCATTGCAAGAAGTCAAAGTTGAACAGGGCTCCGTACTTTCGTTAAAGGACTGCATATCCATAGCATTAAATAATAATCCGAGTATCAAAAATGCCCGCTATAATTATGGAATTTCAAAAGCCAATGTAAATGTTGCACGTTCTGAATTTTTCCCGACAGTCGGAGTTGGAACGGGTTACAATTTCACCGGAACAAAGAACAAACAAAGAAGTACAACCTCTGATTATTATTCTGTCGAAGCAACTTTAAACCAAATGATTTGGAATTTCGGCAGAACAAATTCTCATATCAGAATGCAAAAGTTCTATCAAATTGCCGACAAATACACGTTTGACAACACTGTAAGAGAAACTATTTTTAACGTTAAACAAAGATATTACGAAGTTTTGGCAGCACGAGCAACAGTTTTAATCAATCAAGCTTATGTTGATATCAACGAACGTAACTATTTGAGAACAAAGGCTTATTTTGACGAAGGCATAAAATCAAAAATTGATTTGGTAAATGCGGAAGTTACCTTGAGTGATTCAAAAATTTTACTGATTCAATCTCAAAACAGTTATAAAAATTCGCTTGTAAACCTTAATAATACAATGTATTTGAAGAACGCTCCGACATACTCAATTGAAAGTAACGAAAATTTCAACATAAAAGACAACGTTGCTCCAGTAGATTTATCAAATTTGGAACAACAAAATCCTAAAAAACAAGCAAAAGCACCTGACGGAATTACTGATGCAAAACTCTTGAGTTCTGTTGAAAAGTTAGAGGTTTTGACGGATTACGAGGTGCAGGAATTTCCTTATTCGTTTGAAGAATGTATTGAAATGGCTTACAAAAACCGTGCGGATTTGAAGGCTTACAATTCAACTCTTGATGCAGTCAAAGAAAATTTGTTATACGTAAAACGCAATTATTATCCTGAAATTTCTGCAAGTGCGGGGTATGGATTTAGGGATTTGAACAATACAAATTCTTTGAATGTCGGAGTTAACATGTCCAGTGCCGTTAATATAATGGCTCAAAAGGCTAATGTTGATGCCGCAAAATTTCAGGTGGATATTGCTGAAAACTCATTGAGTCAACTAAATCAAGACATTTATTTTGAAGTTCAAAACGCATATATTAATATGGTAGAATTAGAAAAACAAATTCCACTACTTGCAGTCAAAGTTCGTCAAACAATGGAAAACTATGAACTTGCAGAAGGCAGATATTATGTTGGCTTGGGCGATTATATTCAATTGCAAGACGCAAAAGTTAATTATAACAATGCCCAATGCTCATATATAGAAACAATTTACAAATATAACGTAGCGAAAGCGGAACTGGAAAGCGTAATTGCACTACCACAAGAAGTTACCGTTTCGATAGAGGATAAATAACATGGATATTAAAAATACCGCTAAATTATTGTTAAAAAAAAGAGTCATAATCCCGATAATCGTTGCTGCAGCACTCGGAGCGTACGGATATTCTTATGTTCAATCGCACAAAGTGACCTACATGACTAAAGAATTGTCAAGATGTACTATTACCGATGTTGTTGAAGCATCTGGGACAATCAATCCGGTGAATACAGTGAGTGTCGGTTCAACCGTATCAGGTTTGATGAAGGAAATCTACGTGGATTATAACAGCGAGGTTAAAAAAGGGCAATTACTTGCACAAATCGACCCAGCAACATTTCAGGCACAAGTTGACCAAAACAGAGCACAAATCAATAATGCAGAAGCAAACCTAGCTAAACTGAATGCTGAAATGGTTTATGCCGAAAAAACTTATATCCGATATAAAAACTTATATAAGAAAAATTTTGTGGCAAGAAGTGAATTAGACCAAGCGGAAAGCGATTATTTGGCGAAAAAAGCTTCAATCGGCGCACAAAGAGCATCTATTGCACAATCTCGAGCAAGTTACAACACTGCAATGACAAATTTAGGTTATACAAAAATTGTCGCTCCTGTGGACGGAACTATTATTTCAAGAGATATTGACGTAGGACAACCGGTTGCAGCAAGCTTCCAAGCGCCTGAACTTTTCACGATTGCTCAAGACTTAACAAAAATGCAAATTGAAGTTAATGTTTCAGAAGCCGACATCGGTTCGGTAAAAGAAGGTCAAGAGGTGGAATATACCCTTGACGGATATCCTGACAGCACTTTTTACGGAAAAGTTACCCAAGTCCGTTTGGATTCTACAACAACTTCAAACGTCGTAACTTATACGGTAATTGTTAGCGTAAGTAATGACGATTTGAAACTGAAACCCGGCATGACGGCTAATGTTTCAATTATCACAAAACGAAGTGAGAACGTTATGTGTGCGCCATCTATTGCATTGAAATATTCACCTGAAACCAACGGGCAAAAATATCAAAATCAGGGAATTTGGGTGTTAGAAAACGGCAAACCTAAACGAATTGACATCAAAGAAGGCGCAAGTGACGATTCTAACGTTGAAATCATTTCAAAAATTTTGAAAATCGGTGATAAAGTAATAATCGGCTCAACTGGCGGCGGTAAAAAGCCGACAGCTTCTCAACAGGGTAACAAACGCCGTGGCGGCCCTCCGGGAATGTTTTAGAGCGACAAGGTAAGGAATAAATTATGCAAACAGAAATCGAAAAACAAAATTTTATAGATAAAATTGTAAAAAAACTTTCTGCTTATGAAGAAGAAAGAAAACAAAGAATATTGGGATTACTCATAAAACAGATAATTACACTTGCGATTGGTTATGCAACTTGTAAAGGAGCAATAATATGGGCTGAAAATCATACGGTCATTTCTGTTTTTTGTGCATTTATTGCTCTTTTTAGCGGTATTGCTTTTTTCTGTAATTTTTCAGATGATAACAAAGAGTTTAAAACCTATTTGAAGAAAAAATGTAAACGTCAGATTTTGAAAGAATTTGGCTTAACGACAATGGACGGAGAATGCTTTTCTGATGAAACCTTGAAGAAAAGTAATTTGTTCTCAATCTATTCATATCAGGAATATGATGACGTTATTGAAGGTTGCTACAATGAGGTTAATTATACGATTGCAGAAACAAAACTTGTAGTAAAAAATAGGAAAAATGAATTTGATGTTTTTAAAGGTGTAGTTATTTCTTTCAAATCAAATAAAAAAATCTTGGCTGAAACTTTGGTAACTTCAAAGGGCGATAACAATATAAGAAATTACCCGCCAAATTCAAGTGCTATTTTAATATTAGTTCCGTTCTTGCTTCTTCTTCCAATCTTATTAAGTTTTTATTTCTTATTTCAGGTAGGTGAAAGTTTTAAATCTATAGGTGGTGATTTCTCGGCGATTCCGACTCCTCATTTGTTTTGGTCAAGTATTTTCTTACCAAATCTTTTAGATTTTCTTCTTCCGTTAGTAATAATTCTCGGGGTTGGCATACCTTTGTTTTATCAATTTAAAAAGATGCAAAAGGTTAAACTTGAAGATGTCGGATTTGACAAACGTTTCAATGTTTATACAAAAGACCAAGTTGAAGCAAGATATCTTTTAACTCCAACCTTTATGGAACGTTTGAAACACCTTGAAACCTCTTTTGGCACAAAAGGCATAAAATGCTCTTTCTTTGATGATTGCATAATGTTTGCAATTTCTTCAAAAAAAGATTTGTTTGAACTCGGAAGTTTGTACAAATCCCTAAAATCTAAAAAATCAGTAGAAGAATTTTATAATGAAATACAGTCTGTTCAAAATATGATAGATTATTTAAAATTTGATGAAAAGACAGGATTATAAATTATGGATTTAATCACCGTAAAACACGCAATAAAAACTTACCAAACGGGCGAAGACTCCTTTAATGCCTTGAATGATGTTTCCTTTAGTATTAAAAAAGGCGAATTCGTGGCTATTATGGGAACTTCTGGTTCAGGAAAATCTACCTGTATGAATATGCTCGGAACTTTAGACAAACCGACTTCGGGCGAATATTATCTTGACGGAGAAGACATGCTTCACCTTGATAATAACCGTTTGGCAATGGTTCGATGTAAAAAAATCGGGTTTATTTTTCAGGGGTTTAACTTGATTTCAAGGACTTCCGCACTTGATAACGTGTGTTTGCCGATGATTTATAAGGGTCTTCCCGAAAGTGAACGAATTGAGCGTGCTAAATGGGCATTGAAGATTGTCGGACTTGAAAACCGTGAAGACCACATGCCAAACCAAATGTCGGGCGGTCAACAACAACGTGTAGCAATAGCAAGAGCAATTGTTAATGATGCACCGCTAATATTGGCGGACGAACCGACAGGTAATTTGGATACCAAAACGAGTATTGAGGTTATGGAATTTTTCGTTAGACTTAACGAAGAAATGGGCAAAACTATTGTTTTGGTCACTCACGAACCCGATATTGCCGAATATACAAAACGTGTTATTAAATTTAAAGACGGAAATATTGTTTTAGACGAGCCGAAAGAGGTTTGGTTAGCCCACAGAACAAGAGAAACTTAAAGGATTTGCAATGTTAGATTTTAAATCAATATTAAAAATGGCGACAATTTCGCTAAGAATAAATAAAATGCGTTCAATGCTTACGAGTTTGGGTATAATTATTGGGGTAAGTGCCGTAATTATTATGCTTGCGGTCGGGGCTGGTGCAAGTAAAAAAATTGCAGCAGATATGGAATCAATGGGCAGCAACTTGTTGATGATACGTTCAGCATCAGCCAAATCCGGTGGTGTGCGAATGGGTTCAGGAACAAAACCGACATTAACCATGAAAGATGCAAGTGCGATTGAAATCAAATGCCGTGGAATTCTTGCAGTTGCTCCGTATTCGGCAGAATCAAAACAATTAACCTACGGAAACCAAAACTGGTCAACAACAGTTGGCGGCACAACAATGGATTATTTTTTGATAAGAAATTATGAAATCGAATCAGGTAGAGGATTTTTACCGGAAGACAGTAAAAACGGTACAAAAGTTGTGGTAATCGGACAAACCGTTTCTACTGAACTTTTTGGCGATGTTGACCCGATTGGTAAAACTATCCGTATCGGAAATGTTCCGTTTAAGGTTATCGGACTTTTGAAAACAAAAGGTTCAAGCGGAATGGGACAAGATCAGGATGACTTGGTTTTTATCCCGATTACAACCGCTCAGAGAAAAGTTTTCGGAACTGATTTTCCCGGAACTGTTAATATGATTACCGTAAAATCTCAAAACGAAGAAATTCTCTCAACAACAGAATCTGATATTAAAGAACTTTTACACCACAGACATAATATCGGCAAAAATCAGGACGATGATTTCGAAATTAGAAACCTTGCTGAAATGCAAGAAACAATTAAATCTACAACCAAAACAATGTCACTTTTGCTCGGTGCTATTGCCGGAGTTTCTCTAATTGTTGGCGGAATCGGGATTATGAATATTATGTTAGTTTCAGTAACAGAAAGAACAAAAGAAATCGGTATTCGTATGGCGATTGGGGCAAAAGCATCAGATATTCGCATTCAATTTTTGATTGAATCGTTTATGTTGTCTATGCTTGGCGGTTTGGTCGGCGTAATAATCGGCATAGTCGGGGCGTATATTATGCACGCACTTGCAGGCATGAATATTGCAATCACTGCTTCGTCCATAGGTTTATCGCTTGGATTTTCGGCAGCCATCGGAGTAGGCTTCGGGTATTATCCTGCTTATAAGGCTTCTCTTTTGAACCCGATTGATGCATTAAGATATGAATAAAAACTATTTTTGAAACTGGACTAAATTATCACTATAGCATTTATAGCAAAGGTTTGCCGTTATGAATGATTTGAACCAGTTTCCCTGCCATATCTCTTAGAGTTTCGGTTATATAATTGTTTTTGGGAGTAGTTTTTGAAATAAAAACTTCTTTTATATGGTTAACTCCATCATTAATTTCTTTAGTAATTGTTCTAGTGTATTCCTGATTATTGTTTTTGTAGTGCTCGACAGTCTTGTTATGAGAATATGAAAACTCTTGAATTTCAAAGACATCGCCATTTGAGTCATAACGTTCAATTTTTAGCGGTTTGTTTGTTGAAGTTTGCCACGCTTTCTTTGATAGAAGTTGACCATCATCTGAATACTCTTTTGAATATTTAACATCTCCATTTTGAGTGTTCTCAAATTTATTACCAAAACTTACAATATCTATTTTCATAATCTTTATAATAGTATAAATAGATTTTTTGACAACAAATGATATAAAAACTACTCTACATTTGGAGTTTGTGAAACAGGTGCTTTTTTAATTTTAACAGTGTCATTTTCTACACTAATTTCCAAATAATCAGATTCCGGATTTACGTCAATTAGTTCTAACAAAGTTTTTGGCATAAATAACGCCCAACCACTTCCTGAACGTGATAACTTTTTCTTCATATACTTTCAAATCTGGACTATTTGAAGTAAATCTTGCTTGTTTACCTTGCGAACACAGCGAAAATATTGTAATATTCTGTCTATATGGAAGAATGAAAGGAATATTATGACAAATTACATATCAAATGTTTTGAAACAAAACGCAAGCGAAAATCCTAATGAACCGGAGTTTTTGCAAGCAGTAAAAGAAGTTCTAACCTCAGTGGCTCCTGTAGTTGAAAATCATCCGGAATTTGAAAACCTTGCAATTTTAGAAAGATTCATTGAACCTGAACGAATAATTACATTCAGAGTTCCTTGGGTTAATGATGAGGGCAAAGTTATAGTAAATCGCGGATACAGAGTTCAATTTAACTCTCTAATCGGTCCTTATAAAGGCGGTTTGAGATTTCACCCGAGCGTAAACCAAAGTATCATCAAGTTTTTAGGATTTGAACAAATTTTTAAAAACGCATTGACTGGCCTACCGATTGGCGGAGCAAAAGGCGGAAGTAATTTTGACCCAAAAGGTAAATCTGATGCAGAAATTATGAGATTTTGTCAAAGTTTTATGACCGAACTTTGCAAACATATCGGGCAAGATATTGATGTTCCGGCAGGTGACATCGGTGTTGGCGCTCGTGAAATCGGTTATTTATTCGGTCAGTATAAAAGAATTAAAACCGCTTACGAAGGCGGAGTTTTGACCGGTAAATCAATTTGTTACGGCGGTTCATTAGCAAGAAAAGAAGCAACCGGCTACGGCTTGATTTATTTCCTGAAAGAATTATTGAAGGCTAACAACCAGACTATTCAAGGTAAAACCGTTACTATTTCTGGTTCCGGGAATGTTGCAATTTACGCTTGCGAAAAAGCTCAATGTGAAGGAGCACACGTCGTTGCGATGAGTGATTCTAATGGGTGTATTTTTAACACTAATGGAATCGATTTGAATGCAATCAAAGAAATCAAAGAAGTTAAACGTGGAAGAATCAAGGAATATTTAAACTATCATCCGGAAGCACAATATATTGAAAACACCGGTAACGGCTCTCCGGTTTGGACAATTAAAGCCGATATCGCATTACCTTGCGCAACTCAAAACGAAGTTACATTAGAAAGCGCTAAAGCCCTCGTAAACAATGGAGTTTTTGCAATTGGAGAAGGTGCAAACATGCCTTGTACACTAGAAGCAACACAATATTTGATGGAACATGGAGTTCTTGTTGCGCCAGCCAAGGCTGCTAACGCAGGTGGGGTGGCGACTTCCGCTATTGAGATGTCACAAAATAGCATGCGCTATTATTACACATTTGAAGAAGTTGATGCCAAATTAGAACAAATTATGATTAACATCTTCAAATCTTGCCAAAAAGCAATAGATAAATATGATTTGGGACATAATTATACCGCAGGTGCAAATATTGCAGCATTTGAAAAACTTTCAGAAGCAATGGTTTGCCAAGGTATCGTTTAGTGTCGAATTAACACTTTATATAATAAAAGTTATTGCTATAATAAAATCCTTCCCATACGGGAAGGATTTTTGGTCTTAAGTGTGGTTTTAAGTATCTAAAACCATTTCGGGGTAAATAAAAAGAGTTAAGTCTGTCATATTCTTCATTATGCCATATATGGTATATGAATATATGTTGATTCGGTTTGGGTTGCACGTCTTTTTGGAGTGCATAGTATATTATAAGCCTTTACAAAATTGTATCCGATAGCCTTGATTGGATTAGATTGAACGACATCTGCTTTCTTAGATTCGAACATATCTTTTTCAAAATGAACTCTTGTGTTATTGTTTTTGTCAATTGACATAACACCTGTTTTTGTATTGTTTTTATTGGTTTCACCAAATGAAATATATTTTTTATTATAAGTTGTTGTTAAGTTTACTGGATTGATTGTTAACATCGTAACCTCCTTCTGTCATTAAGTGTTCATTTAACACTTCATCTAACACAATCAACTATAATTCATTTTTTTTTGTTTGTCAACCCCTATGATGAACTTTTGTTAAGATATCTCAAAATCAATAATATCAATATTCTTGCCATAAAGTGTAAAAAATGCACTTATTCCTACATCACAGGCAGATTTCTACTACTATGAAATTAGTAGAATGACTAATTTTATATTTCATAAAAATAGGACAGTCGGGTAGGATTTATTTTGCAAAAGAGAAATTTTACATTGTTTCATATAATAAAAGCATGCTATTTGTTGACAATTACCTATAAACTTTTCTGAATAACTTTATATTCAATTTGCAAAACAGTTTTTCACTATTATATAAATTTTCAAAATGAAATATATATAGAAACCTTCGCCTTATTAATATAAATAAAGAATTTATAAAGATTGTAAAAATGACACTTGATTATTAGTTACCTTTGCTATAAAATGTAATTGTGATAAAATTCACAAATTAGCAAGTCAAACTATTAACTTTTTAAAAGGAGAAAAAATATGACAACAAAAAACAAAAAAGACGTTGAAAGCCTTGAAAAGTCTTTAAACAAGTCTAACTTGGTTGACAGTGCCGAATCATTGGAACTTTTGATTGAAAGAGTTCAAAAAGCACAAAAAATTTACTCAACATTTACTCAAGAACAAGTTGACAAAATTTTCAAAGCTGCTGCTACTGCTGCAGACAAAGCACGTATTCCTCTAGCACGTATGGCTGTTGAAGAAACAGGAATGGGCGTATTAGAAGATAAAATTATGAAAAACCACTTTGCTGCTGAATACATTTACAACAAACACAAGAACACAAAAACTTGTGGTATCATCAGCAATGACAAAGAAAATGGCGTAAAAGTTGTTGCAGAACCTCTAGGCGTTTTGGCTGGTATCGTTCCTACAACAAACCCAACTTCAACTGCAATCTTCAAATCATTGATTGCTTTGAAAACAAGAAACGCAATCATCTTTTCACCACACCCTAGAGCACAAAAATCAACAATTGCTGCTGCAAAATTAGTTTTGGAAGCTGCTGTTGCTGCCGGTGCTCCTGAAGATATTATCGGTTGGATTGATGTTCCATCTATCGAACTTTCTGGTCAATTGATGAAACACAAGAAAATCGCTTGTATCTTAGCTACAGGTGGCCCTGGCATGGTTACTGCCGCTTATTCTTCAGGAAATCCAGCATTGGGTGTTGGTCCTGGTAACACTTCTGCTGTTATCGATGAAACTGCTGATATCAAAACTGCTGTTTCTTCAATTCTTATGTCAAAAACATTTGATAACGGTATGATTTGTGCTTCTGAACAATCTGTTGTTGTTGTTGACAGCGTTTATGAAGAAGTTAAAAAAGAATTTGAATACAGAGGTGCATATCTTTTGAGCGAATCTGAAATGCAAAAACTTATCGATTTCGGATTTATCGACCCTCAAAGAGGTACTGCTCACCCTAAAATCGTTGGTCAAAGTGCACACACTATTGCAAAACTTGCAGGATTTGATGTTCCTGAAAACGCAAAAGTTTTGTTAGCACAAAGAAAAACTGTTGATTGGGCAGATCCATTCTCAAGAGAAAAATTATCACCAATCTTGGCAATGTACAAAGCTAAAGATTTCGAAGAAGCTGCAGATACAGCATACTATCTAGTATCTAGAGGTGGCGCAGGTCACACTTCAGTTCTTCACACTGACGCTCGTCACAAAGAAAGAATCGATGCTTATGCTAAGAAAATGCCTTCTTGCAGAGTATTGATTAACCAACCTTCTTCACAAGGTGGTATCGGTGATTTGTACAACTTCCGTATGGAACCGTCATTGACATTAGGTTGCGGTTCTTGGGGCGGAAACTCTGTTTCCGGTAACGTTGGCGTAAGTGACTTGTTAAACTACAAACGTGTTGCTGAAAGGAGAGAAAATATGTTATGGTTTAAGGTTCCTCAAAAAGTTTACTTCAAACGTGGTGCTACAGATTTGGCATTGAGAGAATTAAACGGTTGTAAGAGAGCATTCATCGTAACTGACAGATTCCTATTCAACTCTGGTATGGCTAACAAAATTACTAACGTTTTAGACGAAATGGGTATCAAACACGAAGTATTCTTCGATGTTAAACCGGATCCAACTTTGTCAACAATCGAAGAAGCTTATGCAATTTTGAAACCATTCGAACCTGATGTAATCATCGCATTAGGTGGCGGTTCTCCAATGGACGCTGCTAAAATTCTTTGGTTACGTTACGAACAACCTGATACAAACTTCTCAGATATCTCTATGAGATTTATGGATATCAGAAAGAGAATTTGCCAACTTCCTGAATTGGGTAAAAAAGCAAAAATGGTTGCTATCCCTACAACTTCAGGTACTGGTTCAGAAGTTACTCCATTCTCAATCATCACAGATGATAAAGAAGGTATTAAATACGCAATCGCTGATTACGCTTTGACTCCATCAATGGCTATTATCGACCCTAACTTCGTTGATACAATGCCTAAAGGTTTGACTTCATCATCAGGTATTGATGCTTTAGTTCACGCAATCGAAGCTTATGTTTCTTGTATGGCTACAAACTTTACAAATTCAAACGCTTTGGAAGCTTGCAAATTGGTATTCAAATACTTAGAAAGAAGTTACAACAATGGTGCTGATGATCCTATCGCAAGAGAAAAAATGCACTATGCAGCAACTATCGCTGGTATGGCATTTGCAAACGCATTCTTAGGTTTGTGCCACTCTATGGCTCACAAATTGGGTGCTATGTTCCACGTACCACACGGTGTTGCTAACGCTTTGTTAATCAGACAAATCATCAAGTACAACGCTTCTGATTGTCCTAAAAAACAAGCAACATTCCCTCAATACAAATATCCATGTGCAGTTGAAAGATATGCTCAAATTGCAGATGAATTGAAATTGGGTGGTAAATCTAACGAAGAAAAAGTACAACTTCTACTTGATGCAATCGATGAATTGATGAAGAAAGTTGAACTTCCAAATTCAATCAAAGAATTTATGGAAAAACAAGGTGTTGAAAACGCTGAAGAAGTATTCAACTCTAAGTTAGATGAAATGGTTGAATTGGCATTTGACGATCAATGTACAGGTGCTAACCCTGTTTATCCGATTATGTCAGATATGAAACAAATCTATCTTGACGCTTTTGAAGGTGTTGTAAGAGATTATTACAAACCTGCTAAAAAATCAAAATAGTTTGTGATTAACTAATATAGCGAAAAGACCGATAGAAATATCGGTCTTTTTGTTTATTCAGAAAGAAGATTTTAACATTATCTTGCAGAATTGTTGCTGCTGCCGCTATGGCTTGCAGTTGAACTTGTTGCGTTAACTTTTCTTGTTCTTTTCTTAGCGTCAATTCTTGTAACAGTACCAAATCTTTTCATTTTTCTGTCGTTTTTAGTATTTTCTGAACCATCTTGGCTTGAACCTAGCATTGAACCTGCTGATTGAAGAGCGCCACCAATTTGCATAACATCGTCCCAGCCGAATTTTGCAGATTTAGCAAAGTTTTTAGAAGCTTCGGTAAAGCCTTTGGTTACGGTTTTGCCTGCGGCATCTTTTGTGCCTTCCATTGCAACGTTCATTGATTCGTTGATTGATTTGCCTGCTGCTGAGGTTATGCTTTCGTCAGCTTTAAGGCTGCCGTTTAGAACTTGTTCTTTTACACCTTCGTCAACGGCAACTGTTCCGCCTGCTGAAGTAACTTCGTTTGCTGCTTGTTCTGAGGCATTTTGTGCTGCTGATTGTACACCTTGAGCGGCTGCTGCGGTTTCGTTAAGTTGTCCGATTTGAGAAAGGTTTTGTCCTGCGGAAACACCTGACATAATTGCTGAACCTGTTGCCATAATTGCTCCTGCAATGTTGCCTTGTTCGATTGAAACTCCTGCTTTGGTCAAACTTGCTGCAACGTTTGTCAAGTTTGCTGCAAGTGCTACGGATTCACCAACGATTGAAGTTGTTGTACCAGTTGCAATTTGTGCAGTCCCAGGAACAACTTGAGTTGCTGTTGCTTGAGCAATCATTGCTGCGGCTGTTCCTGCAAACCAAGGAGTAGACAAGAACGGAGTCCAAATGTTGATTTGCAAAGTTCCTGCGTTTACAAGTGCTGTACCTGCGGTTGTAACTGCATTACCGATTTTTGAGGTAATGTTTCCTGCTGTTGCTACAAGTCCTGCAACTTGGCTTGTTGTATCTGCAATTTTGTAAATCTTATCTGCGGTTTTTTCAGCCTTTTTAGAAGTCTTTTGACGTGCTTTGGCTATTTTTATATAAGATTGAGTGCTTCTTTTTAAATTTTGTCTTTTCTTTGTTCCGTATGTTGTGATTGTACTTACTTCTTTGCTTAATGCTGCGATTTCGGCACTTTTATCAACAAGTTTTACGTTTGAAGATTGAATTTGAGCTTGAAGTTCAGGTTTTCTGCTTTCGGTTGCATTACTCAATGCTTGAGTCAACGCTTCAATTTCAACTTGAGTTTCAGATTGTTTTGCTTGTGCTTCTTCCAATTTTGCTTGCTTTGCTTCAAGTTCTTGATTTTTCTTTTCAAGTTGTTTTTGCTCAGTTTGCATTTGTTTTTTGAAACGTTGTTCTTCAGCTTTTGTTGACTTGTTAATGTCCTTGATTTGTTTAGACATCTTTTTAACTTCTTTTTGATTTTGCTTATCTTCTTTTTGAGCAGCGGTCATTTCTTGTTGACCTTTTTTGCTTTCTTTGACCGCATTATCAGCATCTTTTTCTGTTACTTCTTTTTTGTCATTAGATTTTTCAGAAGTTTTGGAAGTTTCTGTGTTTTCTTTATCATTTTGAGTTTCTTCGGTTGTTGTTGCAGAAGTTTCAGCATTTACTTGTTCTGTACTTGCTTGGTTTTGTGCTTGTTCGCCTTCTTGTTTAACTTCATTAGTTGATTTACCATCGTTTTCAACGTTTTCTGTTGTTTGAGAGTTTTGTTCAACTTCTTTTGCATCTTCTTTGTTAGTTACGGTTGAAGTTTCGTTTTGTTGTTCGTTGTTATTTAATGTTACATCTTTATTCTCTACAACTTCATTATTTTCAGATTTTGGTGCTGAAACGTCTTGAGTTGTTTGAATATTATTTTCTTTGTCTTGAGTATTTGTAGTATTTTGAATTGTTGATTGTTCACTGTTTTTTAACACTTGTTGATTTTCATTGCTTTCAACTGAAACAGGGGTTTGTTGTTGTGGTTGAGGAGTTTGGTTTTCTGTTGCCACAGGAGTTTCAGGATTTAGCAAAGTTGCTTGGTCAAGATTTTCCTCAACAGGAGTAGCAAAACCGGTTAACGCACCATCTTGTTCAACATTTTGAGAAGCAACAGTGGTTTCACTTTGGGTTTGAGCAGTTGCTTGTTCTGCTTCATTATTTGTAGAATCAGTTTCAGATTCTTTTGCAGTATCTTCTGCTTGGTCAAGGCTTAGAACATTAACATTAAGAATAGGTTCTGCTTTTGTCATTGTTCCAATAGCATCGCTTATTACTGAATTTTCTTCATCAACAACAACTTTGCCTTGAGTTCCGGCGTTTGCAGAAATAAGTCCTGCGGCTTGTTCTGTATGACCGTAAATCATTGTTGATTGACCTAAAATAGACAAAGCCAAACCTGTACTAAATGACCAAGGATTTGACATCAAGCCTACACCATAAGAATGGAGTGCCATACCTTCAATTGCGTGACCGGTACCTAATGCATAAGTTCCAACACCGATATCAACGGCATCAGAAGCATCTTCTTTTGATTTTTCGTTTTGAGTTTCTAGTTTTGAATTATTTTTATCAAGTGTGCTTACCAATTTAATACCTTTTTTAGTAGCGGCATCACCTTTTTCGATTGCGGTATTTAAGTCAGTTGCAATAACTTGTTTATCTGAACCTAAATCTTGAATTTTTTCAGCAAGGTCAATTTTCTTTGCACGAACTTCTGCTTTATGTGCTAGTTCTGCAGCGTGTTCAGGATTTGTTGCTTCTTCTTGCGGTTGATTTTTTCTTTCGCCTGCAACAATATTATCTGCATTTTCAAAAGCATTAATTACAGCCATACCTTGTTCTGTTGCCTTTGCAAATTCACTGTTGCCTTCTTTTTCAACAATTCCTGAATCTTGAGTTTGTGCATTTTGAACTTGTGCTTGAGGTTCTGTTTGAGGTTGTTGTTGATCAGCGGATTGTGTACTGATTGAAGAAGCTTGAACCTCTCCATCTTCAGGTGATTCTGCTTGTAGGCTTTCAAGTTCTTGCAAGAAGAGTTCTGTTGACATTTCGTTGTCATTTAATCGTTTGTTTACGTTATCAACTTCTTTTGTAATCGCTTGCATTTTCTTAGATGCAGTTTTTAATTCTTTATTTAATGATTTGTCAGTATTTGAAACTTTAATTCCATCTGCCAAATCAGTTACAGTGGAAGAAACTGTTTTTCCAGTTGCTTTATTAGCGCTTACGATACCGTATTCAAGTTGTTTTGTTTTTTGTTGAATTTCTTTTGTTTCTGTTTTTTGGTCTTGTTCTTCTTTACTTTCTTTGTTTTCTTCTGTATTTTCAACAGAATCATCAGCAGTAACATTTTTAGCAGCATCTTCTGTTTCTTGAACAGCAGTTGTAAAATTCAATGCAAACTCTTTAGTTTCAGTATTTACTGAAGAATTTACATCACCGTCAAGAGTATTGGTATTTTTATCCAATTCGGCACCTTTTTCAATTGCCATTTCGCCGATTTCTTCGTTTGTCAAACCGTTTAATGATGCAGATACCAAACCGCTATTATCTAAAGTTGTACCGGTGTAAGCATAAGGCAAAGCTTCTGTATCGTAAGATTTGTCAACATCATTCAATGCTCTACCTGCATCAATAGCATCTTTTGCGATTTGAGAATTTGTTTTGATTTCAGAATTGATACCGTCCAGTTCATCTAAAAAATCTTCAAGTTCATTACTGCCAAAATTCATTTCTCCATCTAAAACTTTATTTGAAGCTTTCAAATCTTTAGATAGTTTGTTAAATTTTTGTTGTTCTAAAAATGATAATTTACCGTTTTCTTTTTTTGTTTTTAGCGCCTCCCATTCTTCTTTTAGGTCTTTTATTTCTTCAATCTTTTTATTGAAAGTATTTTCTTTTGTCTTTTTTAATTGTGCAGCATCTTCTGCAACTTTTTCATATTTTGTTTGTTTATCTTTAATTTTTTCAGAAGCTTTTTCAACTTTTTGGATATTTTTCTTTGCAGTTGCTTGTAAAACTGACAAAGAATCAGTATCAGACAAGTTATCTGCAATTGTAGCATCTTCACTATCAGAATCAGTTTCTAAAACATAGTTAGTAACATCTAGTTGTTGTTGACTGTGAGCCCATTCAATTACATCTTTTGGAATAACTGTTCCATTTTGTTCCATTGCAAGAATTTCATCAGCAGAATACCCAGCCCATTGAGAATCGTTGATATCACAATTCATTGCTCTTTGTTTATAGATTACGTTGTATCTAGTTTTGAATTCTTTTTCAAGCATACGTTCTGCGTATGAAATAAAGAATTGGTCATACGCATCTTGGCTTGTGGCTGTTAAAGGTTTCTTTTCTGAATATTTTTTATTTTTTTCTCTATTGCCACCAACACCGGTCAAGTTATTTGCTTTTAGTTGTTTTGCAAGTTCAATAACTTCATCAGAGCAATCTTTAATCAAGTCAGCATCAAGATTAACACCAGTTGTGCTGCAGATTTCACCTGTTAAAAAATCTTTATGGTTGTTTATCTTAGTCATTGCTCCTGATTTCCTATAAGATTACTACAATATTATTGTCGGCATTTTAGGTGAAAACTTTAATATTTAGAGGAAATTTTAGCAATGATATTTACAAAAATTAACATTAAAAAATACCGAAATTTAGCGATTTTTGACATTTGGGCTTATTTGTAATAAGCTTAACCTATCTTGTAATTTTTGGTTACAATATTTGGAATTATTTTTATGAAAAAACAAATTTACACACTTGCAATATTATTCGGGCTGTTAATTAGTCAACTTGTTTTCGTTTGCCCATCTTGTTATGCTGCAAAACTTACCAGAAAACAAAAGAAAGAAAAAGTATTGTTAGATGTTGCAAAGGTAAGCTTTGATGAAAAGCAATATGAAACCGCTATTGATTACTATACAAAAGCACTTCATATAAATCCTGATAACGCCGAAACATATTCAAAACGTGGTAATGCTGAATTTTTGTTGGGTAAATATAAAGAAGCGGTTGCTGACTACTCTAAAGCAATTGAAATTGACCCAAAACGTGAAAACCTGTACTACAATCGAGGTATTGCAAAAGCAAACTTGAACGCTTACGCAGAAGTTGTTGAAGATTATACAAAAGAAATTGAAATAAATCCTGAAAATGTCAATGCCTACTTGAATCGAGGAACTACAAAAGTTCTATTAAAAGAATATGATTTGGCAATAGAAGATTTTAATAAAGCTATTGAACTTGATGAGAAAAACGAATTGGCATACTATAATCGAGGTATTGCAAAACGTAATCAAAAAGATTACAAAGGCGCTATTGAAGATTATACAAAAGTAATTGAACTTGATCCGCAAAACATTGATGCCTACAACAATCGTGGGGTTGCAAAGTTCTATATGCAAAAATATAGCGATGCAATAGTTGATTATTCAAAAGTTATCGAACTCAATAAAAACTTTAATCGTGCATATTTCAACCGTGGAATTGCTAAATTAGGAGTTAAAAATTACGAAGATGCAATTCTTGATTTCACAAAAGAATTAGAATTAAATCCGAAAAATGATTCCGCTTATTACGAAAGAGCAATAGCAGAAGAGTCTTTGGAACACAACACTTCAGCAATTGAAGACTACACAAAAGCAATTGAACTAAATCCAAAGAATGCTGAATATTACTACTCCAGAGGCACAGTTATAAGCAAGACCGAAGGGGATTTAAAACAAGCCGAAAAAGACTTGAACAAAGCTATTGAATTAGATTCAAATGATGCAGAAAAATATCTCACTCGCGCTGTTATTTTTTGCAAATTAGAATTGTATTTGGCGGCAATTGATGATTTGAACATGGTTATTAAACTTGACCCTAAAAATACTCAAGCGTATGATTTACGTTCGTATGCAATTTCTTCATTGAATTCTGTTAAGGCTAAATCTGTTCGATAATTCAACTGTGGAGACTATTTATTTTTTGCAAAAATATGTTATAATTTGCTCTGAAGGAGAGTAAGTTATGGATATTAAAATAGTTGATGATGCAAAAATTGTTGAATGTGATGTTTTAATAGTTAACAAATTCAAAGACGAATTGACATCTAACACTTTAATCAACAAGTTTGCACCTGTTACATTCAAAGGTGAAGTAGGAGAAACTTTTGTAATTCACACTCGTGATGAAGCCCCTGCAACTTATGTTATGGCAGTCGGTTTTGGTGAAGAAAAAGATATTGATGCAGACATTTTGGGAAAAGCGATTACAAAAGCGGTAAAAAAATGTATTGAAATGAAAGCCGATACAATTGCATTTGATATCAATACAAATATTACATTTGGTGTACAAACCCTTATGTCCACTGCAATTGCAAATTATAGTTTTGATAAATATAAGACAAAGAAAAATCATAAAATTTCTCAAGTTTATATTTCACACGTTTCAAATGATGTTAGCACAGTTAAACATATTATTGACGGTATGGAACTTGCACGTAATTTGGCAAATGAACCGGCAGACTTTGCAACTCCGGTAAAACTTGCCGAAATTGCTCAAAGTATCAAAGGTATTGAAACAGATATCTATGATGAAGAAGAAATCAAAAAAATGGGAATGAATGCATATCTTGCAGTCGCAAAAGGCAGCACAAAACCACCAAGATTTATTCACATGAAATACGTTCCGCAAAATCCGATAAAAAAAATTGCATTGATTGGTAAAGGTTTATGTTTTGATAGCGGCGGATTGGATATCAAACCGGCAAACTCAATGCTTACTATGCGTGATGATATGTCTGGTGCGGCATGCGTTATAGGTATTATGAGCATTTTAGAAAAATTAAAACCAAATGTAGAAGTTCACGGATTGATTGCCGCTTGTGAAAATATGCCATCAGGGAATTCATACAAACCCGGAGATATTTTGACTGCACGAAACGGCAAAACTATTGAAGTTGATAATACAGATGCAGAAGGCAGATTGACACTAGCCGATGCACTTTGCTATGCTTGCGATTTAGAAGTTGACGAAGTTATCGACATCGCAACTTTAACAGGTGCTTGTGTAGTTGCTCTTGGCGATACAGTTTCCGGCATTATGGGCAACAGTGATGAACTTGTTAAAAACTTAATTCATTCTGCAGATTTTGCAGGTGAAAAACTTTGGGAACTTCCTATGTTCCAAGTTTATAGAGATAACATGAATAGTGATGTTGCAGATATGAAAAATACAGGAACACGTTTTGGCGGAGCATCTGCTGCTGGTATGTTCTTGAAAGAATTTGTCACTGACAATGTTAAATGGGCTCACTTAGATGTTGCTGGTACTGCATTCATCGACAAACCTCGTGGCGGATACTGTAAAGGCGCTACGGCTGCCGGTTTCTTGACATTGTTGAGTTATATCACTCTATACTAGGTTAAGATTCAGAGATTACGAAAAAGAGGATTTAATTTTTTATTAAATCCTCTTTTTTCATATATTTGTATGTGTAATTTCCTAGAAAAATACGCTAAAATTTCATTATGGAAAATCTATCAAAAAATATGAAAAAATTCTTTTTAAATTTAAAAGAAAAAATGCTATTGTACAAATTGAGAAATTCTACAAAAAGCAGTTATTCAAATAAAAGCACAAAAAATGTCATCAGAAAAGGCGCTTCGCTAACTATTAACAGTAAGACAAAACAAACAATTGCTGACGTGAAAGAAAACGTAACATCAATCGTAAATAAAACAAATTGCGACCCAAAAGCATTGTTGGACTACGTAAAAGCAGCAAATACAAACATTTATTATGTGAACAATGCTGACAAGTTATTGAATTTAATTATGGAAGAAGAAGGTTTTATCTACGAAAAAGCAGGATTTGAAGCTTTCTACTTAGGTTTAATCACGGGACAAGGATTGAAAATTAAAACAGAACCTATGTTTGTTTTGCGCAACGGTGAAATCAACAAATATATTTTATTACATAACTTCTACAGATGGTATTCTTTAAAATCTAATTTACCGGGGTTTGATTACCCTACTCAAAAGTTGTTTAAACAATACAGAATTGACAACTCTGATGAATTTACAAAACGACTTTCAATGGAAGAAATTTTAGCACTGCAAGAAGCAATTGCACGAGATCAAGAAGCAACCACTTACGTTTTGGAATATTCACAACAAATTGAGGGTGGCAAAAACGTAATTGAAAAAATTAAAACAGAAGGCAATGCAAGCATATAACCTCGTTTTGTATAATTTTACAATTTGTGGCAAAACAATAAAAAAATCAAAAAATCCTACAAATGTTTTATTATTATTTTTACCAACTTTGCTATAATTAAATTATGTTTGATATAACATCTCCGGCAATATATATACCGGCAATATTTTTAGCACTCGTATTTGCTCTTGCGTTGCTTATTGCAAAAGACGCAAGATTTTCTCGTGAATATCCGATGGAAGAATTGCCATACTACGATGAAATAAACTTATCAATCGGATACATCAAGCGTAATATTTTAGAAAACGGACGTTTTAAATACCGCAAAAATGTTGATTCTTCAATAAAATATGACAACAAAATTTATAATTCATTACGACATGCCGGCATTTTGTATTCTTTATATATGTATGAAAAATGCGGATATAAAGAAGATTACAAAGATTACAGACTAAAAACAACAGAATATTTTATAAATCGATATGTAAAAAAACTCGGAGAAAGCCGTTATGTAGTTGTATCTATACCAAAAGAAGAACAAATAAATATGCCTATCGCAAAATCCGGCGCTACAGGAATTGCACTATGCGCTTTGGCAAATTTGTTACCGGAAAAGAGAATTTCAGCAGACATTTTGCGAGGTTTGGGAGATTTTTTACTCTATATGCAAGCGCCTGATGGCAGAGTTTATGCATATTTTGACCTAGAGGCAGGAAAAATAAACAAAGATGCCGAAGCAATTTTTTATACAAGTGAAGCAGCATTTGGACTATTACATTTGTACGAAGTTGACAATCAAATGAAATGGTTACACGCTGCTAAAAAAGCTATTTTTTATGTAGTAAAAAATGCAAAAGAATTTGATAAAGACGCTCCATTTGACCATTGGGCAATTTTAACAATCGAAAAACTACTTCAAAAAAACTGGTTGCTTGAAGATGAAAAAAATATCTTAATCGCTTATGTAGAACGGATTTTGATAGCGACAATAAGTAACCAAATCACAGACAAAGATAACAGTTACTTTGGTGCTTTTTATGAAAACATTCGCCCCGGAAGTATCGGAACAATAATGGAAGGTCTTGCAGCAAGTTACAATTGCACAGATAATGAAGATTTCAAAGAATTGATTTACAAATCACTTTCTATTGGTTGCCTATTTTTAAATAAAGTTCAAGTCAAAACCGGCGCTCAAGCAGGTGGGGTACCTAATTCTGCGAACTGGGTTAGAGCGGGAGTTTCGCCAAATGCAAGCGTTATTAGAATGGATAACGTTCAACACGTAATACTTGCATGGCTAAAATTTCAACAAATCATTAAATCTCGCCCTATAATTACGCAAGAATAGTTTTGTTTCGACCTGAGTTCTTCGCTTTATACAAAGTATCATCAACCTTTTGCAAAAATTCTTCTTTTGTTTTTATATCAGGTGTCAATTGACAAGCACCGATACTTACAGTAACATTGACCGCTTCATCTTGATAGGTCAAACCTAAATTTTCTACGGTTTTTCTAAATCTTTCTAATGGGATAATTGCCTGTTCAATATCTGTTTCTGTCAAAATTACCACAAATTCTTCTCCCCCAAAGCGAAATACTGTATCTGTTTTGCGAAAAGTTTGCAATGCAGAATTTGCGATTTGACGAAGAACGAAATCTCCACAAGGGTGCCCAAAAGTATCATTGATATTTTTAAAATGGTCAATATCAAACATTACCAGAGTTAATTTGTTATTATAACGAGAGGCTCTCAAAAATTCCTTTTCAAATGTATTTTCAAAATTTCTACGGTTGGCAAGTCCTGTCAAATTATCAGTAACGGACAAATACTTTGTGCGAGTATAAATGTAATTAATTTGTTTAATAACTTCCATTTTATTCTCTTCAGGCACGTCAAAAGTTTGGATAATATGTTCAATATTATGTTGAATTTCGTCCAACAAATTGTCCGGAATATCAAATGTAATGTCCTTTAAATCTTCAACCATAAAGCCCTCTTGTGTGATTTTAACACAAATTTGTAAACTAATCTATTACAAAAACAATGTCGGCTATTATTGCAAAAATCTTTAAAAATTTTTCTATATTTTTACAAAATGTAATCTTAATTCAAGATTAGTATTCCAAGATTGAGATAAAGTGCAAAGATAACTTGTAACAAGTATGGCACAAGCAGCCACCCTGCAAGTTTTGAAAGTTTAAAGAAATAAAAAACAGTAAAAATCAAAACAACCAACAACAAAATAACATCAACCAGTGCCAGCCCTATTGATTTCATATCAAAAAATATATAACTCCATAAAAAGTTAAAAATAAGTTGGATTAAAAATAAATTCGTTGCATAAAGTTTATCTTTTGAATTTGTTTTGGTAATAATTATAAAAAACGAAATTGTCATCAAAAAATACAAAACACTCCAAGCAACCGGAAAATATGACGTTGGCGGAGTCAGTGGGGGTTTTGTTAACGAAAGATACCAAATATTCATATCTATATTATTAAAAATTTTGACAAAAACACATTGACCATTCGGTTAATTTTCAAGAGTAAATCTTAACATACCTTTGCTATCTATGATTTCGTTCCACATTTTGGCTGGTCTTATCCAAACCTTTCCATCTTTGATAGCCTGATAAACAATCATATCTTCAAGAGTTTCTGAATGTTTGCCAAGTGCGAGAATTCGATATAAATTCCCTTTATAGTGCCTATATACTTTTCCGACAGCAATTTCTTGCATATTCTACCTTTTTAACCTCAATACAGCACTGTGACGTTTTGTTGTAGCATTTTCATTACGGTATGAATAAAACAAATCATTATTACATACAGTACAATATGTTGTAACATCAATATTTTTCACACCAGATTCAAGAAGTTGTTGTTTGTTAATGTTTTTCAAATCAACATAAATATTTCCGCCCCTGATTTCAGACAATCCACGAAAATTCTTAACTGTTTTTGAAAGTTGCGAAAAGACATCTTCTCCGACATTATAGCAACAGAACCCGATAGCCGGACCAATTAATGCTGAAATATCACAAGGATTTGTCGCAAAGTCACTAACCATTTTTTCTACGGTTTTGGTAACTATATTAAGTGCAGTACCTCTCCAACCTGCATGAATAACAGCACCGATATTTTGTCTTTCATCGTATAAAATAATTGGAGTACAATCCGCAAAATTTAAAAACACACCCAAATTACAATCTGTCAATATCAACGCATCTGTATCCGGATAACTCGTCTTGTTTGAATTTGCTAGTTTAATATTGGCAGAATGCGTTTGTACAGGAGATATAAGATTTTTATTTTCAATACCGAGATATTCGCAAATTTGCTCTTTGTTTTGCTTAATTTCAGTCAGTATTTCATTACTGGGCGAAGTCGCCTTATCACAAATACAAATATCTCTTGTGGTAAAAAATGCTTCTGCGCCTTTAATAAGGTCTGACTTTAATATCTTTTTTCCATTAACTTTTTCAAAATAAAACATAATTTCGCCAACATTGCCTAAAAAATTAGTCTACGGACATTCTTTCAACATAGGGAAGTAATAACGAACACCATCGTCAGATCGCCATCTTACGTAACCAGTTTTCGGAGTTCTGTCCAAATCAAAAACACTCACAAGCGCCCAATTTCCTCGAATAACATTCAAATTGATTTTTTTCGGGTGATTTATGGTAGCAAGAGTTTGAGCGGTTTCTTCCGGAGCCGATTTTATACTGTTACATTCTTCCGGACTGCTTTTTAACAATGTCAAACCGTATTTTTTGCCATAAGTGTTATAAAAATTTATCCAAGTCATAAATTTATATGGATCATCTTTTTTTATCCAACCAGTTGCGCCGGTTGAATTGTCGTACATAATTTCAACCCAATCATCGTTAAAATCAGTTACGCTCACAAGTGCCAAATTTTTCTTTGGTAAAAATACGACAAAGAAGTTCTCAAATCCGATTTCTGACGGGAAAAACTCATCATTAGTCCAACGTACTCGGTACAAAATTTGCGAATTTTCGTCTGGTTCTTTGTATATTGTCACATCATCACAAACCTGATACATTCCGATTGTACTAACTTGCGAAACATTAGGTCTTACCGGCACAATGTCTTTCGCCCAAACTCCGGTAATAGTACTTATCGCAAATATTAACGAAATTACGAAGTATAATAATGATTTTTTCATAATTAATTACTCCCTGAATGAAATTTGTGCATACGCTTTTTGCAATTTTTCTCTAACAGTTCTCATTTGTTGTTCGATAACTTCATCTGTCAAAGTTGCGTTTTCATCTTGCATTTTAATTCTGAACGCAAGACTTTTAAAGCCTTCTTCGATATTAGAACCTTGGTAAACGTCAAATACTTCAGAACCTTTGAAGATATTTTGTTTAACACCGGATTTGATAACCTTTTGAATATCATCAACTGTCACTGTATCATTGATAATAAATGCCAAATCACGCTTAACTTCAGGATATTGAGGCAAGTGTTTAAATCTAGGAACTGTTTCTTTTACGGCAGAAACAACGGCATCTAAATCAACCTTGAACAAGAATGCTTCTTGGTTTAACTTCAATTTTTCTTGTAATGTCGGATGAATTTGACCAAAGTATCCGATAGGTTGAAGTTGTTTGCCAAGTAACATTATAACCGCAGTTCTGTATGGATGGAAGATTCCGTGAGTTTTTGCAAGCGGAGAATCTTCAAGCGGAACAAGTTTTATTCTTCTTGTAATTTCTAAATCTTCAAACAAGTTTTCTACAATACCTTTAACTGTGTAAAAATCAGTTTTAGTCTTAATTTGCCATTTTGAATTTTGAATTTCGCCTGTCAAAACACCTTCCAAAACGTTAGTTTCTTTTACACCTGATGTTTTTTCATCGGCTTCCGCAACTTTTAGATAAGTTCTACCGATTTCGTAAGCCCAGAAAGTTTTTTGACCGTTATCAAAATTGTATTTCATACAGTTCAAAACACTAGCGGCTAGAGTTTGACGAAGCATTGAAGAATCTTCACTGGCCGGATTTAGAACTTTCACAGCGTGCTCATCGTCATAAGTCATTTGGAACTTATCAAGTAACGATTTTCCGATTAGTGAAGTTGTTTGAATTTCGTTCAAACCTGCTGATAACATAAGTTCATGAACTCGTTTTACAACTTTTTCACCTAATGTAATTTCCGGCATACCTGCTTTTGAAGGTAAAGTTGGAGAAATTTTATCGTAACCATTAATTCTTGCAATTTCTTCAATCAAATCGATTTCTCTTGTTACATCATATGCTCTGAAACTTGGAACCAAGAATTTTGCAGCAGCATCATTACCGCCAAGTTTTTTAAATCCTAAGTTTTCAAGAATATTTATACATCTGTCTGATGAAATATCACAACCTAAAATTCTTTTAATTTGATTGTAGCGAAGAGTAATTTCGATTGGTTCGAGAGTATTTTTACCATCTTCAACCATTCCGACAACTTCAGCATCTGCATATTCAACCAACAATTGAATTGCTCTGAATAATGCAGGTTTTATAGCCTCAATATCAACACCACGTTCATATCTTGCACTTGCTTCACTTCTATAACCGGCACTTCTTGCTGATTTTCTGTTTGATGCAGGAGGGAAATATGCGGCTTCCAAGGCTAATGAAGTTGATTTATCATCAATTTCTGAATTCGCACCGCCAAATACACCACCAAGACAAACACCTTTATCTTTGGTTGCAATAAGTACGCTATCGGTTGTCAAAGTTCTTTCAACTTCATCTAGAGTAACGATTTTTTCACCTTCTTCGGCACGTCTTACGCAAAGATAACCATCTAATTTGTCATAATCAAAAGCGTGCAACGGACAACCATATTCAAGCATTACATAGTTTGTAATATCTACAACATTATTGATTGCTCTAACTCCTGATGCTATCAATCTTTTTTGCATCCAATCCGGAGATGGTTTAATTTTAATATTTTTCAAAACTGCGATTGAATAGTATTTACAAATATCAAAATCTTTAATTTCAACTTTGAAACTATCCATTGACAAATCTTTAGTACATTCAACTTTATTAGATTTCAATGGAACGTTAAATAATGCGCTCAACTCTCTTGCTATACCGATAACTGACATTTGGTCACCACGGTTTGCAGTAGGAGCAACAGTCAAAACTGTATCTTTTTCAAAACCTAAAACATCTTTTACATCTTCGCCCAATTTTACATCAGGGAAAATTCTGTTCAAAATCAAAATACCGTCTTCTTCTTGATAATTTCTTTCAGAAACACCGAGTTCATCAGCAGAACACAACATACCTTGAGATTCAACCCCTCTGATAACAGCCGGAGTAAGAGTAAACATTTCACCTGTTTTTCTATCCAAAACTTGTGAACCTACACTTGCATAAGGTACAATTTGACCTTCTTGAATATTTTGAGCACCACAAACAACAGTTTTTGTTGCAGTTCCGTCATTAACAGTTACCAAATGTAATCTGTCAGAATTTGGGTGAGCATCGATTTTTTCGATTTTAACAGTTTTTATATTCGTAAACATTGGTTTAACATCCTGAACGTCTTCAACCTCTAAGCCGCTCATAGTCAATTCATGTGCTATTTGTTCAGCCTCAACATTTGATAAATCAACAAATTCGTTTAACCAATTTAAAGATACTTGCATTTATTTTCCCTTTCAATCCTCATAGTCATATTCTATACTCATAATTCTATTACAAAAGACTTTAGATGTAAAACATAATATGATAATTGAAAATTATTCATAAATCTTTCTTGTCATAATTACATTGCCATTTTCATCTAAACACTTTTCACCTACCCAATGCGCAATCAATTTGCCCGACACAGAAAATATAAATGTTTCAGTAGGCGAAACTTTCAAACTTCGATTAACCAAACTACCATCAGAACGATATTTGAACGCTTTATATGGATATTTTGTATCAGTTTTAATTTCGGTATAAAGCAAATCTCCACTTTGAGAATAATAATAAGTTTTTCTCGGATTGTCATAAAACATAACAGCATAACTTCCATCAGAAAATTTACCCAATTTTCTATCTTTCATTGAAGTTACACCTTTTAATAAATTAGATTTATTTTCATAAAAATTTGAATCTGTATTGCCAATACAATTTTCCACTCTGACAGGCAAATCCGGAGTATTAGCCAAAACTTCTTCCCTTGCAGAGTCAACAGACAATTCAACTCCGCCAGTAATGAATTCTGCTTGAACCGGAATTATTATTAAGAAATATAAAATCAAAAATATTGCCGATTTCATACCATTTTTATAAGGAATTTTATAACTTTGTCAAAACAAACACTTTAAAATTTTTCATATTTTGTTATAATATGACTGAAAAGATTTGTGTAATAATACAAAATAAAGGAATTAGGTATGAAAAAGTTATTAATTTCATTGTTAGTTTTGGGAATTACAGCACCGGTTTTTGCAATTCAAGAAAGCCCTAAAATTAGCAGAAAATGTAGAAAACACCCAGAAAAATGTCAAGTAGAATTAACCACACCGATAAAAGAACAACAAATGACATTAGGTTTGATTCAGAGAAACATCAAAGTAGGCACATCACAAGCAGATGTTGCTGAAATTTTAGGTTCTCCAAACATTGTTACACAAGATGCAAACGGACTTGAAACATGGATTTATGATAAAGTTTCATCAATCACAGCTTATGGAAGCTCAGGCTTTGGTGTCGGAGTAGGCGGACTCGGTGGCGGTTACGGCTCCGGCGGTTTTGGCGGCGGTCTTGCTAATGTTGGTTACAATAAAAATGGCGGAGTAAATCAATCTGTTCAAAAAACTCTAACCGTTGTACTAAAATTCGACAATAACCACAACGTTTCGTCATTCACATACCACATGAGTGCGTTCTAGGAGATAACAATGCTAAAGAAAATATTTTTAATATTATTTGTCATCTGTTTAGCGGTACCGGTTTTTGCAAAAAAACAAGCACAAGAAGATATAATCACTCCAATGACTCAACTTGAAAAACGCCAATTCCAAACAAGAACTTATGAGTCAAACGACAAAGCACTTGTTATGAAAGCAATGCTTAACGTTTTACAAGATGAAGGTTTCATCGTATATAACGCCAATCCGTTACTTGGATTTATCTACGGAGTAAAAGATTTTGATACTTCTGACCCAAATATTGATATTTCAAAAGAATTTGGACTATCAAAAGCCAGACTCAATTTGAACGGGGTAAAAGTTGCTACGGTTGAAACAACTGCAAACATAACAGAATACGGGAAAAGCATGAGAGTTCGTGTAAACTTCAAACGTAAACTTTTGAACGTATACGGAAATGCTCAATTTATTGATGATATTAATGATGAAAATTACTATCAAGAATTTTTCTCAAAAGTAGATAAAGCAATATTTTTACAAAAACAAAAAATATGATAAAAAAAATAGTATCTATAATATTAATGATAAACTTGCTACTTTGCTCAACAACAAGTGCTTACGCACAAAAAAATCGCAAAATGACACAACTTGAGCGAAGAGAAATGGAAACTCGATTTTTTGAAACCGCAGACACATCTCGAGTAATGCGTTCTGTTGTCAATACATTACAAGATAGTGGGTTTATTATTCAAGAAATAGAGCCGGACATTGGCTACATAAGAGCAACAAAATCCTACAAACGAAAATTCATAAACAAAAGACGACTTGCAGGTCATTCCTTTATGCTTGCACTAATGGCAACTTACGCAGTATTCAGTTACGGAACGACCTCATACTATGTCATTGACCCGACTCGTAAAATTTCTAACGAACTTCACAAAAAAACTGTCGTTGTCGATACGAACGTAAACGTTGAAAAATTTGGCAAAAATAAAACCAAAGTAAGAATTGTATTTTCTCAAAAAGTTTTGCTAAACGCTGATGGGTATTCTTATGTAAAATCAGCCCCTATGCGAGTTTTAAAAGTTTATAACCCTAAAGTTTATCAGGAATTTTTTAACCAACTTGATAAAAGTATATTTTATGAAGGAATATAATTTATGCAATACATCGCAATTAAAGAACATCATTCTAATGGAAAAACGACCTATATAATCAATGCAATTCCACTAAAAAATACAAATAAATCGGTTGTTCAAAAAATTCCACACCCGCTTGGCTCTGATGCGCTACATTTTGACACATTAGAAGACGCAAAAGAAGCCATAATTCGTGCAGGATTTGCTTACGTTTTGCCAAACGGTCAAAAAGGAATCAACAGCAAACAAAAATCTACGATGATACAAAGTAGCGTTGATTACTCGCATATAATTTTTGAAACAATAAAACATAAAATCAATTCAACAAATGCAAGTGTGGTAGCGGCTGCAATCTCGGCGATTTCTGAATTTCCGACAGATGAAACCTTTGATATATTATTTCAAAAACTCGGTGAAGATAATGACCAAATTCGCAAAAATGCAATCTCCGGAATTTGCAGATATGCCCAAAATTTGCAAGACAGAATTATTAAATCGTTAAAATCCTCAGATTGGGTTGTGAGAAACTCCGCAATCACTTGTATACAAAACATAGTAGACTATGGAACTTGTGACATAGAGCCGTTTTTGATACCACTTACAAATGTGTGTGATGATACTAATACTATTGTTCAATCAAATGCGTTGACTACACTAGCAAAAGCATACCAAGAATTTCAAAAAAACAAACAGAATTAGTAACTTCTGCGCATAAGTTCAGAAATTTTCAATTCCTTAGACACAGGTTCTTTTCTTTTTGGCTTTTGTTCAGGGAAAGGATTGTTTCCCTTCAACTCAGAAAGTCCGATTTTACAACTCGAATCCTCTTTTAGCATAAAAATTTCTTGTAATAATGAAATAATATTGCCCATAATTGTTCTCCTAGAGTCATTCTATTACTGATTTATCGCTTTGTATATCATATATTTAAACGATTTAGCCCTAAAAAATCATTGTACTTTATGCTATATTAGTTTTGTAGAAGGGAAAGGATTAAAACTTGAACTCAAATTATTATAAAACATTAGATGAAAATTTCGAACAAGCGTTGAAAATGTATGAAAATGATTACTCAAATGAAGAATTAATCGAAATGCTCAAAAACGGCAATATCGTACAAAAACAGATTGCCGCACTTCGCCTTGAAAAAATCACATCAAAAGAGGAAGCACAAGTTTTAACGCAAAACCTAACAGGTCAGGATGGAAAAATTCGAGAAGCAGTTTCATTAAAACTCAACGAATTTATGTCTAATCCAAAATATTTAGATTATTTTAAAAACTCGGAAATTTATAATATTTTTATTGATGCAATAATTGATATAAACGCAAATATCTGCCGAAACGTAATTTCTGCGATTACAAATCTGAAAGAATACTCTGAATTCTGTCAAAATTTTTGCCCAAAATTAACTGAATTAACAGAAAATTTACTTGATAAAATCAAAATATTTGACTTTCAAGATGGAAAATATAAGGTAAACAAAGAAGTTTTCAAACTCTATTGGTGCCTTGAAACGATTTATATTTTTTACGACAAAATGGATTTTTCAAAATTGAAACAAATTTTGCTTGATGCTAAAAACATTCAAGAATACACAATTAGAGAAAAAGCAGCAAAAATTTTGACACATGAGTTTTCGGACATAGACCTTGTTCAAGCAAAAGAAGAACTGAAAAACGACAAAAATTATTATGTTCGCAGATATTTTGAAGGATAACCCATTTGCAGTTTAGCATGACATTTTGCACTATTGTCATTGGAGAGTCCGGAATGACCATTTGGTGGGCTTTGAAAGGGATACGTCATTCTGAAAAGATTAAAAATCAAGCAATTATTATTGCGTAGATTTTATCTTATTCTTCTTCGGCTTCGCCTACGCATACAGACTCACTCAACTCACCATTGGTTCGTTGGTTCGCTTTGTAAGAATCTGGTATAAAAAATAATGATGTCGGCATAGCAATGCCGACCTACTTTTCCAGTGCAAAACCTAACGAAAAAGTCACCCTGAACTGGTTTCAGGGTCGCTTCATGACAAGGTTTTACAAGGGTTTTAGGGACTTAATTCTTTGTTTTATTTTGATTTTAGAAGAGATGCTGAAATAAATTCAGCATGACTATTGATGGGCTTAGCAAGGGATACGTCATTCTGAAAACTTAGAAAATTTTTGCGAATGCAATGAGCAAATAAATTTTCTTGTTATTCAGAATCTGTTCTTGAACACAAATTTCAAAGCCCAAACGTAGGTCACAGCACTACCTGACACGTTAATTTATTATTATTTTTTCTTCAAATATTTCATATTCTTTTCTGTCAAGATTTTATAGGTACAACCATACCCTGATTTTTCTAAATCGCAGGTTTCATCATGGTAACTACCTTTTAACCCGTCTGGATAAATACCATCAAGTGCTGTTGTAAATCCAAAAAGATCTTTTCCAAATGTATTTGGTCCACGGTTTGGACCATCTATATCTACAACAATGTCTGAGCCCATACTGCACGCAGTATACTGTCCAGGCTGCAATATATATACATTTTGTCCACAATACCTATCAGACCAGAAAGTAATTGTCATACCATTATTAAGCTGCAATGCTGGATGTTCCCCATGAACAGTTGATTGTGTACCACCATATAAAAAATATTTAGTATTACCTGTTATAGCCTCTCCACCTAACTGAGATTTATACAAATCCCTTTTTATTCTTGCACATGGCAAACAGTTAGTTTCTTCACTTTGTACCCCTGGATAATCATAAGGCGGAACGCCATAGGCTTCTGAGATTTGTTTGAAGGCTAAAGATAATAAACTATATGCCTTTTGGACCTTTGTTACCGTTACTCGTTCTCTATATACATTGATTAATGATGGAATTGTCATCGCTGCAACGACACCAATAATTCCCAGTGTTATCAATACTTCCGCCAATGTGAAGGCTTTTTTCATTGTTTATCAACCTTATAATTATATTAAAACCCATTCTAATGGTTTATTAACCATTTATTTATGAATATAAACTATTGTATTAAAGAAGTCAAGTTTCTATTATTAAAGAATGAATGATGAAGAATATATGCAACGATTAGGATTGAAAATAAAAGTTTTACGAAGTTTGAAAAAGATGTCGCAAGACGATGTTGTCAATCGTTTAAATATCGACAAAAGCTATTACAGCAAAGTCGAACGAGGATTGACGAACCCATCATTATTGTATTTGCGTCATTTGGCAGAAATCTTCGACGTAGAATTAAGCAAACTTATCAATGCAGATTTGAGTTTGTAGCAAATTTATAGATTTTTTAATATTTGCAAAATCAACGATTTAAACTGAGGCTTGACCTTATTTGTCATTTCAATTACTTCTTCATGCGCCAAATTCTTTGTAGAAACACCACTTGCGTAATTTGAAATACAACTTATTCCCAATACTCTCATTCCACAGTAATTTGCAACAATCGCCTCAGGTACCGTTGACATTCCGACAGCATCTCCGCCCATATATCTAAACATTTTAATTTCAGCAGGAGTTTCATAACTTGGACCTGACGTTGCAACATAAACACCGTGTTTTAGATTTATTCCCAACAAATGTGAAACAGAATCAGCAATTTTGATAAGTGTTTTGTCATAAATCGCCGACATATCCGGAAATCTAACGCCTAAAGTTTCGTCATTCGGTCCAATCAGTGGGTTTTCACCCATAAAGTTGATATGGTCAGTTATCATCATAAAATCTCCGGGGCGATAACTTTTATTAACCGCTCCGGCAGCATTTGTAATAATTATGGTTTTTACGCCCAATTTTTTCATAACTTTGATAGGATATGTAACGTCCTTCATTGAATGTCCTTCATAATAATGGTTTCTGCCCTGCATCATCACCACTCTTTTGCCCATAATTTCAGCAAAAACAAGTTGTCCCTTATGCCCCGGAACAGTTGAGGACACAAAACCTGGAATTTTATCATAAGGAATTGCATAAGTTGAATATTCATCAGCCAAATCACCAAGCCCCGAGCCCAAAATCAAACCTATCTCCGGAGCAAATCCATCTGTGAACATTTCAATATAATCTAACGTATCTTTATTAACCATAACCCCACACCTTAACACTAAAAAAGCACAACGGTACAAACCCGTCGTGCTTTAAAACTTTTTACTAACCTACCAATCTATTATCATCTGCTTCTGATGCTTTTACCATCAATGCGTGTTCGATAGGATTTTCTCTTGAATATGTTGTTTCGTGAACATCTTCAAACCCGAAATCTTCACGTGCTTTTCTTGCTTGATTTTCATCAACGATTTTTTTTGCAAGTTCAGCAATTTCATAAACAAGTTTATATCTGTTATCTGAATTTTCATTCAAATCCCATGCAACTTTAATAATTTGATCCATACTAAAAATTCCTCACTTTTACTATGTTTTAATAATATAATACAAATAAAAATTTAGCAAGTAGTGTTGTTTTGTTAATAAAATTATATTTACAGGCGGGCGAGATTTCATCTCGCCCGCCTGTCTAACCTTACTTTCCTGTTATTTCGTGATACATATCCATATATTGAACGGCACTTCGTTTCCAAGAAAAATCGGTTGTCATTGCGGATTTTCGCATTGCATCAAACACGTATTTATCAGTATAAACATACAATGCGCACTTGATTGCATTCAGCATATCCCAACCGTTGTATGCCCAGAATTTAAACCCGTTTGAATTATCTAACGGATAACCTGTTACCGTATCTTCCAAACCGCCTGTTGCACGAACAATTGGCAATGAACCGTAACGCATTGCAATAAGTTGACTCAATCCGCAAGGTTCAAATCTCGATGGCATCAAGAAGAAATCACTTCCTGCATACAAAAGGTTTGCCAATTTTGCATCATACCCGACAAAAGTTCTGATATTTGGAGTGTTATTTGACAACCAAATGAAAAGATTTTCATAATCTTTATCACCACTGCCCATAAACACAAAATCAGCATCAAGTTTTTGCAATTCATATTGCATATCACGAATTAAATCAATACCTTTTTGATTAACAAGTCTTGAAATAAACGCTATCAATGGTCTTTCCGGATTATATTTCAAACCGAAATATTCGCAAATTGCTTTTTTGTTTTCTTCTTTTTTCTTCAAAGATTTAACATCATAATTTGCTTTCAATGATTTGTCGGTCTTGGGATTGAAAACTTTGTAATCAATACCGTTCAGAATTCCACGCAACTTATATTGAGCACCGCGCAAAGTATAATCCATATTTTCGCCATACTCAGAACCCAAAATTTCGCGAGCATAAGTCGGAGAAACAGCAACAACTCTATCTGAATATTGGATAGCACCTTTCATCCAGTTTACCATTCCATAGTGTTCGCAACCCCATTGATTATAAACGATATCTTTACGCATATTCGCAAAATCTAAAACATTTGAATGCCAAATTCCTTGATATGCCAAGTTATGAATTTCAAAAACACATTTTGTATTTGCCCAAAACTCATCAAATTTATAATTTGAATGCAAATACATCGGAATCATTGCAGTGTGCCAATCGTTTGCGTGAATTACATCGGCACGGAAATTCAATGCCTTTGCGTATTCCATAACTGCAAGTGAGAAGGAAATATATCTTTCGTGTTCATATTGAGGATCAAGATATTTCGGATAAACCTCTTTAAAACAAGAAAAATACCAATCATTTTTTATGAAAAATACGTTTATATTTGTATCAGGCAATTTTGTCATATACAAATTAAACTTGTGAGGTTGAGAACCAAAAGTCAACCACATTTCAGAGTTTTCAAGTTCTTTTATTCCATATTTTTCCTTATCTATACAACCGTGCAAAGGTGTAAAAATTGCAATTTCTGCACTTTTTTCTAATTCTTTAGGCAAACTACCAATAACATCAGCAAGCCCGCCGGCTTTTGAAAAAGGAGCAACCTCCGCAGACGCAAATAAGATTTTCATTTTCCCTCTCTTTCTGAACATTTTATTTTAAAATTATGAGAAAAATTGTGACGGATCCACAACTTCTCCATCGGATTCAAACTTAGGCTTAGCAACCCTTTTAGTCGAATTTTGTTCAGGTTCTGGTGCGACATTTTTTTGAACATTTGTTTCAACTTTTTGAGGTGCGCCACCTATCGGATTTTCCAACATAATTTTATTAATGTCAATATTCAAATTAAAATTTAATCCATATTTTTGAACAATAGACACAGCCTGATTCATACAGATTTGCGCTTGTTCTTTAGAATTCAGACACATCATAACTTTGTACATATTAACTTTGTCAAGCATAATCAAATATTCACTCATCACACCAGTTTTTTCCATTTGGATAATTGAATTATTCAAAACGCCATAAGCAAGTTCATATTTACCTTCTGAAATATACAGAACGCTCAAAACATACCAAACCAAATGAAGTACAGAATTTAGACCTTTTTCTTTTGCGGTTTTAATAATCTTAAACAACATTGAAGATGCTTTTTCAAACGAACCCAATTGAACATAAGCATAACCTATCATCAAATCTGCAAACAATTCGACAGAATAAAGCATTGCCGAACGTGCAACAAGTTTTGCCTTATACATTTCCCTTGCAAAATTCTCAGGATTATCTTTGAACGTTTCAAAAGAATTAATAATATGATAAAGTAACGATGAGAATAAATCTTTTTCACCCATCATTGCAGGATTTATCTTAACTTCTCTACCTTTTATCAAGTTTTGCAATTGTTCAAAAATAGCATATTCCTTAGGAATAAACGGCATAAGCTTTCTAGAAATTTGCAAAAATTCTTTCACATCTTCATTGAGTGTCAAAACATCAACTAATGCAATATATCCGACACATTCTGAAATCAAAAATTCTAATTCGTCTTTTGCAATAATTGTATACTCAATTTTTTGTAAATTTTCTGCATTTAGAACATTCAAAACGTTATAACCAATATCTAAGCAATCTCCAAACGCCCCAATATGGAACAAAATTTTGACATACAAAATTGACATTATTAAAAAGTTCAAATCAAAATCAGGAGATGACGGATCTATTGAAGAATTTTCAAGAGAAGATAAAACATTATGTGTCAAATCCATTGCATAAAGATATGCACCTTCTTGCATTGCGCCCTGTATCATTTTTGAACCGAGAGCAACGTATTTGTCTATTTCTCCGCTATTTTTCAAATACTCTAACGATTTTGTCACAATTTTAATATTTTCTTGCGGATTATATTCGTACATATTATCTGCAACATTTTCGTACAAAGAAATTTTATATTTATCCAACTCTTCTTGCGACCAAGTATCAGAATATTTTTCCAAACATTTCATAATTTCGTTTGAACAGTTCAAGTAAGATGAAAAATCCCCCATTGCCAAGCTTATATTTGTAAGACTTTCCCACTCAAATATAACTTTTTCATTATCACCAATAATGTCATAGAAGAAAGTTTTTACAGGTGCTGGCATTTCCTCTGTGAATACTTTTTCAAACAACTCATTTGCAATAGCGACTAACTCATCTTTATCAAGAACCTCTAATAATGCCTTACGTAAGATGTTATAATTTGGGAAATATACACAGTTGTTATAAGAGTATAAATACCCCATTTGTGCCAATTCTTCACCAATCTTTTGCCAATCTTTGTAACCTAACGAATTTATTGTTTTTTCATCAACTCGTGTTCCTAACAAAACAAGTGTTGCCAAAAATCTGATACTTTCTGAATTATCTTTAAGTAAATTCAAACGTCGTTTTATAAGTTTTTCCAAACCTGAAGGAATAATGATTGTCTTTGGATTAACCATTTCTATTGTATTTTCAGCATATTCATAAACTCCGGATTCCAGCAAATATTGAATTGCAAAATCTAAAAACAAAGTACTTCCGCAAGCGTATTTTGCAATTCGTTGGAAATAAAAATCGGTCAAAATATTTTTGTAAAAATCATAATCCGCATTTACAATCGTCTGGAACGGAGTTGCCGTCAGCGTAACTTCTGTATAGTAACTTCTTGATAATAAGAAATGGAATTTTTTATGTAATGAATAATCTCTGTCATAAGAAATCAAATAACTGATATTTAACTCATCTAAATAGTCAAATAATTGTTCCATTACATAAAGCGAACTTTCATCAATTTTTTCAAAATTTTCAATATAAATCAAAGAATTCGGAATGGCTTGAAGCATCGCAACAAAAACATTGCAATATTTTTCGCGGGTTTCGCCCATATTTTGCATAGGTCGTTGAGTAAGTTTTATTAAATCTTCAACCAAGCCTTCATTATCAATATTACCAAACATTGAAAAATCATTTGTAGCAAACAATTTTTGCGAAACAGTATATTCAAAAACTGCCGAAATCAAGTCACGGAAAAAAGAATACGGAGTAAATTTCATATCATCGTGACAAGTAACAGGAATTATATTTTCATAAAGTCCCATTTCATCAACAGTTGAAAGTAATTTCAAAGTATAAGGTTGATACATTGCAGAAGCTTTTAAAGCCAAAATTCCTTTTGGTACTTCCTGCAACGTGTTAACTACAGCATCAAAAACATTCATGCCGGGAACTTTTACAAATGCACAATTTATTTCCTCAAAATCAATAACATCAAGGTCATATACAGAATCTTCATTTGTTGCATTTTCTTCCGCCAGAACATCTTGAGTTAATTTTTCTTGGTCAACAAGAGCGGATTGGACAAACATAGGAACTTCAGGTTCTTCAAGTTCTTGTTCTTTATGAGCCTCATTTTTCAAAAGTTCACCAACGTTTACAAATTCTCTTACATTTATTTCAAAATAACGTTTAACAAACCCGTCTTTGACTGTCGCATTTAATGTTTCTAACTTGTAATGAGAACTGTAAACATCATAAAAATCTTCGTCGGTAATAACCTGAAAAGCTTCCATCGCCTTCATATCAATAGAATCACTATTAGTCATTAAATTAGCGCTGAATCCGACATCAAGATCGTAAGGATTTCCATCAGCATCACGTTTCATTATTGAAAAATTACACTTTAAAGCGACACCTTTTTTCTTTAGCAATTTGATATTCACTTTTGTAAGCATGTTGATAAGTTCGATTGTCGCTTGAATTGCAGAATTAGCAGAAGAAGAAAATGTATAATCACGGTTAAATCGAATTACATAAGTATCACCTTTAACGATTTGGCGACGCACACTCAAGGTTTGCACATAAGAACTAATCATTGCATCAATATTTGTCATAAATTTTCGATACAATTGATTTGAGCCGAGTTTTGCTTTTACGACATTACTATTTGGAAAATCAATCCTCACCACAGCAAAGCTATCAGTGTTTGATTCTCCCAACACTGCACTTATCTCATTAGAATACCCGCATTTTACGCACTTTTCGTTTTTCAGAAGATTAATTTTTCCGCACTTTGCACATTTTGTAACCAAAACTTCGCCACATTTTCTGCAAACATTTTTGGTATTAACCGTCTTGCAAACAGGACAAATTATTTTTAAAACCTTCTTACAATTCGGGCAAACTAATGCACCTTTATCAATTTCTGCTCCGCATTTTGGACATTCCATACTTTAATTGTACCATATTTCAATCTTTTTAATCTAGTTCAAAAAGAGGATATTTATGCTATTATACTAAATAAGGAACTGTAAGATATGAGTATTATAGCTGACGACAACGATTTCAAAAAAAGTAAAGAAGAGTTTGAGCAAAAGCACAAAAACCCAATAATCAAACCTGAAACAATTGACAATGACAAAAAGTTTGAATTGAGTATAAGACCGAAAACTTTTGACACATATATCGGACAATCAGGATTGAAAGAAACTTTAAAAATCACAATTCAGGCAGCAAAGAAACGTCAATCTCCGCTTGACCACTTGTTATTTTACGGTCCACCAGGGTTGGGGAAAACAACACTTGCAGGTGTTATCGCTCAAGAAATGAATGTTGATTTCAAAATAACTTCAGCACCGGCACTTGAACGACCTCGTGATATCATCGGAATTTTGATGTCGTTGAAGGCAAACGAAATTCTTTTTATTGATGAAATACACAGATTAAATAAAGTTGCGGAAGAAATTTTGTATTCTGCAATGGAAGATTTTTATCTTGATATGACTACCGGAAAAAGTCAAACCGTCAAAACTTTACGAGTTCCGCTTCCAAAATTTACGCTAATCGGAGCAACCACAAAAGCCGGAGAACTCTCAGGACCATTAAGAGATAGGTTTGGAATAATCCACAGACTGGAATTTTACACAGAAGACGAACTATCACAAGTTATTAACCGTACGGCGGGAATTTTAAATATTGATATTGATGAAGAAGGCGCACACGCAATAGCAAGACGTTCCCGTGGCACCCCACGTATTGCAAACAGACTGATTAAGCGTGTGGGTGATTATGCTCTTGTCAAAAGTAACGGCCAAATTAACAAAAAAATTGCTGATGAATCGTTAGATATATTAAAAATTGATGAATTCGGACTTGATACAACAGACAGAAGTCTTTTGAAACTTATTATCGAAAAATATGACGGTGGACCTGTCGGTATTGAAACAATTGCCGCAGCAATTGGAGAAGACACAAGAACATTGGAAGATGTTTGTGAACCTTATCTTTTGCAGGCAGGCTTGCTCCAAAGAACTCCACGAGGTCGTAAAGTTTCACCTGCCGCTTATCGACATTTGGGGTATAGAACACAAACAAAAACTAATCAACAAAGTTTGTTTTAAATAATAATAATATTTATGGACACGGGGAATGGTTGATAATCTTGACAAAATTAAGGCTGCAATAGAAATAGAGGCGAAATACCGCTATATAGATATTCACGGCAAAAGACAAAAATTTTCAAGTTTTATCAAACAAGAAGCAAAAAATAACTACAAAAAATCGAAAAAAAATCCCCGTTGGGCAGTTGTTATTGAAGCCTTTGAACAGTATCCTTGTCTATCTATGCCTGACAGGAAAAAAGCAATCGACCAACTTATAAAAGTCATAAAAACTGACATTCAACAAGAAAAAGAAGAAAAAAAACAAGAAGAAAACCGACAACTACAACGCTCAAAACACCCGTCAGAAGTTGATGTAATGTACATAAAAGGTGTAGGTCCAAAAGTTGCCTACAAACTGAACAAACTAAACATATTCACCGCTCAAGATTTGATGATGTATTTTCCTAAAAAACACGTTGATTACTCTTCTAGAACTCTAATTAAAAACCTCGAAGAAGGTCAATCTACAACGGTTTTTGGCTACGTAAAATCAGTTTCGGCATTCAACACAAAAAAAAATCTTGCCGTCATAAAAGTTGTAATCGGTGACGAAAGCGGAAGATTTGAACTAAGTTTTTTCCAAAACGGTGCAAACAAATACTTGCTTGAACGAACAAAAGCGCAATTCCCCGTCAATGCAGCAATTATGGTTTCAGGTATGGTGAAAAGAAATTCTTACGACAACCGACTAACAATGGACAAGCCGACATATTCGATTATGAACGGAGAATTCTTAGAAAATCCTGATTCTAATTTGAACCTTGCCAGAATTGTCCCGATTTATACGGTTTGCGAAGGATTGAACATAAAAACACTCCGCAAAGCAATCTACAACGCAATCGAACTATACAAAGACGAAATTGTTAATGTAATTCCTGACGAAATTCGCCAAAGATTAGGAATTCTGGACAAAAAAGTTGCAGTAAAACAAATCCACTTCCCCGAATCAAACGATATGCTCGAGCATGCCAGATTCTCGCTTATTTTTGAAGAACTATTCCTAATTCAACTAAAACTAATCAGATTGCGAGAGGCTACAGCAAAGAATACACCGTCTTACGCACTAAAAGTTCACAAAGACGGACTTGTTCAGCAATTCATAAAAAACTTACCGTTTGAACTTACCTCTGGGCAAAAACAAGCAGTAAACGAAATTTTAAACGATATGAATTCTGATGCTCCTATGCAAAGACTTTTGCAAGGTGATGTAGGTAGCGGAAAAACCGTTGTCGCAACGATTATGCTACTTGCAGCAATAGAAAACGGATACCAAGGGGCTCTTATGGCACCGACCGAAATTCTCGCTCAGCAACATTACAACAACCTTATTGAATGGCTTACTCCAATGGGCTTGAGTGTCGGATTATTTTTAGGAAGTCACGGCAAAAAATTACGCCAAAAATTTGAAACAGACCTCAAAAACGGTCAAACTCATATTGCCGTCGGAACTCATGCTCTAATTCAAGAAAACGTAGAATTTAAAAATCTTGGCGCTATCGTTGTTGATGAGCAGCACCGTTTTGGGGTAAAACAACGTAATGTTCTTAAAAAGAAATCGCAAAACCCGCAAATTCTAACAATGACTGCAACTCCAATACCAAGAACACTTGCACTAACTGTTCACGGGGATTTGGATTTGACCGTAATTAACGAATTACCAAAAGGTAGAAAACCTATCAAAACAATGCTTACAGGTTCACACCAACAGGTTTGGAAACTCATAAAAGAAGAAGTTGATGCAGGACGTCAAGCCTACATTGTGTATCCACTGATTGACGAAAGCGAAACTCTCTCAGCCAAAGCCGCAACAATTGAAGCTGAAAAGTTGCAAAATGAAGTTTTTCCGGAATATAAAATCGGACTGCTTCATGGGAAATTGAAAAATGATGAAAAAGAAACCGTAATGAAGGAATTTAAAGAAGGTAAATATGACATTTTGGTATCAACAACCGTTGTTGAAGTTGGGGTTGATGTTCCAAACGCAACCGTTATGGTAATTGAAAATGCAGAAAGATTTGGATTATCTCAACTTCACCAATTGCGTGGACGTGTCGGACGTAATTCGCTCCAATCTTATTGCATTTTGATAACTTCATCACGAAGTCAAGAAACTCGTGAACGATTGAGCATAATGACCGAAACCAATGACGGTTTTGTCATTGCAGAAAAAGATTTACAACTTAGAGGCCCCGGAGAATTTTTAGGAACACGCCAATCTGGTTTGCCTGACTTGATAATTTCTGACATTGTACGTGATGCAAAAATTTTAGAAATTGCTCGCAATGAAGCGATTGAGTTTGTCAAAAATAATGATATAGAAAAATACCCTGCATTAAAGACTGTAACATCTCTTGAAATGTTTACCGGACTTGATATTTAACCGACAGATTGAAATAAATTTCACCCCTTGACTTTATTAAAAAATCCATTAAAAGATTGATGTAAAAACTAAAAATATGTAATATTGTAGAAGTGGGAAATTTTACCCACAGACTTAGGGAACACAAAAGGGATAGCTTGAATAATGAGTAATGAATTAAAAAATTCAATATCTACTGACCAATTATGCAAAGAGTATGATTGGTATCAAAACAACTTTCCCGAAGTTGTTCAAAAATCTTGCGATGAATTTTTTGACCCTAATTTCAGAATGGAATTCATCGGACTCAGCAAAAATATCAACTGTCTGACAGACGATGAAGCCTGCTTTGTAACAAAAATCAAAATAGACAAAGAATACGATATGTATTTTAGATTGACCGCAAAAACAATTGATTTAATACTTACAAAAATTCTCGGACAATCAAAAACAAGTTTTAATATAAACAAAATTTCAGAACTTGAGGCAAAAATTATAACTTCATTTAATGATTATCTTTTTGAACATTTGAAAGGAATGTTACAAAATCCGCCTCAAAATGAATTAAAACGTAATAATTTTGACGTAATTCACCTAACGTTTATAATAAAAGAAAAAGACGATTACAATAACAAAACCGGAAAAGTTGTAATTTCTTTACCGGCAGCATTATTGAATCCGGAATCGGTAGACTCTCACGAAAATACGTTTTCAGAAGATGACTTCCCGAATGCCGAAACTTTTGCAAAGGTTTATGTCGGAAAAACAAAATTCAAACTTCACGATGTAAAAAACCTTGAAACAGAAGACGTAGTCGTTTTTGAAAACAGTAATATAGAAAGCTTACAACTGTCAGTTTACGGGGAAACCTTCCCTGTAAAAATCAATCCGAATATGGATATATTAATACCCGCAGAAGATGACGGAGGAGAAACAATGGGAACAAACGCTCCTAATATATGGGATAGCATAGAAGTAGAAATGAATGCTGAATTTGATTCGGTAAAAGTTACTCTTGGCGAATTGAAAAGCATTGAAAACGGACTTGTCGTAGATTTAACATCACTTTACGACAACAACGTTACTCTAAAAGTAGAAGGCAAACCTATCGCAAGCGGAAGTCTTGTAATAGTAAACGACAGATATGGAGTAAAAATAAATCAAGTTCTTACTCCTGATACGCAAAAATCAAAACCGGCTCAAGTCGCAAAGAATAACGATGATGAAGAGGAAACATTACACGTAGATTATGATGACGAAGAGGAAAATGAAAATTCGGAAGATAACTACGACAACTCAGATGAAGAAGAAGTTTCATCTGGCGATGAAGGCGAAGAAGAAGGCGAAAACGAGGACGAAGAGTTCGATTACAGCGATTTTGAGCTTGAAGACGAAAACATTTAATAACAATTAGAATAATTTTTATTAAACGGGGAGAACAACAAAATAATGGGCGGATATGTAGTAAATTTCACAGTATATACAATGGCAATGATAGGTCTAATCTGTTTTGCCGTATTTGTTTATAAAAAAATAATGAATGGTGAACTTGGTAAAAAACGCACAAACTACATTGAAATTGAAGACACATTAAACCTCAATCCACGCAAAACTCTCCACGTTGTAAGAGCAGGAAACGAGAAATTTTTAATCGCTTCTGACGTCGATAGAACATCTTTAATTTCAAAATTGAATGATAATCAACCTCAACCATTCCCGCAACAACAATATTCTCAAGATAATACAATACAAAACTTCAATGATGTGATGGATTTTGTCAAACAGCAACAACCGACAAGACAGGTTCCTCAACAAAAATCAAAACCGCACGTTCATCTTGAACCTATCACAAGAAAAATGGATAGAGGAGTTGGAATTTCAAACTTGAGAAAAAGTCTTGATTACAGAGCTGGCGAAGTAAATCTCACTCCGCAACCAACTCAAAAACAAAATGTTCAACCGCAAAAGGTTGCACAAATTCAACAACAAAGAATAGCCAGTCAAAAAATTCCAGTAGCACAGCAAACCACAAGAAAAACAAGCGGTTCCGCACTACGAGATATGGCAAAAAAAATAAACGAACTATAAGGACATAATTAATATGGATCAATTACAAAACCTAAATCCGGTACTACAAATGCTAATCGTTATGGCAATGTTTTCACTACTGCCATTTCTATTTTGTTGTATGACAAGTTTTTTGAGATATGTAATTGTTTTTGCAATGCTCAAAACCGCAATGGGGACTCAATCGGTACCACCGGCAATGGTTATTATCGGATTATCAATGATTTTGACTTTTTATACAATGGGACCGACTTTCCAAAAGATGTACGATATGGGCTCAATTCCATATAAGCAAAATCACGATATGGTTGCAGCAATTCAAGAGGGTTCAAAACCTTTAAAAGAATTTATGCTAAAACAAACCAGAGAAAAAGATTTGGTATTTTTCGTAGAACTTTCGCAAAAAGCAAAGCCTAAATCGCCTGATGAATTGACAATTTGGCAAGTTGCACCGGCATACATTATCAGTGAATTAAAAACATCATTTGAAATAAGCTTCATCATATTTGTACCATTTATCGTTTTGGACTTGGTAGTTGCAAATATTTTGTTGGCACTGGGTATGATGATGTTATCACCAACAATCATTTCAATGCCGTTCAAACTGTTAATATTTATCGCAGTTGACGGTTGGACGCTAATCGTACAAGGTTTGGTGTCAAGTTATAACTAAAAATATAAGGACAAATTATGGAATTATTACTCGAATATCTTGCTAAAGGATTTTTAATAATGTTATCAATATCAATGCCGTGCGTACTTGTTGCAGCAGGTATCGGGCTGGTTGTTGGTATATTGCAAGCCGTGACACAGGTTCAAGAACAAACAATTGCCGCTGCTCCAAAAATTTTGGGAGTATTTTTGGTCATAATCATTGGCGGTATCGGATTTGTAAAACTATTAACAGGCTTGTTTCAAGAAGGAATGGTTTTGGCATTTAACACAATCCCACAAAGTGAAAGCTTTGCACTTGATTCAAATTATCACAAATACACAACTCCGTTTTCATCAGAAATGAAAGACCGATTTAAAAATGTTGATAATATCAATGAAATTATGAAAAATCCTGGAAAAGTTCCATATTTAGACAATGCTCAAAGACAAAAATATTTACCGGCTCCAAAAAACGCAATGCCTAAACCTGACTTGGTTGAAACAAAGAGAATTTTAGGAAGATAAAATAAGAAATGGACAATCTTTATAATGCAATAGCACAAATGTTTCCGGCAATAAACACCTACCTTATGGCAGGTGCGTTGGTTTTTGCAAGATTAATCGGTTTTTTCAGATTTTGTCCAATTTTTAATAGAAAAGATATTCCGGCATTGGTAAAAATTCCACTTGCACTACTTGTCACAATATTTATCGTACCGTTTTTATCACCGGAAAAAGTCATGACTCACTGCGACTCTTTCGCATTGTCACTTTTGTTAAACGTTGTAACAGGTTCAATTATCGGATATATGGCTCAACTCATCACTATTGCGGTTGATTCCGGCGCAGAAATGATTAACATGCAAATGGGACTTCAAGCAGCCACGGCTCTTGACCCAACAACATCAGCACAAGTTTCTCTATTAACAAAAATTTTCTCACTTATGGGAATAATTTTATTTATACACGTTGGTGGAATTTATTGGCTATTCAAAGCGTTAGTGAGAAGTTTTGAAATTTTTCCGTTATATTCTTCTATTTTGCCGATTGCCCAAATTGCTAAAATGGATTTGTTGATAAAATTGTCATCTAACACGTTGTATATAGGCTTGCAAATCGCAGCACCGGTTTTATTGGCAACACTTGCCCAAGATATTATTTTGGGTGTAATTTCAAGAACTGCACCACAAGTAAACGTATTTACCTTAAGCTTCTTGTTTAAACCGGTAATCGGAGCGGCTATTTTGATTTGGATATTACCAATGTTGATGAACGTAATTGAAGATTACTTCTTGAGTTTTGCAAATATAATTTAAAAAAATAAAAAGTAATCGAAAAGATAATCGATTACTTTCGGTGGAATTTACCATTTGTAGAAGAATGTAAGGATATTTATTTTAGGATTAGTCAACGATTGCTGAAATTATTGCGGCAATGCCAGCAACACCGGCAACAGTTGCTAAAGTTTTTGTTGTTTTAGAACTTCTGCGTTCAACATAATAGTAGTTGTTGTTGCAGCGTTTTTCCATGCGAGGAGGTCGTTGCCCATGAAAACCGTTGTCATATCTTCTGTCATAAGGTGAATGGTGACCGGCAGCAAAACATGGTGTTGTAACCGCTAAACATAAAATAGTTGCAAATATCTTTTTCATAAGGCACCTCCTAACTTTTCCTATTGCTTACATGTATATAACGATTTGAAATAAAAAAAGTTCATTTTTTGTTCAAAAAATTTTTACCAAATGAAATAGATAAGTAAAACTAGGTATTAGCATATTTTACCAATACCTAGTCGAAACAACTTAATACGATTATATTTTATCTATTTTAAATGAACTCGGAATCGAGATGAATATTCAAACTACGGGTTTTTGAACGAATAGCGTCTAATCCATTGCGAATAACGTCAGAAGAAACCTTTTCACCTGTCATCATATTGCGAACATTTTTAGGATTTTTGAAATCTCCGTTAAACATAAAACTTTTGAAAGGAGTTTCAAATACTCCATATTCGATACCACTATGAGTATCTCCCATTTGTCGTATATAACCATTTGCAGATTGTTCTTTTCTCCATGTATTCATCAATTTTCCGGTTTGTGGGTGAAATTGAAATCTTGTTTGTTGTGATAAATATTTTGATGCTACATGCTTATCTAAAAGCAGAGCTCCTTCAGCACCTTGTTTTATTCGTAATGAAACATTTTTGCTTCCGGACTTAGCATGCCAAACCTCACCAACTTTAACATTTCCTTTTTCAATATCCTTTACAAATTGCTTAACAATGTTTGATGAACGTTTAGTAACTGTTTTTAGTAAAGATAAAGTAATTCCCATTTTTAAATCCCCATAACTTTTAATAATAACATTTTGAAATCGATTTCCCTTACTCTTATATAAAAGATTTCACAAAACAGAAATTGCTACCCCCATACCATACCATACCATACCATACCATACCATACCATACCATACCATAAAGCAAG